>NZ_JBIAVG010000016.1:0-233637 GCF_042893955.1 Streptosporangium sp. NPDC001559
TTCGAGCGGCTCCTGAATACGTGCGAACGACACGCGACGGGGACCAGCGGGTACGGCGGAGGCGTTGCGCGAGGCTGCCAACAGATGTCCTTCCGGGAAGCACGGATGGAATCGACTGCGCGCATGCCAAACGCCCCGGAAGGATCCGGGGACGTGAGCGGACAGCGCGAGGGCAGCAGAATAGCGCAAATGACAAACGGGACGCCACATTTACTATGAGCGTCAACCTCTCTGCCGGGGTCAGTCTTTCACGGCGGAATCGGCCTCGTCAATTCACCGACGCGATGTCCATGGCGCTCTGGACGATTCGTGGTCATAGAACCGATCCGCATGTGAGATCGTCTCATCATGGACTTCCTTGACGACTATCTCGGGGGTGTGCGAGCGCGAGGGGCGGTGTTCTGCCGCTCGGTGGTCGAACCGCCGTGGAACGTCCGGTTCACCGGGCCGGTCCCGCTCGGCCTGGTCACCGTGCTCACCGGGGACGCCTGGATCCTCATGGACGGCTCGGCGCCGGAGCCGCTGCGCAGGGGAGACGTCGCGCTGATCCGGGGCGGCAGGCCGTTCTCCGTCGCCGACGACCCGGCCACCCCGCCCCGGATCGTCATCGAGGACGAGACCACCTGTTACACGGTCG
The DNA here is from genome assembly GCF_042893955.1 of Streptosporangium sp. NPDC001559. Taxonomy (NCBI): domain Bacteria; kingdom Bacillati; phylum Actinomycetota; class Actinomycetes; order Streptosporangiales; family Streptosporangiaceae; genus Streptosporangium; species Streptosporangium sp. NPDC001559. The sequence goes on from NZ_JBIAVG010000016.1 coordinate 638, forward strand.
GCGACGGGCCGGTGCTGGACGCCGACGACCTCGTCCTCGGTCCCCGGACCTGCGGGCTCAGCGGCGAGGCGGCCGGCACGTTCGTCGTCGCCGGATATCCGATCCGGGGCGACGTCGGCGACCGGCTGCTGCGCTCCCTGCCGGACCTGGCGATCGTCCAGGGCGGCCAGGACCTGGCGCCGCTGCTGGGCCTGCTGGCCGTCGAGATCCTCAGCGAGGAGCCGGGGCAGCAGATCGTCCTCGACCGGCTGCTCGACATGCTGCTGGTCAAGGCGTTGCGCTGCTGGTTCGCCCGCCCCGACGCCGAACCCCCCGCCGGATACCGCGCGCTGGCCGATCCGCGTGTCGGGCGTGTGCTGCGCGCCCTGCGCGACGATCCCGGCCGTCCCTGGACGGTCGCGAGCATGGCGGGGGAGGCCGGGTTGTCACGGGCCGCGTTCGCCCGGGTGTTCACCGAACTGGTCGGGGCGCCGCCCATGGCGTACGTGACCGAGTGGCGGATGACGCTGGCGGCGGACATGCTGCGCGAGAACGGCGCGAGCGTGGCGTCGGTCGCCCGTCGCGTCGGCTACTCCGACGGATTCGCGTTCAGCAACGCCTTCAAACGCGTCCGTGGCCGTTCGCCCGGCGCCCTCCTGGCCGAGGCGCGCCGTTCCTGACCTCGTTCAGGACTTCCACGCTCCGGCGGCGGCCGCCTCCTCGGCGAAGTCGCCGAAGGAACGCGGTGCCCGTCCCAGGGCGCGGTACACCCCGTCGGCGACGCGTTCGCCAACCCCGCGGGCCAGCTCCTCCATCAGGTCGGCGACGGCCTCGACGGTCCCCTCCGGGTATCCCTGCCCGGCCAGTGCGGCGGCGTAGGTCTCCCGGCTGACCGGGACATAGCGGACCCGGTGTCCCGACGCGCGGGAGACGGCGGCGGCGACGTCGCCGAAGGAGAGAGCCTCGGGGCCGGTCAGCTCGTAGATCTGACCGGCGTGCCCCTCACCGGTGAGTGCGGCGACGGCGACGTCGGCGATGTCGGCCACGTCGACGAACGCCTCACGGCCCTCACCGGCGGGCAGCGCGAGCTCGCCGGACATGACAGGTTCGAGCAGGAAGTCCTCGCTGAAGTTCTGCGCGAACCAGGCCGCCCGCAGGATCGTCCACTCCGGGACCGCGTCGCGCACCGATTTCTCGAACGCCTCCTGCTCCGGGTGCGCCCGGCCGTCCTCCCCGCGCGCCGACAGCAGGACGATCCGCCGGACGCCCGCCTCGGCCGCGCGGCGGGCGAAGGCGGTGACGGCGGCCGGGTCGACGAACTCGGCCATCGGGACGAGGTAGACGGCCCGCACGCCGTCCAGCGCGGGACCCCAGGTCTCCGGGGCGCCGTAGTCGAACAGGGTGCCGGTCGTGCGGGAGGCCACGCGAACGGGAACCTCCAGGTCGCGCAGGCGGGCGACCACGCGGCGGCCGGTCTTGCCGCGGCCGCCCAGGACGAGAATCGGTGCTTGGCTCATGACACCATCACACCGCCTTCGGCGAGACGATCACATGGTCATGCGGCTCGTACGCATGTGAGTTCGTCTCACCGGAGAGCTCGTTCGGAGGGCTCAGCCGAGCTCGTAGTCGAGGTGGTAGGAGTGGACGCCGTCGCTGTTGACGATGCCTCCCGTGCCGCGGATGCCCGTCAGCTCGCCGGTGCCCGAGTCGGGCAGGACGTTCCAGGTCAGGGCGGACTCTCCCGCGTGCGCCGTGGCGTTGTGATGCAGGACGAAGGTGCCCTTGCGGCCGTGCAGGGTTCCGCTGAAGCGTTCGAAGCCCGCGTAGGCCGCCGAGTCCTCGACCCGGGCCACCGCAGTGATGATGTCGGTGGTGCTGGTACCCACAAGGTCGCCGGAGAAGGTCTTGGTCACGTGGACGAGGGAGAGCGTCGCGCCCTCGGCCTCGTCGTAGGTCTCCGGCTCCCAGCTGTCCAGAGTGAATGTGCCGCCTGCGCGGGTCATGGGGATCTCCTTGCTCGTCCGAGGTGCGGTCCCCATCGTGCCGCCCGTACCTGTCATCTTCTGTCAGCTATGACGCCGTGGGTCAGGACAGGCTCCACCGGTCCATGTTCCAGGTGATGGTCGACTGGGCCGGGTTCGGCACGACGTTGCCGATCTTCTCGTCCCACGCGCTCAGGCTCGCGTGCTGGAAGAGCGGAATGGTGGCCACGTCCTCCCACAGCTGCTTCTCGATCTCTCCGATGATGGGGATCTGCGCGTTCAGGTCGACGGTGGCGTTCAGCTTCCTGATGAGCCGGTCGACCCTCCTGCTCGAATAACAGCCGTTGTTGTTGCCCTTGCTCTCCCCGTCGCACCTCACGGGCGTGGTGTAGGTGGAGGCCCAGCCGCTGACCAGGGCCGAAGCCGACCAGGCGAACAGCGCGACGTCGTAGCCGTTGGCCGGCATCACGGTGCCGAAGAAGTCGTCGGACCCCTTGTCGACGACCTTGAAGCCCGCCTTGGCGCAGGCGTTGATGATCAGCTGCACCTCGACCGTGCGCCGCGGGTTCGGGGTCTGGTAGCCGATCTTGACCTCCACCCCGGTCCTGCCCGCCTCGGCCACCAGGGCTCTGGCGCCTTCGATGTCCTGTTTCCCGTAGACGCCCGCACCGCCCGAGGCGGCGATGACCGCCGCGGCGTTGGCCTGGAACGGCGCCACGTTGCGGATCTCCAGGGGTTTGGCGTTCGGGATCACCGGCTTGATCAGGCTGTCGACGATGAGTTGCCTGGGCACGCACTTGGCGAAGGCCTGGCGCAGCCTCTTGTCCTTGAAGGGGCTGGAGTCGACGTTGAAGTCCAGGTGTTCGTAGGTGTACTGGTCGGCGACGTTGACCTTGACGCCCTTGATCTGTCTCAGCTCCTTGAGCACGCCGGGTCCCGGCTGCGGCTCGATGATCTGGACCTCCCGGTTGTGCAGGGCCTCGGCCTGCTCGTCGAGGGTGATGAAGCGCTCGATGACGGTCGGGGTCGCCGCCGGGGTGCCCCACCACCTGTCGTTGGCGACGAGGGTCAGGGACTGTCCCGTGTCCATCTTGGAGAGCTTGTAGGGGCCGGAGGACGGGATCAGCTCGGCGGGGGGAAGCGAGACCTCGGAGACCCAGCCGTCGTTGAAGAACTTGATGGCCTTTTCGAGCTTCTTCGCGTCACGCGCCTTGACGGCCGCGATGAACTCGTCCTCGGACAGGCCGCCCTGCCTCTCCACGACGTGGGCGGGCAGCAGTTCGGTCGCGCCGGGCCCGCCCGCGATCCAGTCGGCGAAGGGCTTGTCGTAGACGAGGGAGAAACTCCTGTCGCCCTTCTCGCACGCGGGCAGCCTGGTGTCCTCGACGCCGGTCGTGCCGGAGGTGGAGAAGCCCTTGATCCTCCCGGACTTGAACCCCCACCACAGCAGCACGTCGTCGCAGTCGATCGGGGTGCCGTCGGACCAGACGGCCTTGTCGTTGATCGTGTACTTGACCGTCAGTGGGTCGTCCGAGGTCTTGACGTAGCGGCCGAAGTCCCTGTCGGGGGTGATCTCGCCGTTCTCCCCGTAGAACCAGAAGCCGGTCAGGACACGTTGCAGCGGACCGGCGTTACGTGTGGCGTTCTCGGCGGCGGTGTTGTTGTTGTAGGAGTGGAACTCCTGCTCGTAGGCATAGGTGATGCTCCTGGCCCCCGACGAGACCGGCTCCGAGGTGGCCGGCCCGGAGCCGCCGACTCCGCAGGCGCTCAGCACGAGCACCCCCCCGACCAGCGCTGACAGGAACCTGCCAGACCTCCGCGCATGGAACACGCTAGAACTCCTTAGTAGCCCGGCGCGCCCGCTCGCCGACCCCGGTCGAGCAAAGCTGAACACCATCCCATATTTCCGACAAGTGGGACGAGCCGGGTGTTGTACATCTGAGACAGGCCATCTCCCTTATGGCCTGATTCTTGCGGATATTGGCTCTTGGGCCACTCGTGGGTCCGACAAACCACCCTCCATGATGGGCCACATGACAACCACCCCTCTTCGCACGCGCAGGCGTGGGGTGCATCGCGCCTGGATCGTGGCGGGAGTCGCGTTCGTGGCGATCCTCGGCGCCGCCGGGTTCCGAGCGACCCCCGGCGTGCTGATCACCCCCCTGCAGGAGGAGTTCGGCTGGTCACGCGGCACGATCTCGCTGGCCGTCTCGGTCAACCTCATGCTGTACGGCCTTACCGCCCCCTTCGCCGCCGCCCTCATGGACCGCTTCGGCATGCGCAGGGTCGTGTCGTGCGCGCTGCTGCTCGTCGCGGCGGGCAGCGGCCTGACCATCCTGATGAACGCCTCCTGGCAGCTCGTCCTGTGCTGGGGCGTGCTGGTCGGGCTGGGCACCGGCTCGATGGCCCTGGTCTTCGCCGCCACGCTCACCGACCGCTGGTTCGTCCGTCACCGCGGTCTCGTCACCGGCGTCCTCACCGCGGGCGGCGCGACCGGGCAGCTCGTCTTCCTGCCCGTCCTGGCCTCCCTGGCCCAGACCTCGGGATGGCGTACGGCCTCGGCCACGGTCGCCGGGGCGGCCCTGATCGTCGTCCCCCTCGTGTGGTTCCTGTTGCGCGACCACCCGGCGGAGGTGGGCACGACCGCCCTGGGCGCCGACCCGCGCGACCAGGCTCCGGTGCCCGGCCCCACCACCAGGGGCGGGGCCGCGGCACGGGCCCTCACCGTACTGGGACGAGCGGCCCGCACCCGGTCCTTCTGGCTGCTCGCCGGAGGGTTCGCCATCTGCGGGATGAGCACGAACGGCCTGGTCGGCACCCACTTCATCCCCGCCGCCCACGATCACGGCATGTCGGAACCGGTCGCGGCCGGGCTGCTCGCGGTCATCGGGATCTTCGACGTCGTCGGGACGATCGCCTCGGGCTGGCTGAGCGACCGGGTGGACTCCAGAATCCTGCTCGGCGTCTACTACGCGCTGCGCGGACTGTCGCTGATGGTGCTGCCCAGCCTGTTCTCGGCGACGGCCGAGCCCAGCATGCTCGTCTTCATCATCTTCTACGGCCTCGACTGGGTGGCGACCGTGCCGCCCACGGTCGCGCTGTGCCGCCAGGTCTACGGAGCCGACGCCCCGGTGGTCTTCGGCTGGGTCTTCGCCTCCCACCAGGTGGGAGCGGCCATCGCCGCGGTGGGCGCGGGACTCACCCGCGATCTGTCCGGCGCCTACGACCTCGCCTGGTACGTCGCGGGCGCCCTGTGCCTGGTCGCCGCCCTCATGTCGGTCTCCGTCACGGCCGCCAGGGCCGCAGAGCGGAACGCCGTCTCCGTCTAGGGAGCGGAGAGGGCATGCTTGGAGGGTGAGTGAGACGGAAGTGAGCGGTCAGAGGGTGCTCCCGCTGGTGGTGCGGATCGAGCGGGCGGCCCCGCCACGGCGCACCGACGCCCTTGAGGCGGCGGCGCTCGCCGTGCTCACGCTGCTCGACGACCCCCGCGCGGCGGACGGCGGCGAGTGGGCCGAAGAGGTCAAGGCGTGGGAGACCCTCGGGATCAGGAAGGTCGTACGGCGCGCCCGCGGCGCCGAGTGGCGCCGGGTGCTCGACCTGCCCGGCATCACTGTCACCTCGGGCACCGCGGAGGTCCGGGTCCACCCTCCGGTCCCGCTCGACGACTGGCCGAGAGACCTGTCCAGGCTCCAGGTCTCCGGCACCGACCTGACCGACCCCGAGGAACCGGGCCCCGCGCCGGACGGGGACGCGCTGCTCTGGGTCAATCCCACCCTGGAGATGTCGGCGGGCAAGACCATGGCCCAGGTGGGACACGCCGCCCAGCTCGCCTGGTGGGGGAGCGACGAGGCGGCCAGGCGGTCCTGGCGTGAGCGGGGCCTGGCCTGCGCGGTGCGCACCGCCGAGGCCGGGCGGTGGGCCGGGCTGACCGGTTCCGGCCTGCCCACGGTCAGGGACGCCGGGTTCACCGAGATCGCGCCCGGCTCGTGCACGGTCGTCGCGGACGCGCCGTGGCTGCGCGGGGGAGGCTTCCGCCCGGCCGCCTCCGGTCCCCTCAGGTCAGCCTGACGACGTCGGCGAGCACGCCTCCCTGGGGGGTCAGCCGCCAGGCCGTCGGGCTGTCGTAGACCACCAGCAGGTGCTCGTCGTCGAGCATGGTCATCCCCTCGGCGTGGTCGTCGCCGTCGCCGTAGGGCAGGTCCATCACCAGCCGGGGATCGTGCTCGACGGACGGCGTCTCCCCCGGGGTCCAGCGCAGCAGCCGTACCGGACCGTCGAGATCCATGGTCGGCCCCGCCAGGATCATCAGGTCCCCCTGGTACGGGCACAGGTCCCGGATGCCGAGACCGCCGAGGTTCAGGAAGTGCATCCGGTACGGTTCGCCGTCGATCGGGGCCGGCAGCAGCCGCTCGGGGCGGCGCGGGTCGCTCTCGGGACGGATCTCGACCAGTACGGCCCAGCCACGCAGCACGGGCCCGCGCAGGCCGACGAAGACGCGCTCGCCGAGCACCGCGATGCCCTCGATGTCCAGGCCGTTGTCCTTGCCGGGGATCTTCAGGAAGGGGGCGAGGTAAGGGTCGTCGGCCATCAGGTCGGCCAGGTTCCTGCCCCGTCCCGACAGGATCGCCGCGGTGCGGGCGCCGTCCGCGCGGACCGGCCGCGAACCGACGAGCGGCAGCCGCATGAGGACGTAGCGGTTCTCCTCGCGTACGAGGCTGCCGAGCCTGCGCAGGGACTTGTCGACGGGGTGGTCCCGCTTGACCCGCTTCCGCTTGAGGCTGTGCGAGCCGATCGCCCACAGCCAGCCGTCGGCCCTGGCCAGTCCCTCGATGTCGGCCTCGTCGTCGGGACCGGCGGGCAGGTCGACGAAGTCGGCCAGGGCGTAGGTGCGCTGGTCGTCGTAGCGGCCCTCACGGAGGGTCAGGTACTCCAGGGTCGCGGTCTCGTCGCCCGCGAGCCAGAGGCCCGTGCCGTCGGAGCGGACGGCGGACAGGTTCGTGTGGGTCCTCGCGTCACGGGAGGTGACATGGAAACGGAGCTCTACCCGGCGTTCTGCAAGCACGGTGGCATCATGACAGGAAGGTGCAGGAAGGGGCATACCGGACTGAAGAAGGGGAGGGTACTCGTTCCCTAAGTGTGATGGGGATCGCGCACGAGAAAACCGGATTTGTCGTACGCTCCCGATCGTGCTCGATGGGGTGGGTGGGACTCAGGTGACCCGGGAAACGGGTGCCGTACCGACGCGTGCGACCGACGGGACGGGCCCGTCCGAGCCGCAGAGGGCGTCCGTCCCCGGTCCGCCGAGGCCGCCGAAGCGCTCCCGCATCGGCGACCTGTCGATGCGCGTCGTCTACCGGATGCTGGCCGTGGTGGTGGTCGTCACCGTCGTGGCCGTCGTGGCGGCCCTGGTCCTCTCCGGCACCTCCGAACGACCGGGCGAGGAGCGGTCGGGGCAGGTCGCCGCGCCACCTGCCGCGACGCCCTCGCCCGGTTCCAGCTCCCCGCAGGCCTCCCCGGTCGCCTCCCCGGCGGTCCTGGCCGGTGAGGGGACCGTCGCCTCCGTCTCTCCTTCCGCCTCTCCTTCGGCTTCGGCGACCTCGACGGCGTCCTCCTCCCCTTCGCCCTCGTCCTCTCCGATGTCCTCGCCGACCGCGTTGGAGGAGGTCGCGCGTGACCGGAGCGCGGTCGTGGCGGCTCTCGCCGATCACCGCGTCCCCGGACTGCCGCGCAACAAGAAGCTCGCCCGGCTGCCCGGCAAGGCCCACAAGGGCAAGCGCCTGCTGAAGGACCGCAGGGCGGGCGTCTGGCTCGCCAGGCTGGGCAAGCCGTGGAAGATCTTCGGGGCCGCGCCGTTCTCGACCAAGCAGGTCCTGCCGAAGGCCAAGGGGGCGCCCGTCAGGGCGATGCTCGTCAGCTGCCCCGTGCCCATCCAGGCGCAGCGCCACGCCAAGGACACCGCGCTGCTGGCCGCCCGCTGGACGCTCAACCACCACCCCAAGGGCTCCAGGATCTCCTGGTTCGCCTCGCAGCCGATCAAGAAGGGGTGGCTGCTCGCCTACAAGGTGAAGTACAAGGTCAAGGGCAAGGCCCGCTTCTCGGTGGCCGCCGTCGCCGTGACGAGGGGCTCCGGCCCACGGCCCGCCATGGTCTTCGTGACCGTCCCCGACACCCAGCGCGCCTACTGGCGCGACATCAACACCGCGGTCTCCTCCATCAGGCCGAAGTAACGGACGTCCCGCGGGACGCTAGGCTCGGTCGGCGTGACCCGGATCGTTCTCGCCTCTGCCTCTCCCGCCCGCCTCGCCCTGCTCCGCAGCGCCGGGCTCGACCCCAAGGTGATCGTCAGCGGAGTGGACGAGGAGGCCGTGACCGCGGACAGCCCGGCCGAACTCTGCCTGGCCCTGGCCGTGGCCAAGGCGTCGGTCGTCGCGCGTGACCTCACCTCCGGCCTCGTCATCGGCTGCGACTCGGTGCTCGAACTGGACGGTCAGGCGTACGGCAAGCCGGCCTCGCCGCAGGAGGCCGTCGCCCGCTGGAAGTCCATGCGTGGCCGTCAGGGACGGCTGCTCACCGGCCACTGCGTGATCGACGCCTCCGGCGGCGGGCAGGCGGCGGAGGTGGGGGCGACCGTCGTGCGCTTCGGGAACCCCGGCGACGAGGAGATCGCCGCCTACGTGGCCACCGGCGAACCTTTGCGGGTGGCGGGCGCCTTCACGCTGGACGGCCCGGGAGGCTGGTTCGTCGAGGGCATCGACGGCGACCACGGCAACGTCCTGGGGATCTCCCTGCCTCTCCTGCGCCGCCTTCTCGGCGAGCTCGGCGTCTCCGTTCCCACCCTCTGGCAGCCCTGATCCTTCTCCGAGCCGGAAGCGTCGCGCGGCGATCCGCCGATGCCGCTAATCTTCCGGCATGGGTCATTTCCGCTCCTTCGTGGACGGTGCCGGGTTCTTCTTCCAGGGACTGCGCTGGGTCGCGAGGAACCCCCGCTGGTGGCTGTTCGGGCTGATCCCCGCTCTGATCGTCTTCATCCTCTACGCGGTGGGGCTCTACTGGCTCGGCACCCACGCCACCGACATCGCCGAATGGGCGACGCCGTTCGCCTCGGGATGGGCGCACGCGGCGCAGACGGCCCTGCGGACCCTGGTCGGGCTGGCGGTCTTCGGTGCCGGGCTGGTCCTGTTCGTGGTGACCTTCACCGCGGTGACGCTGATCGTCGGTGAGCCCTTCTACGAGAAGCTCTCCGAGCGGGTCGAACTGTCCTACGGCGACCTGCCCGCCGGGCCCGAGCTTCCGCTGTGGAAGACGATTCCCAGGTCGATCCGGGACAGCCTCATCACCCTGTGGTACGTGCTGCTGTTCACCGTTCCGCTGTTCTTCCTCGGCTTCGTCCCGGTGGTCGGGCAGACGGTCGTGCCGGTGCTCGGCGCCCTGGTCTCGGGCTTCTTCCTGACCGTCGAACTGACCGCGCTGGCCATGGAACGCAGGGGCATGGCGCGCAAGGAGCGCTTCGCGGTCCTGCGCCGGAACAAGATGCGCGCCCTCGGGTTCGGTGTGCTGATCTTCCTGATCTTCCTCGTCCCGCTGGCCTCCGTCGTGGCGATGCCCGCGGCGGTGGCGGGCGCGGCGGTCATGGTCAGGTCGCGGCTGGACGTGCCAGGGCCCGCCACGGGCGCGCCGGAGATCCGTGAGAGGACCTGAACCCGGGGTCTGAGCCCGCTCGGCAGGAGGACGCGGCGGCAAAACCCTGGCTTTCTTCTCAAACGGGATAGCAGTCTGTGGACAACCGGTGGTCGCCCTCTCGTTGTCCACAGAACCGCGTTCGGTCGCCTGGCGGGGCGGGAAGCGGACGATGCTTTCCGCCATGACAACCGACGTTCCCGCTCCGCCCACCCCCTCCTCCCCGACGCCCGGCCTCCTGCTCGCCTCCACGCAGGACGTTCTCGGCGCGGTGCCCTACCTCGTGGGCTTCCACCCCTCGGACAGCCTGGTCGTCATCGGGCTGAAGGGCAGGCCTCCCCGCTGCCGGCTGCATCTCACCGTCCGCTGGGACCTGCCCCTCGCCCCTCCCGGCCCCGGCAGGCTTCTGCCGCTGCTGGCGGAGGAGGGGATCACCCGGGTCATCGTCGTCGGGTACGGCCCCGGCACGCTGGTGACCCCGGCCGTGGACCTGACCGTCGGGCTGTTCCGCCGGTCGGGCGTCACGGTGGTCGACGCGCTGCGGGCCGAGGACGGCCGCTACTGGTCCTACACGTGCTCCCGCGCCGGCTGCTGCCCCGCCGACGGCACACCGTACGACCGCGAGACGGGTGTCGTCGCGACCAAGGCGATCGTGCACGGTCTGGTCGCGCTGCCCGACAGGCAGACCCTGGAGCGTTCCCTCGACCCCGTGGACGGGGCGGCGCGCCTGGCCGTGCGCCGCGCGACCTCGCGCGTCACGCGGGAGCTGAGGGCCGCGCTCACCGGGAGCGACGACCCCGGAGGGCTCGCCGCGGAGTTCGTCGCCGACGGGGTGGCGCGGGTGCGCTCGGCCATCGCCCTGCACGCCTCGGGCGGGCGGCTGTCCGACGAGGAGGCGGTCAGGCTGGGCTTCGCCCTCGCGGTGGTCCGGATCCGCGACGAGGCGTGGGCGCTGATCACCGACCATGCCGCGGCCGCCCCGATGAGCGTCCCCGACGCCTGTCTCGGGCTGTGGCGTGACCTCACCCGCAGGCTGGAGCCGAGGTTCGTGCCTCCGGTCGCGTCCCTGCTGGGCGCCGCGGCCTGGTGCCGGGGCGATTCCGCTCTGGCGGGCATCGCGCTCTCCCGCGCGTGTGAGATCGACCCGGGTTACTCGATGGCCAATCTGCTCATGTGCGCGTTACGGCACATGCTTCCACCACGGGTGCTCAGAGAGAGGATGCCCGGCCCACAGGAGCTCGACAGAGAGATGGGGGCTCCCCGCATGGCCTGGCTGCTGCCGATGATCGCGTTGCTGGGGGAGCCTGAGGCCTCCGCGGAGTGACCCGCTCAACCTTCGGCGCGCTTGCGCCGCTCGTTGTAGGCCCGCATCCGGGCGGGATAGCCGGTCAGCTGCACGTCGTAGACCGGGAGGGCGAGGTCGCGGGCCACCTTCTTGATCACCGCGGGCGAGCCGACCCGGCGGCGCGTCCACTCGCCGTCGTCCGCGATCGCCATCGCGGTGGTGTCGGTCGCGAATGTCTCGGGCTCGACATAGAACTCGACACCCTGGCGTGACTTCGCGAAGGCGATGAGCGCCTCGACGTCGGAGTCGGTTGCCTCTCGGTCGAACTTGGCGATCTTCGGCCCGCGCAGACGCCTTAAACCATAGCGATCACGCCATCTCATGCCTCCTTGTATACATCCCCTGGACCTTTCATGGTGAAAGCCCAGGGTGGACTCTAAGGGACATCCAAGGGTTCACCCGGATGGACCGGCCAAAAGTTGTCGCTGAATATTGGATCGACGGCTGAAACGAAAGGTATGTCGGTTCTATGACAGGCACAGCGACACCGGCGGCAGGCCCATGGCACGGCGGCGCACCCCTTTCCAGCCCCGGATTCGAGCACGCCGGGCTCCGGGTGAGCAACCAGGACCGGGAACAGGTGGTCGAGCACCTCAAGGCCGCCTACTCCGAGGGACGTCTTGACAAGATCGAGTTCGACGACAGGCTCGGGCGGGCGATGACGGCCCGCGTCCACGCCGACCTCATGCCGATCATGCACGAGCTGTACGGCTCACGCCCGCCCATGCCCGCGCCGTATCCGTTCGCGCAGGCGGCGCCCGTCCACCACCGGGCAGGGGAGCTCACGGGAGGAGACCGGTTGGGGGCGGCGGCCGCGCACCTGCTCCCGTTGACCGGCCTGCTCGCGATCGGCCCGTTGATCATGATGCTGACCGCGGGCAAGACCTCGCCCTATGTCCGCAGGCACGCGGTCGAGGCGCTCAACTTCCAGCTCACCCTGCTCGGCGCGACCGTGCTGCTGGCCATCACGGTCGTGGGCACGGTCCTGCTGCCGGTGGTCTGGCTCGGAGGCATGGCGCTCTCGGTGATCGGGGGCATGGCGGCGCTGGGTGAGGGCGGTTTCCACTATCCGTTCACGATGCGGCCGGTGAAGTAGACGGCCGGGCTCACCTGGCCAGCACCTCGTATCTGACGCGCATGACTCCGGCGTTGACGCTGCCGATCGCGGAGAAGGCGGCCCTTGACAGGTCGAGGCAGCGCCCGCCGATGTAGGGACCCCGATCGTTGATCCTGACCGTGACCGACTCGCCGTTGGCGGGGTTGGTCACCCGGACCCTGCTGCCCATGGGGAGGGTTTTGTGCGCGGCGGTCATCGCGTTCGGGTTGAACCGCTCACCGCTGGCGGTCATCTGCCCCTCCGCGTAGTAGGACGCGCCACAGGATCCGCTTGAGATCACACGAGCCCTGGGTTTCGCGGCCTTCTTGGTTCTTTTCGGGGCGCTGTCGGTCACCCGGGCGGCGGTGGGGGAGGGGGAGGGTGACGTGCTCGTCCCCTCGGCGGGGGAGCCGGGGGAGGGCGAGCCCTGAGGGGCGGTCGCTGTGCCGGAGGGGGATGCAGCGGGGCCCGAGGGGGACGCGCCGGGGCCGGGAGGGGAGACGGCGGGGACGCCGGAGGAGGGGACGGCGCCGGCGGGGGCGGCCCCAGGAGGCCGGGGGGTGTCCTGGGGTTGAGGGGCGCCCTGCCGGGCACCGGTGAGGGCGACGGTCGTCGCCAGGCGGGCGTCGTCTCCGCTGGAGACCGCCCATGCGGTCGCGGAGATCACGGCGACCACGGTGACGCCCGCCGCCAGGGCGGCGATCCGTCGTCTGTTGTGAGGAGGGCTCTTCGGGGGAGTGGGGGAGGGGGTGTGTGAGTGCAGGCCCAAGGGAAACCACGGTCCAAAGTAGGGGGCAGGGCAGGGGACCGTACGGGGGCGGAGGGGGCGGGGGAGCGCACCGGCCGGTCCCATCGGCGGGGCGCAGGGGTGCTTCCCGCCGTGACGTGGGCCGACCATATGCGACAAAGAGGAAGTAAAGCCACGTTAATGTGATATAAAGTGATTTATGTCACTTTCTATGCTAAACGATAATGAAAGCCCTGATGATCGCCGTTTCTGGCCGTGCGGGGGCGGGCCGGGGCGAAGTCGTGATCCACGACGGCCTCCGGGCCCGGTGATCTGTCAAATGACCTTCCCGGGCCGGGAAAAGAGAAATGATCATCGCGTCGGCCCTGGTGGGAGCCCATGCCGGGCGGTAGGAGAAGTGCGGGCGGAAAACCACGGGAAACGCGGCCGTTTCATCGGCCTCTCGCGCAACAAAGGTTTTCCGGTGTCACAGAGATCTCCACCGCACCGAACGGGCCCCGGATCGGATGACCCACGGGCCGTGGGCCGGAAACGGCACACGGCGACGACCCGTGAACACAACGATGGAAAGGCGCTGAAGACCGGAACGCGCCGGGTGTCGTCTCAGAACATGAGGGTGCGCACGGTCTCCACCGTGTCGGCCTGGGCGGCGCCCTTGTCCGGGCGGTAACGCAGGACACGGGCGAAACGCAGCGCCATCCCCCCGGGGTAGCGGCTGGACCGCTGGACGCCGTCGAAGGCGATCTCGACGACCAGTTCGGGACGGACCGGGACCACCCAGCCGTCCGCCGGGCCGTCGGCGAGGGAGAGGAGACGTTCGGTCTGCCAGGCGAGCAGCTCGTCGGTCAGCCCCTTGAAGGTCTTGCCGAGCATGACGAACCCGCCCGTCAGGGGATCACGGGCCCCCAGGTGCAGGTTGGACAGCCGCCCCTCACGCCGGCCGTGTCCCCACTCGGCGGCCAGGACGACCAGGTCGAGCGTGTGCCGGGGCTTCACCTTGACCCAGCCCGCCCCACGCCTGCCCGCCGCGTACGGCGCCAGCAGGGACTTGACCACCACCCCCTCGTGACCGCCCCTGACCACGTCCCGGTAGAACTCCTCGGCGCTTTCGACGTCCTCGGTGACCAGCCGGGGGGTCACCAGCTCCGGTGGGAGGGCCCCGGCCAGGGCCGCGTGCCTGACCTGGCCGGGCTGGTCGAGCAGGTCGGCGCCGTCGACCCGCAGCGCGTCGAAGAAGAACACGCTCAGCGGGGTCCTGCCGCGCACCGTGGCGACGTCGGTGCGGCTGGAGACGCGGCCCGAGGTGATCTGGAAGGGCTCGGGACGGCCGTCGGGGCGCAGCGCGATGACCTCGCCGTCCAGCACCAGGTCCTGGGAGGGCAGGGCGCCGACCGCCTCGGCCACCTCGGGAACCTGGGCGGTGATGTCGTCGAGCGTCCGGGTGAAGACGGACACCGTGTCGCCGGAACGGTGGGCCTGAATCCGTACGCCGTCCAGCTTCCACTCGACGGCGGCGGCGGGGGCGCCGACCCTGCCGAGGGCGGCGGCGACGGAGGTGGCGCTCTGCGCCAGCATCGGTGCGACCGGACGGCCGACCTCCAGACGGAAGGCGCGCAGCGCCTCGACCCCACCGCCGAGGGCGGCGGCCCCGACGGCGGGCAGCCAGCCGCGCAGCGTCAACGCCCGCCTGACCTCCGTGGCCGGGACCTCGGCCGCCTTGGCGATCGCCTCGACCATCACCCCGTCGAGTGCGCCCTGCCGCAGCTCGCCGCGGAGCAGCCGGGACAGGAACGCCTGCTCCTGGCGGGTGGCGGCGCCGAACAGCTCGGTGACCAGGGCCCTGCGCGCGGACTGGGAGCCGGGGCCCGCCTGGGCCTTGATGCGGTCGAGGAGGCCGTCCACCTGCCGCAGGGTCGCGGTCGCCGCCAGGCGTGGGTCGGGCGGGTCCTGCAGGCTCGCCCAGCCGACGCCGACGTTGCGCTGGGGCAGCTCTCCCGAGAGGTAGGCGATGGCGATCTCCGCCTCGCCGGGACCGGTCCTGCCGAGAAGCTCCGCCAGATGGCGGATCTTCACCAGCCTGGCCGGGTCGGCGGACACCGCCGCGGAGGTGCGGACAAGGTCGATCAGCAGCACGGGTTCAGCCTATGAGCCATCGGTGACATTTCACCGACGCGGGTCCGGCCTTTTCGGCGCGCCGCGGCCTCTCGGCACGCGACCGGGGTCCGGGCCGACATGGGAACGGGCCGTCCCGGGAGGGGACGGCCCGTTCGCGGGTTCGTGTGGGGTCAGCTGACGCCGAGCAGGTCCACGACGAAGATGAGCGTCTCGCCCGGCTTGATGCGGGCGCCCGCGCCGCGGTTGCCGTAGCCGAGGTGCGGCGGGATGGTGAGACGGCGGCGGCCGCCGACCTTCATGCCCGCGACGCCCTGGTCCCAGCCGGCGATGACCCGGCCGCCACCGAGCGGGAACTGGAAGGCTTCGCCACGGTTCCAGGAGGCGTCGAACTCCTCGCCGGTGGAGAAGGCGACGCCGACATAGTGCACGCTGACCTGGTGGCCCGACTTGGCCTCAGGACCGTCTCCTTCGATGAGATCGACGATCTGCAGTTCCGCGGGCGGCGCGCCCTCCGGGAAGTCGATCTCAGGCTTCTCCAGTGCCACGTTGGTCTCCTTGGTTGGGTGCGCGTCGGTTGATGCACGCCGGCCGCTTTCCGGTCGGCCGAACGACTCTACGGGGTTCGGCCGACATATGAGATGCGGGGGGACGGACACCTCGCGATCATCGCCGTGACCTCGGCGGGAGGTGCCGCGACGGCCAACGGTGTGCCGTGCGCGCCGCGATCGGCGTGGGGGCGGGCGCTCCGGGTCGTCCGTTCAGGCGGCTGACGCATAATGCCGGATAATGCCGAGCAGGCCGGGAGACCGGCGCGGACCCGCGCGACCTCGCGCGCCCGACTCGCCACCCGAGGGCATTACGCCGTGGTGTCGACAAGCGGGGGAAAACAGATGAGAAGACCCACCCTGGAGGCGGTCGCCGCCCGTGCCGGGGTGTCCCGTTCGACCGTCTCCCGCGTGGTCAACGGCCAGCCGACCGTCACCCCCGACATCCGTGACGTGGTGATGCGGGCGGTCGACGAACTGGGGTACGTCCCCAACGGCGCGGCCAGGAACCTCGTGACCCAGCGGACCAACTCCGTCGCGCTGGTCGTCTCGGAGCACCCGGACCGGGCCTTCTCCGACGACCCGATGTTCTCCACCGTCATCCGCGCGGCGAGCCTGGAACTGGAGACCGCGGGCAAACAGGTCGTGCTGCTGCCCGCCGGATCGCCGGAGAGCCACGCGAGGGTGGAGAAGTACGTCGCGGGCGGCCACGTCGACGGGGTCATGCTCGTGTCCGGCCGCGGGGCCGACCCGCTGCCCGGCGCGCTCACCCGGCTGCGCGTCCCGGTCGTCTCGTACGGCAGGCCCGCCGCGCCGGTCGCCGTGCCGTACGTGGACGGTGACAACGTGGGCGGTGCGAAGCAGGCGGTCGGGCACCTGCTGGAACGGGGCAGGCGGCGGATCGCGACCATCGCCGGGCCGCTGGACATGACCGCGGGGCAGGACCGGCTCACCGGCTACCGCGAGGTGCTGCGTGACTCCGACCGTCGTTCGATCATCGCGGTCGGCGACTTCACCAGGGAGTCGGGCGCGGTCGCCATGCGCCAGCTGCTGGCCGACGACCCGCTCCTGGACGCGGTGTTCGCCGCCAACGACCTGATGGCCATCGGCGCGATGCGGGCCCTGCGCGAGGCGGGCAGGGGCGTTCCCGACGACGTCGCGGTGGTCGGCTACGACGACGTGGAGGCGGCGCGCTACACCGACCCACCGCTGACGAGCGTCCACAGCCCGCACGCCGAGCAGGCGGCCGCCATGGTCCGGCTGCTGCTCGGCCTGATCCAGGGGGATCCGGCCGAGCCGCTGGTCATGCCGACGAGGCTCGTCGTGAGGTCGTCCTCGTAACGGGCTCAGGTCCGCTGCCGGGAGGAGGGGCCCTCCTGCCGGGGCAGGCCGGGCTCGTACGGCCCGGCCGACGGAGCGGGTTCGACGACGACCGTGTCCGCGGGCCGCGGGCCGCCGTCGAGGACGGCGCGGGCGTGGTCGAGATGGGAGGCGGCGACCAGCACGTCGTAGCGGCCCGCCACGATCGCGCTGCGTGAGGCGAAGTCCCTCCTGCCGCCGGTGAAGAAGTGGTTGACGAAGCCGAAGGCCGCCCCCGTCACCGTGCCCCAGAGCGCCGCCCAGAGCACCAGGACCACGAACGACATCGTCGTCGAGGTGAAGACGCCGAGGAACATCCCCACGACGGCGCCGAAGACCGCGCCGCCGCCGGCCCCGGTGAGGGCGGCCTTGCCGTTCGTCACCCTGCCGGTGACGGTCTCCTCAAGACGGAGGTCGCTGCCGAAGATCGTCACGTACTCGACGGGGAACCCGGCGTCGGAGAGCCCGTCCACGGCTCGCTGGGCCGCTGGATAGTTGTCGTAGCCGACGAGAACCCTGCGGTCGACGACGACGGGGGTGTCCGGGGTGGTCGATAACCGTGCCATGTCCGTTCGCCTTCCCTTGTGTGGTCGGGGATTCGGGCCGTCGGCTACCCCGTGGGGAGGGGGACATGCGTTCGCCCTGGTCGTGGCTTGTCAGCCCCTGGTAGTCTGCGAGAAAGCTTCCAAGTGAAAACTTTTCCCACGAAAGTGGACATCGAGGGACAAATCACCCGATCCACTGTTAAGGTTCTTGCGAGTGGCGCAGACGGCGGGTGGGCAGGGATCGTCGGCGCCAGGTCCGCGAAGGAACCCGAAATGATCGCATTCATCATGATGATCGAAGCAGTGCTGGCCCTGGCGGGGCTGATGGCGCTGTGCAGGCTCACTCGTTATCCGGCCAGGCGGATTCAGCTGGAGGACCGGGCGGAGCGCGTTTTGCAGCCGCGTTACCGCAGGTGACGTTCTTTCGCGCCGGGGCGAGCGCGCCCCGGCGCGAAAGCGGCACGCGGTGGCCGGATCACCAGCTCTGGTGCAGGGGCATGCCCTCGGTGTAGCCCGAAGAACTCTGGACTCCGATCACCGCGCGCTCGTGGAACTCCTCCAAGGTCGAGGCGCCCGCGTAGGTGCACGAAGACCGCAACCCCGCCACGATGGCGTCGATCTGGTCCTCGACGCTGGGTCTGGCCGGATCGAGATACATCCGCGAAGTGGAGATCCCCTCCTCGAAGAGCGCCTTGCGGGCCCGCTCGAACGGGGAGTCCTCCGCGGTTCGCAGTTTCACGGCGCGGGCGGAGGCCATGCCGAAGTTCTCCTTGTACCTGCGTCCCTCGGCGTCGGTCCTCGCGTCGCCGGGAGACTCGTAGGTGCCGGCGAACCAGGAGCCGATCATCACGTTCGCCGCCCCCGCGGCCAGGGCCAGGGCGACGTCCCTGGGGTGCCGGACACCGCCGTCGGCCCAGACGTGCCGGCCGAGACGGCGGGCCTCGGCGGCGCATTCGAGCACGGCGGAGAACTGCGGGCGCCCGACCCCGGTCATCATCCGGGTCGTGCACATGGCCCCCGGCCCGACCCCGACCTTGAGGATGTCCGCCCCGGCCTCGACGAGGTCGCGCACCCCCTCCGCGGTGACGACGTTGCCCGCCGCGACCGGCACGCCGGGGCCGAGTGAGCGGACCGCCCGCAGGGCGCCGATCATCTTCTCCTGATGCCCGTGGGCGGTGTCCACGACCAGGCAGTCGATCCCGGCTTCGAGCAGCTCCTTGGCCTTGGCCGCGACGTCCCCGTTGACGCCGACCGCCGCGGCGACGCGCAACCTGCCCGCGGCGTCGGTCGCCGGTCGGTACAGCGTGGCCCGCAGCGCGCCGGTCCTGGTCAGGATGCCGACCAGGCGGCCCTCCTCGTCCACGATCGGGGCGAGCCTGTGCCGTCCGTCGTGGAGGCGGTCGAAGGCCTCGCGCGGGTCGAGACCGGCGGGCAGGGTGAGCAGGTGGTCCGACATCACCTGGGACAGCTGGGTGTACATGTCCACGCCCGCGCAATCGCCCTCGGTGACCACGCCGACGGGGCGGTTGTCCCAGTTGACGATGATGATCGCGCCGTGCGCCCGCTTGGGCAGCAGGCCCAGGGCCTTGCCGACGGTGTCGTGCGGGGTGAGGGTGAGCGGGGTGTCGTGCACCAGATCGCGCTTCTTGACCCAGTCGACCACATCGGCGACGACCTCGCCGGGGATGTCCTGGGGGATCACCGCGATCCCGCCGCGCCGGGCGACGGTCTCGGCCATCCTGCGTCCCGCGACGGCCGTCATGTTGGCCACCACGACCGGAATCGTCGTTCCCGTGCCGTCGTGGGTCGAGAGGTCGACGGCCAGCCGGGAGCCGACGGAGGAGCGTGACGGCACCATGAACACATCGCTGTAGGTCAGCTCATGAGCAGGCACCATCTCGTTGAGAAATTTCACGTTCTTCCATCCTGTTCCGGTGAATGATCCGGTAAATACTCCGATGAATGGTTACGAATAGGCCTTCCCGCTTTTGAAGATCTCAAAGAGGAGCCGGCACTCCGAGGGGGCACTAAGATCCGGTTTGAGTGGAGTTCACTGGATGGCCGTAAGGAGGCGCTGTGATCGTTGTCGATCGGTCCGAAATGCTTGTCGTCGGCCATGCCGTACGGACCTCCAACGCGGAGGAGCTGGAGCAGGGGCGGGGACGGCTTGGCGCGTTGTGGGCGCGGGCGAGTGCTCCCGGGGCCTTCGCGCACGTGCCGGGACGGATCGACGAGAACCTCTACGCCGTGCTGACCGACTACGAGAGCGACCACCACGGCTCCTACACGCAGGTCGTCGGGGTGGCCGTGCGCAGCGCCGCCGCGCTGCCCGAGGGCATGGTCGCGGTACGGGTGCCCGGCGTCCAGGCGCTGAAGGTCGAGGCGCGCGGTCCCATGCCGGGGGCGCTCCTTGAGGCCTGGCAGCAGGTGTGGAAGCACACCGAGTCCGGTGGCTCGCCCACCCGCGCCTTCACCACCGACCTGGAGATCCACCACGCCGAGGGCGCCGACCTCTACGTCGCGGTCTTCCCCTCGATGCGCCCCGGGGGTTAGGAGAGCACCCCGGCCTCGCGCAGCCTGGCCTGCTCGGCCGGGGACAGGCCCCAGGACGACAGGTCGGTGAGCCGGGTCGCGGGCGAGAGATCCTGCTCGGGGACGCCGAGCAGGCGCGGCGCAGGAGCGGGCTGGAGGACGCCTCCGGCCTCGACGAAGGTGCCGCGGGCCCTGTTGTGCGGGTGCCGGGCCGCCTCGGCCGTGTCGAGCACCGGGAAGACACACGCGTCCGAGCCCTCGAACACCTCCTGCCACTGCGCGCGCGTCCTGGACAGGAACGCCTCGGTCAGCCTGCGCCGCAGCTCGGGCCAGTTCGCCCTGTCGTTCCGGTCGGGCAGGCCGGTCAGGCCCATCAGGGAGACCAGCTCCGCCCAGAACCGCGGTTCGAGCGCGCCGACCGCGACGAACCCGCCGTCGGCGGTCTCGTAGGTGTCGTACATGGGGGCGCCGGTGTCGAGCAGATTGGTGCCGCGCGGCCCCCACGAGCCGTCCTGGACCCGGTCGTAGAACATCGCGAACAGCGCCGCCGCCCCGTCGACCATGGCGGCGTCGACCACCCGCCCCCGCCCCGTGCGCTCGCGTTCGAGGAGCGCGAGCAGTACGCCGTAGGCGAGCATGAGGCCCCCGCCCGCGAAGTCGCCGAGCAGGTTGACCGGTGGCAGGGGGCGTTCTCCCTCGCGGCCGAGCGCCGAGAGCACGCCGGAGGCCGCGAGATAGTCGATGTCGTGCCCGGCGGTCCGCGCCAGCGGCCCCTCCTGGCCCCAGCCGGTCATCCGCCCGTAGACGAGGCGCGGGTTGACCGCGTGCAGGTCGGCCGGGCCGATGCCGAGCCGCTCGGCGACCCCCGGCCGGTAGACCTCGATGACCACGTCCGCCTCCCGGGCCAGGCGCCTGAAGGCGGCCACGCCCTCGGGGGACTTCAGGTCGAGGCCGATCGTCCGCTTGCCCCGGTCCATGACCTGGCGCCGGGGGGAGTCCGCCTCGGCGGCGACCACGGCGACGCGCTCGATCCGCAGCACCCGCGCGCCGTGGTCGGCCAGCATCATCCCCGCGAACGGCCCAGGGGCCAGCCCGGCCAGCTCCAGCACGCGCACTCCGGCCAACGGCCCGGTCCTGGTGACGTGCTCCACCGGGGCGTCCTCCTCATGATCGGTCCGTCACGACCGGTGGTCCCTTGGTAAGGTCCCAGAGTCTCCTTCCGGCAAGTAGAACAACGTTCGGCTTTCTCTGGCAAGACATCTCTCGGTGACCCACGCGGTGTCCGAGTGATATGGGAAACTTGCGCCCTATCTGGATGGGACAGGGGTCGTGCGATGACATATCCGCACAGTGAACGGGTGGTCGCTGGGCGTTATCGGCTGCTTCGAGAGCTCGGCCGCGGGGGCATGGGGGTGGTGTGGGAGGGGCACGACATCCTCCTGGACCGCCCGGTCGCGGTCAAGGAGGTTCTCCTGCCGCCCAATCTCGCCCCCGCGGAACACCAACGCCAGCTCGCCCGCACCTCTCGCGAGGCCAGGACCGCCGCCAGGCTCAACCACCGCAACATCGTGGCGGTCTACGACGTCGCCGAGCAGGACGGGCGTCCCTGGATCGTCATGGAACTCGTCAGGGCGCGGGGGCTCGACGAGGCGGGCATCCTGCCGGTCCGGCAGGTCGCCGAGGTCGGTCGTCAGGTGCTGTCCGCCCTCAGGGCGGCCCACGAGGCGGGCATCCTGCACCGTGACGTCAAGCCGAGCAACATCCTGCTGGACGCCGAAGGCCGGGCCGTGCTCACCGACTTCGGGATCGCCACCGTCGAGGGTGACACCTCCCTCACCCAGACCGGCATGGTGACCGGCTCGCCGAGCTTCCTGCCCCCGGAACGCGCCGCGAACCGTGACGTCGGACCCTGGTCGGACCTGTGGGCACTGGGCGCCACCCTGTACGCCGCGCTGATCGGCCACGGCCCCTTCGAACGCCGTGACGCCATCGCCACCCTCGGTGCGCTCCTCACCGAGGAACCCGACTTCGACCGGGTGCCCCGGGCGATGCGCGAGGTGCTGACCGGGCTGCTCCAGCGTGACCCGGCGCGCAGGCTGAGCGCCGAGCAGGCCGACCTGCTGCTGACCGAGGCGATCAACGACCCCTCGGGGACCATGCCGCGCCGCGTCATGCGCGCGGAGCACACGACCTCGGCGACCACCGAGATCCCCGAGGCCCCTGAGGCCGCCGAGGCCTCCGGGTCCTCCGCGAGGCGGCGACGCAGGCGGCAGGCCGGCGTGGGCGGCGGTAAGACCGCGCTGATCACCGCCGCGGTGGTTCTCGTCGTCGGCGGCAGCGCCGTGGCGGTGGCGATGGCGAACTCGAACACCGTCACGGTCTCACCGGTGAGGGCGCAGTTCCCGGAGACGGCGGGCTCCGGCGACCCCTCGCCGGTCGCCGAGGTGAGCTCCGAGACGACCTCGCCCTCCGCAACCCCCGCCCCGGTCCCCGTCAAGACCAGGACCGCCGCCCCGGCCTCCCGGCTGCGCACCTGGCGGGCCAGGTCCCCGGAGAACTGGTCCATCGGCTACCCGGCGGGCTGGAAGGGGGACTACGCCCCGGAGACCGGCTACACCCAGTGGCTGCGCTCGGACGGCCGGGCCCACATGGCGGTCGAGGTGCTTCCCGGACAATTGGGAAGCCTGGAGACGCTCCAGCGGACCGTCAAGGAGAACACGGCGCAGTGGAGCGACATCGGCACCGACCGCACGGAGCGCATCCCCCTGAAGTACGGCGCGGGCCTGCAGTGGGAGTTCACCTGGACGGCCAGGGACGTCGGCGGTGTGCCGTGGGCGACCCCCGGGACCACCTACCACGAGATCAGCCGGTTCATCGGGGTCGGCGACACGGTCATGGTGGTGAGCTGGACCACCGTGGCCTCCGAGTGGAAGGCCGGAACCGGCCTGATGAACCAGGTCATGGACAGCTTCCACCCGCGCGGAGGCGAGTGACGGCGGAGCAGGTCGGTGGCCGGAGAGACGCAGGGGACGGGACCCCCGTAGAGTTTCCACGCGTTTAACGTGTCCCGCATGGCTCCCGGGACATCAGAGATATAACGTGCTAGAGGCGATCTTTACTGTGGGAGCCCTGGGGGTGAGGACCTGTGGAACAGATGACACAGATGTCGGCACATCGGCGTGCCGTTGAGCAGATCAGGGACTCCTACGCCGCGATTCCCGGCGGCTCCGCGCCACGGCTGGCGAAGGCGACCACGAACCTGTTCCGCTTCAGGGAGGGCTCGCAGGGGGCGCGCCTGTCCGCGCGTGACCTCGACCGGGTCATCGAGGTCGATCCGGTGGCGATGACCGCCGAGGTGCAGGGCATGACCACCTACGAGAACCTGGTGGACGCCACCCTCCCGCACGGGCTCATGCCGTACGTCGTGCCGCAGCTCAAGACGATCACGCTGGGCGGGGCGGTGACGGGGCTGGGCATCGAGTCGACCAGCTTCCGCGACGGGCTCCCGCACGAGTCGGTCGAGGAGCTGGAGATCCTCACGGGCGACGGCCGTGTCGTCGTCGCGCGTGCCGACAACGAGCACAGCGACCTGTTCCACGCCTTCCCCAACTCCTACGGCACGCTGGGCTACGCGCTGCGGATCCGGATCAAGCTCAAGCGTGTGCAGCCGTACGTCCGGCTGACCCACATCCCCTTCACCGACGCCGACAAGTGCATGATCGCCATGAAGGAGATCTGCGAGCGCGGCGAGCACGACGGCGAGCCGGTCGACTTCGTGGACGGCACGTTCTTCGGCCCCGGCGAGCTCTACGTCACCGTCGGGCGCTTCGCGGAGAAGGCGCCTTATCTGTCCGACTACACGGGCATGCGCATCTACTACCGGTCGATCCAGACCAGGACCCGTGACTGGCTGACCGTCCGCGACTACATCTGGCGCTGGGACACCGACTGGTTCTGGTGCTCGCGGGCCTTCGGCGTGCAGGAGCCGCTGGTGCGCTCGCTGATGCCGCGCAAGTGGATGCGCTCGGACGTCTATCGCAGGCTCGTGGGCCTCGACCGCAAGTACGGCCTGATCGCCAGGGTCGACCGCTGGCGTGGCCGTCCGCTGCAGGAGTCGGTCATCCAGGACATCGAGGTGCCCGTCGAGCGCGGCGCCGAGTTCCTTGAGTTCTTCCACGACAAGGTCGGCATGGAGCCGGTGTGGATGTGCCCCCTGAAGGCGACCGGGCAGTGGCCGCTCTACCCCCTTGAGCCGGGGCGGCTGTACGTCAACTTCGGCTTCTGGGGTACGGTGCCGTTGCCCAGAGGGCAGTTCGACGGCTACTACAACCGTCTCATCGAACGCAGGGTGCACGAGCTGGAGGGGCACAAGTCGCTGTACTCGACGTCGTTCTACGGGGAGGACGAGTTCTGGCAGTTCTATAACGGAACGGCCTACTGGCCAGTAAAGCGGGCATACGACGCGGGTGGCCGGTTGCTCGACCTCTACGACAAGTGTGTGCGGGGGCGTTAGGAGGTTGAATCTGTGAAACTCGCAGAAATCTTCGAGATGGTCGTCGGCTCGGAGGCGGGGATTCGTTTCAGAGCGTACGACGGCAGCAAGGCGGGTCCGGACAGCGCCGACATCGGTGTCGAGGTCAAGTCTCCGATCGCTGTGGCCTATCTAGCCCAGGCTCCGGGTGAGCTGGGTCTGGCCAGGGCGTATGTCTCGGGACACCTCGACGTCGACGGGGACATGTACTCCCTGCTGGCGCGCATGTGGTCACTCACCATCAACGACATCACCACGGCGCAGAAGATCGCCGCGATCCGCGCGCTCGGCGTCAAGCCCCTGATGATGCGGGTGCCGCCTCCCCCCCAGGAGGTACGGCGCAGCATGCTCGCGAAGATGGGCAGCAGGCACGCCAAGCAGCGGGACGCCGAGGCGATCCACCACCACTACGACGTCTCCAACAAGTTCTACTCCTGGGTGCTCGGCCCCTCCATGGCCTACACCTGCGCGGTCTACCCGACCGAGGAGTCCTCACTTGAGGAGGCGCAGTACGCCAAGTTCGACCTGGTGGCCAAGAAGCTCGGCCTGAAGCCGGGCATGCGGCTGCTGGACGTGGGCTGCGGCTGGGGCGGCATGGTCATGCACGCCGCCCGTGAGTACGGCGTGAAGGCGCTGGGGGTCACCCTCTCGCGTCAGCAGGCCGAATGGGCGCAGAAGGCCATCGCAGAGGCGGGGCTCAGCGAGCTGGCCGAGGTCCGGCACATGGACTACCGGGACGTCCAGGAGAGCGGCTTCGACGCCGTGAGCTCGATCGGCCTGACCGAGCACATCGGCAAGGACCAGCTGCCGTTCTACTTCAAGTTCCTGTACGGCAAGCTGGTGCCCGGCGGGCGCATCCTCAACCACTGCATCACCAGGCCCACCGGCGTGGAGAAGACCATCAACGCGGGCGGCTTCATCAACCGTTACGTCTTCCCCGACGGTGAGCTCGAGTCGGTCGGCCACCTCGTTCGGCAGATGGAGGACCTCGGCTTCGAGATCCGCCATGAGGAGAACCTGCGTGAGCACTACGCGCAGACCCTGCGTCACTGGTGCGCCAACCTCGACGACCACTGGGACGAGGCGGTCGAGGAGGTCGGACAGGGGACGGCCAGGGTGTGGCGGCTCTACATGGCCGGGTGCGTGGTCGGCTTCGAGCGCAACAAGGTCCAGCTCCACCAGGTCCTGGGTGTGAAGCTCGACGACAAGGGCGTGGCCGGTGTGCCGCTGCGTCCGGCTCTCGACTGGCCCTGACCCTAACCGGTCTCTTCGCGGGGGCTTCGTACCGGACTCCTCACCAGGGGCCACGGCCCGCATCCATCGGGGTGCGGGCCGCGGCCTTCCGGGTTCGGGCCGGCCCCGGAGGCGACGGGGGGCCGGGCTCCCTACCTCAGCTCACGCTTGAGGATCTTGCCGGTCGCGGTCATCGGGAGGGTCTCACGGAACTCGATGAAACGGGGATACTTGTAGGCCGCCATGTTCTCCCTGGCCCAGGCGGCCAGCTCGTCCTCGGTGAGCGTCGCCCCCTGGGCGCGGATGACATAGGCCTTGACCTCCTCGCCGTGCGAGTCGTGGGGGACTCCGACCACCGCGGCGAGGGAGACGCCGGGGTGGGTCATCAGGACCTCCTCGACCTCACGCGGGTAGACGTTGAAGCCACCCCGGATGATCATGTCCTTGGCCCGGTCGATGATCGAGTAGTAGCCGTCGGCGTCACGCACGGCGATGTCGCCGGTGCGGAACCAGCCGTCGTTCATGACCTCCGCGGTGGCCTCGGGGCGGTTGTAGTAGCCCTTCATCACGTTGTGGCCGCGGACGGCGATCTCCCCGGGACCCTCGCCCTCGACCGTCTTCCAGTCGCCGTCGATCAGCCTCATCTCCACGCCCCAGACCGGCGTGCCGATCGTGCCGGGCTTGGTCGGCCTGCCGAGCTGGTTGAAGCTGGCCACCGGGGAGGTCTCCGACAGGCCGTAGCCCTCCAGGATGCCGATCCCGAAGGTGGCCTCGAAGTCCCTGAGCACCTCACCGGGCAGGGAGGCGCCGCCGGAGACCGCGACCTTCAGCGAGGAGGGGACCGTGTCGCCGTCGCCGTGAACCCTGGTCAGCATGGCCCAGTACATCGTCGGCACGCCCGCGAACAGCGTGACGTTCTCCGCGCGCATCAGTTCGAGCGCGGGACCCGGCTCGAAACGCGGCATGAGCACGATGGTCGCCCGGCGCCGGAACCCCAGGTTGAGCACCGTGGTCTGGCCGAAGGAGTGGAACAGCGGCAGCGCGGCCAGGAAGGCGTCACCGCCCTCGGAGCGCGGGAACATCTCGTCCGAGACCATGGCGTTGAGCAGCATGTTCTGGTGGCTCAGCTCCGCGCCCTTCGGCTGCCCCGTGGTGCCGCTGGTGTAGAGGATCACCGCGGTGTCGTCCGGTGCGGTCTGCACGGTCTGGAACTGTCCGGGAACGCCGTCGAGCGCCGCCCACAGGGTCTCACCGTGCTCGGACTCGGTGGCGAAGGCGGTGGCGGGCAGGACGATGAAGTGCTCGGTCGGCTCGGACTCCTCGAAGCCCGCCCTGCCCCGCTCGCCCAGCGGCAGTTCGGGTGTGCCCTCGAAGCAGAAGAAGGCCTTGGCCTCGGCGTCCCGCAGGTGATAGGCGATCTCCCTGGGCTGCAGGAGCACGTTGAGCGGCACGACCGTGGCGCCCGTCTTGAGGATGCCGTAGTACACGAAGGGGAAGTAGGGCAGATTCGGACAGGCCAGCGCGACCCGGTCCCCTCTGCCGACGCCTCTGGAGACCAGCAGGTTGGCGACCTGGTTGGCGATGGTGTCGACCAGCGAGTACGGCAGCCGCAGGTCGCCGAAGACGATCGCGGTGCGGTCGGGCTGCTGGCGGGCACTGTCCTCCAGGACGATCGACAGATTGAGCATGGGCGTCCTCCTCCAGGGCGGGATCTGTCCCGTGCCATCTTTTCAGGGCGGAGATACCTACCGGTAGGTAACAATGGTTACGAATTGACGCGTAAAGCACCTCAGGGTAAGCAGATGTGAGCCCGCTTACCGACGGTAGGCGGGCCGTCCGTTCGTGCGACGAAGGGGCAGTGCGCAGTGGAGTACGACTATGTGATCGTGGGGGCGGGGTCGGCGGGTTGTGTGCTGGCGAACCGGCTGTCCGCCGACCCGGCGACGACGGTGGTGCTGATCGAGGCGGGCGGGCCGGCCGACAAGCTGGAGGTCAGGATGCCCGCCGGGTTCGCCCGGCTCTTCAAGACCGGTTGCGACTGGAACTTCACCACCGTCGAGCAGCCAGGCCTGTCGGGCAGGCGGCTCTACTGGCCACGCGGCCGGATGCTCGGCGGCTCCTCCTCGATGAACGCCCAGATGTGGGTGCGCGGGCATCAGGCGGACTACGACGGCTGGGACGTGCCCGGCTGGTCCTATGAGGAGGTCCTGCCGTACTTCCGCCGGGCTGAGGGTCGGGTGGGTTCCAACCGCGGTGACGTGTACGGCACCGCGGGCCCGGTCCGCATCTCTGAGCTGCGCAGTCCCAATCCGCTGACCCCGGTGTTCCTGAAGGCCTGCGAGGAGGCCGGGCTCGCCCGCCTCGACGAACTGAACGGCCCCTCGAACGAGGGCTGCTCCCCGACCCCCGTCACCCAGGACAGGGGCCGCCGTTGCAGCTCCGCCGACGCCTACCTGAGGCCGGCCGTCAGGAGGCCCAACCTCACCGTGCTGACCTCCCGCGAGGTGCGCAGGGTGCTGGTCGAGGGGGGCCGTGCGACGGGCGTCGAGTGCGCCCCCGCGAACGACGGAGGCGGCAGGGACGGCGGCACGGTCGTGCGGGCCCGCAGGGAGGTCGTCCTGTCGGCGGGGGCGATCGGCTCGCCGCACCTGCTGATGCTGTCGGGCGTCGGAGCCGCCGACGACCTGCTCGCCCAGGGCATCGAACCGCTTGTCGACCTTCCCCAGGTCGGCGCCAACCTCCAGGACCACCTCGCCTCCGGGGTCATCCTGCACTGCCCGGAACCGGTCACGCTCGCCAAGGCCGAGTCGGTCGGTAACCTGCTTCGCTTCCTGGTCGGCAGGAACGGCATGCTCACCTCGAACGTCGGTGAGGCGGTGGCCTTCATCAAGACCTCGCCGGACGAACCGGCCCCCGACATCGAGCTGATCTTCGCCCCCGTGCCCTTCATCGACCATGGGCTCACCCGGCCACTCGCGCACGGTCTGACCATCGCCTCCATCCTCCTGCGGCCGGAGAGCAGGGGGCGGATCTTCCTCCAGGGGCGTGACGTGGCCATCGACCCCGCCTATCTCACCGCGGAGGCCGACCTCAGGAGACAGGTCGCCGGACTGAGAAAGGCCAAGGAGCTGTTCGCGACCTCGGCGCTCCTGCCGTTCGCGGGGGCGCCCATGAACCCGTACCGGGGCGCCGACAGCGAGGAGGAGCTCATCGGCTGGATCCGTGAACGCAGCGAGACCCTCTACCACCCGGTCGGGACCTGCCGCATGGGCGAGGACGCGGACGCGGTGGTCGACCCGAGCCTGCGGGTCCGCGGGGTCGAGGGGCTGCGCGTGGCCGACGCGTCGGTCATGCCGGTGATCAACCGGGGCCACACCCACGCCCCCACCGTCATGATCGCGGAAAAGGCCGCCGAACTGATCGCCGGAGGTTCGTAGCCTCCCAAGGGTCCTTTTCGATTCACGGGGGATTCTGCGGGGAATCCCGGCCCGCGGCATGGGGCAGGTGTTAGGTTCCGCCATGGGATCGAGTCGTGACTCCCGGTGCGCGCGCGTGTGTTCTCCGTGATCGAAGCATCCGGCCTTCACGGTCCGTACGGTCCCGTTCAGCACTCTTCGAACGGAAAGTCACATGACAGGATCGGCAAATGGGGAGCTGGGGTGACCGTCTCACTGTCGGACATCGACCTCTCGAAAATCTCCTTCTGGGAGCGTCCGATGGCCGAGCGGGAGGAGGCCTTCGCATTGCTGCGCGCCCAGCCCGCCCCGATGAGGTTCACCGAACCCGACATCAGCTTCGCCCTGCCGGGGACGGGCTACTACGCGCTGGTGAGACACGCCGACATCGTCGAGGCCAGCCGCAACCCCGAGATCTTCTCCTCGGCGCGTGGGGCGACGGCCATCCACGACCTGAGCCCCGAGTTCGGCGAGTACTTCGGATCGATGATCAACATGGACGATCCCCGGCACGCCAGGCTCCGCCGGATCGTCTCACGGGCCTTCACCCCCAGGATGATCGGTGGCTTCGAGGCCGACGTGCGCGCCGAGGCCACCAGGATCGTGGACGACCTGATCGCCAAGGGGCCGGGCTGTGACTTCGTCACCGAGGTCGCGACGAGGCTTCCCCTGAAGATCATCTGCGACATGATGGGCATCGGCGCCGAGCACTACCAGACGGTGTTCGACGCCTCGAACGTCATCCTGTCCGGCGGCGACCCCGAGTTCATCGAGGACGTCAGCCGTGCCGCCGAGCTGCTCCTCAGCGCCGGACAGTGTCTGCAGGACCTCGTCGTCTCCCTGGCGGCCGAGGGCGGCGGCCCGCTGATCACCTCGCTGACCAGCGCCGACATCGACGGCGAGAAGCTCACCGTGCGTGAGCTCGGCTCGTTCTTCATCCTGCTGGTCGTGGCGGGCAACGAGACCACCCGCAACGCCATCTCCCACGGCCTGAAGCTGTTCACCGACAACCCCGAGCAGCGCGCGCTGCTCCTCGACGACCTCGAAGGCCGTCTGCCCGGCGCGGTCGAGGAGGTCCTCCGGCTGGCCTCGCCGGTGGCCTGGATGCGCCGCACCCTCACCCGCGACCACGAGATGAACGGCCACCTCTACCGCGAGGGCGACAAGGTGCTGCTCTACTACTGGGCGGCCAACCGTGACGAGGCCGTCTTCACCGACCCCCTGCGCTTCGACATCCGGCGCGCGGGCGGCCCCCACGTGGCCTTCGGCGGCCCGGGACCGCACTTCTGCCTGGGCGCGCACCTGGCCCGCAGGGAGATCTCCGTGATGTTCCGTGAGCTGTTCACCCGGCTTCCGCACATTCGCTCCGTCGGCGAACCGGTCCGGCTGCGCTCCAGCTTCATCAACGGCATCAAGCACCTTGAGTGCGACTTCTGAGACCGGACGCAGACCCTACGAGGAGAGCGCCTTGATCGAGGTGAAGACGGTGTTGATGTCCGGCAGCAGCTCCTTCTTGCTGTCGGGCACCGACATGTAGACGATCGACGGAAGGTCGGCACCGGTGCTCACGGCCGCCACGACCATGGTGGTCTTCGTGTCGCCCGTGGTGATCTCGTAGGCGGACAGCTGTCCGGGCAGGCCGTTGACGGTCAGGGACTGCTGGGCGGTCTTGCGGGCGGTGTTGTCCTCGGGGAAGAACTTCTTGCGCGCCGAGGCGGCGACCGCGTTGGTCACGGGGGAGAGATTCTCCGGCGAGGTGTACTTGTCCTTCAGCCGGGGCGGGAGAACCCCCGACATCAGCTGGGCGAACTGTGTCCTACCGGCCGAGTCGGTGCCCGCGGCGACGTACTGACGGGTGGTGAAACCGTAGACCGTGGGCACGGTCCTGCGCTGGTCCTCCCGCCACTCTCCGCCCAGCCGCGCCACACTGATCGCCGCAGCCTGGTCGGCCAGGGTGCCCGAGACCGGGGACGCCTTGCCGGGGAAACGCGGCAGGCGGCCGACCGTCTGGGACTTCGGCGGCTTCTTGGACGTGGCGGAGGGCTTGGCGCTGGGAGCGGGGTCCGCCTCGTTCGTCGCGGCGAGCGGACCGGCCATGAACGCCCACAGCAACGCGCCGACCAGCGCGATCACCACCGACCCGACCAGCGCGAAGACCCAGACCGGCCTGCCCTGCTCGTCGAAGTCGTCCTCGTTCCCCATGGCCTGGTAGTTGTCGCCGAAGACCGTGTCCCACAGCTCCTGCTGACGTTCGGGCGGAGGGGTCTTCGGGCCGCTGATCTGGCCCGCCGTGACGAAACGCCTGTTGGGGTCGGACGGGTCCTGGCTCAGGTGGTGGCCGGGCTGCCCGGGGTGGCCGAACTCATGCTGCCCGGGCTGTCCCGGGTGAGCCGGCTGCCCGGGCAGCCCCGGTTGTCCAGGATGCCCCGGGTGAGCCGGTTGTCCAGGCTGCCCGAAGGGCTGAGCCTGCGGCGGGAATGGAAGGTCGGCCGGATGCCGTGTCGCGGACGCGTCGTAGGCGGGAGCCGTCAGCGGGTCGTTCAGTGGGTCGTTCAGAGGGTTGTTCAGCGGGCCGCTCAACGGGTCGACCGGCGGGGCGTTGCGGGGGGAGCTGAGCGGGTCGGTCAGCGGGTCGGCACGCGGGGTGGGCTCGGGCGCGGTCGTCGCGGCGAGGGCCCAGACGGCGGGGTTGTTCGGCACACCGAAGCTGCCCCGGGCGGCGCCCTCGTCGAAGGGCGCGCCGTCACGGGCCGGCTCCTCCTGAGGAGGGGTCGACCACGTGTGCGACAGCGGGTCCCGCACGGTTCCCTCGGCCGCGGAGGGCGGCCACACGGGATTGTCCCCGGGTACGGCCGACGGCCACGCGGTGGCCCCGGGCGCCGGGTCTCCCGTGGGCACGGTGAGCCCCGCGGCCGGAGCGGAGGCCTGCGCGGCGGGCGGCCATCCGGTGTTCTCGGCCGAGGCGGACGGCCAGGCGGAACCGTTCGCCTGGGCCGTTGGCGGCCACACGGCGTTGTCCTGCGGCGCGGCGGACGGCCAGGAGGCGTTTCCAGCGGCGGGCGGCCGTACGGCGTCGTCCTGCGGGGTGGTGGACGGCCACCCGGTGTTCTCGGCGGTGGCGGGCGGCCACACCGGGTTGTCGGCGGGCGCCGTCTCCGCCGGGGGCTGCGGGTCCCATCGGGGCTCGGCACTCACGGGAACGGCCTCGGGGAGCTGACCTTCGTATCCGCCGGTCAGGTCGGGGTCCGGCCTGAGGGCGTCCTTCGGCTGCGGGGTGAACGCGTCGCTCCAGCTGGTCGTGGCACTGGAGGCGGGGCGGTCCCGGGGGTCGGCGGGCGCCGTACGGGCTGCCTGGTCCCAACCGGTCCCCACCGGGGAGTTCCAGCCGGACGCCGGATCGGTGACGGGAGGCTGGGCGGGGACGCCCTGCCGGGGAGTCTCCATGTCGTCGGGCGCGCCCCCCGAAGGGGAGGCCAGCGCCTGGTCCCAGCCGCCGCCGAGGGCCGCGGAGCCGTTGGAGGACCCGCTGGGAGTTCCGTTGGGGACCCCGTTGGGGACCTGGGACGGCGTCGACTGGCTCCAGCCGTATTCGGGCGTGCTCGCCCCCGCCTGCTCCCAGCCGGCGCCCGGTTGCCCCTGACCGTCGGCGGGGGAGGCCGGCTCCTCATGGGGGAGGGGAAGTCGTGGCGACGAGGTGCCGAAGGAGCCGTTCGCCCAGCCGGACGTCGTCTCCGCCGCCTCCGGCCATGCCGGAGGCAGGTGGGGCTGGCTGGGCTGCTCCGGGGCCATGGCTTCCTTACCTTCCGCACGGGTGCCCGAATTATGGGTATTCGGCATGGTCTCACGGGAGGCAGGGATGTTCGCAGGGAAACCGGAGAACGCCCCCCTGAACTGGAGTCCTGTGGGGTCGGTCGGTGGATCCTGCATCGGCAGGCCGGCCTCCAAGGGATCCGGGCCCTGCCCCGGCTCGACTGAGTGTGCCACGGTGAGAAGAGTAAACTGACGGGACATGCGAGGTCACAACGGATGTGTCCCCATCAGGTCTCGGCCCGCTCCAGGCACGTGATTGCTCTTATTGTGCTGGATCGCCGGACGGGCGTCCTCCGTTTACCGTGATCCAATTCGTTTCCCCAGGCCACGAATACGGCTTGCGGACTGCGATAGTCTTGCCGTATGCGTGCCGCGACCCTGCTGCTTACCGGGCCGCATCGGCCTTCTCGGCGTTAAACGCCCGCCGGTGCGGCTGCCCTTCGCATGAGCGGAGGGTTTTTCTATTGGGCCGGACGGGTCAGATCATCGCAGCAGACGTATACCGAGGGAAGATTGACGTGAGCGAGCGAGCCGACGTGAACAGCGACGAGCAGCACTACGATCCGCAGGCACTGCAGGTCAAGTGGCAGCGGCGGTGGGAGGAACTGGACCCGTTCCACGCCTCCGACGACCCCGCGGACCCGCGTGAGCGTCGCTACATGCTCGACATGTTCTCCTACCCCTCGGGCGACCTGCACATGGGGCACGCCGAGGCCTTCGCCATCGGCGACATCGTGTCGCGCTACTGGTTCCAGCGCGGCTACAACGTGCTGCACCCGATCGGCTGGGACTCCTTCGGCCTGCCCGCGGAGAACGCCGCCATCAAGCGTGACGCGCACCCGGCCGAGTGGACCTACGCCAACATCGAGACCCAGGCGGCCTCCTACAAGCGTTACGCGGTCTCCTTCGACTGGTCCCGCCGCCTGCACACCAGCGACGCCACCTACTACCGGTGGACGCAGTGGCTGTTCCTGCGCTTCTTCGAACGCGGCCTGGCCTACCGCAAGGGCGGCCTGGTCAACTGGTGCCCCAACGACCAGACCGTGCTGGCCAACGAGCAGGTCGTCGGAGGCAGGTGCGAGCGCTGCGGCGCCGAGGTCGTCCGCAGGGAGCTGACCCAGTGGTACTTCAAGATCACTGACTACGCCGACCGGCTGCTGGACGACATGGTCCAGCTGGAGGGCGGCTGGCCCGAGCGCGTGCTGACCATGCAGCGCAACTGGATCGGCAGGTCCGAGGGCGCGGACGTCAACTTCGTGATCGAGGGTCGTGACGAGCCGGTCACGGTCTACACCACCCGCCCCGACACGCTGTACGGCGCGACCTTCTTCGTCGTCGCCCCGGACGCCCCGCTGGCCGAGGAGATCGTCTCCGACGAGCAGCGGAAGGCCTTCGAGACCTACCGGGCCGAGGTCGCGAAGCTGTCCGACATCGACCGGCTGTCCACCGAGAAGGAGAAGACCGGCGTCTTCCTGGGCCGCTACGCGATCAACCCGGTCAACGGCGAGCGCATGCCGGTCTGGGCGGCCGACTACGTGCTGTCCGACTACGGCCACGGCGCCATCATGGCGGTTCCCGCCCACGACCAGCGCGACCTCGACTTCGCCCGCGCCTTCGACCTGCCGGTACGGGTCGTCGTCCACACCGGCATGGCCGACCCGGGGGAGACCGGGATCGCCACCGCGGGTGAGGGCACCCTGGTCAACTCGGGGCCGCTGGACGGCCTGTCCAAGGCCGAGGCCATCCACAGGATCACCGAGGTGCTGGCCGGGCGTGGGACCGGCAGGGCGGCGGTCAACTTCCGCCTGCGTGACTGGCTGCTGTCCCGCCAGCGTTTCTGGGGCTGCCCGATCCCGATCATCCACTGCGCGGACTGCGGCGAGGTCCCGGTCCCCGACGACCAGCTGCCCGTCACCCTGCCCGACATGCGTGGTGAGGCGCTGGCGCCCAAGGGCGTCTCCCCGCTGGCCTCGGCCGAGGACTGGGTCAACGTCTCCTGTCCCAAGTGCGGCGGAGCGGCCAAGCGTGACACCGACACGATGGACACCTTCGTCGACTCCTCGTGGTACTACCTGCGTTACGTGGACCCGACCTACCTGGACGGTCCCTTCGACGTGGAGAAGGTCCGCAAGTGGGGGCCGATCGACCAGTACGTCGGCGGCGTCGAGCACGCGGTGCTGCACCTGCTGTACTCACGTTTCTTCACCAAGGTCCTGCACGACATGGGCATGCTCGACTTCACCGAGCCCTTCCTGCGCCTGCTGAACCAGGGGCAGGTCATCAACCAGGGCAAGGCGATGTCGAAGTCGCTGGGCAACGGGGTCGACCTGGGCCAGCAGATCGACACCTACGGCGTCGACGCGGTCAGGCTGACCGTGCTGTTCGCCGGCCCGCCCGAGGACGACATCGACTGGGCCGACGTCTCCCCGGCCGCGTCGCAGAAGTTCCTGGCCAGGGCCTTCCGCGTCATGGCCGAGGCCGGTGCGGGCTCCGCGCCCGGCGCCGACTTCTCCACCGGTGACCTGGAGCTGCGCAAGGTCGTCCACCGGACCGTGGACGAGGTCACCAAGCTGCTCGACTCGCACCGCTTCAACGTCGCGATCGCCAGGATGATGGAGCTGACGACCGCCGCCAGGAGGGCCATCGACTCGGGCCCCGGTGCCGCAGACCCGGCGGTGCGCGAGGCCGCGGAGACCCTGGCGGTCATGCTGTCCCTGGTCGCGCCGTACGCGGCGGAGGAGGGCTGGGAGCGGCTGGGGCACTCCGCCTCCGTCGCCACCGCCGGCTGGCCGGTCGCGGAGGCGGCACTGCTGGTGCAGGAGACCGTCACCTGCGTCGTACAGGTCGCGGGCAAGGTCCGTGACCGCCTGGAGGTCTCCCCGGAGATCTCCGAGGCCGACCTGGAGGCCCTGGCGCTGGCGTCGGAGAAGGTGCAGACCTTCCTGTCCGGTGCGCCCCGCAAGGTCATCATCAGGGCCCCCAAGCTGGTCAACATCGTTCCCTGACCGTGAACGCAGAAAGGAGTGACCCTCGGTTTGAGGGTCACTCCTCGCGTTCCGGGAGAGATGCCGTCGAGGCGCCTCAGAGCTTGCGCAGCACCGCCACGACCTTGCCCAGGACGGTGGCCTCGTCGCCGGGGATCGGGTCGTAGTTCGCGTTGTGCGGAACCAGCCAGACGTGGCCGTCCTTGCGCTTGAAGGTCTTGACCGTGGCCTCGCCGTCGATCATCGCGGCGACCACGTCGCCGTTGTCGGCGACGGGCTGCTGGCGGACGACCACCCAGTCGCCGTTGGCGATCGCGGCGTCGATCATGGAGTCGCCCGTGACCTGGAGCAGGAAGAGGGTGCCCTCGCCGACGAGCTGCTTGGGCAGGGCGAAGACGTCCTCCACGCTCTCCTCGGCGAGGATCGGGCCACCGGCGGCGATCCGGCCGACGAGCGGCACGTAGGCCGCGGTCGGGCGGTTGACCGAGGTCTCATCGGCGTTCGCGTCGGGGTCGACCCACAGCACCGGCTCGCCGGGCAGGCGCACCTCCAGGGCACGCGGGCGGTGCGGGTCGCGGCGCAGGTAGCCCTTGCGCTGCAGGGCCGTCAGCTGGTGCGACACGCTGGAGGTGCTGGTCAGCTGCACCGCCTCGCCGATCTCGCGCATCGACGGCGGGTAGCCGCGCTGCTGCACCGAGTCGCGGATCACCTCAAGGATCTTGCGCTGTCTGGGGGTGAGGCCGAGGGAGTCACGCCTGCGCACCGCCAGGTCACTGACGGCCGCGCCGCTCTCGTCGCGCTCACTCATATGATCTCCTCGCTCCCGGTCTGTATTGGTTGCGTCGCACACAGCGACCGTACCTCCGCCGAAGATCATACTCAAACATTTGTTCGAATGGTCCTCGAAATCGGTGGCGGCGTGGTGTACAACATCGTACGGGAGTTCGATCGACATCGTGTTCGATTCGCCGATCTTTCTTCGACATGTGTTCGGCCAGGTCGAAGAGATGGGGGGCACCGTGAAGGCGGCCACGAGGACAACCAGGCCCACGTTGACGCTGGTCAGGGGCACCGGGGAGACGGCCGCCAGGGACGCGGGCCGTGGGGCGGCCGGGGGCGGGCGGCCCGTCGCGCGCCCCCGTGGGACGGCCGCGGGACGTGCGGGCCGTACGGTTCCGGCGGCTCCGCGGAGGCGGGCCGTCGCCGGGGGGAGGGCGGCGCGCGCGACCGTCCGGCGGGGGCGCGCCCCGGTCAGGCTGACCCGCAGGGGAAGGGTCGTGGCGGTCCTGGCGCTCACGCTCCTCGTGCTGGCGGCCTTCTGGGCGGGTGCCCTCCTGGACGCGGCCTTCGCCTCCCAGGGGGCTTTCCAGGGGGTCTCCACGGGCCTCTGTGAGTCTTGTGGCGAGTGGGGGTCCCGGGCGCTCTGAGGAGGGCCGGGCGGGGGTGCCGGCGACGGAGCGTGACGACGCGCCCCGGGCTCACCCGATAATGGATCCCGGTGATCGGCCCGTTCGCGTGCCCCGGGGAGGGGCGCCCGCACGTCGGGACGGCGCCCGCGGGCCGTACCGGAAGGGCGACACGCCCGGCTGACGCCCTTGAGCTGCGCTGATCGGCGACTTCGCTCGGGAGGGCCTTCCTAACTTGCGTTCATGGTCCGACACTCCTACGGTTGGACCACAACATCTAGTGGCTTCATCATTCCGCTCCACCATAGATTGTGTTTCTATTACCGCATCTCGACCATTCGAGGGCGTGCGTGAGCGTCTCCGCACGGAGATCGCAGAGCAGGCGGAGCAACGCGAGGAAGGTGAGCCGCTAGGCAAGTCAGGGAGGCGACACGCGTGCACTGTCCGTTCTGTCGTCATCCTGACACGCGGGTCATCGACAGCCGGTCGACCGAGGACGGCAGCGCCATCCGGCGCAGGCGCACCTGCCCGGAGTGCGGGCGCAGGTTCACCACGCAGGAGACGGTGTTGCTCATGGTGAGCAAACGCAGCGGGGTGACCGAGCCGTTCTTCAGGGACAAGGTGATCGCCGGTGTCCGGCGTGCGTGTCAGGGGCGCCCGGTGAGCGAGGACTCGCTGGCCCAGCTCGGCCAGCGGGTCGAGGAGAGCATCCGGGCGACCGGGGCCGCGGAGATCGCGGCCCACGAGGTGGGGCTGGCGATCCTGGGCCCGCTCCGCGAGCTCGACGAGGTGGCATACCTGCGTTTCGCCTCCGTCTACCGGGGCTTCGAGACCCTGGCCGACTTCGAGGCTGAGATCGAACAGCTGCGCGCCGAGCGTTCCGCACGGCGCGACTGAGTCAGTCCCCGGGCGCCGGGGGAGTACGCGGCGCGTTGAACTGGTCCGACTGGGGGCTCTGTGGAGCCCCGGAAGGGGGAAGTCATGACGGAGACGGTCAACGGCGCGGTCGCGCGCGGGGGTAAGCGGCCACGCAAGGGACTGAAGATGAAGCGCATCTTCACCACGCC
Organism: Streptosporangium sp. NPDC001559; assembly: GCF_042893955.1. NCBI lineage: Bacteria > Bacillati > Actinomycetota > Actinomycetes > Streptosporangiales > Streptosporangiaceae > Streptosporangium > Streptosporangium sp. NPDC001559. Next base: position 39,047 of record NZ_JBIAVG010000016.1, read on the forward strand.
CGGAGTGCACCCGTACGACCAGGTGACCTGGGAGCGCCGTGACGTCGTCATGACCAACTGGCGGGACGGCTCGGTCAACTTCGAGCAGCGGGGCGTCGAGTTCCCCGACTCCTGGTCGGTCAACGCCGCCAACATCGTGACCACCAAGTACTTCCGGGGCGCCGTCGGCACCCCGCAGCGCGAGTGGAGCCTGAAGCAGCTCGTCGACCGGGTGGTCGGCGTCTACACCAGGACCGCGGTCGAGGAGGGCTACTTCGCGACCGAGGAGGACGCCGAGATCTTCGACCACGAGCTCAAGCACGCCCTGGTCAACCAGGTCTTCAGCTTCAACTCGCCGGTCTGGTTCAACGTCGGAACCGCCTCGCCGCAGCAGGTCAGCGCCTGTTTCATCCTGGCCGTCGACGACCAGATGGAGTCCATCCTCGACTGGTACAAGGAAGAGGGTGTGATCTTCAAGGGCGGTTCGGGCTCGGGGGTGAACCTCTCCCGGATCCGTTCCTCCAAGGAACTGCTCTCCAGCGGCGGTACGGCCAGCGGCCCCGTCTCCTTCATGCGCGGCGCCGACGCCTCGGCGGGCACCATCAAGTCCGGCGGCGCCACCCGCCGCGCGGCCAAGATGGTCGTCCTGGACGTCGACCACCCCGACATCGAGGAGTTCATCGAGACCAAGGCGCGCGAGGAGGACAAGGTCCGCGCGCTGCGCGACGCCGGGTTCGACATGGACCTGGGCGGCAAGGACATCGTCTCCGTCCAGTACCAGAACGCCAACAACTCCGTGCGCGTCTCCGACGAGTTCATGCGTGCCGTCGAGAACGGCGGTGACTTCGGGCTGCGCGCCCGCCTCACCGGCGAGGTGATCGAGAAGGTCGACGCCAAGTCCCTGTTCAGGAAGATGGCCCAGGCCGCCTGGGAGTGCGCGGACCCCGGCGTCCAGTACGACGACACGATCAACGACTGGCACACCAGCCCGGAGACCGGCCGCATCACGGCGAGCAACCCCTGCTCCGAGTACCTCCACCTGGACAACTCCTCCTGCAACCTGGCCAGCATCAACCTGCTGAAGTTCCTCAGGGACGACGACACCTTCGACGTCGCGGCCTTCGTGAAGCTCACCGAGCTGATCATCACCGCGATGGACGTCTCCATCACCTTCGCCGACTTCCCGACCGAGAAGATCGACCGGACCACCCGGGCCTACCGTCAGCTCGGCATCGGCTACGCCAACCTGGGCGCGCTGCTCATGGCCACCGGCCACGCCTACGACTCCGAGGGCGGCCGGGCCATCGCCGGGGCCATCACCTCGCTGATGACCGGCGCCTCCTACCGCCGCAGCGCCGAGCTGGCCTCGGTCGTCGGGCCGTACGAGGGCTACGCCCGCAACGCCGAGGCGCACAAGCGCGTTATGCGCAAGCACGCCGCGGCCAACGACGACCTGCGCACGCTGGGCGGGATGGACCGGGTCATCCACACCGAGGCCTCCCGCCAGTGGGCCGACTGCCTCAAGCTCGGCGAGAAGAACGGCTACCGCAACGCCCAGGCCTCGCTGCTCGCGCCGACCGGCACCATCGGCCTGATGATGGACTGCGACACCACCGGCATCGAGCCCGACCTCGCCCTGGTCAAGTTCAAGAAGCTCGTCGGCGGCGGCTCCATGCAGATCGTCAACCAGACGATCCCGCGGGCGCTGCGCCAGCTCGGCTACCAGGAGGAGCAGGTCGAGGCGATCGTCGAGTACATCGCCGCGCACGGCCACGTCGTGGACGCCCCCGGCCTTCGGCCCGAGCACTACGAGGTGTTCGACTGCGCCATGGGCGAGCGGGCCATCGCTCCGATGGGCCACGTGCGGATGATGGCCGCGGCCCAGCCGTTCCTGTCCGGCGCCATCTCCAAGACCGTCAACCTGCCCGAGTCCGCGACGGTCGAGGACATCGAGCAGGTCTACATGGAGGGCTGGAAGCTCGGCCTGAAGGCCCTGGCCGTCTACCGCGACAACTGCAAGGTCGGCCAGCCGCTGTCCGCGGCGGGCAAGAAGGCCGAGGAGAAGGCCGAGCCGGCCGAGCCCGAGGTCCAGGTCGTCGAGGTCAGCCGTCCGACCAGGCGCCGGATGCCGAACCAGCGGCCCAGCACCACCACCCGCTTCACCGTGGGCGGCGCCAAGGGCTACATGACCGCCTCGTCCTACCCCGACGACGGTCTCGGCGAGGTCTTCCTGAAGATGTCCAAGCAGGGTTCCACCCTGGCGGGCGTCATGGACGCCTTCTCCGTGGCCATCTCCATCGGCCTGCAGTACGGAGTGCCGCTGGAGACCTACGTGGGCAAGTTCGTCAACATGCGCTTCGACCCGGCGGGCATGACCGACGACCCGGACATCCGGATGGCCGCCTCGGTGATGGACTACATCTTCCGTCGCCTGGCGCTCGACCACCTGCCCTACGACGAGCGGGCCGCCCTGGGGATCTTCTCGGCCTCCGAGCGCGCCGCCCAGCAGCGGGGCGAGGACCCGGCCCCGATCGCCGCGGACGAGGTCATCGCCGAGCTGGCCACCTCCGCGCCCATCGAGCGGCCCCAGCCCCGATCCGAGACCCGCACCCAGACCGTCGAGGTGGCCGCCCCCGAGCGCGCCGCGGGCTCCCTGGAGTCGCACCAGGGCCGCACCGCCGACGCGCCGCTGTGCATGACCTGCGGCACCAAGATGCGTCCCGCGGGCAGTTGCTACGTCTGCGAGGGCTGCGGCTCGACCAGCGGCTGCAGCTGACACGTCCGTGAACCGGGGAGCCGGTGAGCCACATGGCTCACCGGCTCCCCGTCGTCTCTCCCGGTCACGGGCAAAGGGAGTGGCGCGGGGAAAGGGAGTTGAGTCTCCAGTGAGTGGAGACGGCACAGTGGTGCCGTGAGCGAAGGCACGGAGCTTTTCACGATCGGGCAGCTCGCCCGCCGTACGGGACTACCGGTGCGGACGATCCGTTTCTGGTCGGACAGCGGCCTGGTGCCGCCGACCGAGCGGTCCGCGGGCGGTTACCGTCTCTACGACGCGCGAGCGGTCGCCCGGCTCGACCTCGTCAGGACCCTGCGCGAACTCGGGTTCGGTCTTGAGGCGGTCGAGGAGGTCCTGTGCCGGGCCACGACGGTCGCCCAGGTCGCCGAGGCGCATGTCGCGGCGCTTGAGGCGGAGATCCGTACCCTGCGGCTGCGCCGCGCCGTGCTGAGCACGGTCGCCAAGCGCGGCAGCACGATCGAGGAGGCGTCACTGATGCACAGACTGGCCAGGCTGTCCGCGCGGGAGCGGCAGCAGATCATCGATGACTTCGTGGACCGCGTCCTCGCCGGGCTCGACCTCGGCGAGGGCCCGTCACTGGGCATCGCGAACGGCATGCGGCAGGTGAACACCGAACTGCCGGACGAGCCGAGCCCGGAGCAGGTGGACGCCTGGATGGAGCTGGCGGAGCTCGTCGAGGACGAGGACTTCCAGCGCCGGGTCAGGGAGATGGTGGTGGCGGGCCAGAACGCGGACGGTCCCGCGGGCTCGCCGGACCACCAGGCCGTCATGGAGCACGCGGTCCCGGCCCAGGCGGCGGGGGTCGCGCCGGACTCGGCCGAGGGACGGGCCGTGCTCGACCTGATCGTCGCGCCGGAGACCCCGGCGCGGGAGCGGGTACGGCTGGCGGAGCAGGTGGAGCTGTTCAGCGACCTGCGGGTCGAGCGGTACTGGCAGCTGGTGTCGGCCATCAACGGGCGCCCGCCGTTCCCTCCGGCCGTGGCGGCCTTTCTCTGGCTGGCCGCCGCGCTCAGGGCGTCCGCCGAGGCGTGAGTCGTCCGATTCCTGCAAGACCGTGGCTGTGACCTCCGGTTAGGTTGGGCCGTGCGCGGCCCGGGACGCGCGCACCGAGCACGGCACCTCAACCGGAAAGACACGGATATGCGGACACGTCTGAGTTTCGTGGGAATCGTCGTCAAGGACATGGCCAGGTCGCTGGCGTTCTACCGCCGGCTGGGTCTGGACCTGCCGCCGGAGGCGGACGGGGAGCCGCACGTCGAGGCGGATCTGCCCGGGGGGCTGAAGCTCGTCTGGGACACGGTCGAGACGCTCCACGGTTTCGACCCGGGCTGGCGGCCGCCCACCGGAGATTCCCGGACGGCGTTCGCCTTCGAGTTCGACACCCCCGCCGAGGTGGACGCCGCCTACGAAGAGCTCGTCTCCCTGGGCTACGAGGGCCACAAGGAGCCCTGGGACGCGTTCTGGGGGCAGCGGTACGCCATCGTCCACGACCCCGACGGCAACGGCGTCGATCTGTTCGCCGCGAACGGCTGAGGGCGTCAGCAGGCGCAGGAGACGCCGAGGACGGGGGCGGTCAGCGGGTCGGGCGCACGCCGGGAGACTCCCTCCGAGGTCTCGACGGGCAGGCCCTCCCTGGCCCAGTACTCGAAGCCGCCGATCATCTCCTTGACGGGGTGACCGAGCCTGGCGAACTCCAGGGCCGCCCTGGTGGCGCCGTTGCAGCCCGGTCCCCAGCAGTAGGTCACCACGGTCGCCCCCGTGGGGACCACCTCGGCCGCGCGGGTGGCGATGTCGCCGGTCGGCAGGTGTACGGCTCCCGCGACGTGGCCCTGGAGCCAGGCCTGGACGCCGCGTGTGTCGACCACGACGACGTCCGGGACTCCGGCCGCCAGGTCGGCTGCCACGTCGGAGACGTCGGTCTCGAAGGCGAGCCGGGCGGCGAAGTGGGCGATCGCCGTGGCGCTCTCCGCGGCGGGGACCGCGGTGACGGCGGATGAGGGGGCGGACATCACATGCCTTTCTCGAAGAACGGTGCCGTGCGGGAGACATGGTTTCGCGCACGGCGCCTCTCCGACCAGTGGCGTGAACGCCGCTTATCGCTAATATCCCGCCATGTCGCTTCTCTTCCCGCGACGGCGGGCGCACACCGTGTCCGCCGTCGCCTTCGACGGCATGGCCCCCTTCGAGCTCGGCTGCGTGGTGGAGATCTTCGGTATCCCCAGGCCCGAACTCGACGTCCCCTGGTACGAGCTGACGGTCTGCGCCGAGACCCCGGCCGACCTGCGGGTCGTCGGAGGGTTCACCATGCGGGCCGGGCACGGGCTCGACGTGGCGGCGGCGGCGGACACGGTGATCGTGCCCGCGGTCGCGGACGTGCGGGGGGAGGTCTCCGCGGGGCTGGTCACGGCGCTGCGGACGGCGCACGAGCGTGGGGCAAGGATCGTGTCGATCTGTTCGGGGGCCTTCGCGCTGGCGGCCGCGGGGCTGCTCGACGGGCGTGAGGCGACCACCCACTGGAGGTACGCCGACCTGCTGAGGGAGAGGTTCCCCCTGGTCAGGGTCAACCCCGACGTCCTGTACGTGGACGGCGGGGACGTGCTGACCAGCGCGGGCAGCGCCGCGGGCCTCGACCTGCTGCTGCACCTGGTCCGCACGGACCACGGTCCCGGAGTGGCCAACTCGGTCGCGCGCAGGCTGGTCGTCCCGCCGCACCGGGAGGGCGGGCAGGCCCAGTTCGTCCAGGCCCCGGTGGCGCCCGCGGAGGAGGACGACGCGGTGGCCGCCGCGATGGCCTGGGCGCTCGGGCACCTGGCCGAGCCGATCACGGTCGCCGGGATGGCCGGGGCCGCCCGCATGTCGCAGCGCACCTTCCTGCGGCACTTCGCCCGCCAGACCGGGACCAGCCCGCTGCGCTGGGTGATCTCCCAGCGGATCGCGGCCAGCCTGGAGCCGCTGGAGTCGGGCTCCGCCTCGATCGAGGAGGTCGCGGCGGCGGTGGGGTTCGACAGCGCCGTGACCTTCAGGCACCACTTCGCCAGGACGATGCGCACCTCGCCCTCGGCCTACCGCAGGGCCTTCAGGGAGTCCCCGTGAGCCGGGCGCCCGGTGAGCTCTGGGACCCTGGACGGATGGTCGATGAGTTCGAGGAACTGCGGCGGCGGATGTTCGGCCTGGCCTACCGGATGCTCGGTTCGGCCGCGGAGGCGGAGGACGTCGTCCAGGACGCCTACCTGCGCTGGCACACCGCCGACAGGCGGAACGTGGAGACGCCGGGGGCGTGGTTGGCCAAGGTGGTCACCAACCTCTGTCTCAACCGGCTGACCGCCGCCCGTGCCACCCGCGAGAGCTACGTCGGCCCCTGGCTTCCCGAGCCCGTCGAGTCGGCGGCGCTCGGCCCGCTGGAGACCGCCGAGCGACGTGACGCGGTCTCCATGGCGTTCCTGACGCTGCTGGAGCGCCTCACCCCTCCGGAGCGCGCCGTCTTCGTGCTCCGCGAGGCCTTCTCGTACGGCTACCGCGAGATCGCCGAGGTGCTCGACCTCTCGGAGACCCACTGCCGCCAACTCCTGATCAGGGCGAGGAAGCGGATGGGCGAGCCACGGAGGTTCGACGTGCCCGGGGAGCAGCGGCACAGGATCGTCGAGCGGTTCCTCGACGCCGCGCGCGGCGGCGACCTCGCCGAGCTTGAGCGGCTGCTCGCCGTCGACGTGGTCGTCTGGTCCGACGGCGGTGGCCGGGTCAGCGCCGCCCTGCGCCCCGTGGAGGGCCGGGACAAGGTCGTCCGCTTCCTGGCCGGGATCGCCGCCAAGTTCGGCCCCGGAGGCGGGTTCGCCCACACCGAGGTCAACGGCGAGGAGGGAATCGTGGTGTGGGTCGAGGACGTGGTCGTCGCGGTCTTCGCGATCGAGGTGACGGACGGGCGGATCACGGGGGTGCGGGCCGTACTGAATCCGGACAAGCTCTCGCGCTTCACGGCCCCGGGTTGCCAAGAATAAGCAGACCGGTCTATTTTTTGAACCATGGGACGCAAGGGTGAGGAGACCAGGACGCGGCTGCTCGACGCGACGCGGGAGCTGATCGAGAGCGGCGGCTACTTCGGGGCCGGGCTGAACCAGGTGGTCGCGGCCAGCGGAGCGCCGCGCGGCTCGCTCTACTTCCACTTCCCCGGCGGCAAGGACCAGCTCGTCGGTGAGTCCGTACGGCGGGCGGGCCACGAGGTCGGCCGGATCGTGCGGGAGCTGGCCGAGTCCGCGCCCGACGCCGCGAGCCTGGTCACCGGGGTGCTCGCACTGCTGGGCGACCGGCTTGAGGCCTCCGGGTGGCGCAAGGGCTGCCCGGTGGCCACGGTGGCGCTGGAGATGGCGGCCGTCAGCGACCCGCTTCAGGAGGTCTGCGCCGAGGTCTACGGCTCGTGGGAGGAGGCGCTGCGTCACCGGCTGGCCGTGGACGGGCACCCGGAGCCCGCCGACACGGCCGTCACCGTCCTGGCCCTGATCGAGGGCGCACTGCTGCTGGCCAGGGCGCACCGCAGCCGGGAGCCGCTCGACCGGGTGGCGCGCGGGATCGCCACGCTGCTGAGGCCGTAACGCCGGAACCTCTGCCCGTCTCCTTTCGCATGCCCATGGAATATGTAGACCGATCTATTATGAGGTGATCGTGTGACCCCCGACTCCATCGTCTTCGGCGCGGCGGGATTCATCGGCCGCTCCCTGGTCGCCGAACTCCTGCGCAGGGAGCGCGCGGTGGCCGCCGCCCTGCGCGGGCCGGCGGACCGGCTGACCTCCTGGCTCGCCGGGCAGGGCGTGGACACCGCGCGGCTGACCGTCGTGACCGCCGACATCGCCGCCCCCGGGCTCGGGCTCGGCGCCGCGCCGGACCTCGGGCGGGTGCGCGACGTCTACAACACCGCGGCGCGTTTCGCCTTCGGACTGGGTGTCGCCGAGGCGCGGGCGGCCAACGTGACCGGGGCGGTCAACGTGGCCGACTGGGCCGCCACCCGCCAGGGGCTGCGGCGCCTGGTGCACGTCAGCGGCTACCGCGTCAGCGGCGGTCCCCCCGACTACCGGCGTGACGGGGCCTACGAGGCCTCGAAACGGGAGGGTGACGCGGCGGTGCGCGCCCGCGCCGGGGAACTCGGCGTCCCGCTGACCGTCGTCAACCCCAGTTCGGTCACCGGGGAGGGCCAGTTCATCGGCCTCGCCTCGGTGGTGCGCGACCTGTGGCGTGGCCGGCTGCCCCTGCTGCCCGGGGACGGGAGGACCTTCCTGCCGGTCGTGGACATCGGCTACCTGGCCCGCTTCATGGCGGAGGTGCCCTGCCACGAGGAGACGGCGGGCGAGGCCTACTGGGTGCTCGACGACCGGACGCCGAACCTGCCGGAGCTGGCCGGATTCCTGGCCGCTCACCTGGGCGTCCGTCCCCCGCGTGCGACGATCCCGGTCTCCCTGGTACGGCGGCTGCCCCGTGTCCTGACCGGCGCCGACCCGGAGACGCTGTCGTTCATGTCCGGCGACCGCTACGAGACGGCCCCCGCCCTGGCCTTCGCCGAGCGGGCCGGTCTGCGCATGCCGCCGGTGGAGGAGATGCTCAGGACCTGGGCGGACGGGCTGGTCGGTGCCGGGTTCGGGGAAGGGGAGGCGCCACGCGGGCCGTACGGATTCCAGGACGTGGCGGGCAGCCGTACCTGGGTGGCCGGGGAGCGGGAGAGCCCGCGGTACGTGCTGCTGCACGGGCTGCCGCTCGACGCCCGCTCCTGGGCGGAGGTGGACGAGTCGCTCGACGGTCCCGTCCTGGCCGCCGACCTGCCGGGACTCGGCCGCTCCTCGCCCGCCCGCTCACTGGGGGAGTGGACCGAGGCGCTGCTCGAACCGGCGGGGACGCGCCCCGTGTTGGTCGGTCACTCCTTCGCCTGCGGGCCCGTCCTGCGCTACGCGCTCGCGCGTCCTGAGCGGGTCTCCGCGGTCGTGCTTTTGGCCCCGGCCTTCCTGCAGGCCCCGGCGGGGTGGCTGACCCGCTCGGTCTTCGGCGCCGCCGTACTGCGCCGGACGTCCCCGGCGCGGCTGGCGGACAGGCTCGGCGTGCCCGAGGACGCGCTCGCCGACCTGCGCCGCCCCGGTGCCGCCCGGCGGGTGATCGGGGCGATGCGCGCGGGCCACGCGGCCAGGGAGGAACTGCGGCGGGCACTCGGCCGGGTCGAGGTCCCGGTGACGGTCGTCACGGGGGCGGCCGACCCGCTCGTGGCGGGTGAGGCCGACGTCGTGATCGAGGGCGCGGGGCACTATCCCCAGCTCACCCATCCCCGGCGGGTGGCGCGTGTCCTGCGAGAAGCCGCCGGGCGAGTTCTTCCAGCGCGGCTGTGATCCGCTCGGGTCCGAGCCCGCGACCCTCACGCTGGAAGGTGTAGACCTCGGGGGCGAGCGGGGCGAGCGCGATCTCGACGAGCGCGTCCGGGTCGGGCACGTCGGCGGCGACCAGCAGCGAGCGCACGTGCGCCCGCCAGAAACCGTAGGCGCCGGTGGCGAAGCGTGAGCGGCCCGTCTCCGCGCCGAGCACCAGATGGGCGTGGGATTCGAGCAGGCCGACCATCGCGGCGTAGAAGGCGGCCAGCCGCCGCGCGGGCGTGGCACCGGGGCCGAGGGGCGGCTCGCCTCCGATCAGTTCGCGCTGCAGGGCCTTCTCGTGCTCGTCGAGCATCGCGGTCGCGATCGCGGCCCGGTCGGGATAGCGGCGGTACAGGGTGCCCCGGCCGACTCCCGCCGCCCTGGCGATGTCCTCCATGGTGACGTTGGGCGCCCCATTGGCGGCGAACAGCCGCTCTGCGGCCTCCAGGATGCGCGCCCGGTTACGCGCGGCGTCTGCTCTCTCCATACCCCCAGGGTATATGTGGACGCTGTGTCCGGATAGCGCGAGAGGGCCCGCGGGTCGCGGGTCCTCTCGTCTGGCCGGGCGGTCGGTCAGGCCGCGGGAGTGGGGCCGCTCGTGGCCGGGAACCGCAGGACGTTGCGTCCTGTGTAGGCGCGCAGATCGACAACCTTGGTGTCGGGCGCGCCGCCACGGCGCCGCACCGACCGGATGTCCCTGATCTTGAGCCGTGCGACGGACGGCGGCACAAGCACAAGTCTCTTCATTGAGCCCCCCGCGTGACGCTTTCGTTACACGAAATGTCTACAGATCGTCCCGTAAAACCGTCGTAAAGAACTGATCGTCAGTAGGGAAGCCTGCGACCTGACGGAGTGCGAAGGTCCAGGTCGAAGGCGCGGGTACGGCGACGCCGGTGCTGCGAACGGGTGACTTTCGCGTGACGCATGGCTCGTCCCTCCTCTTGCTCGGGCTCGCCGGCCGGGGGTCGGCGGGAGCCCGCCCACGCTTGCCAACCTAGTTCTCCCCGGTGAGCCCTATCAACCGGTTTGATCGCGGGTGGGCCGATGCCCGGCCGGACGGCGCCGCTGACGACCCGAGGAACGCCTGAGTACGTGACATCGGCCGAACTATGGTGTCCAGCGGCGCGTCCAACAAGCCGGTGAACGGAGGCGGGAATGAGCACCGGACTGGTCGACGGAGATCCGCAACGGCTCGGCGGCTACTGGCTGGCGGGCCGGTTGGGCGCGGGCGGACAGGGAGTCGTCTACGAGGCCTACGACGCACGGGGTGAACGGGTCGCGGTCAAGGTGCTGCACGGTGACGCGGCGGCCGACCCCGAGTTGCGCGAGCGGTTCGGCCGTGAGGCGGCCTCCGCCAGGCGGATCGCCTCCTTCTGCACGGCCGCCGTGGTGGACGCCGACCTCGAAGGGCCCAGGCCGTACATCGTCTCCGAGTACGTCGAGGGACCGAGCCTGCGCAGGGCCGTCATCGACGGGCGCCGCTTCACCGGCGGTGACCTGCACCGCCTGGCCACCGCCGTCGCCACCGCGCTGACCGCGATCCACGAGGCCGGGGTCATCCACCGAGACCTCAAACCCGACAACGTGCTGCTCGGCCCCGACGGCCCCCGGGTGATCGACTTCGGTATCGCCCGTATGGCCGACATGTCGCTGACCGCGACCGGGATGGTCGCGGGAACCCCCACCTACATGGCCCCCGAGATCTTCATGGGGGAGCGCGCGACCGAGGCCGTCGACGTCTTCGCCTGGGGCGGGATCATGGTCTTCGCAGCCACCGGACTCGACCCGTTCAGGGCGGAGAGCCTGGGCGGCGTCATGCACCGGGTGCTCTCCGTGCAGCCGCAGCTGGACGTACTGCCCGAACAGCTCCGCCCACTGGTGGCCGCATCCCTGGCCAAGGACCCCACGGCCAGGCCGGCCGCCAGGGAACTGCTGCTCGCCCTGATCAGCGGGGGCGGCTCGCTCGACACCCGGCGGCTGCTCGCGGCGGGCAGCGAGACGGGCGGCCGGATGCACACCGGCTCGAACGACCCCGCGCTCGGCGAACTCGCCGAGGAGGCCTTCGCCGCGCTCGGGCAGGCCGAGCGGGAGCTCGCCCCCGAGGTGTTCCTCCGGCTCGTCACTGTGACCGACGACGGAGAACTCACCGTACGGCGCGCCCAACTGGCCGAACTCCTCCAGGGAAGGGGCGAGGAGGAGATCGCCGCCGTCCACCGGGTGCTCGCGGCCTTCACCTATCTGGTCGGCCACGACGAGCAGGCTCTGTGGCTCTCTCGGCCCGCCCTGACCCAGGCCTGGCCCCGGCTGCGCCAGTGGGTCGGGGCCAACCGCGACGGCCTGGTCGTGCATCGGCACATCCTCACCGCGGCCTGGCGCTGGCAGAGCCAGGGCCGCAGGGACGGCGACCTGTTCCAGGGCAGCAACCTGGAGAACGCCATGAACTGGGCGGCGACGGGACGGCGCAACATCACGCTGAGCCCGGTCGAACGCGACTTCCTCGAGGCGGGGGCCGCCCTGGCCAGGCGCCGTGCCCGCAGGGGCAGGCTGCTGTCCGTGACGCTGGCCGGGTTGCTGGCGGTCGCGCTGGCCGCCGGGGTGCTGGCCGTACAGCAGGGCAGGGTCGCCGAGGCGCGCAGCGTCACCATCGCGCACCAGCGCGACCAGGCACAGGCCCGCCAGCTCGCCGCGACCGCCGAATCGCTGCGCGTCTCGGAGCCGGTCAGGGCCATGCTGCTCAGCGTGGCCGCCTGGCGGCTGAACCCGGTGGTCGAGGCGAGAGCCGCCCTGACCGGCTCCCTGGCCCAGCGTGAGACGGCCGCCTTCCACGACCCGGCGGCCGGGGTGCGCACGCTGCGGGCGCTGAGCCGTGACGGGCGCGTCCTCGTCAGCGCCGGCGACGGACAGGCGCGCGTCTGGGACGTGCGGACCGGCGGACGCACCGGCGGGTTCGACGGGATAGGCGACGAGCTGACCGGGATCGCGCTGAGCCCGAGCGGCAGGCTGCTCGCCGTGGTCAGCGGGACGAAACTCACGATCTGGGACATGGCGACCGGCAAGCCGACCGGTGCGACCCTCACCGTCCGGGACAGGGGCGTCGACGGCATATCCGAGGTGGCCTTCGGCCGCTCGGAGGACCTGGTCCTGGTCAGCAGGGGCGAGGGGCTGACGGTCTGGAACCGGCGGACGGGCGGTGACGCGGCCCCGTTCACCGCGGGCATGGGCTTCGACACCTCGCCGGACGGCACCGGGCTCGCCGTCGCCGACCTCGGAGGGAACGCGACGGCCACGACCCTCGCGGACGGTCGCAAGGTGTCGCTCGGGCAGCCGTGCACCTGCGTGCGGCGCGTCGCCTACAGTCCGGACGGCAAGATCATCGCGGTCCGCACCGGAGCGCTCATACGGCTCCACGACGCCTCGACCGGCGCCGATCTGCAACGTTCCTTCACCGACGCCAACGTGCAGCGCTCCTTCGACGAGGGCGACGCGGACACGCTGGTCTTCAGCCCCGACGGGCGATTCCTGGCGTCGGTGAGCGAACGCAACATCAGGCTCTGGCGCGTCGCGGACGGCGCCCTGCTGTTCACCCACGCCGTCGCCGCGTTCAGGCCGGTCGCCGCCTTCGACCCCGACGGGCGCACCCTGCGCTACCTGTCGGAGGACTCGGTGATCAGCCTCGACATCGCCTTCGCGACCGCCCCCGCGCCGCTTGGGAAGGCGGGCTTCGCCAGGGCGGCGCTCAGTCCCGACGGCCGCCTGCTCGCCTCGAAGGGGGAGGGGCCGGGGAAGGTCAGCCTGTGGGACGTGCGCGGCCGTAGATCCCCGGTGGCCCTGGACGTCGGTTCACAGGACCCCGGCGGCTACTTCGAGATGGCCTTCAGCGGCGACGGGAGACGGCTGGCGGTCGTCACGGGCGACATGGCGGGGGAGGTGCAGATCTGGGACACCAGGACGTTCGAGAAGGTCATGACCGTCGCCGCCCCGAGACAGGGCAACGTGACCGCCATCGCGGTGAACGCCGACGGCACCGCCCTCGCCGGATACGTCGCCTACCCCGACTCCCCGACCGGGGACGGCGGGGAGATCCACCTGTGGGACGTGCCCGGCGGCCGGCACCGCTGGGCCAGGAAGCAGGGCTACCCCGACGGCCTCCGCTTCGCCCCGGACGGCAGGGCGCTGGCGGTCGCGGGCGGTGAACAGCGCCTGCTCGACACCCGCACGGGCGAACCCTTCGGCCCCTCGTACGGCTCGCCGACCGTCGGCGTCCCCGTCCTCTCGCTCGCCTTCGGCGGGGACGGCTCCCGCTTCGCCATCGCCGACCAGGCGGGACGGCTGTCGGTCTGGGAGACCTCGTCGAGGAAGCAGGTCGGTGAGACCGTCAGGACGGGGGCGGGCGAGACCCCCCTGCTGACCTACTCGCCGCGCGGCGACGTGATCGCGGGCCGGGTGGGCGGCGGCTCCGTGGCGCTGTGGGACGTCGAGACCGGGCGCCGCCTCGGGGAGCCGATCACGACAGGGCCCGGAGAGCCGAGGGCGCTGGCCTTCACCGGAGACGGGGCGCGCCTGGTCGTCGCCGACTCCTCGGGAGTCCTGGCCGAGCGCCCGGTGGAGCCGGAGGCCGTGGCGAACGCGGTCTGCGCGAGGGCGGGCCGTACGCTCTCGGCGCAGGAGTGGCGGACCTACCTGGGGGAGACGCCGTACCGCGATGTATGCCCCCGATGACCCAGAACTTTCCGGTCTGAGATCGCATCCAACACCGTATGAGAGTCGCGGCGAGGCTGATCGAGGGGGACCCGCACCGTCTGGGGGACTACCGGCTGGCGGGCCGTCTTGGGGCGGGCCGCCGGGGCGTGGTCTACGAGGCCTACGACTCCGGGGGACGGCGGGTGGCGGTGAAGGTGCCGCACGGAGACCCCGAACTGTGGCGGCCCCTGGCCGGGGAGGTGGCCGCGGTCCGCGCCGCCGCGCCGTCCTGCACGGCCAAGGTGATCGATGCGGACTGCGTGGGGGCGCGGCCGTACGTCGTCAGTGAGTACGTGGCCGGGCCGAGCCTGCGCGGGGCGGGGCGGACCCTGACCGGGCCCGACCTGCTCCACCTGGCCGCGGCCCTGGCCACCGCGCTGACCGCCCTCCACGAGGCCGGGGTCGTCCACCGTGACCTCACCCCGGACAACGTGCTGCTGGGCCCCGACGGTCCCAGGGTCGTCGGGTTCGGGCCGCTCTCCCCGACGGAGACGACGCTGACCTGGCCCAGGCTGGCCATGAACGCCCCGGCCTACACCGCGCCGGAGGCGTTCACCGGACGGGAGCCCGGCGCCGCCGCGGACGTGTTCGCCTGGGGCGCGGTCGTGTTCTACGCCGCGACGGGGAGGGACGCGTTCGAGGGCACCAGCCTGGGGGCGGTCATGCACCGTGTGCTGTCGGTCGATCCCGGCCTGGACCCGATCCCGCAGCCGTTGCGCGCCCTGGTCGCCGACTCCCTGGCCAAGGACCCCGAGCGCAGGCCCGCGGCCCGAGACCTGCTGCGGGCCCTGGTCTCGGCGGACGCGACCGTCCGGCTCAAGGCCCCCTGCCTCGCCCCCGACTGCCTCACGCACGCCTCTCCCGCCGCGGCCTGCCTGCCGGCGGCCTGTCTCGTGCCCTCGGGAGGCGACACTCCCGGGTGGACGGCGGAGATGCTCACCGCGGAGGCGCCGCTCACCGCGGAGGCGGTCCTCGGCGGGCGGGTCTGTCTCGCCGACGCCCTGCTGGCCGCCCGCGTGCCGCTCACCCTGGACTTCCTGCTGGCGGCGGGCGACGCCATGGCGGCGAGGCTGCGGACCCCGTATGACGACCCGGGACTGGGCGCGGTCGCGGAGGACGCCTACGTCACGCTCGACCCGGCCGACCGGCCGTTCGCCTCGGCGATGTTCCTCAGGCTGGCGGACGGGCGCGGCGGGCCGCGTGACGCGGGGGAGACCGAGAAACGGATCGCCGAGGCGTTCGGGCCGCTGGTCGTCCGCGCGGGGGACCTGGCCCGCCTGGCCGATCCGGCGCTGCCGTACGCCTGGCCGAGGCTGGCCGGGTGGATCGAGGCGGACCGCGACGCGCGGGCCCGCACGGCCCGCGACCGCCTGTACTGGCTGGGGCTGACGGTACTTCTGACCCTCGCCCTGGTCGCGGCCCTGGTGGCAGCCCTCGGAACCGGCGGCGGACCTGTCTGAGCCCTCCCCCGACGGGTAGGCATAGCCGGGAGTACGCCGTGAGTTTTTCGGGGGGAAGACATGGCGCGATGTGAGGTCTGCGGCAACGACTACGACATGAGCTTCGAGGTGCACGCGCAGGGAGCCGTGCACGTCTTCGACAGCTTCGAGTGCGCGATCCACCGGATGGCCCCGGTGTGCGAGCACTGCGGGGTGAAGGTCGTCGGCCACGGGGTCCAGGTGGGCAGGAACTGGTTCTGCTGCGCGCACTGCGCCCGTCAGGAGGGGGAGGAGGCGATCGTCGACCGGGTCGGCATCCCGATGCAGCAGGGAGCCTGAACCGTTCGGGCACCGCTAGGGTGCAGGGGTGTATGTGAAGATCTGCGGGCTGCGAGAGCCCGGCCACGTCACGGCCGCCGTCGAGGCGGGAGCCGACGCGATCGGCTTCGTCCTGACCCGGAGCCCTCGGCGGATCACCCCGGAGCTCGCCCGTGAGCTGGCCGCCGAGGTGCCTCCCCACGTGCTGACCGTCGCGGTCTTCGCCGGTGAGACCCCGCAGGAGGTACGGCGGGCCGCGGCCGAGTCGGGGGTACGGGCCGTGCAACTACACGGCGCCCATCCGCACGAGGACTTCACCGCGCTCAAGGACCTCGGCCTGACACTGGTCCGGGCCGGCGCGGCGGCGGGCGCCGACCTGCGCTGCGGGGCCTTCGACGAGGACATGCTCATCGTCGACGCCCCCCGTCCAGGCTCGGGGGAGCCGTGGGACTGGGCGGCGGTGCGCGGCCTCCCGCAGGGTCGCTGGATGCTGGCCGGAGGACTCGGCCCGGCGAACGTCGCCGAGGCCGTGGCCGCCGCCCAGCCGTGGGGGGTCGACGTCTCAAGCGGTGTCGAGACCGCTCCCGGGGTGAAGGACGCGGGGCTCATCAGGGAGTTCGTGGCCGCCGCGCGCGGCTGAGGCCCCGGCTACCCGGTGCCCCCGGGCGTCCGGGACCGCCGCTTGGCCGGGGTCGCGGGCGTTTCGCGTGGGGAGCGGGGAGCCGTCCGCAGGACGGGCAACGCCGTCCCCGCGCCCGCCAGGGCGCCCAGGACGTTGAAGAGCACGTCCGCCGGGTCGCAGCTACGCCCCTCCGAGAACGCCTGAGTGATCTCCAGGGAGAGGGAGGCCGCCGCCAGCCCCGTCACGACCGCCAACGGGCGGCGGGTCACGAGGGCCCCCAGCAGGGCGGGCGCGGCGTAGAGCAGGAGGTTGAGGAGGTTCTGGGCCTCCGTGAAGGAGACCGGGCCGCCGGTCGCGCAGAAGGCCAGGCCGTGCGTGGCCAGACGCGTCGGCATCGTGAGGGCCGGGATCACGGCCAGGGAGAACAGCCAGAGGAACGCCGTCGGCCGCCGCACGCGGAACACCGCCGAGGCTCTTCGGCTCAGCGGGACGCACGACCCGGTGAGGACCGTCAGCAGGCAGGCGACCGGCAGCCAGAGGTCACGGTTGGCGAGGAAGACCTCGACGGGCAGGGGGATCAGCAGTCGCCCCAGACCTTCGTGACGTACTGGAAACGGGTCGCGGTGTTCAGCATGATCCCGTGGTAACACCCGGAGGGAAGGGCGAGGGAGAAGCTCCTGAAGGTGGTGCCGCCCGCCCTGGCCGTCACGGCCGGGCCGTAGACGGGCTTCTTGATCCCGACGCCCGAGCCGTCCGTCCGCTGGTAGCCGAGCCGGACGTTCGTCGCCCCTCCCCGCGCCTTGTCGTAGGCGACGTTGATCCGGCGCAGGGACCTCCCCTTGACGCAGAACCCGGCGCTGAGCGTGCCGTTGTCGAGGTAGCCGAACGCGGATCCGGAGAAGGTCAGGGAGGGACCGCAGTCGCCGACGGAACCCGTGCCCTCGGCCGCGGTGCCTCCCGCCGAGACGGCCGCGCAGGCGACCGTCGAGACGGTGAGAAGGGCGGCCGGCATGACGAGGGAGGACAGAAGGCGATCCAGCAAGGCGAGTCCTTCCGCTGGTGGGTTCGCGGTGGCAGACGGCGCAAGAAAAAGGGCATAAATGACAAACTATGATTTGTGGGCAATGTTCTAATTGCCAGATATCTCCGTTTTCCTCTCGCGCTTCGCGGTCAGGGGGAACCTATCCGCAAACCGGCACATGATCAACGAAGCTCGACCGGGGTCGCGCCGTGGTATCGGGTCCTACGCAGGTCAGGGCATGTGAGGGCTGCCTGCTATATGGGATTTGTGAAATATATTCGCGCCGTCGACAAGGAATCCTTCGCGGTCCTACATAAACCTGTGTGCGTCCTACAGAAACCAAAACTCAATGTGCGAACAGATCGTCGCAATCATGTGGCTGCCGAAAGGGTCCTTCTCAGGCACCCTTGAGGAGAAACGACCGCGCACCCCTCCCGCGCCGAAAGGAGAAAACAGCAATGAATGCTTCTAATCCGACCATCCGACCGTCTGCCATACACATCGCTGGACGGCTCGGGAGCGCCGTCACATGGTCACATGGCCGCCCAGGGGGTGGGGGAGGCCCGCGCCACGAGACGCCCGTACGGCGCCACGGCGGACGGAAACCGGCGGATCCCGCCGACAGAGCAGGGGTGATCTGGACGGTCAGGCCGTCACACGACGCCCCGTATGCCAGGTGTGGCGGTGCGATCTGGAGGGTGAGCGCCGCCACACCTCGGACCGGGTGTCGTAGACGGACGCCGTAGCCGGCCGCGGGCCGCGCTGCCGCGGGTGACGGCCGAGACCGTGGGCCGTCAGGCCGGGCTGCTCCCTCCCCGGAGAGAGCCTGGCCGGAAGGGGGGCGGTCACCGGTCCGCCGGACGGACGGGTGATCACCGGCCCGCGGTCTTGGAACCCGTCAGTGGTGACCGTGCTCGGCGGGGACGGTGCCACGGGGGAGCAGCAGGGTGACGAGCGCCGCGGTCGCGCCCAGCAGCAGCGCGCTCACCACGATCGTGGAGTGCAGACCGCCGACGAACGCGGCTCTGGCGGCGGTCAGCAGTGCGGCCCCGGTTTCGCCGCCGATCTCCTGCGCCGCGTGCGCGGCGGCGGCGAGCGACTGACGCGCGAGGGTCATCAGGCCGGAGGGAACCCCGGCGACCGGCGCCAGCGAGGGTGCGTAGACGGCCGTGGTGACCGTGCCGAGGACCGCGACCCCCAGGCCGGCCCCCAGCTCGTAGGCGGTCTCCTCGATCGCGGCGGCACCACCGGCCCGTGCCTCGGACGCCGAGGACATGATCGTGTCGGAGGCGGCGAGCAGGGTGACCTGGATGCCGAAACCGACGCCGACGAAACAGAGCGCGAGCGTCAGGGGGTGCGGCTCCGTACCCCAGGCCAGCGTGGGCAGCAGGCTGAGCGCGGTCAGCGCCAGGCCGCCGCCCATCGTCGCGCGCAGCCCGAAGCGGTGCAGCAGCCGCGCCCCGGCGAGGCCGCCGACGACCGCCGCGGCCATCAGCGGCAGCAGGCGGACCGCCGCCTGGAAGGGGCTGTCGCCGAGCACGAGCTGGAGATACTGGGCGAGCATCAGTTCGAGCCCGACCAGGGCGAAGACCGTGAGCAGCACGGCGGCGACCCCGATGGAGAACGCCCGCTGGCGGAACAGGCCGAGGTCGAGCATCGGGGAGGGTGAGCGCCGCTGTCTGCGCACGAACCAGGCCAGCAGTCCGATCCCGGCCAGGAGGACCACCGGTCCACCGGTGCCGCCGGTCCCCGTCTCCTTGAGGCCGAAGGCCAGGGCGAGGATGCCCACGACCGACAGCAGCGCGCTGAAGGCGTCCCACGGGTGCAGCGCCCGCGCGCAGGAGTCGGGCAGAAGCCTGACGGCCGCGGGCAGCAGCACCAGCAGGATCGGGACGTTGATCAGGAAGACGGCTCCCCACCATAGGTGCTCCACGAGCAACCCGCCGATGAGCGGGCCGACCGCGGCCCCGGCGGCGGCGACCCCGCTCCACACCCCCAGGGCGACGGCGCGCTCACGCCGGTCGGTGAAGACCTGCCTGATGATGGAGAGCGTGGCGGGCATGATCATCGCGCCGCCGACGCCCAGCAGGGCCCGCGCGCCGATCAGCGCGGCGGCGCTCGGCGCGAACGCGGCGGCGGCCGAGGCGACGCCGAACACCACGTACCCCATCAGCACCAGGCGTTTCCTGCCGTAGTGGTCACCGAGCGTGCCGAAGGTCAGCAGCAGCGGAGCGACCACCAGGGAGTAGGAGTCGATGATCCACAGCAGCTGGACCGAGGTGGGTTCGAGAGCGGCGGTCAGCGCGGGAACGGCGATGTGCAGGACCGTCGCGTCCACCGCGATGAGCAGCAGACTGAAGCACAGCAGGGCCAGGACCGACCAGCGGCCGGTCCCTCGCCTTCGCGGGTCGATCCCGGTGCGGACCGCACTGTCCACGACCCCCATGGCGATCATGAGCCGCTGGAGGGGCCGCTGAAGGGAACGTCGGCCTCGACGGACATGCCAGGCAGCTTAGGCGAAGCCGGGTAGTGGGAAAGCCAGGAATCGGAGATTGGCTTACCGCTAATTGTGGATATTGTCCCCATATATCCTGCCTCTCTAGAGAGATACAGGGATATATCTCTTATCTAGGCAAACAGTGATCTCGCGCGCACGATGACGGTCGTGGGGAGCCAGCACGAGGTCCATGAACCGCCGGAGCCGGACAGTGAACCGGACAGCGACACCGGTGACCCTCGCGAACGGTGCGCCACCGCCGCGGCCCTGCTGGAACGCGACCGGCCACGGGAGGCGCTCGACGCCATAGGGCACGGTCAGGTCACCGGTGTCGCGGACTGGGCATACCGGCTGCTGAGCCTCTCCTTCGAACGCCTCGGCCGAGACGCGGAGGCCGTGGCCGCCGCCGAGGAGGCCGTACGGACCGCTCCCGGGTCGTGGACGGCGCGGCTGCGACTGGGCGCCGCCCTGCGCCGGGTGCCGGGACGCCGGTGGGAGGCGGCCGTCCAGGCGGACAGGGCCGTCCGCTACGCCCCCGAGGAGCCGGACCCCCACGTCCTCGCCGGCGACCTCGCGCTGCTGCGCGGTGAACACCACCGGGCGGAGGCCGCCTACCGAGCCGCGCTGCGCCTGGCGGACGACCACCCGATCGCACGGGTCAACCTCGGGCTCGCGCTGCTGCGCTGGCGGCCTCCGCACGGCCACCACGACCCCGCCTGGCCGGTCGACCCCCGTGAGACCGGCCGTACGAGGGACGCCGTGGAGGCCTGGTCCCGGCAGATCCGCGTACTGCTGGCCGTCGCGCTCGCCGTGGCCGTCCTGCTCGTTCTGCGGACCGGGCTCGCCGGGGCGGCCGTGGCCGGGGGCGTGGCCGTACTGGCGGGGGCGGCGGCGATCACCCTCAGGCGGGGTCGTGAGATCAGGCTCTGGCGCTACGTGCCGCGTCTGCTCGCACGCGACCCCTGGCTCGGCGTCTCGGTCTCGGCCACCGTGCTCGCCGTCGTGGCCTACACGATGGCGGTCGCCACCCTCCCGCCCGTCCCGCAGGGCGTGGCGTGGCCCCTGCTCGCGGGATTCGTCCTGTTCAACGGCATCGCCCTGCCCGCCCTGCGGGTGCCCGCGCGGGCGTGGCGCGGGCGTCCGGTCAGGGCGCTGGCCGAGTTCGCCGCCGTCCCCGGAGACCGTACGGCACGGCGCAACGCCGAGACGACGCTGTGGATGCTCACCGTCCGCGCCTGGTCGGCGCTCACGGGGCTCCTGCTGGCAGCGGGATCACTCGGCGAGCTCCGGCTGGCCCTGGCAGCCCCCGCCGTCCCCGTCGCGCTCGCCCTGGCCCGTCCGAGGGGTACGGCGGGGCACCTCGTCGACCGGGTGCTCGCCGCCGACCGCCTGCTCACGGCCACCCGGTACCTGCTGACCCTGACCTCGGTCCTGCTCACGGGCGTCGCGGTCGTGACGTCGTCCGGCCTTCTGGCCGGAGCCGGCCTGGAGCGGTGGGCCTGGTGGATCTGGTGGGCCTGCGGCGTGCCGGCCGCCGTACCCGCCGGGGCGCTGGCCCTCAGAGCGGCACGGGCGCGCGGGCACGACCTGCCGGGACCGTGGCGTTCGGGCCTGGCCATGCGGGAGGGGCATGACGTGCGCCCGCCGGCGGACACGCGGGCGTCGATCTTCCTCGGCGGCGACGTGCGGCGGGCACTGGCCCGGGCCAAGGGAGTCGTCCTGGCCTTCACGGACCGGGAGGGCCCTAGGACCCTGGCCGCCGACGTCACCGGCCAGGCGGACGGCGAACTGCTCCTGACCGCCCCCGCCGACGCCTGGGAGGTGGCCGGGCGGGACCCGAGAGTCACGGTGTTCGTCGCCGACCCGGCGGAGAGCCGGTTCTGGGCCGAGGTACGGGGTATCGCGGTCGGCGACGTGGAGACGGGCGTGCTCAGGATCACCCCGAAGCGGGTCCTCGTCTCCGAAGTGCCAGGTCTCGGCGGTGCCCGCCACCGGGACCGCCACCGGCGCCGCCGTACCAGGGAGCGGCACGGGACCACACGGACACGCTGAGGGTTCACCGTGCCGGGGACCGCCCGGAGGAAGGCCCGGGGAGGGCACACGGGAGGGCGGCGGGAGGGATCGTTTCGGCATCCGAGGGAGGGGCAGAAACCCCGCACCCGGATCGTGGGGTTCATCCGGTCTCGTCCGTTTATCTGATCGTGTCAGTGTGGCGGCGTGGCGTGGCGCCCACGCACGCGCAAACGTCTGCCCGGTGCGGTATAACCGGGGGCGAATCCGGGGAGGCGTGATGCGGGAACCCGACAGGATCCGGCCC
Source organism: Streptosporangium sp. NPDC001559 (assembly GCF_042893955.1). NCBI lineage: Bacteria > Bacillati > Actinomycetota > Actinomycetes > Streptosporangiales > Streptosporangiaceae > Streptosporangium > Streptosporangium sp. NPDC001559. Next base: position 61,157 of record NZ_JBIAVG010000016.1, read on the forward strand.
GCGGGGCGGGCGGCGGTGCGGGATGCGTTCGAAAGGGTACGGCTGCGCTACTTCCAGCTCGCTCCCGGCACACGCCGACTGATCTACCTCCTCGCGCTGGTGCTGGCCGTCGGGCTGACCCTGGGCATGGGGTGGTCGCGCGACACCTTCCTGGCGATCCTGGTCCTGCTCGGTTTCGCGGGACTGACCCTGCGCTTCCCCCGGGCCGCCGCGACCCTGGTCGTGGTGGTCGGGTGGGTGCTGCTCATGCCCCCCTTCCAGAGTCTGTACGGCGTCGGGGTGCCCGCCTCGATGCCGTTGACGCTCCTGGCGCTGCCCGTCGCGGGGGCGGCCCACCTCATCCGCTGGGTGCCGCCGTGGCTGACCACGCTCGCCGCGCTCGTGCCCGCCGCCGCCGTGGCCGCCGCCATCTCCGTCTTCGCTCCCGGCGTCGCCCCGTGGGTCGCCTACGGCGTCGCCGCGGCCGTGCTGGTCTACCGGTTCGTCCAGGCCCGTCAGGCCAGGGCCGATCTGCGGGCCGGGGACCAGCGGGTGCGGATCAGGGCGCGTGAGAGCGGGCAGCCCGCCCACGCGCAGGGCACGTCCGCGGCCCCGCCGCCGATCTCCGTCGAGGAGGCGCTCGGCGAGCTGGACGGCATGATCGGCCTGGCCCCGGTGAAGGAACAGGTGCGCTCCATCGCCGCCTCGATCGAGGCTGCCAGGCTGCGCAAGGAGGCGGGATACTCCACCGAGCCGCCGATGCGCCACTTCGTTTTCGTCGGCCCTCCCGGCACCGGTAAGACCAGCGTCGCCAGGACCGTCGCGAAGATCTTCTACGCCTTCGGCCTGCTCGAAACCCCCTACGTGGTCGAGGTCCAGCGCGCCGACCTCGTCGGGGAGTTCCTCGGCGCGACCGCGATCAAGACCAACGAGGTGATCGACAGGGCGCTCGGCGGGGTGCTGTTCATCGACGAGGCCTACGGCCTGATCAACTCGGGGGACGGCCAGCCGGACCGGTTCGGCGCGGAGGCGGTGCAGACGCTGCTCAAACGGGCCGAGGACGACCGCGACCGGCTGATCATCATCCTGGCCGGATACGAGAAGGAGATGGCCTCCTTCCTGTCGTCGAACCCCGGCCTGTCCAGCCGCTTCTCCAGCAGGGTCCGCTTCCCCAGCTACTCCCCGGGAGAACTGCTGGAGATCACCGAGCTGCTGCAGCGGCGGCGCGGCGACCGGCTCGCCGACGACGCCGGGCCCGCGCTGCTCGACCGCTTCGAGGACGTGCACCGGCGCGCCCTCGTCGACGAGCTGGGGAACGCCAGGTTCGCCAGGAGCCTCGTCGAGGCCGCGGCCCAGGCCCGTGACGTGCGGGTGGTCGGCGCGGGCGGCTCACCGACGGCGCAGGACCTGGTGACCACGACCGCGCGGGACGTCGCCAAGGCCTTCGACGAGCTCACCGCCCGCTACCGGGGTTACCAGGCCATCCCCTCCCTGGAGGAGGCGCTGGCCGACCTGGACGGGATGGCCGGGCTCGAACCGGTCAAACAGCAGGTGCACGCGATCACCGCCCAGCTCAAGGTGGCCAGGATGCGCCAGGAGCGAGGGCTGCCGACACCCCCGCAGACCAGGCACTTCGTCTTCGCCGGCCCGCCGGGCACCGGCAAGACCACCGTGGCGCGCATCCTGGGCCGCATCTTCGCCGCCCTCGGCCTGCTCTCCCAGCCCGACGTGGTCGAGGCGCAGCGGGCCGACCTGGTCGGTCAGCACCTCGGCGCGACCGCGATCAAGACCAACGAGCTGGTCGACAGGGCGCTCGGCGGGGTGCTGTTCATCGACGAGGCCTACAGCCTGGTCAACCCCGGCTACACGGGGGGTGACGCATTCGGCGCGGAGGCGGTGCAGACGCTGCTCAAACGGGCCGAGGACGACCGCGACCGGCTGGTGATCATCCTGGCCGGATACGAACGGGAGATGGACGCCTTCCTGGCGACCAACCCGGGCCTGGCCAGCAGGTTCGGCCAGCGGGTGCAATTCCCCTCCTACTCGCCCCGGGAGCTCGCCGAGATCGCCGCGCTGCTCGCCCGCGAGGCGGGTGACCGCTTCGACGAGGCCGCGGCGCGCGACCTGGGCGAGGTCTTCACCTGGGTCTGCGCGGACGGCCTCATCGACAGCCTCGGCAACGGCAGGTTCGCGCGCTCGCTGTTCGAGCGCGCCGCGATGCGCAGGGACGTGCGCCTGGCGGCCCAGATGGGCGGCACGGCCAGCGCGGCGGACCTGACCACCATCACCAGCGCCGACCTGCGCGCCGCGGTGGACGAGCTCGCCGGACGCTGACCTCTCCCCGCCGCGGCCCCGTACGGCGTGCGGTGGCCGACATGTGCTTTTCGGTTCCACAACCAGAGAGATGGCGTGGTAAACACCGCCCTTGACCGAGATCGAACCCCCGATTGAGCACTCCCTGTAGTTGAGTGGCCGCAAGATGTAGCAGGATGGCCATCGACAACAGGGACGACGCTTAAAGGGGGGCGCTATGGCGGGGTTCCTTCTCCGCAGGCTGCTCAACTATCTGGTGCTCATCGTCGTCGCCACGAGCCTGGCCTACATGCTCGCAGCCTTCGCGCTCGACCCCCGCTCCAACTACGAGGGCCGCAACCCGCCGATCCCCGAGGCGGTCATCGACGCGCGTCTCACCGAGCTGAACCTCAACGACCAGACGCCGCTGGTCGAGCGCTACCTGACCTGGGTGGGCGGCCTCGCGCACGGCGACTTCGGCAAGACGGTCACCGGCGGGCCGGTCAACGACGACCTCGGGCGGCGCGTCGGTGTCACACTGCGCCTGATCACCGTGGGGGTGGTCCTCGGCAGCCTCACGGGTGTGCTCGTCGGCGCGTACGCGGCGGTCAGGCAGTACGGCGTGTTCGACCGCCTCGCGACCGGGGCCTCCTTCGCCGTCCTGGCCGTTCCGACGGTCGTGCTCGCCAACATCCTGATCATCGGCGCGGTCTCGTTCAACGACCTGACCGGCACCCAGGTCTTCCTGGTCAGCGGTGAGACGACGCCCGGCCTTGAGGGCGACCTCCTGGCCCACCTCACCGACCGCCTGCGGCACCTGATCCTGCCCACGCTCTCCCTGTCCCTGGGGTTGATCGCCGTCTACAGCCGTTACCAGCGCAACATGATGCTCGACGTGCTCGGCGCCGACTTCGTCCGCACCGCCATGGCCAAGGGGCTGCGGCGCCGTACCGCGCTGGTGCGGCACGCGTTGCGCACCGCGCTGATCCCGGCGGTCACCTACTTCGCCTTCACCTTCGGCGCGCTGCTGGTCGGCACGACCTTCACCGAGAAGATCTTCGGCTGGCACGGCATGGGCGAGTGGCTGGTCGACTCCATCTCGACCAACGACGTCAACACCGTCGCGGCGATCAGCTGTTTCGCGGCCTTCGCGGTGCTGGTGGCGTCCCTGGCGTCCGACGTCCTGCACGCGGTTCTCGACCCGCGCGTCCGGGTGGGGTGAGGGGAAGCGATGACCATCACGGACGAGCGGTTCGCCGAGCAGGAGGCGAGCGTCGCGGGCATCACGGCGCCCTCCAGGCTGCGGGTGGTCGCGGGCCGCTTCTTCGGCTCCTTCCAGGGCCGCGTCGGGTTCGCCCTGCTGGGGCTGCTGTTCCTGCTGGCCTTCGCCGGGCCGTACGCCGGTCGGTGGGGTTACACGGACAAGGACTTCACGGCCTTCCTGCAGCCGCCCTCGGGCGAGCACTGGTGGGGCACACTGCAGACCGGCGCCGACGTGTACGCGGTCACGCTGCGCGGCATGCAGAAGTCGCTCGTCGTCGGGCTGCTGGCCGCCGTGGTCGGCACGACCCTGGCCGCCGTGGTCGGCGCCTTCGCCGGATACTTCTCCGGCTGGGCCGACCGTGCGCTGACCTGGCTGACCGACCTGCTGCTCGTGCTTCCGGCCTTCCTGATCCTGGCGATCATGTCGCCGCTGTTCGCGGGAGGTCAGTGGCCGCTGTTCGTGCTGCTGCTGGCGATGTTCCTCTGGATGATCACCTCGAAGATCGTCCGGAGCATGACCGTCTCGCTCAAGGAGCGGGAGTTCATCCAGGCCGCCAGGTTCATGGGCGTCCCGCCGGCGAGGATCATCTTCCGGCACGTCATCCCTAACATGTCCTCGCTGCTGGTAGTGGACGCGACGCTGAACGTCAGCACCGCGATCCTCACCGAGACCTCCCTGTCCTACTTCGGCTTCGGCATCCAGCCCCCCGACGTCTCGCTGGGAAGCCTCATCGCCGACGGCGCGCAGACGGCCGTCTACGCCCCGTGGACGTTCTGGTTCTGCGCCGGGCTGCTGATCGTCACCGTGCTCGCGGTGAACCTGGTCGGCGACTCCCTGCGCGACGCCTTCGACCCCGCGACCAGAAAACCCGCGACCGGAAAAGGAGCACGGTGAGCGAACGCGACGAGCGTCGGGTGGGGGTCTTCCCCGTGGGACGGTTCCCCCTCTCGCAGTTCCACGGCCTCATGGCCAGGCAGGAGAGAGGGGGGCGTCACCGGCGTCGCGCCCTTCCTGTGCCTGAGGCGCCCACCGGCCCGGTTCTTGAGGTGACCGACCTCGACGTCACCTTCGGCACGGGGGCGGGCGCGGTGCACGCCGTACGGGGGGTCGGCTACTCGGTCAACCCGGGGGAGGTGCTCGGCATCGTCGGCGAGTCGGGGTCGGGCAAGTCGGTCGCCTCGCTGGCCGTGATGGGCCTGCTGCCGCCGCAGGCCCGTGTCACCGGCTCGGTACGGCTGCTCGGCAGGGAGATACTCGGCGCCACGGAGAAGACGCTCACCGCCTTCCGCGGCAAGGCCGTCTCCATGGTCTTCCAGGACCCGCTGTCGGCGCTGACCCCCGTCTACCGTGTGGGCGACCAGGTGGCCGAGGCCGTACGGATCCACCAGCGGGTCTCCAGGCAGCAGGCGGCCAAGCGGGCCGTCGAACTGCTCGACCTGGTCGGCATCCCCAACGCCGCGCAGCGCGCCAGGGCCTTCCCGCACGAGTTCTCCGGGGGCATGCGCCAGCGCGCGGTGATCGCGATGGCGATCGCGAACGACCCCGATGTGATCATCTGCGACGAGCCGACGACCGCCCTCGACGTCACCATCCAGGCCCAGGTGCTCGAAGTGCTCAAACGGGCGCAGCGGGAGACCGGGGCGGCGATCGTCATGATCACGCACGACCTCGGAGTCGTCGCCGGGTTCGCCGACAGGGTCATGGTCATGTACGCCGGGCGGCCCGTCGAGGTCGGCTCCGTCGACGACGTCTACTACAACTCGCGCATGCCGTACACCATGGGGCTGCTGGGGTCCGTTCCCCGGCTCGACGAGGGCGGCGACCAGCCCCTGGTGCCCATCGCGGGCAGCCCGCCCTCGCCCGCCGCACTGCCGCCGGGCTGCCCGTTCGAGCCGCGCTGCCCGATCGCGGTGCCCGTGTGCGCCGAGGCGGAGCCCGCGCTCGGCGAGGTCGGCGCGCCGGACCACCTGGCGGCCTGCGTCCGCGCGGGAGAGATCGAGGCCGAGGGCTGGTCACCCGCCGAGGTCTACCGGGTCGCGGAGCCCAAGGCCCGGCCCGAGGAGACGGCCGTCGCGGTACGGCCCCGCGACGAACGCGAGGTGGTGCTGGAGGTCGACGGGCTGACCAGGCACTACCCCCTGCTGAGAGGGGCGCTCTTCCGGCGCAGGGTCGGCACGGTGCACGCCGTCGACGGCATCAGCTTCGACATCAGGGAGGGCGAGACGCTGGGCCTGGTCGGCGAGTCGGGTTGCGGCAAGACGACCACTCTGATGGAGATCCTGGAACTGGCCAGGCCGCAGCGCGGTGCGATCGTGGTGCTGGGACACGACACCTCGGCCCTCGGCGCCCGCGAGCGGATGGCCGTCAGACGCGACATGCAGGTCGTCTTCCAGGACCCGCTGGCCTCGCTCGACCCCAGGATGACCGTCTACGACATCATCGCCGAGCCGTTGCGGGCGCACGGCGTCAAGAACCCCGGCCCGAGGATCCAGGAACTCCTCGGCCTGGTAGGGCTGGACCCCGGTCACGCCGCGCGCTACCCGCAGGACTTCTCCGGTGGCCAGCGCCAGCGGATCGGCATCGCCCGCGCGCTCGCTCTGGAGCCCAGGCTGGTGGTGCTGGACGAGCCGGTCTCCGCCCTCGACGTCTCCATCCAGGCGGGCGTGGTCAACCTGCTGGAGAGCCTGAAACGACGCCTGGGGTTGTCCTATCTGTTCGTGGCGCACGACCTGGCCGTGGTCCGGCACATCGCCGACCGGATCGCGGTCATGTATCTCGGCAGGATCGCCGAGATAGGCCGGGTCGGCGCGGTCTACGACGCCCCGATGCACCCCTACACCCAGGCGTTGCTCTCGGCGGTCCCGCTGCCCGACCCACGCAGGGAACGTTCCAGAAGGCGGGTCCTGCTGGAGGGCGACCTGCCGAGCCCGGCGGCACCTCCCTCCGGGTGCCGCTTCCGTACCCGCTGCCCCTTGTTCAGGACCCTCGACGAGACCGGCCAGAGCCGATGCGTGAACGAGGAGCCCCAGGTCCGGCCGTTCGGCGAGGACCACGGCGTCTCCTGTCACTTCGCCGAGAAGGTCGAAGTCGTATAACCCTGGAGGAACTGTGACAGCAATCCGGCGTGTGGGCGTGTGCGCCACCGCGCTGACCATGGCGAGCTCGCTGGCCCTCACCGGCTGCGGGAGTCAGGGGGGAACCAGGGGAGGCGGTCCGAACAGCGACGGCGACGAGCGCGGGACCACGATCAAGGCCTACGACATCAACCCGCTTCCCCGCGACAGGGTCAGGGACGGGGGCCTGCTCCGGGTGGGCATCAACGAGTATCCGGCCAACTGGAACCTCAACCACGTCGACGGCAATCTGGCCATGGTCAAGAAGGTCGTCGACGCGTTCATGCCCTCGGCGTTCCGCTCCAACGAGAAGGGCGAGATCTCGGCGAACACCGACTACCTGCTGGCCGGGAAGGTCACCCGGACCAAGCCGAGGCAGGTCGTCACGCTGACCCTCAACCCGCGTGCCAGATGGTCGGACGGAACCCCCATCACCTGGGAGGACTACCGGGCCCAGTGGCGCGCGATGAGCGGCTCTAACCCCGACTACCGGGTCGCGAGCACCACCGGCTACCGCGACATCGAGGACGTGACCAAGGGCAGGAACGACCACGAGGTGGTCGTCACCTTCGCCAAGCCGTTCGGTGACTGGCAGTCCCTGTTCGGCCCGCTCTACCCGAAGAGCACGAACGCGACCGCGGAGACCTTCAACACGGCCTGGCTGAACCGCGTCCCGGTCACCGCGGGGCCGTTCAGGTTCGTCTCGTTCGACCAGACGGCCAAGACCGTCACGATCGCCAGGGACGAGCGCTGGTGGGGACAGCGGGCCAAGCTCGACAGGATCATCTATCGGGCTCTGGAGAACGACGCCCTGATCGGCGCCTTCAGCAACGGCGAGCTGGACACCTTCGACATGGGGCCGTCCGCACCCGACTACGCGCGGGCCAAGAGCAGCCAGGGCGCCATCGTCCGTCAGGCGGCGGGGCCCGACTTCCGGCACTTCACGCTGAACGGCGAGAGCGCGGTGCTGTCCGACGTCAACGTCCGCAGGGCCGTGGCCATGGGCATCAACCGCCAGGCCATCGCCCAGTCCGACCTGCAGGGACTCGACTGGCCCATCGTGCTGCTGAACAACCACTTCTTCATGAACACCCAGGAGGGCTACCGCGACAACGCGGGCGAGGTCGGCGTCTACGACCCAGAACGGGCCAGGCGGTTGCTGGACGCCGCGGGCTGGCGGCTGTCCGGCCAGACCCGCGTGAAGGACGGCCGCGAGCTGAACCTGCGCTTCGTCATGCCGTCCGGCCTGCAGGTGACCAAGTCCGAGGCCGAGATCACCCAGAGCATGCTGGCCCAGATCGGCGTCAAGGTCACCCTTCAGGCGGTGCCCAGCGACGACTACTTCACCAAGTACATCATCCCCGGCAACTACGACATCACCGCGTTCGCCTACGTGGGCACGCCGTTCCCGGTCTCCAGCGCCTACGGCCAGTACGTCAACGCCGTCCGCGACTCGAAGGGCCAGCCCCAGTGGAACGCCAACCTCGGCCGCATCGGCTCTCCGGAGATCGACGCCGCGATGAACAAGGCGACCGGAGACCTTGAGGGCGCCCGGGCCATCGCGGACACCAACGCCGCGGACAAACTGATCTGGGACGCGGTCAACGTGGTGACGCTCTACCAGCGCCCGCAGAACGTGGCGGTCAACAAGAACATCGCCAACTACGGGGCTCGCGGTTTCTACGATCTGAAGTACCAGGACGTCGGTTTCGCCAGATAGGGGTCCCGGGTGGGATTCTGTCGGGGGGAGACGATAGAAGTCATTCCATGGTTCTCTCCACGACCTGGCCCCAGGTGCTCGCATGGCGGCTGAGACGGCAGTTCGTCGACCCGGTCTCGGGGCCGGACGCGGTGTCCGTCGTCCGCCGCCTGGCGGGGGTGCAGGCCCAGGTGGCCTCCTCCGCCGAGCTCGCCGTCGCCGTACGGCGCGCGGACCCGCGTCCCGGTGAGGTCGGCGAGGCCCTGTGGCTGGACCGCACGCTGGTCAAGACCTGGACGGCGCGCGGCACCCTGCACCTGGTCCCCTCCGACGAACTGCCCGCCTACACCGCGGTCCTCGGCTCCTTCCGCAACTGGGAGAAGGCGGCGTGGCAGCGCGGTCACGGGGTCACCGCAGATGAGGTCGCGGCCATCCTGGAGGCGGTCCCCAAGGCACTCGAAGGGCATGTGCTGACCCGAGACGAGCTGGTCGAGGCCGTCATCGAGGTCACCGGCGACGTCCACCTGAGACAGGCCCTCACCTCGGGCTGGGGGGCGCTGCTCAAACCGCTGAGCTTCCTCGGCGAGCTGTGCTACGGCCCGCCGCGCGAGGGCCGCGTGACCTTCGTCAGCCCCCGCGACTGGGTGCCCGGCGGGCCTTCGGCGCCGCTCTCCCGCGAAGAGGGTGGTGTCCGCCTGGTCAGGTCCTTCCTCGGCGCCCACGGCCCGGGAACCCCGGAGACCTTCAACGTCTGGCTCTACCGGGGCGTCGCTCCGAAGACCGTGCTGCGCGGCTGGTTCCGCGACCTCGCGCCGGAGCTGGCGGAGATCGAGGTGGACGGCCACCCCATGGTCGTGCTCGCCGAGCACCTCGACGACCTGATGGCGACCGTGCCCGCGACCGGCGTTCACCTGCTGCCGGGCTTCGACCAGTACATCCTCGGCGCTCCCCGCGATCTCGAGCCCCTTCTGCCCGCGGAGGCGAAGTCCAAGGTCAGCCGGGCCGCCGGGTGGATCTCCCCGGTCGTGGTCCACGAGGGCAGGGTCACCGGAGTCTGGCAGGCCAAGGACGGCGTCATCGATCTCGACCTGTTCGAGGAGACCCCCGCCGCCTCCCTGGCCCAGGAGGTCGAGCGGGTCGCCGCCCTGCTGAGATGACCCCTCACAGGGGAGGGAGGCGCTCCAGGAGGAAGCGCACCCGGTCTCCGGGGCGGAGCTGGGCCGCGACGGGCAGACAGGCCGAGGTGAGCACGGCGATCACCGGATACCCGCCGGTCGGGGGGTGGTCGGCCAGGAAGACGATCGGCAGGCCGTCCGGCGGCACCTGGACGGCCCCGGTGACCACCCCTTCACTGGGAAGCTCCCCGTGGCGGGCCCGCGGCAGCGGCGCGCCGCCGCTCAGCCGTACGCCGACCCGGTTGCTGTCCTGGCTCACCACGTACGGCTGCGCGCACAGCGCCCGCAGGGCGCCGGGGGCGAACCAGTCGTCCCTGGGCCCGGCGACGACCCGCAGGACCTCCCGGAACGCGACGGGGGGCGCGGCGTCCACGGTGAGGGCAGGCAGGTGCCCGGCCGGCCCGACCGGCAGCCTGTCGCCGACCCCGAGCGGGGCGGGGCCGAGACCGGACAGGGAGTCCGTCGAGCGGCTGCCCAGCACCACGGGCGTGTCGAGCCCGCCCCGGACCGCGACGTAGGTCCGCAGCCCGGCCCGGGGAAACGCCACCCGCAGCTCACCGAGCGGCGGAACCCAGAACGGCGCCAGCATCGCCGGCCTGACCGTCGTGCCGTCCACGACGACCTCCAGCGGGCAGTCGGCCCCGGCGACCGAGACCCACGCCCCGGCGGTGAAGCGGAGCCGGGCACCGCCGAAGGTCAGCTCGACCCCGGCCGCGTCCTCCGGATTGCCCACCAGACGGTTGGCCAGACGCAGGCTCGGCGCGTCCGCCGCCCCGGAGCACGGCACACCGAGATGACCGTAGCCCGGACGGCCGAGATCCTGCACGGTGGCGTACGGCCCCGCCGCGATGACCTCGATCATGGCGCGGCGACGGCCTCGAACCTGACCCGGGTCCCCGGCGTGAGCAGGGCGGGCGGTTCGGCGTCCACGTCCCACACCGTCACGGCGGAACGGCCGAGCAGTCGCCAGCCGCCCGGAGAGGCCGAGGGATAGACCGCCGAGTACGGTCCCGCCACCGCGACGGACCCGGCGGGCACCGAGGTCCGCGGGGTGGTGAGCCTGGGCACGTGCAAGACGGGGTCAAGCCCGGTGAGGTAGGCGAACCCGGGGGCGAACCCCAGCCAGCCGACGACGAACTCCCGCCCGGTGTGCCGTTCGACGACCTCGGCGGGGGAGAGCCCGGTCAGGGCGGCGACCTCCTCCAGGTCGGCCCCGTCGTAGATCACGGGGACCGTCACGGCGCGCGCGTCCGGGAGGTCCCTCCCGGCCTGTCCGGCGGAGGCCGTACCGAGCAGGCGGGACAGCTCGGGCAGCAGCCGGGACGGATCGGCTCCGGGCACGCTCACCAGGACGGTCTCCGGGCCGGGAACGATCTCGGCGACGCCGGGCAGGCGCCGGGCCCGCAGCAGGGCGTCAAGGCGGTGTGAGACCTCAAGAGCCCCGGTCTCGACCAGCAGCGCGTGCTCTCCGGCCCTGCGGATCGCCCCGGGCCGCCCGCTCACCCGAACGCCCTCAGGGTGACCCCCGCCGCGACCAGGCCGTCACGCACGGCCCGCGCCAGCGCCACCGCGCCGGGGGTGTCGCCGTGCACACAGATCGACCTGGCACCGACCGCGACCTCCGAACCGTCGACGGCGGTGACCGTCCCCACGGTGGCCATCCGCACGGCCCTGGCCGCGACCTCGCCGGGGTCGTGCAGCACGGCGCCGGGACTACGCCGGGAAACCAGGGTGCCCTCGGGAGTGTAGGCGCGGTCGGCGAAGGCCTCGGTGACCGTGACCACCCCCTCCCGGGCGGCGATCTCGTGGACCACGGAACCGGGCAGGCTGAGCAGGGGCAGCCGCTCGTCATGGTCGGCGACGGCCGCGACGACGGCCTCCGCCTGCTCGCGGTCACGACAGATCCGGTTGTAGAGCGCGCCGTGTGGCTTGACGTAGGAGACCCGCCCGCCCATGGCCCTGGCGATGCCGTCGACCGCGGAAAGCTGGTAGAGCACCTCGGCGCACAGCTCCTCGGGGTCCACGTCCATCTCGCGGCGCCCGAACCCGGCCAGGTCCCGGTAGGAGACCTGAGCGCCGATGAGCACCCCCCGGTCCACCGCGGCGGCGCAGGTGCGGCGGATGGTCAGCGGATCGCCCGCGTGGAACCCGCAGGCGATGTTCGCGCTGGTCACCACGTCGAGCAGGGCCTTGTCGTCACCGAGCCGCCAGACACCGAAGCCCTCTCCGAGGTCGGCGTTGAGGTCGATCACCATGGCTCACCTACACCGGAGGCTCGTCGGGAATGTCAGCGATGTCGTCGAGGGCGATGGAGAGCTCCTCCGGGTCGTCGCCGATCCGCTCGGCGATCTCGATCAGCACGTGCAGCACGTCGTGCCGGTCGTGACCCAGGTCGAGCAGCCGCTGGGCGGCCTCCCACAGCTGTGGGGGGTCGCCCTCCCAGAGCCTGCCGGCGATTTCCTCGTGCCAGGCCAGGTGTTCGTCGTAGTCGGGGCGGTCGAGCTCGCCCGCGTGGTCGATGCCCAGCAGGATCCTGCGGTCCGCCTCGTCGGAGGGGTTGAGCAGGTCGAGCTTGATCTCACCGTGCGTGCCCTGCAGGAACGGGAAGGCGAAGACCCTGCGGGCCAGCGCGGAAAGGTCGCCGTCGGGCAGCAGCCGTTCGAGCAGGTCGCGGTCGAGCCCGAAGGTGGTCGGGTCACGATAGGCCTCGGCGAACCTGGCCGTGGCCTCCCAGATGCCGTCGAGTGTGGCGCGCAGTCCCCGGTCGGCCAGCCCGCTGCGCCGCGCCGCGAACCGAGCCCACGCCCCCAGCACGTACGGTACGGCCTCCTGCTCGGCCGGGGTGAGCAGGACCTTGCGCGGCAGCCAGTCGAGCAGGAACGTCTGGCACTTGGTGGGGCTGACCCGAAGCGGCCTGCCGAAGTCCTGGTCACAGCCGTAGTCGATGATGTGGTCGGCGCAGCGCGAGGCCGCCGACGGGTCGGAAAGGTGCTCGGCGGCGTCGGAGGAGAGGAACTCCGCCGCCAGCATCGCCCTGCGGTCGCGGCTGTAGGGGGCCTCGCTGTGCAGCGGGGCGGGCCGCTTACGGCCCGGCGGCAGCGCCTTGATCCGGGCGCGGGCGAAGGCGTGGTAGGCGCTGTAGCTGTCGCTGACCGGGAGGTTCGTCCTGCGGTCGCCGTACTCGGCGGTGGCCTTCATGGCCGATTCGAGCAGCGCCCTGGCCTGTTGCGGCTCGATCTCCTCGAACCTCAGCATGGGGTTGGCCCCGGCCTCGGTCCTGGCCTGGTCGAGCAGTTTGTCCACGTGGGAGGAGACCCAGGCGTCGCGGGCGATGCCCCGCATGTTGTAGTCGACGACCATGACCAGCGCGTGGCGGTCCTCGTCGTTGTCCGCGCCCCGGTAGCCGAAGGTGCACACCACCGTGTCCTGGTCGCCGTAGGCGTCGCGGGAGACGTAGCAGCCGGTCGGTTTGACGACGCCGAGACGCTCGGCCCAGCGTGGCTTGGCCACGCCGCGTTCGATGAGCGCCAGGGCGGCGCCCTCCGCCTTCGCGGCCTGACGGGCGGTGCCGAGGTAGGCCAGAGCGATCAGCAGGGTCAACGCGGCGGGGGAGCCCGCCTTGGCGGCGTAGTCGACCAGCCCCTCGCCGAGGACCTGCTCGGCGTCCCCGCCCCGCAGGCGACGCCCCCACCAGGCCCCGACCATGTCGGAGACCATGAGCTCGGCGTCCAGCGGACTGCGTACCGCCAGCAGCTCCCTGGAGGCGAGCAGCATCTCGGCGAACACCTCGTCCGGGGACTGGTTCTCTCTCGGGTGCCGCCGGTGCCGCCGGTTCAAGCCGCCCCCTCCGTCGGCGGCATGGGACCGGTGCCGTGCCGACCGGCTCGCTCGCCCTGCTCGCTCACGTCCCAACCTTCTCGCGTCCCCGGGCCGAACGGCGCGTGGAAGACGGCCCGGTGATCCCGATGTTACCGGGGACTCCGCGGTGGCGGCGCTGAGTTGACGAGGGCGAGCAGATGCTCGCGGGCGACGCGCTCGACCACCTCGGGTGTGGCCTCGATGCCGAGGTGCTCGGCGCGGGCTCGGGCGTCGGCCACGCGGCGGTCCACGGTGCCCGGCGGGACCGTGGGGAACTCGGCGGCGAGACCCGCGCTCACCCGGTCGCGGGACGCGCGCGGGCCGTCAAGGCCTGTGGCGAGAGCGGGCATGACGTCGCCTTCCTCCGGCTTCTCCGGGAGGTGATCCCCAGGTGGACGACGGGGACGTGCGTTCCCATTCCACAACGTATCGCCTGGGTGTCAACCCTCCCGAGGCCGTGTTGGCCGATGTTTGCGAGGAAGAGGTGCGAGGTGAGGCGTGTCTTGACTGGATTTGTCGACTGGGGAGTAAACCACTGTCCCCGAAGGGGGAGCCAAATCGGGAATGAGTCAGTAGCCTGATCTTCCCTGGGACGCTCGCGGAGACGAGGTGGGCAGTTGTCGGGACGGTCCGGCTTGATCCTGCTAGGGTCCTGGCCGCAAACGTTTGAACGCGCCGGAGGCGACCGCCCCGGTGTTTCGGGAGGGCGGTGGGAGCGACATCGGGCCCCGGCCGACGCCGGCCCTTCGGAGCGGGTGACCGCGCCGCGCGCGGAACGCTCCCGGGCCGTCTCGTCCGTGGCCGTCCATGGGCAGGGCCCACCGGACGCGCCGACCGCATCATGGGCGGGGCTTCCGTCCGCCCCCGCCCATCGCCGATGATGTACTGCAGGATCCGGTCCCCCGGAGCTGCGCTACGCCAATTCGCAAGTTTGGAGATGTGCCTCGTGGGAGACCCTGGCACGCGACGGAGGTGCCGACCATGAGCGCCGAAACCTCCGTGCCCCGTCCCCGGAAGTCGGGTGTGGACATCTCGGACTCCGGCCTGCTGCAGGGCCTGCTGTCGCAGTCACCGTTCGCCTTCGCGTTCTTTGACCCCGAGGGGCGTTTCCACCGGGTCGACGAGGTCTTCGCCGATGTGGTCGGCCTGCCCGCCGAGCGTCTGGTCGGCCGGACGCCCGGCGAGATGCTCTCCGCCGACCTGACCGCGTTGATCGAGGGGTCGGTCCGGGCCATCGCGGAGGGCGCGGAGGTCGAGGGGGACCAGCGCATCCGGGTCAGGACGGCGGACGGGGAGACCCACCACTGGTCCCTGACGTTCTCGCCCGTCCATGACGACGAGGGGACGTTCAGGGCGGTCTGCCTGGTCGGGGTGAACATCACCGAGAGCCGTCAGGTCGAGGAGGACCTGCGGCGCAGCGAGGAGCGCTACCGCTCGCTCGTCGAGGCGCAGTCCCAGCTCGTGTGGATCACCGCCCCGACGGGGGCCGTGCTTGAGGACGCCCCGCAGTGGCGGGCCATCACCGGTCAGGGGCTCGAGGAGTACCTCGCCCACGGCTGGCTCGACGCCGTCCACCCCGACGACCGCCAGTACACCGAGGAGGCGTGGCACGAGGCCCTCCGCGGCCGGACCATGTTCGAGTGGAGCTACCGGGCCCGCACCAGGGCCAGCGGCTACCGCCACTTCGAGGTGCGCGCCGTCCCGATCATCCGGCACGGACGGGTGGTCGAGTGGGTCGGCGCGAACACCGACGTCACTCCGCAGCGCGAGGCCGAGGAGATGCGCGGCAGGCTCACCGACCAGCTCGGCGCCGCCGCGCTGCGTACGGCCAGGTTGCAGGGCGCCACGGCCATACTCGCCGAGGCGCTGACCGTCGAGCAGGTCGTTCAGGTCATCATCGACGTGGGCCGTACGGCGCTGGCGGCCGACCGTTCGGCCGTGGCGTTGCTCGACGTCGAGCGGGCCGCGCTGAAGCTGGTCAACAACGGCGGCATTCCCGACATCCCCGGCGCGCCCGGGGAGGAGATCCCGCTGGCGCACTCCAGCGTGATGACCATGGCGGTCAACAGCCGCCGCCCGGTCTTCGCCGAGTCACCCGAGAGCCTGCGCGCCCAGCTCGTCGACGCCGGGGCCGACGAGGAGGCCATCGGCGACTTCCTGGCCCACAGTGACGAGCGGGCGTGGGTCGGCCTGCCGTTGCTGGCCGCGGGGCGTGCCCTCGGCGCGCTGCGTTTCTCGTTCACCAGGCCTCAGAAGATATCCCAGGAGGACGGGGTCTTCCTTGAGGCGCTCGCGGGGCAGTGCGCCCTGGCCGTCGAGCGGGCGACGCTCTTCGAGCGTGAACACCGTACCGCCGAGACGCTGCAGCGCAGCCTGCTGCCCGACCGCCTGCCGGTGGTCCGGGGCCTGGTGCTGGCCCAGCGCTTCCGCTCGGGAAGCCGTCACGTGCAGGTCGGCGGCGACTGGTACGACGCGTTCGTGCTGCAGGACGGCAGGGTCGCCGCGGTGGTCGGCGACGTCATGGGCAAGGGCGTCAAGGCGGCCGCGGGCATGGGCCGCATCCGCAACGCCATGCGGGCGCTGGCGCTGACCAACCCACCGCCCGCCGCGGTTCTCACGGGCCTGGACAGGGTCTTCGAGGCGACCGAGGAGGAAGAGCAGGTCACCACCCTGGCCTACATGGTCGTGGAACCCGGGACCGGCGAGGGCACTCTGGCCCTGGCGGGGCATCCGCCACCCCTGCTGGTCTCCCCGCAGGGCGTGCCCCTGCTGTGTGAGGGCGAGCCGGGGACACCTCTCGGCTGGCCGACGAGCCGTAGGCAGTTCCGGTTCTGCGTGCCGCCGGGACACACCGCGGTCCTGTATTCAGACGGTCTCGTGGAGAATCGTAAGCGAGGTCTGGACGCCGGACTCGCCGATCTTTGCTCTGTTGTGACCGAAGCGCCGCCGGAAGTTGTTGGAAGTCCGCATATGTTGCTTGATTTCCTTGTTGACCGGATGCTGTCTGGGTATGAACAGGATGATGACGTCACGGTGCTCGCGATTCATGTCCCCCTGGCCACGAAGAGTGACTGAATGAAACAGTCATAACGGTTGCTTTCGGGTATCGGTGCCTCGCTTCCGTACGCACTACTCTCTTGGTCGGCCTAGGGTGGAGGGCAACCGCCAGGAGGCGGCCGTATGGATCACGGTGTCGTGTCACAATGCTGGACAGGTGCGTCGCGGTTCGCGCGGCCTCGTTCATCAACAACTAGAGGTTCCGCCCCTAGTGGGCACCTTGGTCCATTCTCGTCACGCTTTCCTTCGAGAGGTGTTCGTGTCGCCTGCAAGTTCGACTCGCTCGAAGCCATCCGAGCTGAACGAGCCCGTCATTCAGCAGCTGATGGAGCGGGGGCGCTCGCAGGGGTTCCTCGAGTCCGAGGATGTCCGCAAGGCCGTCGAGGAAGCGGACATTCCAATGGCGCAGGTCGCAGGGATTCTGCGCAGCCTCAGCAAAGAGGGCATCACCGTACGGCTGACTGCTGAGGACTCCGCGGCTCCCAAGAAGTCCCGGACTTCGACCAAGCGTCGTACCCCCGCCGCTCCCGCCCCGGTCAAGAAGACGAAGACCGCCGCGGCGGCCAAGGAGCAGCCCGAGACCGTCACGGCGGTCGTCAGCGGCTCCGAGCCCGCTCCGGTGGCAAAGAAGCCCGCGCCCCCGGCCAGGAAGATCGCGCCGTCGGCGAAGAAGCCGGTTCCCACCCCGCCGAGGAAGCCCGCCCCCGAGGCGGCCGCCCCCGCGCCCAAGGCCGAGCCGAAGCCCAAGCAGGTCTCCGGTGACGACGACGAGGTCATCGACCTCGAGGACGTCGAGATCGAGGACTTCGACCTCGAGGCCGAGGTCGAAGTCGACGTGGAGATCGAGGCCGAGGCCGAAACAGAAGCCGAGACGGAGGAGGAGCCCAAGGTCGAGGCCGTCAGGCAGAACGAGGACGAGGTCCTCATCCTGTCCGACGACGACGATGACGCCCCCGTGCCGCAGGTCGCGGCGGCGGGCGCCACCGCCGACCCGGTCAAGGACTACCTCAAGCAGATCGGCAAGGTTCCCCTGCTCAACGCCGAGCAGGAGGTCGAGCTGGCCAAGCGCATCGAGGCCGGCCTGTTCGCCGAGGAGCAGCTCGGCACCGACGGAGACCGGCTGCCGGTCGACGTGCGCGCCGAGCTGGAGTGGATCGCCGAGGACGGCCGCCGCGCCAAGAACCACCTGCTCGAGGCCAACCTGCGTCTGGTGGTCTCACTGGCCAAGCGCTACACCGGCAGGGGCATGCTCTTCCTGGATCTGATCCAGGAGGGCAACCTGGGCCTGATCCGCGCGGTGGAGAAGTTCGACTACACCAAGGGTTACAAGTTCTCCACCTACGCCACGTGGTGGATTCGGCAGGCGATCACCCGGGCGATGGCCGACCAGGCGCGGACGATCCGCATCCCGGTCCACATGGTCGAGGTGATCAACAAGCTGGCCCGGGTGCAGCGGCAGATGCTGCAGGACCTGGGGCGCGAGCCCACTCCCGAGGAGCTGGCCCGCGAGCTGGACATGACCCCGGAGAAGGTCGTCGAGGTCCAGAAGTACGGCCGCGAGCCGATCTCCCTGCACACCCCGCTGGGTGAGGAGGGCGACAGCGAGTTCGGTGACCTCATCGAGGACTCCGAGGCCATCGTTCCGGCGGACGCCGTCAGCTTCACCCTTCTGCAGGAGCAGCTCCACTCCGTGCTGGACACGCTGTCCGAGCGCGAGGCGGGCGTGGTCTCGATGCGGTTCGGGCTGACCGACGGGCAGCCGAAGACGCTGGACGAGATCGGCAAGGTCTACGGGGTCACCCGGGAGCGCATCCGCCAGATCGAGTCCAAGACCATGTCCAAGCTCCGTCACCCGTCCAGGTCTCAGGTCCTGCGCGACTACCTGGACTGATCGCTCACGGTGAGAGGCCGCGCCGCATGGCGCGGCCTTTTCCGTGCCCGGACCCGCGAGGTCAGGTGGTGACGTCGAGGGCCCAGGGTTTCCTGCCGCCGGGAACGGGGCCGAGCGTCACGGTGTGGCCGAGTTCGTCCAGGACCTTGGCCAGTTCCTGCGGCGTCTGCGGATCGACACCACCCTCCAGGAGCGCCCGGGCTATCACGCCCCGGGTCGCCTTGGCCATGTGGCTGACGACCTTGCCGTCCTTGAGGACCCGCACTCCGACCGCCCGCTGCCCCGGCTGCCAGGCCGCCGCGTAGGTGCTGGAACGCAGGTCGACGACCAGGCCGGGCTCGGCGTCGAGGACCGGGGTGATCGCCTTGCGCCAGTAGGGTCCGAGGGCGCCGAGCGGCGGTAGCCGTACACCCATCGACAGGCGGTAGGGAGGCACCCGGTCGGTGATCCGCAACAGGCCCCACAGGCCGGAGAAGATCAGCAGGTTTCCGGCGGCTCGTTCGGCGGCGCCTGGAGACAGTGAGGCCAGGCCGAGATTGTCGTAGAGCACGCCGGTGTACAGTTCCGCCGCCGTCAGTGTGGCGGCGGTCCTCAGCTGCCGGTTCTTGTCGAGTTCACCCACCTGCCCAGGGGACAGGCCGAGCACGTCCTGCGCCTGGCGTTTTCCGGACAGGGTGACGAGCGTGCCCAAGACCTTCCGCCTGGAGGCGGTCAGGGAAGGAAAGCTCAGCAGGGACAGGTCGAGGGCGGGGCCGTCGCCCAGCGCGGCCTTTCCCTCGGATGGCGGCAGCAGAATCAACACAGTCGCCGAGCGTAACGCGGCGGGGCACGCCGACGAGGCCCGACGCCTCCCCCGAGGGAGCCGGTGGAGAAAGACCGCGTGCTCCGCTCCGATGGCACTGGAGCGGAGCACGCGGCGGAAATATCTGAGATGGGTCAAGCCGGGCCACGGGACGGGATGTTCACGGGAACGGCCGTACCCGAGGCGTCGGTCCGGTGTCGCCACCGGACCTGCCGGTCTCTATCGTTCGTCGTTGCTGGCGGTCGAGGGGGTGTCGCTGAGGCGTGCCGACTCGTCCTGGATGTCGGCGCCCTTGTCTCTGAGCACGGCTACGTGCTGCCGCCCGTGGTGGGCGCAGAACAGCAGCTCCCCACCTGCGGGCAGGGTCGCGCGGATGTAAGCCTGGGCGCCGCACCGGTCACAGCGGTCCGTGGCCGTCAGCTGCTTGGTGGGGGCGAGTGTTCCAGTCACGTATCGCCTTTCAGGTCATCCCCTTGTGTGGAGGATCTGGCGTCAGTCACTTGAGACAACATCTAACCGGATGCGAGGCTTCCCAACCGGCCCCCGGCTACGCCGAGAGCGGAAAGTGCCGGAAGGTAACGGACTTTTCACTCGGTGTAACGCCGTGGTGCTCGCGTGAGAAGCTTGTACCCGTCGCGGCGGGAAGAACGGTAAGCTGCGCACACGTGTTCGAGCAGAGTGGGAGTGGGTGTGACCGCAGTTAGCGCGGAGAAGGGCTATACGGCGCGCCATCTGTCGGTGCTTGAAGGTCTTGAAGCCGTCCGCAAACGCCCGGGCATGTACATCGGGTCGACCGACAGCCGCGGTCTCATGCACTGTCTCTGGGAGATCGTGGACAACGGGGTCGACGAGGCCCTGGCCGGATACTGCACCCGCATCGAGGTCGAGCTGCACGCCGACGGCTCGATCGAGGTGCGTGACAACGGCCGCGGCATTCCGGTGGACATCGAGCCCAAGAGCGGCCTGGCCGGAGTCGAGCTGGTCTACACCAAGCTGCACGCCGGAGGAAAGTTCGGAGGTGGCGCCTACGCCGCCTCCGGTGGTCTGCACGGCGTCGGTGCCTCCGTGGTCAACGCCCTGTCCTCCCGTCTTGACATCGAGGTCGACCTCGACGGCCGGGTCCACGAGATCAGCTTCCGCAGGGGCGTTCCCGGCGTCTTCGACGGCGACGGGCCGAGCGCCAAGTTCAAGAAGAAGTCCGGTCTGCGCGACGGCGGCCCGCTGGCCCGCGACGTCACCGGCACCCGTGTCCGCTTCTGGGTCGACCACCAGATCTTCCTGCCCGAGGCGGAGGTCTCCCTCGACGAGATCCACGTCCGGCTCCGTCAGACGGCCTTCCTGGTCCCCGGCCTGACCCTGGCCGTGCGTGACAGCCGCGGCGAGGAGCCCGCGGAGGAGGAGTTCTGCTTCAACGGCGGCATCTCGGAGTTCACCGAGTTCCTCGCCCGCGACGAGGCCGTGTGCGAGGTGCTGCGCCTGCAGGGCTCCGGTCACTTCCACGAGACCGTGCCCGTCCTGGACGAGCTCGGGCACATGACGCCGACCCAGGTGCAGCGTGAGCTCACCGTGGACGTCGCGCTGCGCTGGGGCAAGGGCTACGACAGCACCGTCAGGTCCTTCGTCAACGTGATCGCCACCCCCAAGGGCGGCACCCACGTCAACGGCCTCGAGCGGGCCCTGGTCCGCACGCTGAACGAGTTGCTCCGTGAGACCCGGCTGCTGAAGAACGGCGACGCCCCGGTCACCAGGGAGGACATCTTCGAAGGCCTCACCGGGGTCGTCACGGTGCGGGTTCCCGAGCCCCAGTTCGAGGGGCAGACCAAGGAGGTCCTCGGCACCTCGGCCGCCTCCAGGATCGTCGCCCACGTCGTCTCCCGGGACCTCAGGGAGATCTTCACCAATCCGCCCCGCGGCGCCAAACAGCAGCTGCGCGCGGTGCTGGAGAAGATCGCCGCGGCGGCCAAGGCCAGGATCGCCGCCCGTGAGCACCGTGACAACCAGCGGCGCAAGACCGCCCTGGAGAACTCCGCGCTCCCGGCCAAACTGGTCGACTGCCGCAGTGACGACGTCGACCGCAGCGAGCTGTTCA
Source organism: Streptosporangium sp. NPDC001559 (assembly GCF_042893955.1). Classification (NCBI taxonomy): domain Bacteria; kingdom Bacillati; phylum Actinomycetota; class Actinomycetes; order Streptosporangiales; family Streptosporangiaceae; genus Streptosporangium; species Streptosporangium sp. NPDC001559. The sequence goes on from NZ_JBIAVG010000016.1 coordinate 82,376, forward strand.
TCGTCGAGGGTGACTCGGCGCTCGGCACCGCCCGCGCGGCCCGCGACTCGGAGTTCCAGGCGCTGCTGCCGATCCGCGGCAAGATCCTCAACGTGCAGAAGGCGTCCGTCGCCGACATGCTCAAGAACGCCGAGTGCGCCGCGATCATCCAGGTGGTCGGTGCGGGGTCGGGACGCTCGTTCGACATCGAGGCGGCCCGCTACGGCAAGATCATCCTGATGGCCGACGCCGACGTCGACGGCGCGCACATCCGATGCCTGCTGCTGACCCTCTTCCACCGCTACATGAGGCCGATGGTCGAGGCGGGCCGGGTCTTCGCCGCGGTTCCGCCGCTGCACCGCATCGAGGTCACCAACCCGGGACGCGGTCAGGACAAGTACGTCTACTGCTACTCCGACGCCGAACTGCACCGGGTCCTGCGTGACCTGGAGCGCCGGGGCAAGCGCTGGAAGGACCCGGTCCAGCGCTACAAGGGCCTGGGCGAGATGGACGCCGACCAGCTGGCCGAGACCACCATGGAGCCCAGGCGCAGGACGTTGCGCAGGGTCAGGATCGAGGACGTCCAGGAGGCCGAGCGCATCTTCGACCTCCTGATGGGCAGCGACGTGGCCCCGCGCAGGGAGTTCATCGTGGGCAGCGCGGCCGAGGTCGACCGCGACCACATCGACGCCTGAGGCGCCTGGGACACATGGGTGTCTGAGATGAGAAGGGCCGGCTCCGGACGGAGCCGGCCCTCTTCTCACACCTCGACAGGCATGATCTTCCCGGTGTGCACGTCGTAGACGGCGCCACCGATGGCCAGTCCCTCGGGGAGGAACGGGCTGGTCCTGATACGCGTCAGGTCGTGACGCAGAGCGGCGCTCTGGTCGGGCACGGTGTGGAACTCCAGGCTGCGGGTGTCGACGCCGTGTTGCGCGGCGAGCTTGTGCACGTCGTCGTCGGTGGCCTTCGACATGCCGCAGTCGGTGTGCGGCATGACGAGAACCCGGTTGACGCCCAGCAGGTAGACCGCGAGCACCAGCGTCCGCAGCACGTCGTCGGTCACCCGGGCGCCCGCGTTACGCAGGATTTTCGCGTCTCCGGCTTTCAGGCCGAACAGCCCGAGCGGGTCGATTCGCGAGTCCATGCAGGTGACGACAGCGAGGCCGCGGGCTGCCGTACCGGTGAGCTCGGAGTCGGTGAACGTGGCGGAGAACTCCTCGTTCGCGGCCAGAAGATCGTCGAAGGCACCCACGCAAAAACCTTTCGGTCGGCGGAAACTATGGATTGATAATCCCTCATGCGGCTTTCCTGATGCCTTCCGGGGCGGTCTTCTTCGTTCGCTCAGGGAAGACTCCGCCATCTCCGCTCACGATGGGTGATGATGTCGTGACGCGAAGTTCGGGATTTTGGGGGGATCATGAGCAGGATCGCATCGATGGCCGAATACCTGCGTGCGCAGGCCAGGCGGAGGCTGGACCGGGTGGAGACCCACGACGAGGGCCGTAACGCGCGTTCGGCGCTGGCGCTGCTCGATGCGGCGGTCTACACCGAGTCTCTCGGCGACGACGATCCGCTGGTCGAGGTGCTCGCGGAGGCGGGGTGTTTCGGCCCCCACGGCCTCGGCGAATTTCAGCCCGGCGAGCAGGTCGCGCGGCTCATCCGCTCCTGGGAGTCGGGCGAACCCTGGCAGCTGCTGATGGCGGTCAGGTTCGCCCTGCACACCTCGTCCGTCTGAGGTCCGGAGTCCGCCGACTCCGTCTGCGCGGGGGTGCGTTTCGCCGTATGGCCGGGTGGGGGCCTGGCCGTACGGCTTCGGCGGGGCTGAGGCCCGTCGAGTGTCGGTGTGGCGCCGATGCCCAAGGGAAGGACACTGGCGTAACTTCGTCGTTGGTGTTTTCTGAGAGGGATCATGGCAATCGCGCGTATGAGGTCGGTCGTCCTCGACTGTCCGGATCCGAAGAGCCTGGCCGATTTCTACGGCGCCGTCCTGGGCTGGGAGGTGTCCTCGGTCGAGGACGACTGGGTGGTTCTGACCGACGGACGGAGCCGGCTGTGCTTCCAGCTCGCGGAGGACTACCGGCCGCCCCGCTGGCCCGGCGCGGAGATCCCTCAGCAGTTCCACCTCGATTTCACCGTGGACGACATGGACGAGGGGGAGGCCGCCGTGCTCGCGGCGGGCGCGGCCAAGCACGCCTACCAGCCGAGCCAGGACGACAGTTTTCGTGTCTTCCTCGACCCGGTGGGGCATCCGTTCTGCCTCTGCGTTGGAGAGCCCTCCCACACCGGGTGAAGGCCCGCGTCGCCGGAGCCGGGAAAACGAGGGGTGAGAACGGCCCTGACGGGCCCTCCAGGCTCGCAGAGGCGCTCGCCGGGGGCAAAGGTCATCTTCTGGGAGAACTCCCGCCCTGCGGGCCGTGAGGGCGGGAGAGGGCTCCCGGAGGACGGGCGCGGGGCCCTCCTCCGGGGGAACGACAGACCGGGATCGGAGGGCTCAGTCCCGGGTGGTCTCGTCCTCCGACGGATCGTCTGAGGCGCCGAGAGAGCCGCCGACGGCCGCCACGGTGTGCGTGAGACGCAGGCCCGATCCGTCGCGGCGGCCCAGTTCCTCGGGGAGCGGGACGGGCTTGCCGACGGTGGAGACGGCGCGCACGGGGGCGGGACCCGCCCAGGCGAGCAGCAGGACGTCCTCGCCCTTCAGGAAACGCTGGGCCCGCACGCCACCGGTCGCCCTGCCCTTGGGGGGATACTCGGCGTAGTCGGAGATCTTCGCGCCGCCGATCTGGGTCCCCGGCAGCGCGGTCGAGGAGCCCGCGATCGTCACGACCCTGGACTCACGGGCGGGGTCGACCACGCCGAACCAGATCACCCGGGCGTCCCCGTCGAGGCGGATGCCCGCCATACCGCCCGCGGGACGGCCCTGCGGGCGGACGCTCGTCGCGGGATAGCGCAGCAACTGGGCGTCGGAGGTGATGAAGACCAGGTCGTGGTCCTCCGAGGTCAGCTCGGCCGCTCCCACCACGGTGTCGCCCTCCTTCAGCCCGATGACCTCGAAGTCGTCACGGTTGGCGGGATAGTCGGGGACGACCCGTTTGACCACGCCCTGAGCCGTGCCCAGGGCCAGGCCGGGACCTTCGGGGTCGAGCGAACCGATGCCGACGACGGTCTCACCCTGCTCAAGGGTGACGTACTCGGACACGGGATGACCGCCGGACAGCGACGGCGGGCTGTTCGTCGGCGGCAGCGTCGGCAGGTCCACCACCTGGATCCGGATCATCCGGCCCTGGTTGGTGACCACGCCGACCTCACCCCTGACCGTGCTGCGCACCACGGACACCAGCACGTCGTGCGCCGCGCGTTCGCCGTCGGCGGGCAGCGGGGAGGCGTCGGCCGTACGGGCCAGCAGGCCGGTCGAGGAGAACAGCACCAGGCACGGATCGTCGGCGACCTCAAGCGGCACCGAGACGTTCCTGGCGACGCCGGAGGACTCCAGCAGAACCGTACGGCGCGGCGTGCCGAAGGTCTTGGCGACCTGCGCCAGCTCGTCGGAGACGACCTTGCGGAGTTTGGTCTCAGAGGCGAGGATCTCGCTCAGCTCGGCGATCTCCGCCTCCAGGGTCGCCTTCTCCCGGTCGAGCTCCAGCTTGTCGAAGCGCGTCAGGCGGCGCAGCGGGGTGTCCAGGATGTAGACGGCCTGGGTCTCCGACAGCGCGAAGGACTCGATCAGCCGCTGGCGGGCCTGGCCGGAGTCGTCGGAGGAACGGATGACCTGGATGACCCGGTCGATGTCGAGCAGGGCGATGATCAGGCCCTCGACGAGGTGCAGGCGCTCCTCCCGCTTGCGCCTGCGGTACAGGGAGCGGCGCCTGGTGACGTCGATGCGGTGGTCGACGTAGACCTGGAGCAGCTCGCGCAGGCCCAGCGTGCGCGGCTCGCCGTCGACCAGCGCCACGTTGTTGATGCCGAAGGTCTCCTCCATCGGCGTCAGCCGGTACAGCTCCTCAAGCACGGCCTCGGGGATGAAGCCGTTCTTGATCTCGATGACCAGGCGCAGGCCCTTGTGCCGGTCGCTGAGGTCCTTCAGATCGGAGATGCCCTGGAGCTTCTTGGCGGTGACCAGCTCCTTGATCTTGGTGACCACCCGCTCGGGGCCGACGTTGAAGGGCAGTTCGGTGACGACGATGCCCTTGCGCCTGGGGCTGACCTGCTCGACGGTGCACTTGGCGCGCATCCTGAAGGTGCCGCGGCCCTTGGCGTAGGCGTCGCGGATGCCGTCCAGGCCGATGATCGTGCCGCCGGTCGGCAGGTCGGGGCCGGGGACGAAACGCATCAGGTCGTCGAGCGTCGCGTCCGGCTTCTTGATCAGGTGGCGGGCGGCGGCGACGACCTCGACCAGGTTGTGCGGCGCCATGTTGGTCGCCATGCCGACCGCGATGCCGGTGGCGCCGTTGACCAGCAGGTTCGGGAACGCCGAGGGCATGACCGTCGGCTCGGTCTCCTGCCCGTCGTAGTTGGGCTTGAAGTCGACGGTGTCCTCGTCGATCGACTGCACCATCGACATGGCCGCGGCGGCCAGTCTCGCCTCGGTGTAACGCATCGCGGCGGGCAGGTCGTCGGGGGAGCCGAAGTTGCCGTGCCCGTCGACCAGGGGCAGTCGCATCGAGAACGGCTGCGCCATACGGACCAGCGCGTCGTAGATGGCGCTGTCGCCGTGCGGGTGCAGCTTGCCCATCACGTCACCGACGACCCGCGACGACTTCACGTGCCCGCGGTCAGGGCGCAGGCCCATCTCGCTCATGGAGTAGAGGATGCGGCGCTGGACCGGCTTGAGGCCGTCCCTGGCGTCCGGCAGCGCACGCTGGTAGATGACCGAGTAGGCGTACTCAAGGAAGCTGGTGCGCATCTCGGCGGAGACGTCGATGTCGACGATCCGCTCCTCGAAGTCACCGTCGGTCGGGGGTGTGGTCGTCCGTCGGGCCATCTGTTTTTCCTGCGCGGGCGCCTCGGTTTTCTGCCGAGGGAGAGCGCATCCTCCTTTTAGTCCTCGTGGTGTGACGGGTGGCCGGTTCAGGCCTGCGTGCCGGGGCGCGGCCGTCCTGCGCGCCCGTGACGGGCCAGCCGCCGGGCGGCACCTCGCGGAGTGCGGTGACACGCCCCTGCCGCCCGCGTGGGGGGCGAGATCATGAAGGCGCCTCCTCGGTGGTGGCGGGACCGGTCGCCGGCGGTCGCCGGCGGGCATCGGGGGCTTCGTCCCGATCGACGTGACCGTACATCGTGTGGGGTCTCGCCACCATACTCACCGTGGCCGACACTCCCGGCGGTCGCCGCCTCGCGGGCCCTCGGCCGTGGGGGAGCGGGGACCCGCTCCGGGCCAGGGACCGGGGGTGGCCCCCTCGTCCTCGTCCCCGGGAGCGCCATGTCTGACGTCGTAGACACGGAAACCCCGTGCCCGGTAGTTGGCCAGGGCGTGCGGGCCGTCGAGGGAACAGGTGTGCAGCCACACCCGCCGGGTCGGCTCGCGGTCCTCGTGACGGTCGGCGAAGTCCCAGGCGCGGGCCGTGCCGACCTCGAGGAGACGACCGCCGAGCCCTCTGCCCGCCGCCCAGGACATGAGGCCGAAACAGGTGATCTCGACTGACGCGTCCCGGCCGGGCGTGAGTTCGGCGTAGCCCGCGGGGGTGCCCCTGTGGTAGGCGACCCAGGTCTCCACGCCGCCCCCGAGCAGGTCCTCCCACTCCCGCCAGGTCCAGCGCAGCCTGTCCGTCCACTGCCAGTCGCCTCCGACGGCCGTGTAGAGGAACCTGCTGAACTCGGGGGAGACGACCTCGGCGCGCACGATGCCGACCTCGATCGCGGGCCGTCCGGCGGGGAGCAGGTCCGAGCGCGAGGTCTGTTCGAGGTACCACGTTGTGACGTCCATAGCTGAGATGCATCAAACCACGACGTGGAACCAGGTCGGCCCGTTGAACGGAGACGGAGGCCGCTCCGTGGGGAAAGGAGAAGGACGCTCCGAATGCTCGCTTCGCCGGTAAGGGCGGGCGGAGTGAAACGGTCACCCCGACCTGGTACCAATAGGCCGGTGAGCGAAGAGCAGATGCTGCGTGAAGAGGCCGAGGAGCGGCTGCGGGCCCTTGCCGGTGAGCACGCCCGGCTGCGTGAGGACCAGTGGGAGGCCATCAAGGCGCTGGTCGTGGACCGGCGCCGGGTGCTCGTGGTGCAGCGGACGGGCTGGGGCAAGTCAGCGGTCTACTTCATCGCGACCGCGCTCCTGCGTGAGCTCGGCGAGGGCCCCACGGTCATCGTCTCCCCCCTGCTGGCCCTGATGCGCAACCAGATCGCCGCCGCGGAGCGGGCCGGGATCAACGCGGTCACCGTCAACTCCGCCAACCCCGAGGAGTGGGAGCAGATCTACGGGCAGGTCGCCGAGGGCCTGGTCGACGTGCTCCTGGTCAGCCCGGAACGGCTCAACAACCCCGAGTTCCGCGACCGGGTCCTGCCCGAGCTGGCCGAGAGCGCGGGCCTGGTCGTCGTGGACGAGGCACACTGCATCTCCGACTGGGGCCACGACTTCAGGCCCGACTACCGCAGGCTGCGCACGCTGTTCCAGGAGCTGCCCGAGGGCGTGCCGGTCCTGGCGACGACGGCGACGGCCAACGCCAGGGTGACCCACGACGTCGCCGAGCAGCTCAGCGCCGACGACGCGCACTCCGGCGGCGAGACCCTCGTCCTGCGCGGCGCCCTCGAACGTGAGAGCCTCCACCTGAGCGTCGTACGGCTGCGCGGCCCGGAGCAGCGCCTGGCCTGGCTCGCCCAGACGCTGCACGAGCTGCCCGGCTCCGGCATCGTCTACACCCTCACCGTCGCCGCCGCCCAGGAGGTCGCGGCCTACCTGCGCGAGCAGGGGCACGAGGTGCTGTCCTACTCGGGACAGACCGAGCAGGCGGAACGGCTCGCCGCCGAGCAGGCCCTGCTCGACAACAAGGTCAAGGCGCTGGTCGCGACCTCGGCCCTCGGCATGGGCTACGACAAGCCCGACCTCGGCTTCGTCGTCCACGTCGGCGCGCCGCAGTCCCCGGTCGCCTACTACCAGCAGGTCGGCAGGGCCGGTCGCGGGGTCGAGCGCGCCGAGGTGATCCTGCTCCCCGGCGCCGAGGACCGGGAGATCTGGGCCTACTTCGCCTCGCTGGCCTTTCCTCCCGAGCCCGTGGTCAGGGCCGTGCTCGACGCCCTGTCGGAGGGCGGGACGCTGTCGACCGCGGCCCTGGAGAACCGGGTCGATCTCAGCCGCAGCAGGCTGGAGACGATGCTCAAGGTCCTCGACGTGGACGGCGCGGTGCGCAGGGTCAAGGGGGGCTGGGAGGCGACGGGCGAGGAGTGGGCCTACGACGCGGGCCGCTACGCCCGTGTGGCGGCCGAACGCGAGGCCGAGCAGCGGGCCATGCTCGACTACCTGGAGACCACCGAGTGCCGTGAGTGGTTCCTGAGGCGACGGCTCGACGACGAGACCGCCACGCCGTGCGGACGCTGCGACAACTGCACCGGCGCGCACCGCTCGCCCGAGGTCGACGCGCGGGCGGTCGAGCGGGCGGCGGAGAGCCTGAACCGCCCCGGAGTAGAGATCGAGGCGCGCAAGCAGTGGCCGAGCGGGCTGAGCGACCTCAAGGGGCGCATCAAACCCGAGCTGGGAGCCGAACCGGGCAGGGCGCTGGGCAGGCTGACCGACATCGGCTGGGGCAACAGGCTGCGCGGGCTGCTGGCCGACGGCGCCCCCGACGGCCCGATCCCCGACGACGTCTTCGCCGCCGTGGTCACGGTGCTGTCCCACTGGGAGTGGCGGCACCGCCCGGCCGCGGTCGTCGCGATCCCCTCCACGAGCCGCCCCCGGCTCGTCGGGAGCCTGGCCGAGCGGCTGGCCCAGGTGGGGCGCCTGCCCTACCTGGGAGAGCTGGGATACCGCCGAGGGGCTCCCGGCCGCCAGTTCAACAGCGCCCAGCGGGTCCAGGCGGTCCGTGCCACGCTGGCCATGCCCTCAGCGCTGACCGAGGCCGTCGCGCGGACGGGCGGGCCGGTGCTGCTGGTCGACGACCGTCTCGACACCGGCTGGACCCTGACCCTGGCCGCGGCCATGCTCCGCCACGCCGGGGCCCCCGCGGTGCTTCCGCTCACCCTCGCGGTCACGGCGTAGACGAACAGGGGTACGGCCCGTGCCGGGCCGTACCCCGAGAAGGAGCGGTCAGAGGCGGGGCCGGGCGCCCAGGTGGGAGATGGCCTTGGCAGCCAGGCGGCAGCCGGCGGCGAGAGACTCGGCGGGCGGCTTGTTCTCCAGCCAGGCGGGCAGGAATCCGGCGGTGAAGGCGTCACCGGCGCCGGTCCCGTCGACCACGCGCTCGACGGCCTCGGCGGGCACCTGGACAGGCTCAGCGCGGCCGTTGGTGTACCACAGCGCGCCCTCGTCGCTGAGCTTGACGACGACCTGCGGGAACCAGGCGGTCAGCACCTTGGCGGCGGCGGCGGGGTCGTCACGGCCCGTCAGGACCTTGGCCTGGTCGGCGTTGGCGAAGAGCAGCTTGACGTTCTGCGTCCATTCGAGGAACGGCTCGGCGCCGGTCCGCTCCAGCGGGGCGGAGGAGGAGCAGTCGACCGAGACCGACATCCCGGAGCGGCGGGCCATCTCCAGGGCGGCGAGACCGGCCTCACGGGAACCCTCGTTGATCAGGGTGTAACCGGACAGGTGCAGGTGAGCGCCCTGGGTGAACAGGTCGCGGGGCAGGTCCTCCGGCGAGAGGGCGGCGTTGGCACCCGGGTCGGACAGCATGGTGCGCTCGCCCTTGTGGGTGACGAGCACGACGCAGGTTCCGGTAGGCCGTTCGGGGTCCATGACAAGGCGGGCGTCGACCCCGTAGCCCATCAGTTCCATGTCGCGGTTACGGCCGGTGATGTCGGCGCCCCTGCGCCCGATGAAGGCCACCTCCGCCCCCTCGACCGCGAGCCAGGAGGCTATGTTGGCCCCGGAGCCGCCGCCGTGCATGGTGACGATCGCCGGGGTGTCGCTGGCTCGTGCCAATGGGTAGCGAGCGCGTGCGACCGCATCGGTCATCAGATCGCCCACCACGACCACCCGCGTCATGATGTCACCGCCTTGCTGCCTTCGATGCTGACGTGCCTCTAGCCGCGAAAAACTTAACAGCTTCCGGCCAGGGTATGGGGTCCGGACCGGATAGCGCGCCATAGTCGATGCACAAGCGTTGCGTGAACAGGGTACGAACCGCCCTGCTGATCCGGCTTACGCGTCTGACGTTTACTCTCAGGACTGTGGAGGCTGCTCAGTATCCCGCTCACTGGGAGGCGGACGTCGTCCTTTCCGACGGCGGTACCGCCCATGTACGACCGATCAGGCCCGCCGACGCGGACCGGCTCCGCTCGTTCTACTCCCGGCTCTCCGAGGAGTCGATCTACTTCCGTTTCTTCGGCCCCAGACCCCGTCTTTCCGAGCGTGAGGTCACCCGGTTCACCAACGTCGACTACGTCGACCGTGTCGCGCTCATCGCGACGATCGGCGCCGACATGGTGGCGGTGATCCGCTACGACCGGATCGATCCCGGGGAGGCGGAGGTCGCCTTCCTCGTCGAGGACGCCCACCAGGGACGCGGAGTGGCCTCGGTGCTGCTCGAACACCTGGCGGAGACGGCCAGGGAACGGGGCATCACCCGCTTCGTCGCCGACGTGCTGCCCGCCAACCGCAAGATGACGGCCGTGCTCCAGCAGGCCGGATACACCGCGCAGAGCCGTTTCGCCGACGGCGTCGTACGGATGATCCTCGACCTGACCCCGACCGAGACCTCCCAGGAGGTGACCGCCTCACGTGAGCACCGGGCCGAGTCCCGCTCCATCGAGCGACTGCTCTCGCCGGGGTCGATCGCGGTCGTCGGCGCGGGCAGGGAACCGGGCGGCGTGGGCCAGACCGTGCTGCGCAACCTGCTCGCCGCCGACTTCACCGGCCCCGTCTACCCGGTGCACCGCCAGGCGCGGGCGGTGGCCGGGGTGCGCGCCTACCCGAGCGTGACGGCCATCGACGGCGAGGTGGACCTCGCGGTGCTGGCCGTACCGGCGGACGGGGTGATCGAGGTGGTCAAGGAGTGCGCGGAGAAGGGGGTGCGCGGGCTGGTCGTGGTCTCCTCGGGGTTCGGCGAGACCGGCCCGGAGGGAAGGGAGCGGCAGGACGAACTGGTCCGCATCGCCCGCGCGTACGGCCTGCGCGTCGTCGGCCCCAACTGCCTGGGCATCGCCAACACCGACCCCGCGATCAGGCTGAACGCCACGCTGGCCGCGACCGTCCCCGGCCACGGCAGGGTCGGCTTCTTCAGCCAGTCCGGCGCCCTGGGCACCGCGCTGCTGCAGCGGGTCGCCCAGCGGGGCATGGGCATCTCCTCGTTCGTCTCGGCGGGCAACCGGGCCGACGTCTCCGGCAACGACCTGCTGCAGTACTGGGAGGAGGACCCCAGGACCGATGTGATCCTGCTCTACCTGGAGTCCCTGGGAAACCCCCGCAAGTTCGCCCGCCTGGCACGGCGCATCTCCAGGCGCAAGCCGATCGTGGTCGTCAAGAGCGGCGGCACCACCCAGAACGTGCCCAGGGGCCACGCGGCGCCGGTGCTCGGCCTGCCGGACACCGCGCTCAGCTCGCTGTTCGAGCAGGCCGGGGTGATCCGGGTCGACGACCTGATCCAGCAGTTCGACGTCGCGCAGCTGCTGGCCTACCAGCCGCTGCCCAAGGGGTCGAGGGTCGGCCTGGTCAGCAACTCCGACGCGCTCGCGCTGCTCGCCGCGGACGCCTGCGTGCGGGCCGGGCTCGACCCGGCGCCGCCGGTCAACCTCGGCGCCAGGGCGGGGGCGGCCGAGTTCGGCGCCGCGCTGACCTCGGTGCTCCAGGACGTGGACGCGGTCGTCGTCGTCTACATGCCGCCGATCCCCGGCCCGGCGGACGAGGTCGCGGCCGAACTGCTCAGGGTCTCCCGCGACTGCGGCAAGCCGGTGCTGGCCACCTTCGAGGGCAGGGTCGGCGTGCCGCCGGGGCTGCGGACCGGCGCGGTGCCCGAACGGGGCTCGATCCCGTCCTACGCCGCTCCCGAGGAGGCGGTCCGCGCCCTGGCCCACGCCGTACGGCACGCCCGCTGGCGCAAACGGTCCCCGGGCGTACCCGAGGAGATCGAGGGCGTCGACACCGCCGCCGCACGACGGCTGGTGCTGTCCAGGCTGGAGCGGGCCGGGAACGGCGAGGGGCCGGAGGAGGACGTCGAGATCGACCCCTTCGAACTGCTGGCCTGCTACGGGCTGACGGTGTGGCCCGCGGAGGTGGCCGACTCCCCCGAGGAGGCCGTCGAGGCGGCCGAACGGCTCGGCTGGCCGGTGGTGCTGAAGGCGGCCGATCCGGAGGCGGCCAAACGCGCGGGGACCGTACGGCTCGGCCTGACCGGTCCGGACGGGGTGCGCGAGGCCTTCGCGGGGCTGAAGGAACAACTCGGCCGGGGCGCGGTGCTCGCGGTGCAGCGGATGGTCCCGCAGCCCGCGGTGCCGACCGTGGTCAGCGTCATCGAGGACTCCGCCTTCGGCGCCGTCGTCTCCTTCGGGCTCGGCGAGGTCACCGCGCGCCTGCTGCGCGACGAGGCCTACCGCCTGGCGCCGCTGACCTCGCAGGACGCCGCGGCGCTGGTCAGGTCGCCACACGCGGCCCCGCTGCTGTTCGGCGAGTACGGCTACCCGCCGGTCGCGGTCGAGGCGCTTGAGGAGCTGTTGGTCCGGGTCGGGCGGCTGGCCGACGACCTTCCCGAGGTGTCGAGGCTCGACCTCGATCCGGTGCTGGTCGGGGAGTCGGAGGTGATCGTTCTCGGGGCGCGCGCCGTACTGAGCAGTCAGCACGGACCGCGGGTGGACGCGGGGCCGCGCCGTCTCGGCTGGGCGGGGCGTGGGTGGTGACGAAAACCCCGCCACCGCCTTACCAATGCAATTAACGCCAAAAACCGAATTAACCGCTTAGCCACTTCAGGGAAACCGCATTTCGCGGGGAGCGTCTTTTCGCCGATGGCCGAACCTCACGGGCTCCAGGTGAAAGCGCCACCCGGGACAGGGCAGGATGGACCCATGAGGGAAACCCGACTCTCGGCCGCCGGTCTGCGCGAGGCAATCGATCGCAGCGGCTATTATCCCGACCTGGTCGCCGACGCGGTCGACTCCGCCCTGGGCAAGGAGCAGGTGAGCGCCTACGTGGTGCACCACGAGGCCACCTTCGACCCGGCCATGGAGGTGCGCAGACACGTCACCGTCCTGGTGCTCACCCCCACCCGCCTGCTGGTCTGCCACACCGACGAGCACTCACCGGTCGAGGGGGTCTCGGTCTCACACGCCTCGACGACCACCGAGGCCGTGCGGCTGAGCAGGATCCAGTCGGTCGCCGTGACCAGGGTCGTCCCCGACCCGGCCTCGTACGTGCCGGGCGTGCCGCCGAACGAGGTCACCCTCACCATCGGCTGGGGGGCCATCTCCCACGTGGACCTCGAGCCCGCGACCTGCGGCGACGAGAACTGCGAGGCCGACCACGGATACACCGGCGCCATCACGGCCGACGACCTGTCCCTGAGGGTGAGCGAGGCGGCCGACGGTCCCGAGGCCGTCTCACACGTGCTGGCCTTCGCCAAGGCGCTCTCCGAGGCGACCGCCCACGTCGCCTCATGACAGCCCCGCTGCTCCCGGCGTACGGAACGGCCTCCCTGGCCGACCTGTCCCGCTCACTGCTGGCCGTGCTCGGGGTGGAGGGCCATGGCAACCCGCTGGGGCTCGAAGCCGCCCGGCACGTCCTGATATTCCTCGTCGACGGCCTGGGCGCCGAACTGCTCGACGCCCACCCCGAGGCGGCCCCGTTCCTGTCCGCGAGACGGGCCAGGGTGCTCACCGCGGGCTTCCCCGCGACCACCGCGACCAGCCTCGGCACGCTGGGCACCGGTCTGCCGCCGGGCGAGCACGGCATGCTCGGCTACCAGCTCGCCATGCCCGGCACGGGCCACCTGCTCAACTGCCTGCGCTGGACCTCGGCGGGCCCGACGGTCCCGCCCGACGAGTGGCAGCCGACCCCGACCGTCTTCGAACGCGCCGCGGCGGCCGGCGTCTCCGTGAGCTACGTCGCCCCGTCCGAGTTCGGGCCGACCGCGTTCAACCGGGCCGTCTACCGGGGCACGGACTTCTTCGGAGCCGACACGCTCGACGACCGGGTCGAGGGCGCGCGCGTGGCCCTGGCCCGCCCCCGCTCCCACGTGACGGTCTACTACGGCGACCTCGACGCCGCGGGCCACCGGTTCGGCTGGGGCTCCCCGCAGTGGCTCGACCGGCTCGCCACCGTCGACCAACTCGCCGAACGGCTCGCGGGAATCCTCCCGCAGGGGGCCGCGATGTACGTCACCGCCGACCACGGCATGGTCAACGTCACCGAGCTGATCGACCTGGACGGCCCGGAGGAACGCTGCGCCGCGCTGCGCGAGGGCGTGGCCCTGCTCGGCGGCGACACCCGGGTCAGGCACATCTACACCGTCCCAGGCGCCACACAGGCCGTGCTCAGCACCTGGCGTGAGCTCCTGGCGGGCAGGGCGTGGGTCGTCTCCCGGCAGGAAGCCGTCGAGTCAGGCTGGTTCGGGCCCCAGGTGCGGCCGGACTGGCTGCTCAGGATCGGCGACGTCCTGGCCGTGCCGTACACCGACTGCGCGATCATCGCCTCGGTCAGGGAGCCGTTCGAGTCGTCGTTCGTCGGCGTCCACGGCTCCCTGACCACCGCGGAGCAGCATGTTCCCTTGCTGGAGGTAAGCACCCGATGAGCCCGCTGATCACCCCGTCCGAGCTGTCCGCCCTGACCGGGGCGACGATCCTGGACGTCCGCTGGAAGCTGGGCGGTCCGCCGGGGGTCGACTCCTACCGCGAGGGGCACATCCCCGGCGCCGTCTTCTGTGACCTGAACGCCGACCTCGCCGCCCCCGCGGGGGAGGGGGGCCGTCACCCGCTGCCCTCCGCCGAGCACTTCCAGGAGGCCATGCGCCGCCTGGGCGTCTCCGGCTCCCGTACGGTCGTGGTCTACGACGAGGCCGACTCGACCGCCGCCGCCCGGGCCTGGTGGACGCTGCGCCACTTCGGCCACCCGGACGTCCGGGTCCTGGACGGAGGCCTGCGCGGGTGGACCGCCGAGGGGCTGCCTCTCGCCGAGGGCGACCAGGAGACAGCTCAGGGCGACTTCACCGCCGACCCCGGCGGGATGCCCGTGCTCGACGCGGACCAGGCCGCCGAGCTCGCCAAGGACGGCGTTCTGCTGGACGCCCGCGCCGCGGAGCGCTACCGGGGAGAGGTCGAGCCGATCGACCCCGTCGCGGGGCACATCCCCGGCGCGGTCAGCGCCCCCACCGGAGAGAACGTCGACCCCTCCGGGCGTTTCCACCTGCCCGACTTCCTGCGCGAGCGGTTCAACACACTCGGCGCGGTCCCCGGCGTGCGGGTCGGCGCCTACTGCGGGTCAGGCGTGACGGCCGCCCACGAGGTGCTGGCGCTCGACGTCGCGGGCATCCCGGCAGCCCTCTACGTCGGCTCCTGGTCCAACTGGGTCGCCGACCCCGCACGGCCCGTCGCCACCGGCTGATCGCCGTACCCCAGGCAGACGAAACCGGCCACCCCCGTCTTCGCATTCGCCGTGGCGAGCGCCTGGGCGGGGCAGTGGCCTGCGGCCAGCAGTTCGTGGAAGACCGTCATCAGGTCGAGGGTCTCCTCGTCGCGTACCGGTACCAGGCTGGCCACCACGCACTGCGTCCCCAGCGACAGGAAGGCACCCGCCAGCCCCAGCGGAGCTCCGTCCGCGGGGGCATGGGCCATCCCGGCGTCACACGCCGAAAGCACGACCAACCTGGGCGGAACGCGCAGCCGAAGCAGGTCGTAGGCCATCAACCTGCCGTCCTCAAGATCGATGCCGGACAGCAGCGGGCTGCGGGAGCAGAACATGCCGTGCGCGGCCAGGTGCGCGACCTCGGTCCCGGGCAGCGCCGTGACCACCTCGGGACGCAGCGCCGCGATCCGCTCGGCACCGGGATGACGGGCGGCGACCATCTCCGCCTCCGCCTCGGCGTGCCGCAGCCCCGGCCCGGCGGCCACCACGACCCTCCCCGCCCCCGTGGCCCGCACCCGCCCGCCGGCCAGCCAGGCAGCGGCCGAGGAGGCCACCGAGACCCGGCGCCCGGAGTTCGACGGCAGGACCGGCCACGGCAGGGTGTGCAGCGCCCCGGTCGGCACGACCACCAGTGCCCTGTCACCCAGGATCCCCGACAGGGGATCGAACAGCAGACGTTCGAGCAGGGCCGCCTCCCCGGCGACGCCGGCCGCCCGCCCATCGCGCAGATGAGCCCTGCGCAGGCCGTACCTGAGCCGCACAACGGCCTCCGCCACGGCGGAGAAGGAGCCGAGACGGCGTAGCGAGACCCGCTCGGGCGAGACCGCGACGGCGACCAGTTCGTCGCCGTTCCTGGCGAACTCGACCAGGACCGCGTCACCGAGCGCCGCCCGGAGCTCCCCGACGCCGGGGACCCGCGACCGTCCAGACCCACCCGCGACGGCCCGCCACCGCTCGGCCCAGGCCAGGAGCGTACGGCCCCGCCCGGTGCGCAGGGCCAGTGTGAGCCCGAATCCGGCCAGCGGTTCACCGGCCTTGGCCGCGTGGGCACGGACCCGAGGGTCCTCCGCGGTGGCCGTACGGGCGGCGACCTCGGACAGGCCGGCCCTGACCTCTGCGAACGCCCCGCGCCTGTCTCCGGCGAGCTCCCGTGTCAGCGCCGAGGCGTGCCGGGAGACCACCCCGGGACCACGGGCGAGCCGGTCGAGCTGGCCGTCGGCGACCGCGCGGTCGCCGACCAGCAGCGCGACCTCGGCGGCGGTGAGCCTCAGCTCCCCGGCGACCTCCGCGTGCCCGGCCTCGTCGAGGTCATCGGCACAGGAGAGCAACTCGGTGAGCGACTCCCGGGTCGGTGAGCCGAGAGCCAGCCGGGCCCTCAGGGCGATCTCCGTCGTGAGCGGCACCAGGGCGGCGCGTTCCTGCGCGGTCAGGGCGGCACCCGCGCGCTCGGCGGTCTGCAGGGCGCGGTGCGGCTCACCCGTGCGCAACTCGGCCCTGGCCAGCAGCAGAAGGGCCTCGGCCAGGGCGCCCTGCGCGCCCGCCGCGGTGAGTTCGGGCACCGCCAGGTCGAGCAGTACCCGCGCCTCGCCCGGCAGATGGGCGGCGACCAGTGCCTCGGCCAGGTCGCAACGCATCGTGGCCAGCCGCTCCGGATAGCCGAACAGGCTGTCCTCCGCGCGCCGGTAGGCGGCGAAGGCGGCGGGCAGATCGCCGCGCCGCGCGGCGAGGAAGGGCAGGTTCCCCTCGGCGAGGGCGACCACATGGTCAAGACCGGCCCGGCCGGCCAGCTCGGCGCAGTGGGCCAGGTCGGACTCCGCCGCCTCGAACTCTCCAAGAAAGACCCGCGCCAGTCCCCGGTTCAACAGCGCCCCCGCGAGGAACCTGGGGTCCTCCTCCAGCAGGCCGACGGCCCGGTCACACTGGTCGGCGGCCTCGGCGTAACGGCCGAGTCTGGCCAGGGCCACCGCCCGATGGACCCCGAGCTTGGCCACCTCGACCGGCCTGAGGTACGGCTCGGCCGCGGCGGCGACGGTGAGGGCCTGTGTGGGACGGCCGAGCTCGGCGTTGACGTGGACCAGGGAGAGACGGGCCTGGGCGGCCCTGTGCCGCAGCCCCGCCGCCAGCGCGATGCCGACGGCCCTGCTCAGATGGCTCTCGGCCAGCGGGAGGTCTCCCAGCTCCCTGGCGGCCAGAGCCAGAGCCCGATGGGCGATCGTGGCGGCCTCGTCGGGGACCGTCGCCGAGCGCAGCACCTCACGTGCCAGCTCTCCGGCTCGCGCGGGGTCACTGCCGGACGTCTCCAGAGCCAGCTCCGCGGCGGCGACCGCCTCGTCCGGCACCACCTAGGGACGGATCCGGGTCCAGCTGGTGACGACCGGGCCGTGGCCGGGACGCCTGCACACCACGCTGAACCAGCCGGGCGGCAGCCCGGTGACGGCGAACTGGCCCGTCGCGGACAGCTCACGCGACGCGGTGAGATGGGGGGTGCGCACCTCGACCGTCGTGCCGGCCTCGGGGAGGGGGGAGACCTGTCCCGCCAGGTCGACCAGACCGTCGACGGGGACGATCTCCAGCTCGACGACGAGACCGGCGACGCTGAAGCGCAGCAGCCGTGCCCCCTCGGCGGACCGCACGCCGGCCGGGGCGGGCGTGGACACCGGGACCGCGGTCGAGGCGCCGGGCACCCGAAGGCCGAAGGCCGCCCTGGACGCCGAGAGGACGTGTGCCGGGACGGGATCCTTGCCCGCGGCCAGGCGGAGCGCCGCGACCAGGGACTCGTCGTCGATCGCGGGGGGATGGCGGGTGGTCACGGTTGCGCCTCCTGGGCGGTGAGCATGGTGCGTAGCCGGTTCAGACAGCGCCCTCTGGTGGGGCCGTAGCTGCCGCTGGGCATGCCCAGCCGTACGGCGAGCTGGTGGACCCCCGCGTCCGGCGCGGTGGCCATCAGCAGGAGCAGCGAACGGCAGGGCTCGTGCATCGTCTCGACGGTGCGCCACAGCCGGCGGCCTTCGTCGGCGGAGAGCACGGTCAACGCCGGATCGGGATGGACGGCGTGGTCGGCCCGCGCGGGGCCGGGCTCGGCCCGCTCGGCGGCGGCGGGGTCGGCGACGAGCCGTTCGCCCCGGGTGCGCCTGCTCAGGAGAGAGGCCTCACGTCTGGCCGTGGTGAGCAGCCACGAGCCGATCCGCTCGGGGTCGCGTATGGTGTGCAGGCTCTCGACCAGCCGCAGCCACGTGCCCTGCACCACGTCCGCGGCGTCCGCCGCGCTCAGGCCGTGGGCACGGGCCACCGACCAGAGCCTGCCGGAGAAGCGGGTCACCAGCGCGTCCCACGCGGCCTGGTCGCCTGCCAGCGCGGCGTCGATCGTCTGCTGGTCACTCACCGGCGCCTCCGAGACCACGGCGAACACACTCCGTGTTCGCGTGAAGACCTTGCGTGAGACTTTACCTTGGTGTGGGCACGACAACCCCCAGATCCGGAATTTGCCGGTTGCGGGCGGGATCGAGAACGTGGGCCGCCGCCTCCTTCGGGGTGCGCTCCCCGATCGCGGCGGCGATCGCTCCACTGACCACGGCCGCGGCGAAGGAGGTCCCGCTCCATCCGGCGTAGCCGCGGAACGCTCCATGGGACAGGAAGGCGCTGCGCAGCCACTCGCCGCGTGTCCAGGCGTCCACCCACGGGCCGTGCGCGGAGAACGGCGCCCTGGCCTGCTCGGCCGCGTCGAGCGCGCCCACCGCGACCACCCCGGGCAGGGCGGCGGGCCAGAACGGGCGGGTCGAGGCCGTGTTGCCCGCGCAGGCGACGACGGCGGTCGAGGACAGCCCGGCCAGCGCGGTCTCGACCAGCGGGGAGGGCCTGTCGTCGAAGGTGTGGCAGCCGAGGGAGAGGTTGAGCACCTGCGGCGGATCGTTCGCGAGCCTGCCCAGGACGCGCAGCAGCGCCGCCTCGTCCCCCAGACCTCGGCCGTCCAGCACCCGCAGCGGGCGCACCCGTGCCCCGGGGGCCGAGCGCAGCACCAGGCCGGTGACGAAGGTGCCGTGCCCCGCCTGGGGGTCCAGCAGGCCGTCGCGGTCGGTGTCGGGGGCCTCGGTCTCCTGCCGTCCCTCCCCGAACCAGGTCCGCTCCCGCCACCAGGGATGCGGGGCGAGACCGGTGTCGGCGACCGCGACGGTCACCCCGCTCCCCGGGGTTCCTCCCGGCGCGGGGACGGGGTCGACGGGGAAGGGGCGTGAGGCGGGGCCGCCGAAGAAGAGGGGCTGGCCGACCAGCACGTGGTTGGGTGACGCACTGTGACCTTGGTCACGTAGCGTGGCCGCCAGTTCGCACACGTCCACGCCGGGCGAGAGTCGTACACGGAAGACTCCGTCGGTCTCGGCGACCGCGATCGTCCACCGCTCGGCGGCCTCCGCGCCGAGGGCGTCGGTGAGCAACTGGCCGGGCCTGATCAGGGAGATCACTCCCGCGACGGGCTCCACACGTGTGATGTCGGCGTCCATCCGGTACTCCAGGGTTGATCACCAGGTCGATGGGTGTTTTCCTTTCAGAGGATGCCGCAGACGCGTCTGCGTGTCGCAACATCTCGGTATGACCCCCCTCTGGTGCGGCGTCACAACCGACGGTAGTCTTCCTTCAGTCACTTGTGATCATCCTGGCGAGGCCGTTGGGGAAGGCGCACCTCGTACGAAACGGGAGGTCCGGTGTCTGCTCGTGGCGTGCTCTACGTCCACTCAGCTCAGCCTGCGCTGTGCCCTCATATCGAATGGGCGGTCGCGGGTGTTCTTGGCGTGCCCGTAGACCTGACCTGGACTCCACAGCCCGCCGCGCCCGGTCACGTGCGCGCCCAGGCCGAGTGGGAGGGGCGGCCGGGAACCGCGGCGGCCATCACCTCGTCCTTGATGGGCTGGCAACGGATCCGCTTCGAGATCACGGAGGACGCCACACCAGGCGCCGACGGGTCACGCAATGCCTATACCCCCTCACTCGGCGCCTTCACGGCGGTGATCGGGGCCGCGGGCGACATCCTGATCCCCGAGGACCGGCTGCGCTCGGCCATGCTGATGGCCCGCCAGGGCAGGGTGGTCCTTGAGGAGGAGCTGGATCGCATGCTCGGCAAACAGTGGGACGCCGAGCTTGAGTCCTTCCGCTACGCGGGCGAGGGCGCCCCGGTCCGCTGGCTGCACGCCGCGGTGTGACCCGGCGGCCCGTCACGGACGGTGACCGCCCCGGCGCCCCCTCCCCTTACGGCTTCGCCCCCGGAGAGCGCTTCCCCGAACGGGCGGCGGAGCACCCGCCCGCGCTCCCTCCCGGGGTGAGGTCCTGCGCGGGCGCGGCGCCGTCCGGGGCCGCCGCCGCAGGTCGTCCCGGAACCGCGGGAAAGCACGACGCCCCCGGCGGCGTGAGCCGCGCGGGGGCGTCGCAGAAGCGTGATGTGACGGCGGGATCAGGTCACAGCGGGATGTTGCCGTGGGCGCCCCGGGCCGGAGTCGCCTGGGCGAGGACCTTGGCGATGGCGCCCCGGGTCTCCTCGGGCTTGATGACCTCGTCGATGACGCCGATCTCGATGGCCCTCTGGAGCCCGCCCGCGAGGAGTTCGTGCTCCTCGGCGAGCCTGGTCTCAAGCGCGGCGCGCTCGTCCTCGGGGGCGGCGGCCAGTTCGCGCCGCTTCAGGATGCGCACCGCGGCGACCGCGCCCATGACCGCGATCTGGGCGGTCGGCCAGCCGAAGACCTTGGTCGCGCCCAGGGAGCGGGAGTTCATCGCGATGTAGGCGCCGCCGTACGCCTTGCGGGTTATCAGGGTGACGCGCGGGACCGAGGCCTCGGCGAAGGCGTGCAGGAGCTTGGCGCCGCGGCGGACCACGCCGTCGTGCTCCTGACCGACGCCGGGCAGGTAGCCGGGGACGTCGACCAGCACGACCAGCGGCACGCCGAAGGCATCGCACATACGGACGAACCGTGCGGCCTTCTCCGCCGAGGTGGCGTCGAGACAGCCGCCGAGACGCATCGGGTTGTTGGCGACGACGCCGACGGTCCGGCCGCCGAGACGGCCGAGTGTGGTGACGACGTTCGGCGCCCACTTGGCGTGGAGCTCGACTCCGGGCTCGTCCAGGAGACCCTTGACCAGCGGCTTGATGTCGTAGGCGCGGCGGGGGTTGTCCGGCAGCAGGTCGGAGAAGTCGACCTCGTCGAGGTCGGCGCGGACCCTGCCCTGGTGACCCAGCAGCACCGCCAGACGGCGGGCCTGCAGGTAGGCGTCGGTCTCGGTCTTGGTGACGATGTGGACCACGCCGCTGCGCTTGCTGTGCGGCTCGGGGCCGCCGAGGGCGGCCATGTCGATCTGCTCGCCGGTGACGCTGCGCACCACGTCGGGGCCGGTGACGAAGATGCGGCCCTCGTCGGCCAGGATCACGATGTCGGTCAGCGCGGGGCCGTAGGCGGCGCCGCCCGCCGCGGGGCCGACGACCACGGAGAGCTGCGGGACGACCCCGGAGGCCCGGGTCATGGCGGCGAAGACACGGCCGACCGCGTGCAGCGACTCGGCGCCCTCGGCGAGCCGCGCGCCGCCGGAGTGCCACACGCCGATGACCGGGACCCGCTCGCGGACCGCGACGTCGTAGGCGTGCACGATGTGCTCGCACCCCTGGCTGCCCATCGCGCCGCCCTGCATCCGGGCGTCGCTGACGAAGACCACGACGGGGACGCCCTCAACGCGGCCCATCGCCGCCAGCGCCCCGCTGCGGTCCACAGGAGAGATCAGCCTGATCGATCCCTCGTCGAGGAGGGCGGCCAGACGCACCTGGGGATCGCGGGGATCGGCGGCCTCCTTGTCGGAGGCGTCGTTCACCACCCTGTTGTCGAGCACAGTCATCACGGGCTCCTGTCAGATGCTGGTGAAGGCCACGGCGACGTCGTGTCCGCCGAACCCGAAGGAGTTGTTGATCGCGGCGATCTGGCCGTCGGGCAGCGCGCGCGGCTTGTCACGCACGATGTCCACCTCGACGCCCTCGTCGAGCTCGTCGATGTTGATCGTGGCGGGGGCGATCCGCTCGTGCAGCGCCAGGATGGTGAAGACCGACTCGATGCCACCGGCGCCGCCGAGCAGGTGCCCGGTCATCGACTTGGTGCTGGTGACCAGCGGGTGGTTGCCGATGACCTCGCTGATCGCCACCGTCTCGACCACGTCGCCCGCGGGGGTCGAGGTCGCGTGCGCGTTGACGTGCTTGATGTCGGCACCGGTCAGGCCGGAGTTCTCCAGGACGCGGCGCATGGCCAGCATGACGCCCGCGCCGAGAGGCTCGGGCTGGGCGATGTGGTGCGCGTCGGCCGAGTAACCGACGCCCGCCGCCACCGCGTAGATCTTGGCGCCACGCGCGAGGGCGTGCTCCTCGGACTCCAGCACCACGATGCCGGCGCCCTCACCGAGCACGAATCCGTCACGGCTCTTGTCCCAGGGCCGCGAGGCGAGGTGGGGCGCGTCGTTGCGGGTGGACATCGCGCGCATGGCGGCGAAGGAACCGATGTTCAGCGGGTGGATGGCCGCCTCGGTGCCGCCCGCGACCACCACGTCGGCACGTCCGGAGCGGATCATCTCGATGCCGTATCCGATCGACTCGGCACCGGTGGCGCAGGCGCTCACGGTCGCGTGCACGCCGGCGCGGGCGCCGATCTCGATGCCGATCCAGCCTGCGGCGCCGTTGGGCATCAGCATCGGCACGGTGAAGGGCGACAGCCGCTGCCAGCCCTTCTCCTTGAAGGTGTCGTAGGCGGCCAGGACCGTGGTGATGCCGCCGATGCCGCTGCCGACGACCACGCCGAGGCGCTCGGGGTCGACCTTGTCGATCGCGGCGTGCGCCCAGGCCTCACGGGCCGCGACCAGCGCGAACTGCTCCGCGCGGTCCAGCCGCCGTGCCTCCGGCCGGGGCAGAACCTCGGTCGGGTCCACGGCGGCCGCGGCTGCGAACTTCACCGGGACTGAGTCGACCCAGTCCTCGGTGAGGTTGCGAACCCCCGACTGACCGGCGAGAAGCGCCGACCAGGACGAGGCGACGTTCCCACCGAGGGGCGTGGTCGCGCCGAGCCCGGTGACGACGACGCGTACCTGGTCTGTGTTCACTGTCTTGCGCTCCTTGTGATTCGCGGGCCGAAGCCGGTAGGTGTCCAGAGACCTTTCTCAGTTCTGGATGAAACCGATGACGTCCTTGACGGTCTTGAGGTTCTTGAGCTGCTCGTCGGGGATCTCGACGCCGAACTCGTCCTGGGCGGCGACGGCGATCTCGACCATGGACAGCGAGTCGATGTCGAGGTCGTCAACGAAGCTCTTCTCCGGGCTGACCTCGGAGGCCGGAATCCCGGTGATCTCGTTGATGATCTTGCCGATACCAGCGAGGATCTCCTGCTCGGTCAGGGCCATGTCGAGTGTTCTCCTTGGGATTGGGTGGTGATGTTGGGTCTTCTTGGGTTTTGCACGGCCGGAGCCGTACAAGCTCTAGGGGATCTCGACGACCTGGCCGGCGTAGGTGAGGCCGGCGCCGAAACCGAGCAGCAGGGCGAGTCCGCCCGACTGGATCTCGCCGCGCTCGACCATCCGGGACAGGGCCAGCGGGACCGAGGCGGCGGAGGTGTTGCCCGCCAGGACGATGTCCCTGGCGATGACGGCGTTCTCCGCGCCGATCTTGCGGGCGATGGCTTCGATGATGCGCAGGTTGGCCTGGTGGGGCACGAAGGCCGCGAGGTCGGCGGGGTCGACTCCGGCGGCCTCGCAGACCTGCTTGGCCACCGGGTGCAGGGCCGTGGTGGCCCAGCGGAACACCGTCTGACCCTCCTGGGTCAGGTGGGAGGCGCGGTCCTTGATCATGATCGCCTCGGACTTGTCGCCCGCGCTGCCCCACACGACGGGGCCGATGCCCGGGGTCTGCGACGGGCCGACGACCGCGGCTCCCGCACCGTCGGCGAAGATCACCGCGGTGCTCCTGTCGGTCCAGTCGATCCACTGGGAGAGCTTCTCGGTGCCGATGACCAGGACGTTGGTCGCCGAGCCCGAGCGGATGGCGTCGTCGGCGACGGCCAGGGCGTAGCAGAAGCCGGAGCAGGCGGTGTTCACGTCGAACGCGCCCGGCGACTCGATGCCGAGGCGGGTGGCGACCCTGGCGGCGGCGTTGGGGATCTGGGTCTCGAGTGTGCAGGTGGCGACGATCACCAGGTCGATGTCGGAGGCCGAGAGCCCGCTGGTGGCCAGGGCCTTGCCGCCCGCCTGTACGGCGAGGTCGATCTCGGACTCGGAGGCGGGGGCGATCCTGCGCTCCTTGATGCCGACCCGGCTCTGGATCCACTCGTCGTTGGTCTCCATGGTCGCCGCGAGATCGTCGTTGGTGACCACGTTGGACGGCTGGTAGTGGCCCAGTGCCAGGATCTTCGCGCCCGGAGCGCCCTGCCGTACTTTCACTTGAGGGCCTCTCGTGCCGCGTCCAGGTCGTCGGGGGTCTTCAGGGGAACGGCCTTCACGCCGCGCAGGGCGCGCTTGGCCAGGCCGGTCAGGGTGCCGCCGGGGGTCAGCTCGATCATCGTGGTGACGCCCATGTCGGCCATGGTCGTCATGCAGGCGTTCCAGCGGACCGGGTTGGCGATCTGGTTGACCAGGCGCTCGACGAACTCGGCGCCGCCGGCGACCGCGGCGCCGTCGGCGTTGGACAGCAGCGTGAAGGCGGGGTCGTTCGGGGTGATGGCGGCGGCGGCCGTACGCAGACGGTCGACGGCGGGGGCCATGTGCTCGGTGTGGAAGGCGCCCGCGACCGACAGGGCGATCAGCCTGGCGCGGGCGGGCGGGTCGGCCTTGAACTCCTCGATCTGGGCCAGGGTGCCGCCCGCGACGATCTGCCCGGCGCCGTTGACGTTGGCGGGGGTGAGACCGTGCTTGTCGATGGCGGCGAGCACGTCCTCCTCCTCGCCGCCGAGGACGGCGATCATGCCGGTCTCGGTGACCGCGGCGGCCTCGGCCATGGCCAGGCCGCGCTCGCGCACGAGGGTCAGGGACTGCTCGGGGGTCAGCACCCCGGCCAGTGCGGCGGCGGTCAGCTCGCCCACGCTGTGCCCGGCGACGACGTCGGGGGAGGCCCCGAGCACCTCGGCGACGGCCAGCCCGGCGGCTACGAGCAGTGGCTGAGCCACCGCGGTGTCACGGATCTCGTCCGCTCCCGCGGTGGTCCCGTAGGAGATCAGGTCGAGACCGATCAGGTCGGACCACGCGGACAGGCGGTCCGCCAGACCCGGTAGCTCAAGCCACGGGGTCAGGAAGCCTGGAGTCTGGGCGCCTTGGCCCGGCGCGACGAGTACGAGCACGAACCCCAGCGTGCCCTGTAGAACTTCGCTACACGGATAGGGATTCTGACGAACTTTGTGTTCACTCTCTTGTAGGAAGCCTACAACGGAGGTTTCTTGGAGATTACCGGCAAACCACTACGTAACGTCCGTCTCGGACAGACGGCCGAGAATGAGCCCGACCTGCAGCGTGAAGGCCGAGCGGCCCTCGGTCGGCTGGTAGCCCGTCAGCTCGGTGATCTTCCGGAGACGGTAGCGAACCGTGTTCGGGTGCACGAACAGTAACCGGGCCGTGGCTTCGAGGGAAGTGCCCTGTTCCAGATAGGTCGCCAGGGTGTCGAGGAGGGGGGTGCCCGCGAGCGGGACGTAGACGTTCTCGATCAGCTGGCCCCTCGCGTCGGCGTCACCGTCGATGGCCCGCTCGGCCAGCAGGTCCTCCGCGTGGACGGGCCGGGGCGCGTCCGGCCAGCCGGCCGCCGCCCGCAGCCCGGCTATCGCGGCCCTGGCCGAACTGGCGGCCGCCTGCAGGTCGTTCACCTCGGGGCCGATCACGACGGGACCGGGGCCGAAACGCGGCACCACGTGCCTGGCCGCCGCGCCGACGCTGTCCGCGCCGCCGACGATCACGATCAGGCGGCCGCCCTGGACACCGGCCAGCATGTCGAGGCCGGATCTGCGGCCCCGGTCGCGCAGCCCGTCGATCACCGCCTGCGGGTCGTCGTCCGGCGTCTGCCCGGCCAGCACGACGACGGGGGAGGAGGTCCAGCCGAGCGCCGCGGCCCACGAGTGCAGGCCGTCGTCGACCTCACCCCTGACCAGGGCGTCCACGATCAACGCCTCAAGGCGCGCGTCCCAGGCGCCGCGCGCCTCCGCCTCGCGCGCGTAGACCTGCGCGGCGGCGAAGGCGACGTCACGGGTGTAGCGGAGCATCGCCTGCTGGAGCTGCGCCTCCCCGCCCGGCGCGGCCAGATCCCCGGTCTGCGCCTCGACGACCTCGACGACCATGCGGACGATGTCGACCGTCTGCTGCAGCGAGATGGAGCGCTTCAGCTCTCTCGGCGCGGTGCCGAAGAACTCGATGCTGGGGGTCAGGCGGCCCTCTCCGGCGTGCTGGAACCACTCGACGAACGCGGCGATGCCCGCCTGGGCGACCAGCCCGACCCACGACCTGTCCTCGGCGGACAGGGCGCGGAACCACATCAGCCGCTCGTCCATCCTCGACATGGCGGCCGTTCCCAGCGTTCCCATGGCCCGCTCCAGCCTGCGGGTGGTGTCCTGCCGTATCCGGTCCGAGGCGAGATCCCCCTGCCCGGCCCCTGCCACGGCGTCGCTGTGTCTGCTGGCTCTCTCGCTCCGCTCCCTCACGTGATAAGAGTGCCAGGTCGCGAGGGATGCGCCAGCCGTGGCCTGAGGCGCGGGCGCCTGTCCCGGGGGCGGTCAGATGACGGCGACGGCCGTGATCAGCCCGATGACCACGTGGGTAACCGCGAGAAGACGTGTGCCCGGCTGCAGGTCGGACTCCGTGACGAGTTCGCGGACGGAGATCCCGACCACCCTGTCGAAGGCGAGCATCGCCACCGTCTGCACGGCGATGCCGGCCAGTCCGAAGACCAGGGTGGCCAGCAGTCCCTCGTGCAGCGCCCCGCCGGAGGACCAGATGGAGGCCGCGACGATCAGCCCGACGGCGGTCAGGCCGGAGGCGGTGAGCATCGTGGCGTTGGGGTTGCGGTCGACCCTGATCAGCCTGCTGAGCTTGCCGGGGATGGCGAGGTCGATCACGTAGAAGCCGATGATCAGCAGGATCACGCCGAGCGCGGCGTAGGAGGCGATGGCGAGGGCGCCGCGGCCGAGGGTCTCGGCGAGCGAGACGGTCTCCGTGCCCGCGATGGCGAGCGGCTGAGGGGTGGGGATCATGGTTCTCTCTTTTCGGGCTCTTCTGGGCTTTCAGGCGGAGCCGAGGGGGCCTCAGAGTTCGATGCGGTGCGGGACGAAGGATGAGGTGTCGTCGGTGACGAGCCCGGAGGTCTCACGGATGCCGACCCCGGCCGCCTCGTCGTGGACGACCCAGGCGCCGAGCACAGGACGCCAGCCGTCGAAGAGCGGCAGCGCCTGGAACTCCTGGTGGACGTGCCCCTCGGCGCCGTAGTCGCCCGGGGTCTCGACGCTCGTGCCGGGGGTGACGATCCGCATGCCCGCGCCCTCCCTGCCGAGCAGTGGCTTGACGATGTAGGAGGTCATGTCGCGGGGACCGTCGAGGTAGGCGGGCAGCAGGTTGGGATGGCCGGGGTACAGCTCCCAGAGCACGGCGAGCAGCGCCTTGTTCGACAGCAGCATCTTCCACAGCGGCTCGATCCAGGTCGAGGAGACCTGCTGGCGCACCGCCCTGGCGCCGAAGGGGTCGGCGACGGCCCACTCCCAGGGGTACAGCTTGCACAGGGAGCGGATCACCCGGCGTTCCATGTCGACGAAGCGCAGGTTGAGGCCGTCCCAGCCGATGTCCTCCATGGCCACGGCGATCGTGCTCAGCCCCGCCTGCTCGGCGGTCTCCTGGAGGTAGGCGATCGTCATCGCCTCCTCGCCGGTCTCGTCCATCCTGGTCCAGGCGAAGTGCGAGGGCCCGGTCGGCAACCCCTCGGCTATCCGCCGCCACCGGTCGATCAGCCGTTCGTGGATGGAGTTCCACTGGTCGTCGTCCGGGTGGCGGTCACGCAGCCAGAACCACTGCACGACCGAGCTCTCCAGCAGGCTGGTCGGGGTGTCGGCGTTGTACTCGAGCAGCTTGGCCGGGCCGGTTCCGTCGTAGCGCAGGTCGAAGCGGCCGAACAGGTGGGGGTCGCCGCGCCGCCAGGAGGCGGCGATCTCCTGTCCCGCCCACTCGGGCACGGCGAAGTCGGCGTAGCGGCCCCGCTCGACGACGTGCTCGACGGCGTGCAGGCACATCCGGTGCAGTTCCTCCACCTGGGCCTCAAGGCTGAGCACCTCGTCCATGGAGAAGACGTAGTGCGCGCCCTCGTCCCAGTAGGGGCGCTCCAGGCCGCCGGGATGGGCCGTGCGGTGGTAGGCCAGCCCCTGGCTCTCGATGATGGCCTCCCAGCCGTCGCGGGGAGGCGAGGTCTCGCGTCTCATCCGCCCGGGTCAGCTTCCGCCGCTGCCCCAGCGGCTCCCGAAGCCGCCTCGCTGGATGACCGTTCCCTTGCGGGTCGTGATCCGCACGTCGGAGGGGCGCACCGTGGTGCCGTGGCCGACCCGGGTCCCCGTCCTCACGCCGCCGTAGTACCACCGGTAGGCGCCGTGGGAGCCGTGGTAGCCGCTCTCGTCGTCATCGTCGCAGTAGTCCTCGTCGACGACCGTGTACGAGCCGTCCGGCTGGTAGCTGTTGAGGTCGACGCACTCGGCCCCGACTTCCTCGTAGTCGTCCTGCGCCGAGCAGTAGCCGATCAGGAGCAGTGAGACGACACCGATCCCGGTGAGGGTGATGACCTTCGTCGCCTTGGACCCCGAGGGGGTGACGTCGTGCTTTCCGCCGGAGTTCCGGCCGGCGGCCAGGGGGTGTTTAGGACTTGCGGCCATCGGGCTCCAATGAGATACGTCGACACAGGGTATCGGTGCTGTTTTGTGTGTTCAACTGCCCAACTGGGGTGGGAAAAGTGGGGAGTGTCGGTATCGACGCGTAACGTGACAAGTGTGAACCGTACCGACCGGCTGCACGCTCTGCTCGGGGAACTCCGCGCCGCCTCGCCCGAGGCCCTGCCGGTGGGCGAGCTCGCCGTCAGGCTCGGGGTGAGCGCCCGTACGGTCGAGCGTGACGTCTCCGACCTGCGAAGGTCCGGTGTGCCGGTGCGGGCGCGGACGGACGGGGACGGTGGCTACCTCCTCGGTGAGGGCATGACTCTGGGCCCGCTCGGCCTCACCCGGGAGGAGGCGGCGGCGGTCGTGGCCGCGCTCTCCCGGGCGGAGGAGGGGCCCGCCAGGGACGCCCTGCGCAAGCTGGAGGCCGCGCTGCCCGCGCAGGGGGCGCGGGAGCCGGTCGTACGGCCGGGCACGGCCGCCGAGGCGGAGCCGTATCCCAGGGTTTCGGCGGTGGTCGAGCGGGCGTTGCTGCACGGGCGGGTGCTCAGGATCGAGTACGAGGACCGGCGCGGGCGGGTGAGCGTCCGCGAGGTCGAACCGACGGTCCTGGTCGGCGGGCGAGGCGGCCACTGGTATCTCGTGGGTGTGTGCAGGCTCAGGCAGGACGTCCGCGCCTTCAGGCTCGACCGGGTCGGCAGGGCCGAGGAGACCGGTGAGGCTGCGCCCGGGCACTCGACCGACTGGGCCGAGGGCCTGGGGTGGGGGTCAGCCCCGGCGTGAGGCGCCCGCCCGGTCGCCGAGCGTGAGCAGCACCTCGCGTAGCAGGTCGGCCAGGGCCCGCGCGCTCTCCTCGGAGACGCCCGCCAGGAGGTTGTCGTGCGCCTCGGTCGTGGCCAGGGCGAGCTCCTCGGCCCGCCGGACGCCCAGCGGTGTCAGGCACACCCAGGAGCTGCGGCCGTCCGCCGGGTCCGGTTCGCGTTCGACGAGTCCGGCGGCGGTCAGCCGCTGCAGGATGTTGCTCGTCCCGCCGGTGGTCAGCGAGGAACGGGAGGCGAGCATGCTGGGCTTGAGGCGATGGGGGGCGCCGGCCCGGCGCAGTGTCGCCAGCACGTCGAACTCGGCGTAGGTCAGGCCGTACTCGCCGAGCACGGTCTGGGTGACCTCCTCGACCATGGACTTCAGCCGCCCGACACGCTTGACGATCTCCAGGTGGATGGTCGCGGCCTCGGGCAGCTCCGCCCGCCACCCCTCCATCATCTCGTCGACGTGGTCCCGTCCGGTGCTGTCTCCCGGTGCCATGGATTGAGGATAGCTCTCTCCCCTGATAGCTTTCGAGAAAGCTTTTTCAATTGCTTTCTCAACAGGGAGATGTTCCATGCGCATGCTCATCGCCGGCGGAACCGTCGTCGACACCGACCCCGAGGTGCGCGTCCTGCCGGACGCGGACGTCCTCATCGAGGACGGGGTGATAGCCGCCGTCGGGACGAACCTGGAAGCGGGGGACGCCCAGGTCCTCGACGCGACGGGCATGATCGTGCTGCCCGGCCTCGTCGACACGCACCGGCACATGTGGCAGAGCGTCCTGCGCTCGATCGCGGCCGACACCACGCTGGGGGACTACCTCGACCTCGTGCTGGGCAGGCTCGGCCCCGCGTTCCTGGCCGAGGACGTCCACGCGGCCAACCTGTGGGGCGCGCTTGAGGCGCTCGACTCCGGGACCACCACGGTCTACGACTGGTCGCACATCCAGATCACCCCCGGTCACACCGACGCCGCGCTCGACGCCCTGGCCGGGTCGGGAATCCGCTGTGTCTTCGGCTACGCCCGCCCCGGCACCGAGAGCGACCCGCGCCAACGGGCGGAGGTACGGCGGATCGCCGGGCTGAGCCTGCCCGCCCTGGTGACCCCGGCCCTGGCGGCGCTCGGGCCCGTCTACGGCCCCGCGGAGGCGGCCAGGGCCGACTGGCTGCTGGCCCGTGAACTCGGCCTCCAGATCAGCGCGCACGCCACCGGGACCGGGACCGTCGAGTGGCTGCACCGCGAGGGGCTCCTCGGGCCCGACGTGATGTTCGTGCACGGAAACGGCTTCACCGACGAGGCGATGAGGCTCGTCGCGGACAGCGGCGGCGTCGCCTCCGTCGCCCCGGCCATCGAGTCCCAGATGGGGCACGGCCTGCCGGAGACGGGCAGGTTCCGCAGCTTCGGCGTCACGACCGGGCTGGGCGTCGACACGGTCACCGCCACGCCGGGCGACATGTTCGCCGTGATGCGCGCCGCGTTCGCCGCCGAGCGGGGCCGGGGCGGATCGCTCACCGCCGCCGAGGTGCTGCGGATGGCCACCGTCGAGGGGGCCGCCGTACTCGGCATGGACGACCTGATCGGCTCGCTGCGGCCGGGGAGACAGGCCGACATCGTCATGCTCCGCGCCGGGGACCCCGGTCTCGCGCCGGTCCACGACCCGGTCGGCGCCGTGGTGACCGCCGCGGGGCCGGCCAACGTGGACACCGTGCTCGTGGCGGGCCGCGTCATGAAGCGGGACGGGCGCCTGCTGCGCGCCGACACGCACGGGACACTCGACGCGGTGTCCCGTTCGGCGGCGCGGATCGCACGGGCCGCGGGCACCCCGCTCCCGGCCTGAGACGCTCCCGGCCTGAGACCCGGGGCGCCCGGCCGCCCGCTCAGCGCAGCGCGTTCAGCACCGAGTCGAGCAGGCCGGGGAAGCGCGTGTTCAGGTCGTCACGCCGCAACCTGACCAGGCGTGAACGGCCGTCCATGGTGGTCAGAGTGACCCCGGCCTCCCGCAGGACCCGATAGTGGTGGGACATCGTGGACTTGTGCACGTCGATGCCACTGCCGATCTCCCCGCAGTTCTCACCCTCGCTCCTGGCGAGTCTCGCCAGGATCTCAAGCCGCACCGGATCGGCCAGCGCGTGCATGATCTCGGCCAGCTTGATGTCATCCGCAGCGGGATGCCATGGCTCGCGCATCAGTTCACCCGCACCTTCACGGATCCATCCTAGTGCCGAGATAGCACAGTTGAGGGAATGTCAAACCATTTGTCACCTACCGAATCCTTCCGGTAACTCCGCAGGGGTTTTCCCGGTCGATGTCCCTTCTGGAATCACGAAGAGGGACAGGTGGTGCCGTTCTCGGGGACCTTCCCGTCGAGCAGGTAGCCGTCGGTGGCCCGCTTGACGCACGAGTCGCCGGACAGGTAGGCGCCGTGCCCCTCACCCTTGTAGGTGACCAGCACACCGGTCTTGAGCTGGGAGACCAGCTTCGGCGCCCACTCGTACGGCGTCGCGGGATCCCCGGTGCCGCCGATGACCACGATCGGGGCCGAGCCCGTGGCGTCCACCCGCCTGGCCTCGTCGTTGCCGGGCACGGGCCACGCCGCGCACAGGGCGCCCATCCCCGCGCCGCCGAACAGCGGGGAGATCTCCAGGGAGGCCTTCTCGGTCCTGTCGAGTTGTTCCCGGGTCGGCCGCTCGGAGGTGTCCACGCAGGTGATGGCGGGGAAACTGCTCATGATCGTCGAGTAGGAGCCGTCGGGCATGCGCGCGTTGTAGGCGTCCGCCAGATACAGCAGGATCCGGCCGTCGCCCTTGAAGGCCCGGCCGAATCCCTGTTCGAGCAGTGGCCAGGTCAGGTCGGAGTACAGCGCCGCGGCGATGCCGGTCACGGCCAGGCCCTGGGTGAGCTTGCGGTCGCCGACGGGCAGCGGGTTGATCCGCAGATCGTCGAGAAAGGCCTTGACGTTCTTGTTCGCGCCCGCGACGTCCGGTCCCGCCTCGCACTCGCCGGGTCCCTTGATGCAGTTCCTCAGAAAGGAGTCGTAGGAGTGCTGGAAGGCGGTCGTCTGGGCCAGTGAGCGCTGCTCCAGGGTGGCGCTCGGGTCGAGCGGCCCGTCGAGGATGAAGCGGTGCACCTTCTTGGGGAACAGGGTCGCGTAGACCGCGCCGAGCTGCGTGCCGTACGAGATGCCGAAGTAGTCGAGTTGCCTCTCACCGAGGGCCGCGCGGAGCCTGTCCATGTCGCGGGCGGCGTTGACCGTGCCGACGTACGGCAGGACCTTGCCCGAGGTTCGTTCGCAGGCGTCCACGAAGGCTCGGATGGTCTCGTTCTGCCTGGTCCGCTCCGCCTGGTTGGTGGCCACGGTGTCCATGGCCAGGTAGTGGTCCATGTCCCTGTCGGTGCCGCATCTGACGCCCCCGGTGCGCTCGACCCCCCGTGGGTCGAAGCTGACCAGGTCGTATCTGGTGTTCAGGCTGCTGAAGATCTTGTACGACTGGGCCATGGTGTCGATGCCGGACGCGCCGGGACCACCGAAGTTGAACACCAGGGAGCCGAGCCGCCTGCCGGGTTCGGTCGCCTGGACGCGGATCACCGCCATGTCCAGCTTGTCGCCGTCCGGTTTGCCGTAGTCCAGCGGGATCTGCAGCCGTCCGCACTGGAACCTGGGGTCGGGCCGGGGGGTCGCGCCGTCCGGGCGCCTGATGTCGGTGCAGGGGCCCCAGGCGATTCCGTTGGGTTTCGCCGTACCGGACGGTGAACTCGTGCCGGGAGACCAGGGCGGGGCCGGGCTGGGACTCGGGTCGGAGATGTTCGCCACGGCCCCGTAGCCGCCGGGCCCGTTGGCGCTGCCACAGGCGGTCAGCGCGGCGGAAAGGGCCGTCGCCGCAGTGGCGGCGGTCAGAATTCTTCGCATTGGGCGCCCCCCTCGGGTCAGATTGTTCGCCGGGGGAAGCGATTCCACCCTAACCGGGCGAGGCCCTCCGAAGAAGGACCCGCCCGGCGGGGTGATCAGGTCACAGTCCCATGGACTGCGTGTCGTTGCTCTCGACGCCACCGGCCTCGGTGACGCCGTTCCTCAGGTGGTACTTGGCGACGGCCTCCTTCAGCACCCGCCCGTCGAGCTCGCCACGCTTGACCAGCTGGGTGAGCACGGCCAGCGTGATCGAGGCGGCGTCCACGTGGAAGTGGCGGCGCAGCGCGGAACGGGTGTCCGACAGGCCGAAGCCGTCGGTGCCGAGCGAGGCCCAGTCACCGGGGACCCACTGGGCGATCTGGTCGGGCACCGCCCGCATGTAGTCGCTGACGCCGACGAACGGCCCCTCGACCGCGGAGAGCACCTTGGTGACGTACGGCACACGCTGCTCGGAGTCGGGGTTGAGCAGGTTGTGCTCCTCGACGGACAGCGCCTCGCGGCGCAGCTCCGTCCAGGAGGTCGCGGACCAGACCTCGGCCGCGACGCCCCACTCCTCGGCCAGCATCCGCTGGGCCTCCAGCGCCCACGGACCCGCGACGCCGGAGGCCAGGATGTTGGCCTTCGGGCCGTTCGAGGCCGGGGCCGGGGCGAAGCGGTACAGACCCTTGAGCAGACCCTGGACGTCCACCCCCGCGGGCTCCGCGGGCTGGGCGTAGGGCTCGTTGTAGACGGTCAGGTAGTAGAAGATGTTCTCCGGCTGCTCGCCGTACATCCTGCGCAGGCCGTCCTGGACGATGTGGGCGACCTCGAAGGCCCACGACGGGTCGTAGGAGACCGCGGCCGGGTTCGTCGAGGCGGTCAGCGGGGTGTGGCCGTCCTCGTGCTGCAGGCCCTCGCCGTTCAGGGTGGTACGGCCCGCGGTCGCGCCGAGCAGGAAGCCCCGGCCCATCTGGTCGCCCAGCTGCCACATCTGGTCGGCGGTGCGCTGCCAGCCGAACATCGAGTAGAAGATGTAGATCGGGATCATGTGCTCGCCGTGCGTGGCGTACGCCGTGCTGACGGCGAGGGTCGAGGCCATCGACCCCGACTCGCTGATGCCCTCGTGCAGGATCTGACCCTCGGTCGACTCCTTGTAGGACAGCAGCAGCTCGCGGTCGACCGGGTCGTAGGTCTGGCCGTGCGGCGAGTAGATCTTGGCGGTCGGGAAGATCGCGTCGAGACCGAAGGTGCGGGCCTCGTCCGGGATGATCGGCACGAACCGGTGGCCGATCTCCTTGTCGCGCATCAGGTCCTTGAGCAACCGGACGAACGCCATGGTCGTGGCGACGTTCTGTTTGCCGGAGCCCTTCTTGAGCTGCGCGTAGGCCGCGTCGCCCGGCAGGGTGATCGGCTTGGCGCGGACGACGCGCTTGGGCAGGAAGCCGCCCAGGGCCGCGCGGCGCTCCATCATGTACTGGATCTCGGGGTCGTTCTCGCCCGGGTGGAAGTAGGGCGGAAGGTCGCCTTCGAGCGCGGAGTCCGGGATCGGCAGGTAGAGCCGGTCGCGGAACTCCTTCAGGTCGGCCTTGGACATCTTCTTCATCTGGTGCGTGGCGTTACGCGCCTCGAAGTCCTTGCCGAGCGTCCAGCCCTTGATGGTCTGGGCGAGGATGACCGTCGGCTGGCCGACGTGCTCACGCGCCGCCTTGTAGGCCGCGTACACCTTGCGGTAGTCGTGGCCGCCGCGGGACAGCTTGCGGATGTCCTCGTCGGACAGGTGCTCGACCATCTTGCGCAGGCGCGGGTCGCCGCCGAAGAAGTCCTCGCGGATGTACTCGCCGCTCTCGACGGAGTAGGTCTGGAACTGGCCGTCGGGGACGGTGTTCATCTTGTTGACCAGCACGCCGTCGACGTCGGCGGCCAGCAGCGGGTCCCAGTCGCGGCCCCACACGACCTTGATGACGTTCCAGCCGGCGCCCCTGAAGTAGGACTCCAGCTCCTGAATGATCTTGCCGTTGCCGCGTACCGGGCCGTCGAGGCGCTGCAGGTTGCAGTTGATGACGAAGGTGAGGTTGTCCAGCTCCTCACGAGCGGCCAGGCCGATCGCGCCGAGCGACTCGGGCTCGTCCATCTCGCCGTCGCCGAGGTAACACCACACGTGGCTGCGGCTGGTGTCCTTGATCTTCCGGTTCAGAAGATAGCGGTTGAACCGGGCCTGGTAGATCGCGGCGATCGGGCCGAGACCCATGGAGACCGTCGGGAACTCCCAGAAGTCCGGCATCAGGCGCGGATGAGGATAGGAGGGCAGGCCCCTGAAGCCGTGCGAGCGCTCCTGCCTGAAGGCGTCGAGCTGGGCCTCGTTGAGGCGGCCCTCAAGGAAGGCGCGGGCGTAGATGCCGGGCGCGGCGTGGCCCTGGATGAAGACCTGGTCGCCGGACTCGCCGTGGTCCTTGCCACGGAAGAAGTGGTTGAAGCCCACCTCGTACAGCGAGGCCGCGGAGGCGTAGGTGGCGATGTGCCCGCCGACGTTGGTCCGGGCGTTCGCGCGCGTCACCATGACGGCCGCGTTCCATCGGATGTATGCGCGGATTCTGCGCTCGACGTACTCATCGCCGGGGAACCACGGCTCCCGCTCGGGAGGAATGGTGTTGATGTAGTCGGTGCTGCGCAGGCCGGGAACCCCGACCTGATGTTCGCGGGCCCGCTCCAGTAGGCGAAGCATCAGATAACGGGCACGAGTGCGACCTTCCGTCTTGACGACGTTGTCGAGCGACTCGAGCCACTCCTGGGTCTCGCTTGGGTCGACATCAGGGAGCTGGCTGGGTAGGCCGTCGCTGATAACCGAGAAACGCTGGCGTCCGGAAGCCACTGGGTCTCGCCTTCCGAGGATGGACTTTTGTCTGGTGTAGGTCGTCTTCCATCCTGGTCGCTTACCCCGGAAAGTGCATCTCTACTGACCGGTAACCAGGAAGACCCTGCTGGCAGGGGCCCATAAGTGGAGTAGACCACCGATGGTAGGACGAATTGTCCCCAAAGGGTACATGGGCCTGGGGTCGCCACGGCGGTCCGGGAGACGCGGAACACACCGTTCTTTCGAGGGATGGGCAGACAGGGACGTTCGCGCTAGGCGATACGCCCCCTTCCCGGGTGTTCGACCGTCGTCGCAGCTCAGCGTGGATCGTAGGATCGGTATGTGAGATCCATGACGATCGAGGTGGTGACGGGTTCCCGGCAGAGGGTGCACGACATCACCCAGGAATGCGAGGGCTTCGTCCGTTCGTGCGGGGGTGACGGGCTGTTGCACGTCTTCGTCCCGCACGCGACCGCCGGTGTCGCGCTGATCGAGCTCGGCTCCGGCAGCGACGACGACCTGCTCGCCGCGTTGGAGGACCTGCTCCCCGCCGACGACAGGTGGAGGCATGCACACGGCTCGAAGGGGCATGGACGCTCACATGTCATGCCCGCTCTCATTCCGCCGTACGCGACCGTCCCGGTCCTGGCCGGACGGCTCGCGCTGGGCACCTGGCAGTCCATCGCTCTGGTGGACCTCAACGTCGACAATCAGGAACGCCAGGTCCGTTTGTCATTTTTGTCGGACTAATTCATACGTAGCCCAGTCGTTGCCGTGGCGACCGTTGACGACCGAGGGTCACAGCGTGTGGACTGTGCCGAAGCACTCTGAGCGCCGTGTAGCTGCGGGGCCATTCAAGTAGGAGGGAAAAACGTGAGCGCGACCGCTGGTCAGGCGCAGGGCGAACGCAGCCTGGCCGAACGGCTCGGTCTCAAGCAGGGTCAGGTGGTGCAGGAGGTCGGCTGGGACGAGGACGCCGACGACGATCTGCGCGACTCCATCGAGGAGCTGACCGGCAACGAGCTGGTTGATGAAGACTTCGAGGACGTCGTCGACGTCGTGCTGCTGTGGTGGCGCGACGGTGACGGCGATCTGTTCGACGCCCTGAGCGGTGTGGTGACCAATCTGAGCGACGGCGGCCAGATCTGGCTGCTCACTCCCAAAGCCGGTCGTGACGGGCATGTGGAGCCCAGCGACATCGGGGAGGACGCCACGACGGCGGGCCTGTCGCAGACGAGCAGCATCAGCGCTGCTCCCGACTGGTCGGGGACGAGGCTGGTCACACCGAAGGCGCGTCGATAGGTTTCGCCCTGCCGTACGGCTCGCGGCGAGCCGTACGGCAGGATGATGGTCCTGATTGTCATCCGATGAAAGGACCTTTGGCCATGACGGTGGATGTGGGCTCCCCGGCTCCGGACTTCGAGCTGAAGGACCAGCACGGCACCCCGGTCAAGCTTTCGGATCACCGGGGTAAAAAGGTCGTGCTGATCTTCTACCCCCTCGCGTTCAGCGGTGTCTGCCACGGCGAACTCTGTGCCCTCCGTGACGAGTTCATCGCCAACGCGCCCAAGGACGTCCAGGTGCTCACGGTCTCGGTCGACTCCGTGTTCACCCATCGGGCCTGGGCCGACCAGGAGGGGTACACCTTCCCGCTGCTCTCCGATTTCTGGCCGCACGGGCAGGTCGCGCAGGCGTACGGTGTGTTCGACGAGGAGAAGGGCATCGCGACGCGTGGCACCTTCGTCATCGACGGCGAGGGCGTGGTCCGCTGGAGCGTCGTGAACCCCATCCCTCAGGCGCGAGACATCGCCGAGTACCTCAGGGTGCTCGCCGACCTTTCCTAAGCGGTGAGCCCGCGGGCGTCCATGTGGCGCCCGCGGCCCATGACCCTCGGAGGCGATCATGCCCTGCTTCTCCTGCGGGGCCAGGCAGACCGACCCCGTCCGCGGAGCCAGTCCGTGGAAGCGCGGGGTGCGCGGGGAGGCCCAGGTCCTCGTCTGCCCGGACTGTCAGCGTACGCACGACCTCGAACTCGACACGTGCTCCTCATGTGGCTCCGCCGCGCTCATCTGCAGGCTCGGCGAGGTCGAGTGCCGCTCCTGCGGGGCGGTGCGTCCCGCCGCGGTGGGGGAAGGAACGCTCCCGCCCCGCCCGTCCGGTCTGTCGAAGGAACTGGCCGACGAGGTCGAGGCCGCGCTCAACCGGGTCCTGGGGCGAGTTCATTAGTGCTCATAAATCTGCTTTAAGCGCATTTGTGGGCATCTGTAGTCATGTGGCGTTATTGCCATGCACTATGGTCAGGCCCGAACTCCTTCCTTCGACCTGCTGGATGCGCGCATGAGCTCCTTCGTTGTGGCCCTTGACGTCGGTGGCACGTCCATGAAGGGAGGCGTCGTCACCCGCTCGGGCGAGAT
Source organism: Streptosporangium sp. NPDC001559 (assembly GCF_042893955.1). Classification (NCBI taxonomy): domain Bacteria; kingdom Bacillati; phylum Actinomycetota; class Actinomycetes; order Streptosporangiales; family Streptosporangiaceae; genus Streptosporangium; species Streptosporangium sp. NPDC001559. The sequence continues at coordinate 120,879 of NZ_JBIAVG010000016.1, forward strand.
CGCCTTCAGTGAGCGGCGTGACACCCCGCGTGAGAGGGGTCCGGCGGCGGTCGTCCAGTCGATCCGCTCCTTCATCGACGACCTCGCCGTCGCGGGCGGCGGCGAGCCCGCCGGGGTCGGCCTGGCCGTACCGGGGCTGGTCACCCCGCAGAAGGCGCTCTACTCGGCGAACATCGGCTGGCGCGACGTCGGCGCCGAGGACTTCGTCCCGCTGGACGTGCCGGTGATGCTCGGGCACGACGTGCGCACCGGTGGCCTCGGGGAGAGCGTTCTCGGCGCGGGCCGCGAGATCTCCGACTTCCTGTTCCTGCCCATCGGGACCGGCATCGCGGGCGCGGTCGTCCTGCACGGCGAACCGTACGGCGGCAGCGTGGGGTGGGGCGGCGAGATCGGACACATCCCGGTCTTCCCCGACGGGGAGCCCTGCGCCTGCGGCCAGATCGGCTGCCTGGAGACCTACGCCTCCGCCTCGGCCATCGGCCGCCGCTACTCGGCCAGGTCCGGCTCGCAGACGACCGCCAAGCAGGTGGCCGCGCTGATCGCCTCGGGCGACCCGGTGGCGGTCGCGGTGTGGGACGACGCCGTCGAGGCGCTGTCCCTGGCCCTGGCCACCTACACCCTCCTGCTCGACCCCGAGGCGATCGTCCTCGGCGGCGGCCTGGCCGAATCCGGGGACCTGCTGGCCGTACCGCTGGCCGAACGGCTCGGCAAGCGCCTGGCCTTCCGCGCCGCGCCCCCGCTGCGCTCGGCCACCCTCGGGGTCAACGCGGGCATGCTCGGCGCGGCCCTGCTCGGCTGGCGCGCGGCCGGGTGGGCGGAGGCGGGCGCCACGTGGTCGCTTGATGTGCTGAAGTCCCCTCCGGTGGCGTAAGGTGTTATCCCGTCCATCCGGACGGGATTTCCCGGGGCGCTTAGCTCAGCGGTAGAGCGCTCGCCTTACAAGCGAGATGTCACTGGTTCGAACCCAGTAGTGCCCACCCAGCTCAGGCCCGCTTTTTGGGCCTAGCACGAAGGTCTGTAACCGCCTCTTGGGAGCGAGGAGGGAGCAGATCTTGAATGCGCCCCTTCGCGGCCTGCCGATACGGCGCCAGGAGGCCGTCCAGCACAGGCACCGAGGACCGGCCACCCCATACCGTTGCCCGCTCCCGCAACGACGCCTCCCACCGCTTCTGGAGCCCCTCCAGAATCCGGCGCACCATCTCCTCGGAGGTGTGCGAGTAGGTGCCGACGATGCCCGGCAACTCGTGCCCCAAGCGCTCCTCGGACGCCACCGTGGGGATGCCGTCCTCATCCAGCCAGACCTTGTGTCCGTGCCGTAGCCCCTGGGGGGTCAGCCCTTTCATGAGGGGCAGCCAGGACGCCACGTGATGCTGCTCGATGTCGTAGCGCCAGAACCCGCGATGGTGTGGCGGGGAAAACTCTTGACCTTCAACAGCCATGGGCCATGACCGTTTGACGAGGCCCGGCCAAGGAGTCTCGGCGAGATCGACCAGCACCGGATAGCCTGGCCGGCTCTTCATGCCTGGGTGGCGGCCGTCGGCGGCAAGCCGGAACCGGCGCTGCCCGTAGTTCGAGCGACGCTCATGCCCTCCGTCTTCGCCTAGGAAGACGTACTGGCCGCCGCCGCAGCCGCGGGGGCCCTTGCAGCCGCACTTGCCGTTGCCGCTCGCCTTGAGGTGCTCTGACAGCAGGTCGGTCAGGAACGTGGGGATCGGGATTGTCCGGTAGGAGTCGTCTTTCGGGGCCTTCTTGATCCAGGTGCCGCCTCGCTCATACACCTGCTGCTCGACGCGGATGGACGACAGGCGGAAGTACTGGCGCTCCAGCCCTACTGTCTCCGCCCAGCGGAGGCCGGTGTAGCCGACCGTCACGGCCTGGACGAAGTCGTCGGGGCGGCCAGACAGGGCAGCTAGCCGCTCCCCGAGGAGGAGCACGGTCAGAGGGGTGGACCACTCGCGCTCGGGGCCGCGCGTTCTGCTCTTGCCGTTCTTGCGCCCCCTGTTCCTCCGCCGGACGGCGGGGTTGGCGGCGATGAGGCCGGCTGCGACAGCATCAGAGAGGATGGTGTGCAGCAGGGTACGAGCTGATGCGGCAGATGTTTCGCCGCAGATCTTTTCTCTGTGGAGTTGGAGCTCCCACGCGTTGATCTCGATCGCCGTCAGTGTATTCAGCGGGCGATGTCCGAAATACGGGAGAATGTGGACCTCAATGTGCCAGCGGTAGCCGTCTAGCGTTGTCAGTTCTAGGTCTTGCGCTGGGTACCACTGATTTACCCAGTCCTGCAAGAGGATGTCGCCGGACCGTGGATCTCTCCACAGGTTGCGGCGGACGTCGGCTTCTTGCTCTTCGCCGAAGTCGACCGCCGCTTTCTCGGTGGTGAATCGTCTGCCGTCGTACCCGCAGCTGGCCGACCCGAGGGAGCCGTCTGCGGTTTTGAACCTGCTGCGCCAGTACTTGCCACGCTTTTCGGCGAATGCCACGGTGTCCTCCGTGGTGGTGGGGGTGGGTCTCCAGGGCGACTGGCCGGTGGTGGGGACACCGACCAGTCCATGGAGGCCTCTTTCTAGCAGGCCTAGGAGATCTTCAGGGGGGCGTCAGGCTCGATCCTTCTGGTCAAGCCGATGATCTGCCCTCTCAGGTGGGTGATGCGGTTTTCCTTCTCCATCAAGGCGGTTGCTAGTTCGAAGCCGTCGAGGTTGCCCTGCATCTTGCCGTCGCAGTAGCCGTTGGCGTACCCGGCCTTGTTGGCGACATAGGCGACGACGACTGAGCCGATTCCCAAGCCGATAGTTGCGACCGTGAGGTCTCTTACGAGGGACGACATCGTGCTCCTAACTCCGTGGTACCGGTCCGAGCTATGACCAGTGAAATTGGGACGCACAGTCGTTAGGTTTCGGTTTACGTGGTTGAAAGTTGCATTTCAAGCAATTCGACCCGTATCGAACACGCTACGTAGCGTGTTCGATACGGGTCGAATATGTCACGAAAGGTCCGACTGACCCCTTTGGTCCTCTATGACTTCCTTCCAGCGCTTAAGGCGTGATCGCCTCAAATGTTCCAGTTCGGCTTCCTCTTCGGCGATCAGCTTCTCTAGGCGCCGCCGGCGCCACTCGGGAAGCCCCCCCATGAGGGCGTCGATCTCCGCCTGAAGTTCTTTGACGGTCGGCGTGTCGAGGCCATGGCCTGTCTGCGTCGTGTGAGCCAAGATCTCTAGGCGCGAGGCGGCGGGGGTGGGTTCTCCTCCCCCCAGTACCGCCTTGATCGAGCCTGGGGACCAGAGAAGTGCTTCTTCGAGTCTGACCTCTACGAGGTCGGTGAATCCACTCTCTCCTCGGCGGATTCGGCGCAGGTGGGTGCCGGAGATCTCCGCTCGTTCTGCGATCTCCTCCCAGCGCAAGCGTAGTTCTTTGCGCCGACCGTCCATTGCGTCGGCGAGGCGTAGGCGAGCGCTCTCGTCGGTGCGGTTCATGACAGCCCTTCTGACTGCTCTGGAGGGGGGCTTGCGGACCTGGTCGCACTGTATCGCACATGCGCAGTTCAGGTATTGCCTAAGAGGCGCCTGTTATTGACTGCAAGTGCCGTATCCAAAGAAACATGTGCGACCAGTTGCGGCCAATCGCACATGTGCGGTACGTTGCGAACATGGCTAGTAAGCGCCTATCCCTTCCGTTCAACGGTCAGCGCGCACGTCACGAACGAGAGCGACAGGGACTCACCCTCGTCGCCCTCTCGGAGCGATGCGGAAAAGCTGGCCGGAAGTTCAACCACACCACCTTGTCCCGTTGGGAGGCGGGAGCCTTCGTGCCCTCGGCGCCGAACCTCAAGGTGCTCGCCACGGCACTCGATGTGAAAGTCGACGACCTGTGCAGCCCGCCCCCTCTGGAAAGCATGGAGCGGAGCTGATGGAGCAGGTCTACTCGCTCAAGCAAGCGGCGGAGCTTCTCCAGCGGACAGAGCACTGGCTGAAGGTCAACGCCCGCAGGCACAACTGGGGCAGCAAGCTCGGCCGCGCGCGCGTGTTCACCGAGGCGCATCTCATGGAGATCCTGGCCACTGGAACGAACCAAGCCGCTCAGGCGCGGAAGCCGCGCCCGATCAAGGCGAAGGCGCCAAAAGTGCGGATGCCTGAGCCGGTCGCTGGCGCTTCGGTCACTCCGCTCCGCGCCCGCCCTGAGGCCGCCCGCTCCTACGGGAGGACGGCATGAACGGGGCCGACGCGTGACCCCGGCGCAGACTTACGCGCTGCTGGGAGCCCTGGCCCGGTTCGAGGCGCTCCGCGAGCTCGACCGTGCGGACGAGACCAGCGCCAATACCCCCAGCTAAGTGCGGGCCCAGCCGCAGGCACGGCTGGGACCCGCTGACCCACCCGCTCCGAGATCTCACAAGAGAGAGCAGGCAAGCCAATGACCAAGAGTAAGCCCAGCGTCGCCGACGAGGCGAACGCCTGGCAGGCCGTCAAGGCCGGGTACCCCGAGACGACGCGCGTAGTCCTCGACGAGATCGAGTTGGGCGTCCGCGTGGCTGACGCCCTGAACGGGGGCCAGAAGTGACCGCCCTCGCCGTCGCCCTGGTCGGCCCGACCGCTCCGGACCAGCCCCCCGTACCCATGTCGGCCACCTCTGCCGCGCTCCTGACGGCGGCGACCGCGATCTCCGCGTTGCAGCAGGCCCGCGTGATGGGCATGGAGGCCGTCGGCATCATCCGTCAGGCGGTCGCCCCCGCCCGGGTCGAGGTCGTCCTCGACCCCCTCGACGCTTACCTGCGCTCCATCGGCCAGGACCCGCAGGTCCTGTACCGGTGGTCTACCCCGCTGCCCAAGACGCAGGTCGCCAAGTGGCTGCGCGACGCGGCCGGTCGGGCGGTGAAGCCGTGACCGCTTTGTCTGTCGCCTCCCTGGTGGAGGCCCGCCCCAGTGCTACCGAGGTCGCCGTCGTCTTCGTCCCGGCCGGTGCCGTGGTGCGTGTGCACCACCCGGCTGGGGTGAGGGAGTACGTCGCGCCGCTGCCCGAAGAGGCGTGGTACGTGGCCATTCCGGGCGACCGGGACGTCATCGGGTGGGGCGCCGTGCCGTGCTGGTACGGCTCCCTGGCCGGGATCCGCAACGGCCGCCACTCGCTGGACCGGGAGGCGTGGCACGCCGCCGCGCGGCAACTCGCCACCATTGACGTGGCCTACGTCCAGTTCGAGCAGCGCGACCACTTCGGCGCCCAGCGGTGGACCGCCGTCGCGCACCGGGCGGAGGTGGCGGCGTGAACGACTACGAACGCATCGTTCTGGGCCTGCCGTGGGGTGGATACCTCGCCCTCGACAACCTCAATCTGATCGCTGACCGGATCCGCATGATGATCGGCGAAGGTCAGCCGTACACGTGGGTCGCCGTCAACGAGGCCTTCAGTATGCGGCCCCAGGTCCGTACCAGCGGGGTCGCCACCAGCATCGAGGCGGGGCGGCTCTACGGCAAGGAAGGTGAGTACGGCCACCTGATGGTCGTCGACACCGACGGCGTGTGGTCGCTGTGCACGAGCGCCTCCAATCAGAGGTCGGCCAACGACTCCGACAACCCCGTCTACAGCACCCCGTACCTGGTGTTTGAGGGCGGCCAGCTGACCATCGACCACCGGGCTCCTGCCGGGCACCGGCTCTGCTGGGTGGTTGCCCCGGAAGGAGGCGCCCGGTGAGCACCCTGATTCCCGCCGTGATCCCGCCTTTCCCCGCCGGGGTGACGCACATGACGTCCGGCCAGGTAGGCGACCTGCTGGGCGTCACAACTGACCGGGTTGGTGAGTGGGCACGCCGGGGACTGATCACTGCGTCGTTCCGGACCCTGGGTGGGGAGCGGCGCTTCACCGAGGCGGACGTGCAGGCCCTGGCCTCTGTTCGCACGGTCACCCAGCTCACAGAGGGCGACATCGTGACGTGCGCCTGCTGGAACAACGGCGGCCCGGTGCGGATCTGCTGGGCCACGAAGCGCCACCGGCGCGTGTACGTGCGCTGGCAGGACGTGGCGGCCCGCACCCGGGCGGTAGAGGTATCGGTCGGCACCTCGCAACTCGTGCGCCTCCGGGGGCACGCCGCACGCGCGGGGGTGGCGTGATGGTCGGCCCCCGCCGCCCCGTTCCTGAGGCCCGGTTCCGGGAGCCCCGCTATCGCGACGCGGACCCCTACGACCTCGGCGTCGAGGACCAGCTCTCCGCATTCCTTGTCGCCCACCCCGAGTACGCCCCAGACGACCTCACCCGCCCTTTCCGGTCGGTCCCCGTTGGTGAGGGTCCCGAGCTGGATGACCAGACCGAGCACGAGTACAAGCGGGAGAAGAACACCTGATGGCGCGTGATTTCAACCCTGCGGACTCCGGTTACAACGAGGTCGCGAGCAGGATCGTTGAGGCCCGTAAGAAGCACCCCGAGGGGGTGTTTCAGCCGCTCGACCCGGCCAAACCGTACAAGGTCGAGACGATTGGCGAGAAGACGTTCATCGTCTACACCGCCGCGTTCTACCGGACCCCGGACGACAACAGGCCGGGCATCGGTATCGCGTGGGAGCCGTTTCCCGGCACCACGCCCTACACCCGCAACTCCGAACTGATGAACGCCGAGACCTCCGCGTGGGGTCGAGCGCTGATTGCCGCGCTCGCCGCCGATGCGAAGAAGAGCATCGCCAGCGGGCTGGAGGTTCGCAACCGGGAAGCCGAGCGCCAGCAGTACGGGCCGCGCGATGAGCAGGGTTGGCCCACCACTGACCCGGGCGAGCAGCTTGTCACCAAGGCGTTGCTGTCCCGTCTCGCCGCCCAGTTCGCCACGCTCGGCGTCGCTGGCCGCGACGAAGGGCTGATGACGATCGCCGCCCTGACCGGCGTGCAGGTGACCAGCACCAAGGCGTTGACCAACGCTCAGGCGTCCCAGCTCATCGAGGCTCTGGCCCCGCTGACGCAGGCCACCGACCCTGCTGAGGCCCTCGCCGGAGCGCTGCGTCAGGCCATGGCCGGTGAGGAGGACAGCGATGGCCACGCCGCGTGAAGCCGCTTTCAAGGTCGCTGTCCTGGACGCCCTCTCCAAGAGGGTGAACAAGGCGCTCGTCGACGCCCGCGGCGAAGCCGAACCGCTGTTCGCTGACGCCCGCAAGGCGGGTTCGACTCAGATCGAGGTGGCCCTCCCGGCGGGGGCCGCGGTCGGCAAGGTCTCGATCAAAGCGGGCCAGGAAACGACCCGCGTCGACGAGGACGCGCTGCTGGCCTGGGTGCTGGCGAACAAGCCTGAGGAGATCGAACCTGCGATCTCACCGGCTGCCCTGTCCAGGCCGGACGTAGTTGCGTACATCCGCAAACTCCACCCGGACCTGGTCGGCCAGAGAGTCCGGCCCGCCTACCGAACCAAGCTTCTCGCCGAAGCTGGCGAGGCCGGTGAGCTGGTCAACGAGACGACCGGCGAAGTCGTGAAGGTCTCCGAAACGGTCAAGGGCGAACCGACCGGCTCATTCGCGTTGACGTTCGAAGCGGCGAAGAAGGGCAAGCCGAACGGCCGCGACCAGATCGCCGCCGCTTGGCAGTCCGGCGAAATCTCCATCACCGATCTGATCCGCCCCGCCCTTGAGGCAGGTGAGTCATGACCGACGTTTTCCAGCGCGCCGAGTCGGGCTCCTTCGAGTTCCTGTCCGAGGACGTGGTCCTCACCCCGGTGGACACCGACGTGTTCTTGAAGCGGCTGAACAACGAACTGGGCCGCTCCCAACTTGCGGTGAAGCGGGCCCGCGAAGCCGAACTGGCTGCCGAGCGCCGCTACTTGGAGGCGCGCACGATCCTCCTGATGCAGGAGCCCGCCCCCGAGGTCGGGCGCCGCGCCGGCCAGGTGACCCAGAAGCAGCTGGATGAGTGGTTCGCGGTCCGTATCTCCGAGGAGTACTGGACGCTACGCGAAGCGAAGATCGTTCGGGCCAACGCCGTGGACTACGTCTGGCAGGTCAAGGCCCAGGTCGAGTTGATGAGGTCGCTCAACGTCAACGCCAAAGCCATGTACGACACCTACCGGGGCGGTGGCCGGTGAAGACCCGCGTCCAGGCCTGCTGCAACAAGGAGACGTTCGCCACCAAGGAGGAGGCGCAGCGCCGCTGGGACCGCATGGAGTCCATGGGTGTCTCCCGTGTCCTGCCGGTTCGCATGAAGTGCTGCCGCAACGGCTGGCACCTGGAGTTCCCCACCTCCGACACCGGGCCGTCGGACAAGCTCCGCGCCCGGGTGGAGGGCCGAGACAAGGTGTGCGTCCGCTGCGGGAAAGCCGTACCGCGGGATGAGGACTCTATCCACCACCGGATCCCTCGTGGCCGGGGCGGCGAGAACACCGCAGAGAACCTGCTCCTGCTGTGCGGCTCAGGAACTACGGCCTGCCACGGCTGGGTGGAGAAGAACCGTACCGCGGCCTACCGGTTCGGCTACCTCGTCCACACCGGCATCGACCCGGCTGACGTGCCAGTAGCGGTCGCCGGATGGGGGTGGCGCTACCCAACGCCGGACGGCCGGTGGATCACCCCTGAGGAGTACGGCGCCAACCCGGCAGAGCTGGGCGAGGCGGTGTCATGAACGGTCTTCCTGGCCCCGCGCTCATCGACTGCCCCACTCCTGCCGGCCACCCGTGCGGCTGCTGCTTGAGGTGCCTCGCTCAGCAGGTTGAGACCCTCCGCCTCTTCTCGGACGACCTGCACGGCTCGCCGTCCGACCTCGACGTCCCCTGACCTTCCCCCTGGCGTCTCTCTCAGCCCGCTGTATCGGGGGCGGGCTGAGAGAGACACCACCCACCCCGCAAGGAGATTCACGTGTCATTCGACAACCCCAGGCGTAAGCGGGAGTCGCTGCACGATGCGGTCCGCCACGACTTCGAAGAGGAGACCAACGTCCGCTTCCGGCCGGTCCGCTGGTTCTTCGTCGCGCTCACGGTGGCGCTCGTGGTCGGCCTGGTGTTCTGGGCGGTCGGCTGGCTGACGCAGCCCCTCCGTACCGCTTCTGGCGTGCGGGAGCGGGTCGCGAACCCGGACAACGTCCTCTACCAGTACGAGCACTACTTCGACCTGTGCGCCGGGGTCCGGGCGATCGACTCCAAGATCGACGCCAAGGAGGCGGAGATCGCCGCCTACGACAAGCGGCACCCTAACGGCGACCCCAGCGACCAGTACCAGGCCGCCCCTAAGCGTGACCGCCTCGACACCGAACTGACCGGCCTGCAGCAGCAGCGCGCCGACCTCGTCGAGACCTACAACGCCGACTCCGCCAAGGCCAACCGCGCCCTGTTCAAGGACCACAGCCTGCCCGAGCGGCTCAGCGACGACACCCCCACCTGCAACTAACCCCCTGGAGACCTCCCCGTGAAGACCGCACGGATCATCGCCGCCCTGGCGTTCGCCGCACTCGCCGTGAGCGGGTGCACCTCAGATACAACCAGCGACAGAGAGAAGGCTCAGGCCGTCTCCGGCGACCAGCAACGCAAGTACGACAAAGCCGTCCCCTTCCCGTCCGCTGACCTGAACTACCCGCTGGACCGGGCGAACCTGTCGGAGTACCTGCGACGCAACAACGACCGCAACCGCATCTCCTACGTCTACCTGCTGTCGATGGACGCCAAGGTCATCGCCTACTACACGATCAAGGGCAAGGTCACCTCGGTGTCCTCGCAGCTGCTGCCCCAGGACGACATGCAGCACCCGTGCAGCGTCTCAGAGTGCTGGCTGACAACGGACTCGGCCGGCGACGACGGCACCTACGGAGGAAACGAGCCTGGCGTCTTCTTCTTCACCACCAGCGGGGCGCTCGTCACCTGGACGGGCGACTACATCCAGTCCGACCGGCCGCTGGACGTGAAGACTCCCGTCTCGCTCGTCGCGAAGGTCGGCGACTGATGCCCGGCCGCAAGCCCGACGTGCTGGGCGGCTGTTTCGGGCTCTGGCTCGTCCTGTGCGCCCTCTTGGGGCTGGTCATGACGGGCGTTCTGATCTGGGCCGTCATCTCCCTCGTCAACCACTTCACGGCCTGACCTGCCTCTTCCCGTCTTGTGCTCGACCTCGGGGGCGAGCACAAGACGGGCCCTCACCCCACTGATCGGAGAGACCATGACCGAGCAGATCAGCTCGATCGAGGAGATCGCCCCTTACCCGGAGCGGGCGGAGGACGTCACCGCTGAGGTGATGGCGAAGCACTTCGCAGCGTTCGCCCAGCTGCACTTCCGGCTCGGCCAGGACGACCCTGACCGAGACAAGGCCGCAGAGTCGTCCCGCGCGTTCGTGTCCTTCTACGCCCTCACGCTCCTGCTCCGGGAGATCGAGGCTGCTGGAGTCCGCGTCGCGGACCGGGTGGCCAGGACCCTTTGGGAGGCGTGGCAGCACCCGCACACGCTCGGCCCGGACATCTGGGGCTGGCTGGAGGAGTACGACATCGACCCGGAGGCGGTCAACAAGATCGCCGCCAACCTGGTCGCTGACGCCGCCGAACCCCAGCGCGCACCCCAGGGCGGTGCCCAGTGAGCGAGGTCGTTCCGGTGAGGCTCTCGCTCGGAGAACTGCACACCGTCTCCGAAGACGACACCTTGTGGGTGGTCTTCCGGCCAGCAGTAGAGGCGCTTGAGCTCGACCCAGACACTCAGATCCGCAAGTTGAAGACCAGGTCCTGGGCACGCACGGGCCTTAGGCCCGTGCGTCTTCCCGGAGACCCGCGGACCCGCCAGGTGACAGTAGTTGATCGCAAGACGCTGACGATGTGGCTCGCCACGGTCAACGAGAACAACGTCGCCAAGGCGAAGCGGGATCAGCTCATCGCCTACCAGCAGGAGGCAACCGAGGCGCTCGACCGGTATTGGCACGAGGGCATGGCCGTCAAGCCCAGGACGGTCGAGCCGGAGCCTGTCGTTCAGCTTCCCGCACCAGAACCGCTTGAGCCGATCACCTACCCGTTGATCGACTCGCTCGTTCTCATGCGCCAGCGGTTCGGCGTCCACCTCCACATCCACGACTTCACCCGGACGCTGCGCGCGGGCGGCGTACTCCGCCAGGACGGTCGGCCGATGGCCAAGTACGGTCACCTGTTCTGGCTGAAGGCGAAGACCGGCACGTACGAGGTGTTCGAGCACGCGATCGAGCCGCTGTATCGCATCTACGAGTCCACGAAGCTGCGCCTGGAGATGGCGGCGCAACGGCAGCTTCCTCTCGACCCTCCTGGCTGGCCTGAGCTTCCCCTTGGGGAGGCGTCGTGATGCGTCCCGAGGACATCCCGCAGAGCGTCGAGGTCGTCGAGCCAGAGCGGTATGCGCTGATCGTCCGTCGAGTCGGCATGCTCACCCCGGCTGAGGCCCGAGCTGAGGCTCAGGTGGAGGTCACCCGCGCGCACAGCGAGAAGTGGGAGCACGTCGAAGTCACCCTCCAGCGGGCCTCTGACCATGGTGGCGCACTGGGAACTGACGACCTTCAGGGCGCCCCGTGGGGCGGTGCGTGATGGCCGACAAGACCGTCTACTGCAGCAATCCCGACCACGCCCGGCGAGTGCCTGCGATCGCCCGGTTGTCCTGGCCGACCGGCCGGTTCAGCCCTACCGCCATCTGCATCACTGACCTGCCGGGGCAGATCCGTCAGTCGCTCGACCTCGGGCACCCGGTGCTCGTCGAGCCGATCACCTCCGAGGAGGTGGCCGACCGTGGCTGACCTCACTCCCGCCGAGGTGATCCACGCCGCCGTCGCGAAGCTTCGCGCGATCGAACCCGCTCCCGCCCGGGCCGTCGTCGACTCCCGCGGGGACGCCAACATCTTCATCGGTGATGCCCCCATCGTCGGCTGCCCCGACTGTGATGGGGGCCCCGAGATCGAGACCCCGGAGCTTGCCGAAACCATCGTCGCGCTGCTCAACGCCCGTGAACGGCTCGCCGCTTGGCTGGCCAGTTGGGACGGCGTCGAGGTTCGACTGAGCGGCCCAATGTCCGAGGACTGCCGGCACGCCCTGGCGATCGCTCGGGCCATCAACGGGGGTGCGGCATGACGCTCCCCACCTACAACGAGGCCCTCGCCGCATCCCATGACGAGTCAGCGTTCTCGAACGGCACCGAGGTCGACTGCTGGATGGCCCGAAACTGCGGGCGCTGCATCCACGACAAACCCGCCCGGCTCAACGACTACGCGAACGCCTGCCCGCTGCCTCTCATCGCTTACGCGGACCGCACGCCGGCCGAGTGGGTGGAGACCAACCCGAAGGGTTTGGAAGACCGCTACACGTGCGTCTACTTCCGCCCGGAAGACGACCCCGGGCCTGACGAGCCGGCGCCGACCCCGGACCCTCCCGGCCAGCTGACGCTGTGCCCGCGCGAGCCGTACGAGCGGCCCGCCCGGATGTACGTCGACACCCGGCCTGTCGAGGCGACCGCGCCTGTCTGAGCCACGATCCCGCACCTCCCTCGTGATGCCAGGGAGGTGCGGGACCCGCAGCCGATTCAACCAGACCGAAAAGGGGTCCCCAATGGTCCAGAACAACCGCCAGGCTGATACCGGCCAGGTCCTCGTCGCCGCCACCCCGAAGAAGCCTGCCGTGGAGTTCCCCACCCCTGAGGTGGCTGAACAGATCCTCGGCGTCCTGCGAGCCCAGTACGACCAGAACGTGGCGGGAGCCCGCCAGCAAGACCGCATCGCTGAGGAGAAGCGGGCCGCGAAGGAAAACGTCGGCGGGCAGATCCAAGAGCTGCAGCGCCGCTACCAGGAGCTGGAGACCGAGGAGCGCACCGCCCTCCACTACGCCGCCCAGCACCGCAACGTCGTCCAGGGCGCCGCGGCGATGCTCGCCCAGGGCGGCATGTCGGTCTCGGCCGTGGTGGAGCCTCTCCCTTTACAACCCCACCCGCTGGACACCCCTCAAGGGGACATGGCGGCACATGCCGCCCAGTTCAACGGGGCCTTCCCAGAGACGAAACCAGACGGGTACTGCGTCCACTGCGGCCAGCCCGCTTGGAAAGCCCCGTCGAGCCCGATGCACCCGCACGGGGCGACCCACTCGTTCGGGGCGACGTGCAACCCGGAAGCGGAGACCTCGACGTTCGCGGACCTCGGCGAGGCCCGCGAGGTCGAGCGGTGACCGTCTTGGAGCGGGTCCTGTACACGCTGGCCTGCCTGCTGCTGCCCGCCCCCAAGGGGCGGCGCCACCGGCCCGCGTCGACGAAGTCCGAAGCCGGCTTGAGCGACGACACCGTCCCGTTCCGCACCGTCAACGCCCGCCACCCGTACCCCGACCTGACCGAGGAGCCAACCGCATGAGTGCCCTCACCTTCCTGGAGCCTGACCTTCCCGCCGTGGAGGAGCCCCTCCGCCCGCTACTGCTGATCGACGTCGATGGCGTTCTGAATGCCTTCCGCCGCCCCGGCCCCGAGTGGGTCAAGACGAAGGGCATCGCGGGCGGACGCACGTTCAACCTGCTGCTCAACCCCTTCCACGGCCCCCGGCTGCTCGACATCGCCAAGGAAACCGGCTGCGAGCTGGTGTGGGCGACGACGTGGGAGCACGACGCCAACACGCAGATCGGCCCGCAGATCGGGCTCCCTGAGCTTCCGGTGATCGAGGTCGACCGCGACAACCAGCTGCTCCACATGGGTGGCCGGCTGATGTTCAAGACGCCGCATGTCGCCGACTGGGTGAGAGGTCGCCCGTTCGTGTGGCTGGACGACGACCTCACTGCGGCGGACGAGAAGTTCCTGTTCCAGCACCCCAACGTCAGCGACTGCCTCATCATCCACGTCAACGGCGAGACCGGCCTGACCGACGACGACTTCGCCGAGGCCCGCTCCTGGCTTCTGACCCACGGGGGCGGCGCGTGATCACGGCGGCCGAGGCGTGGAACCTCATCACCAAGTCCCTGACGACCCGCAAAGCCCGCCGCAGAGCCGCCTCGGCCGCGGCGGCCCGCCTCCGAGAGGAACGCACCCAGGCCGCCATCACGCCCCTGGGGCTCGACCCGGACCGGGTGGATCGCCTCGTCACTGACGTCCTAGCCGACACCGCTGACCACCGGTGGCTCCGAGGCGAGGGAGTCCCTCCGTGGGAGCGCTCTTGATCTCCACCGCCTGCCTGGCCCTGGCCGGGCTACTGCTCACAGGACTGGTTCTGGCCGTCTACAGCCCATCTGACCTGCACGACGTGTTCGAGGAGGAAGCCGAATGACTCACCCGGGCATCCCCGTACCGGCCGAGGGCGACGTCGAGTGCCCCCTGGAAGACGCCGCCGTAGAGCCCAGCGAGCTGGACGACGGCGGACTGTTTGAGCGCCCCGCCCGGCCTCAGCCCAGAAGGACGCTCCTTTGACCGCCCGCCCCGTCCTGGCCATAAGCCCCCGCGAACGCCACGACGGTCTCCACTGGCGGCTGGACATTCCTCGCACCGTGCCAGGGCTTCGGGGCCACGCCGAGTCGAGGTCCCGCGACACCGTCCGTGGGCTCGCCCAGTCGATCGCCGACGAGTTCGACTGCGACATCGAGGAGGTCGAGCCCGGTGAGTGATCTGACTGCCGACCTGGCCCGCCTCGCTGCCCACCTGCCGTGTCTGGACCGGGCCGCGGCTGACTTGACTGCCCCGGTGGAGGTACGAGCTGTGGTCGCCGCTATGGCGGCTATGGCGCGGTCGGCTCTGGCCACCGCCGCCCAGGCGGAGGTGGTCAGGTGACCGCCGTCGCGGGCATTGCCCGTATCGCCCGCTTGCTGCGGCCTCCGTCTGCTGAGTGGCAGCGCCGCGCCGCCTGTGAAACCGAGGACTTCGCGCTGTTCTTTCCCGCGCACAAGGAGCAGCCAGAAGACCGGGAACGCCGTGAGCGGAAGGCCAAGGCGATCTGCGCCCAGTGCCCGGTCCGTACGGAGTGCTTGAACTACGCGCTGTCCCGTCCGGAGAAGTACGGCACCTGGGGCGGCCTGAACGAAGAAGAGCGGAAGAACGAGCGTCGCCGCCTCTTCAGGCGGTCCCGTACTGACGCCATGTCCGAAGGCGACTGGGCCTTGTACGCGGACAGCGTCCAGCTCATAGAGATCCGCGGGCTGCCCCTGGCGGAAGCCGCCAACCACCTCGACGTGGACGTGATCACCCTGCGCCGCGTCCGCCGGCAGGGGATCCAGCAGGCGGAAGACGCGACACCTATCCAACCGAAAAACCTCTCAAGGACCTGACATGCCGAAACGACGCCCCCAGGAGTACAGCCCCGAAGAGTTCGACGCCGTCGTGGCGTTGATCCGCGCCGACGAGGGGCTGCAGCAGGACATCGAGAAGATCACCGGCCAGTCTCTGGCGGACAAGACACCACGGGAGCTGTTCGACCTGTTCCGCACCCTCCAGTCCGCGGTGGACGTGCAGGCGACGGTCGTGAACTACGGCCGCGCCCGAACGGCGGTCCGCCGTACCCGCATTGAGATGGACCTCGACCCGGCGAACCTGCCGCCCGCGACCGCCGAGTACGTGGCGGACTTGCAGGCGAAAGTGGACAACGAACGAGAGCTACGCCTCAAGGCCGAAGCGGCGATGAAAGCGATGCAGTCCCGCAACGTCCTGTCGCTGCCGGCCGGAACCCGGAAGGCAGCCATATGAGCGCCTTGGACGTGTTCGGGGCCGAGACCAGCGTCGCCCGCTACTGGGTGCAGCTGCAGGTCCGCGACAAGCTCGTAGGCGGAGTGCCGTCGTCGGCGTCGGTCATCAAGGGCTGGCTGAAGTCCCGCATGGAGATCGGCGACCGGGACCTGCAGGAACTGACCCAGAAAGTCCTGGCCGAGAGATTCCCCGATCGGCAGCCGTCCGCGGACGAACTGGCACAGGCGCTACTGGAGTCGGACGCGGCGCCCAGCATCAACGGTTTCAAACGCATTCCGGACACTGGGGAGCTGGCCTTCGAGGGGCGGTGCGTGAAGGCCGCGCTCAAGGAGTGGGCCAACAGCGCGTACCCCGGTACGGACTGGGACGGCAAGACCACCACCAAGCCGCAGGTCGGCCGGCCACTACCGAAGGGCTTCCGCAAGGGCCTCATGTCGACGCTCGCGGAACGTGTGTTCATCCCCGAGGTCTACATCGGCCTCGGCGTGAAAGAGCCGTCCGGTGTTGAGGAGCGCATCAAGCATGTCATGACGGCTCAGGGGCCGCGGTCGTCGATCAGCCGCGTCGAGTACGTCGACCGCCCCGTCCTCACCTTCGAAGTTCGTGTCCACGACGACTTCCTTCCCCTGCAGGCGTGGGCCCGCATCTGGGAGCGGGGAGAAGACATCGGCATCGGCTCCGACCGCGGCCGAAGTGACGGCAAGTTCGAACTCCTCGCGTTCGACCGGATCACCGGCCCGGTAGGCGGCGACCAGTGACGCGCCGCCCAACCCACGACGCCGTGCCCTCACCGGCAGATACGGCTAGCCACCTCAAGGCGACGAGCCGAACCACCGCTATCCCTGCCTTGTCGACAAGCCCCACCGCGCCTGGTCATCCCGTACCGACTGGCCATCCCCGTTTAGGCCTGGCCGTGCTTCTTCGACATGCCAACCCGACTCACATCGTGACGTGCCGAAACGACATGCCTTTTCCGCCCATCTCAGACCGACATGCCTTTTCGAGCCCATCCACGTCAAGCCGGACCGACGGGCCCAGCCACGTCTGCCCCACGCAAGTCCACCCGACCACTCGCGCCGCGACATGTCTTACCCCGCCGAACTCAGGCGCTTCAACCGCAGACCGACTACCCAACCCTCCCCGAGCTCTCCCGGCCCAAGCCGACAGGTCAACCCGCGCCAACCCCAGGCGAGCCGACAAGCCTATGCAGGTCTCGATCACCCCAGCCCACTCGACATGCCCCACCCCGTCGAGCCCAGGCGCCTCTATCTCGGAGTCGACTTATCGAGCCCACTCAATGCTCACCATTCCGACAAGCCCTCTCATCGGCACCGACAACCCAGCCCGAGCCGAACCGGACCGACGTACCCATCCGGCCCGGCCCGCCCCTAATCGAATGACTCGTCGTCCCTGACCACTACCGGCCGCTGACCCCCGGGGCGGGTTCCACGAACCTGCCCCGGATCCGGAGGTGACACTATGACCCGCCAGCACCCCTACGACCCGGACTGTCTGGCCTGCACCGACCCCGCCCAACTACCCGAGTGGCTGGCCGCTGAGCGGGAGCGCGCTGACGCCCTGGACGCGCAGCGCCGTGATCTGTGGCCTGCCATCGAGGAGGCGAGAAAGCGCTACCGGGCCACGTCAGTGGACGACTGGCGGGCGTTCGGCGCCGCCCAGAAGGAGCACCGGCGACTGTGCGGTGAAGCCAACGCCCTCTCGCAGCTAGCCATGAGCATCCGCGCCCACGCCGACCGGGTCGAAGCCGCACACCCCTCTGCCTCTGCTGGCGGACCCGCCCAGGACACCCTGTTTGATGCCGGAGGCGCAGCATGATGTACCGCGCCCTCGTCACTGGCAGCCGCTCTTTCGCCGACGTCCAGGCGCTGGAGTTCACCATCGTCGACACGTGGCACGACGCACGCCAGCTGGACGGGGACCTCCTGGTCGTCCACGGGGCCTGCTACCCGCCCAAGCGGCGCGATGGGAAAAGGCCGAACCGGTCCGCGGACTGGCTGGCCCACATCGTGTGCCTCGCCTACGGCATTCCCGAGGAGCCCCACCCAGCCGACTGGGACTCCTGCAGCCGCCTGTGCCCGCCCAAGCCTCACCGCCGCACCCGGCAGGACGGCACCACCTACTGCCCGATCGCTGGCAAGGCCCGCAATCAGGACATGGTCGACGAGGGCGCCCACCTGTGCATCGCAGCCCCTCAAGGCCCCTCGTACGGCACCCGGGACTGCATGCGCCGGGCTGCGGCGGCCGGGATCGAAGTCGTGGAGGTGACGGCGTGACCAGCAAAGCCATGACAGCCACCCTGATCGCCCTCCTCGACCGCGCCGGCGGCGACAGCCGTATCGTCATGCGGCAGCTCGTCAACGGCATCGCCTCTGCCCGCGGCCTCACCCTGCCGTGGGATGTGCCGCCGGCCGTCGGCCTGGCACCCCTCGGAGACCTCGCTGAGTGGGGTGTCGTCGAGCTGGGGGAGGCGCGAGCGGCTCTGCTGCCCGCCCGGCAGCGGGAAGCACATGGCGTCGTCTACACGCCCGTCGAGGTCGTCGAGTACCAGGTGAAGTCAGTAGTACAGAAGCTGGACGCTCGCCTGGCGGGTGATGTGCGGGCGCTGGACCACATCGTCTGGGTTGATCCGTTCTGCGGTCCCGGCATCTTCCTCGTCCACGCTGCACGGCATGTGGCCCGCTGGTACGCCGCCCAGCTTGCCGAAGCCGAGCCTGCGGACTGGATGGTGAAGATCGTCCTGCCGTTCGTGATGACCAAGTGTCTCTACGGCCAAGACCTGGATGAGGTCGCCATCGACGTGGCGAAGTCCGTGTGCTGGCTGGAGATCGGCGGAGCCGAGCCGATCACGTTCATGGACGGCAACATCGCCGTCGGCGATACCTTCGCGGGCGACTTGCCGACGCGGCTCGCAGAACGGTGGGCGCAGAGCTCCTCGCTTCCTGAGGCGGTGGCGTTGTGACCCTGCAGCCTCGACCGCATCAGATCGCCGCACTGGACGCACTCGACAAGGCATGGACCATCCATGACCGCGCGCAGCTGATCATGGCGTGCGGTACCGGCAAGACCCTCACATGCCGATGGCAGGCGATCCGGGCCGGTTCGACCCGCACCCTCGTGCTGCTTCCTTCGCTGCTGCTGGTCGCTCAGACGTTGCGGGAATGGCGCCGTACCGGGCCGCCTTTCCGGGCCATCGTGGTGTGCTCCGACCCCGCCACCGCCACCGGCAAGGCTGAACGCGACGAGGAAAGCCGGAGCGAGGACCTGGCGGCGTTCTGGGTTTGTTCCCGCGCCAAGGTGACCACTTCCCCCGCCCAGGTCGCCCGGTTCCTGGAGGACGAGCACCCCGACCGGCCGCAGGTGGTGTTCTCCACCTACCACTCCTGCCCGGTCGTGGAACGAGCACAACAACTGGCTGGCGTCGGCCCGTTCGATCTGATGATCTGCGACGAGGCGCACCGCCTCGCGGGACTGCCGACCGCCGCATTCCAGGTCCCGACCGACGGGCAGCGGATCCAGGCCCGCCGCCGATTGTTCGCCACGGCGACCCCGCAGATCGTGACCGGGCCGGACAGCGTCCTGTCGATGGACGACGAGAAGGTGTTCGGGCCGGTTGCCCACGCCTTCACTTTCGGTGAGGCGATCGGCGCCCGTCTGCTCTGCGACTACCGCGTCGTGGTCGTCGGCCACCGGCCTGGCACAGGCCGCATCAGCGAGACCCTGCCCGCGGTCCTTTCGGACGCGATGAGCCGGTTCGGGCTCCGCCGCTTGATCACCTTTCACGGCCGTGTCGCCAAAGCGAAAGCGTTCGCCGACCTCATGAATGGGGTTCAGCTCGCGGACGGGCGCCGCGTCGGGGGCCGCCACATCTCCGGCTACATGGCCGCCGACGACCGGAGGCACGCACTGGAATGGCTCGGCCAGGACGCCCTGCAGCCGCGGTTGTTGAGCAACGCCCGCTGCCTCACCGAAGGGATCGACGTGCCGGCCGTCGACGGCATCATCTTCGCCGACCCGTACACCTCCCCGGTCGCCATCACTCAGGCGATCGGCCGGGCCCTGCGCCCAGCTCCCGGCAAAACCGTCGGCACCATCATCGTGCCGGTCGCCGTCGACAACGACGGAGACGACGACAGCGCCCTGGCCAGCTCCACCTTCGCCCACGTCTGGGCCGTGCTGCGGGCTCTACGCGCCCACGACCTCCGGTTCGCCCGCGAGCTCGACACCGCCGCACGGGAGGTCACCCCCCGCGGGCCGTACTCGCTGGAGCGGGTCCACTTCCTGCTGCCCGAGGACATGGACCCGGGCGTGCTGATGGTGCGCGCGGTACGCGAGACCGGGCTGGCATGGGACCGGTTCTACGCGCTGCTGCAGGACTACACCGCCGACAGAACACGCTATGTCGCCGCCAACCTGGTCTGGCAGGGGGAGCAGCTCGGCAAGTGGGTTTACCAGCAGCGCATCGCCTACAGCAAAGGCGTGCTCGACCCCGGCCGGATCCGTCAGTTGGAGGCCATCCCTGGCTGGGCGTGGACGTGGTCCGCCTCCCAGTGGAACCGAACCTTCGCCAGACTGGCCGACCTGGCGCAGGAGCGCGGCAGCCTGGAGCAGCCGGTCGACGCCTCCTCCATCTACGACGGCGTCAAGGTCGCGGGCGAGTTCCTGGGCATCTGGGTCGCCACGCAGCGCCAGCTCTACCGCGACGGCGTCCTCGCCTCAGAACTGGCCGCCCGCCTTGAGACGCTGCCCGGGTGGAGCTGGGACGGAGGCCTATCCACCGCCGACGTGACCCTGATCCAGGCGCTGAGGCAGTTCAGCGCGTTCGAAAAACACGCCGACGTCCCCGACGACCACCGTGAGGATGACCTGCCGCTCGGCCGGTGGGTCCTGTCGATACGGCGCCGCAACATCACCGGCCACCTCCACCCAGCCCTGCCCGACGAGATCACCGCCGCGATACCCCGAGGCGACAAAGGCCAACTGACGTTCCTGTGGAAGACCGCTGAAACCCGATGGCGGATCGCGTTCTCCGCGCTGCGCCAGTACACCAACCGGGAAGGACACTCCTCCCCGCCAGCCCCCCACAAGGAGACCCTGTCCGACATTGTCATCAGCCTCGGCCAGTGGGTCGCCCGGCAACGGTTCCTGTACCACCGGCAGCAATTGGAACCCGAGTACGTCAGCCGCTTGGAGGCCATGCCCGGCTGGGCGTGGAAGGGCCCCACAACCAGGAAAGACTTCGGCGAACCTCTCGATCTGGGCGGCCACCCCCACGGCACAGCGAAAGGAATCGCGGCCGGGTGCCCCTGCGCCACGTGCCTGCCCGCCCGCCGGGCCGACGACCGCGAACGCCTCGCCGAACGGCGCCGTCGCATCGTCAACCCGGTGCCCGCCGCTGCGTCCCGCCGCCACCTGCAGACGCTCTACCAGGCGGGCGTCAGGACGACGGCTATCGCCGCCACGTCAAAGGTTCCGCTCGGCGCCATCAAGAAAATCGACGCCGGCCAGCAGACCATCAGCCGGGCACACGAGGCCGCGCTGCTGGCCACCACAGCAGGCGCCTGCAGCCGGGCTCTCAAGGTGGGGAGCCGCGGTCGCCTCGTCAACCCCGACAACGAGTCCATCGACGCCGGTCCCACCTGGGAGATCATCAACGGCCTGGTCGCGCGAGGGTTCGGCATCGGCTGGATAAGCCGAGAGCTTGGCTACGCGAACGGACTCAAGTTCCGCAAGGACGTGATCGCACGCCGGAACGCCAGATTGATCGCCGACCTGGCCGAACGCGTCGGCGACCTGACCGCGCCCGACTGGCGCCCCGTACCGCCGCTCGCGGAACTCCTGGCCGGGGACGTACCGGTCCGGCGCCGCGTCACCGTCAGCCAACTGGCCGACATCCGGCGGCGACGAGATGCCGGCGAAAGCTTGGCTGCGATCGCAGCGGACGTCGGGGTCTCCGCCGACTACCTGTCGCGCCTTGCGCGTGGACTGAGCAAGCCCGCCCCAGACCCTGAGGCGGTGGCGTCGTGACCCGCCGCAAGCTTCCTCACGGCCCCGACTGCCAGGCCTGCGCCGACCCCGCCCGGCTGGCCACGTGGCTGGCCGGCCAGCGGGCCCGCGCTGACGCTCTTTTCGTGGAAGCCGCCGAGTTCAGGGCGGCGGGCGAGACGCTCAAAAGGCGGCTCATCGCCGCATCCGCAGCCGCAATCATGGACGGCCCGCAGCGGGACACTCCTGCCCGGTCCCAGGAGCGTGACGCCCTGCAGCAGGAGGCCATCCGGTTGTGCGGGCTGGCCAACGCCGCCGCCCAAACCGCTCTCATCATCTGCGGTGACGCTGACCGGGTCGAGGCCGCACACCCAGCCCCTGCCGCTGACGCCGCCCAGGGTGCCCTGTTCCTGACTGGAGGTGCGTCGTGACCACCTTTTCCTCCTCCCTCCCCTTCCCGGGGAGGGCATCAAGCAGACGGCTCAGCCGGGGGAGCAGAGGGCTTCTTCGTCGCAGCAATGCGGGCACGGCCCGGCTAAGAGCCCCGCTTGCTTGCAGGGTCGTGGATCAACACCCGACCGGCAGACCTGATTTTGGTCGCAATATCGCGTATCGCGGCTTTCACGGCTTTGGTGCTGACTCCCATGCGCTTGGCGGCGTCGTCTTCGGACCAGCCTTCGGCGATCAGGAGAAGAGCGTGCATCTCGGGGAGGGTGAGCGCTTCCGCCTCGTTGGGGGAGAGCATCGAACGACCGGTCGGATTGTGCGCGAGGTCGTTCCGCGCCCGCTTCAAGAGGTTCATCAGTTCAGGGTCGTCGGCGAGGGCCTTGGGCTTCTCCTCGCCGGGCCTGGCCGGCAGCTTGGCGCCGGGCGCGCCGATGTACCAGCGGATGAAATCGCGGATCACCGTGGAGCGCTTCCGCTCGCCTGCGAGGCGACCGAACTCGATCCACAACTCCTCTTCCACCCTGATCGGACGCAGTGGTGTGCGGTTGTCGGTCACGTCGCACATCGTAGCCCGTGTATATGCAGGAGTCATGGTCTTGGTGTTGCTGGGTATATGCACAGGAGCTATGCTCCGGTATATACAAATGAGGGTCAAGTCCTCAGCGCGACAAGGCTTCTCGCGCCGAAGACCGGGGGTTCATTCCGCATGGCAAAGTTCAGGTCGCCCAGCGTGGCGGAACGTGCGACGTTCACGCTTCCGGCTCATGAAACCTGCAACCACCGCAACTACATGCTCAGTTGCGAGGTCTACGAGCAGATGCTTAAGGAGACGGGCCAGCGCTGCGAGATCTGCCAGCTGCCTGCCAGCGAGAACTCTGGCGGGAAGCTCTTCATCGACCACGAGGCGCGGCGCGGAGCATGGGCCGTTCGCGGCCTGATCTGCAACCGGTGCAACACCATCCTCGGCAAGGATGGCGAAGTCCCGCGCAACGAGGCGTTCGCCAACTACCTGAAGAACTCCTGGTACCGGCGCGAGTTCACCAAGCGGGGCGTCTCTTTAGAGGGGCCGCCTCAGCCTCCCGAGGGGTCGAAGGTCCAGGACGCGCAGGGGCGGTTCTGGACTCGCCGCGGAATCTGGTGGTCCAGCTCAGACCCTCGCTGCAAGAGCCGCAGGTGGCACGAGCTCGTCGTCAGATCTGGGCCTCTGGGGCTCACTGTGGTCAGGCCAACCCATCTGGTGCTGCACGTAGACAGCCCCATGGAGATGGCCGAACAGTTGCTGGCGCACATGCTGCCGGAGCACCTGGACAAGCTCGCGTGGCTTCTGGCAGGCGGAGGCCCGGCCGGTGATGGCAATGCCTGACCGAAGACAAACCCCGCTCCTGACCTAACGGACCCTCAGAACCTGGAGCAAAGCACGTGGCATGGGCGCGCATTAGCAACTCCTTCGACGACGACCCGAAGGTGTTGGCCCTGCTTGAGCACGACGGCGGTGTCCGCGCCGCTGGTCTATGGACGGTGTGCCTCACATGGGCAAGCAGGCACCGACACCCCAGCCGACCCGCTCACATACCCAACGAAATCCCGGCCAAGTTCGACCCGCAGCGAGGCGTCGAGCTGGCAGGGCTTCTCGTCCACGTCGGCATGTGGACCGTATGCGACGACGGCTGGCTGTTCACCGAGTCGGACCTGTTCGAGTGGGGGCCGATGGACGGCCGACGCTCCTACATCCCGAGGTGGCTACGACGCCTTATCCACACGCGGGACGGCTGGCGGTGTCTTAAGTGCGGGAGCCCCGAGGACCTCACTCTCGACCACATTCAGCCCTGGTCGCTGGGCGGCCCAGACACGGAGGACAACCTCCGGACCCTGTGTCGTTCCTGCAACAGCAGCAAGGGGGCGCGGGTCTGATGGTCTGGGTTCGCTTCGACGACCAGTTCCCGATCCACCGCAAGGTGGACGTCCTCTCCGACCGGGCATTCCGGCTGCACGTCCAGGCCATCTTCTGGTGCGCACGCAACCTGACAGACGGGTTGATCCGCAGCCGGGAGTTTGACGCCGTGGCGGGCCGCCTGCGCGGGGCGAAGAAGTGCGTCGCCGAGTTGGTCGAGTTGGGGCTCTGGATTGAACGCGCCGACGGCTGGAAAATCCACGACTTTCTCGACTACCAGCCGACCAAATCGAGCGTTCTCGCGAAGCGTGAAGTTCGCGCCGAAGCTGGCCGGAAAGGCGGCATGGCCAGCGGAAACAGCCGCAAGGGAGGAAGCGGAAGGGCAAGCGAACGCGAAGCAAATAGCTTCGACTCTGCTTCGCGTTCGCTTCAACCTTCCGCGAACCCCGGTCCCGTCCAGTCCCCGAAGGGGACTAGGACGGATACAGGTAGTCAGTCGTCTTCTCACCGTTACGCGCGGGGGAATGACGACGACTCGATTGATCTCGCCATCGTCCAGCTCCTAGCGGAGCGGACGGGGCAGGAGATCAGCGTCCGGTGGGCGGCCGAGGTCCGCCGCGACATCCTCGGCGGCCGAGAGGTACGCCCGAACTCCCGGCGCTCGTACGTCACCAAGGCGATCAACGAACGGCCGAACGACTTCCTGCCGCGGGATGAGGCCCCCAAGGGCGAAGAGCCCGACGCGCCGCCGCTGAAGGTCGTCCCCGACTGGTGCGGCCACTGCGAACGAGACGACTACCGGTGGATCGAACTCGCCGACGGCACGTGGGCGAAGTGCCCCAGCTGCAACCCCACCGCCCCTGAGACCTTCAAGGAGGCTGCGTCATGACCGACACCAACCCATCCCTCGACGAGGCCACCCGTAAAGCCATCGCCGCCCTCACCTCACGGATCCGGCGCCGTGACACAGCCACCGAGGAGCGCGAAGCCCCCGAGGCGTTCGCGAACGAGTTCGTGCGGGCGCTGGTCAGCCAGGGATGGAGGCCGACGGCCGCCCGGCCCGCGCTGCGCTGGTCGACCCCGCGGAGGCGCGGCGCCGATCCGGCACGGCACGCCGAAGCGCTGGCAGAGGCGCGACGTGCGTGCGCGGACGGTTCGGCGAAGCTCCGGGCCGCTGAGCGGGTGGAGGCCGAGTCGTGACCCGCCAGCCGCCGGTGATCGACGAACTCCGGGACCGGATCCGGCGCCTGGAGGCGGAGCGGATCCGCCCGGAACGCCCTCTGCCCCGGCAGGTGAGTGATCTGGATCGGGTGATCGCCCTTCTGGAGCGGCTGTTGACCCGCCCCGGACCGCCCGACCCCATCCCTGTCCCCGTGCGTCCCCAGGTTGGGGACACGGCTGTGGAGGAGAAGCCATGAACACCCGCTCAGACCGCGCCGAGCTTGCCCTCATGGTGATCGGCCCCGAACGCCGAGAGCGGCTGATCGTCCGTTACGCGGATGGCCTGTCTCTCCGGTACGGCATGGCGATGGAGGCTGCCCGCCGGTACGCGACCGGCCTGGTGGATGACGCCGACCCGGCGGCGATCCTGGCCGTGGGGCAGGTCTGGTCTGAGCGCGACGGCCACAAGCCGCACGGATTGGAGTTCTTCCGCTCCGACGACGACACGTCGTACGAGGTCAGTGGGTTCACTGACGACGGCATGGTCATGGTGGGCGACGGCAGCCTGCACCTCGGGGTCGACCTGTTCGCACGCATGTGGCTGACGGCGTGGCCGGACACGTACACGCTCGTCGACGAGCCTCAGCCGCCGTCGGCTGAGTCGCCGCAGCCAGACCAGGAGGCGGACGAGTCCGACGCCGCCGAGGGGCGTTTCGATCCGCGCAAGCTGTGGGTCATGGTCAGCCGCGTACGCGAGGACGGCCTGCCTTTCGGCGAAGGGCTGCCGCTCCTCGGGACCCACTACCGGGCGGTGAACTGGAAGAAGCCCGAGTACGAGCCCTCCTACGGCAACGCCTTGGACGTGCCCGCGTACCTGGCGGAGCACCTCGCTGACTACCGGGCGGGCTGGCCGGACTTCCTCAGCCAGTTCGAGGCCGGCGACTGGCTCAGCTACTTCAACGAGCTGGGCTCCTGCGAGTGCGACCTGGAGGTTGCCGCCTACCTGGGTCGGTGGCTGTGGCAGAGGGTCCGGTCCGACGTCGTCACCGAGTACGGCGGCACCGTCGCCGACTACGACCCGATGCTCCCGTGGGCGCCTCACTACGCGGACGCCGTCCTTGAGGTGGCGCCGTACGCCGACCCGGAGTGGGACATCCCCGTCGACCACCCGCTGGCCCAGTGCGACGGCCAGACCAGCCTCCTGCCCTGGTGACCCGCTTCAGCCCCTTCGTCCCCACCCCCAAGACCACCGAGGAGACCGCATGACCGCGCAGAACCTCATCGTCCCGTCCGGCTGCCGTTGGTGCGGTCTGGAGCAGCGCGAGCACTTCCAGCGGTGGAAGCCGCCTGTCGGCTGGCACGTCTGGGAGCCGCCCACCAAGGAGCAGATCGGAACCCGGATGCGGGAACGCCGGGCCGCCGTCCGCCCTCAGGGCGGGGAGGCTCCGGAAGTGGCGGGGGAGGGGTACGGCGTGGATGGGGCTAGCGGGGGCTGTGAGGTCTCTGCGGCTGGAGTTCCCGGCGGTCGCGTCCACGACTGAGGGGAAGGCCCACAAAACCGTCTGAAGTGATCTGAGGGCCGCATCCCTGCGGCCCTCGATCGGAACTCCAGTTCCCAAACCGATCAAGAAGACGAACACAAGATCCATTTACAACGGAAAGGGCACCGGCATGGCCATCTCAATCGGGCAGGTCTACGAGTCCTGCCACCCCCTCGACGAGGGGCGCCGCATCCGCGTCGTCGGCATGCCTGTCAACACGAAGGTGCTGGTGGAGTCGCTGCCGACCGGTGGGCGCGGCGCTCGCCGCCGCAACATCGAAACCAGCCAGCTCCACGACAGCGCCACCACCCGTTCGGGCGCGGCCCGCCGTACGGGGTACGCGCTCGTCGAGGACGTGCAGTGATCATCAACCTGTTCGCCGGCCCGGGCGGGGTGGACATGGGCGCCCGCATCCTCGGCCTCACCGGGCAGATCCACGGCTACGACATCGACGCCGACGCCTGCGCCACAGCGGTGGCGGCCGGGTTCACCCGCACCCAGGCCTCCGTGCTTGACCTCGACCCTGGCGGCATGACGGGCGTGACGGGTGCCGTGATCACTTCGCCTTGCCCTACGTTCAGCACGTCCGGCAAGCGAACCGGCCTGGGCGACCTGCCGCACATCCTGAAGGCCATCGAACGCCTGGGGGACAGCCAAGCCGGAGTGGGCCCTGACGACGGCTGGGCCGAGGTGTACGCCCAGGTTCAGGATGTCCGTTCCGCCCTGGTTGTGGAGGCTGCCCGGTTCGCGCTCCGGCTGCCGCACCTGCAGTGGCTGGTGTGCGAACAGGTCCCCGGCGTCACCCCAATCTGGCAGGAGATGTGCGCCGAACTCGCCACCGCCCACGACTTCCTGGCCTGCTTCGTCCTCACGATCCACGGCGAAGACCTGGGGTTGGCGTCCCGCCGCACCCGAACGTTCGTCATCGCCACCCGCAACCGGGTCCCCGACCTGAACGGGTTGCCGTTCTGGGAGGGGTGGGCGTGCGGCAAGTACGCCGCACCGACGAACCTCCTCCCGGAGGCGGGGCGCCGCATCCCTGCGGTCACGATGGCGCAGGCGTTGGGCTGGCCGGCGGGGGAGCGCATCAACACCCGCGGGGCCCGCAAGACCTCCGGCGGTAACGAGTTCTCCGCCGACCAACCCGCCTGGTGCCTCACCGAGAAGGCCCGCTCCTGGCGGCGCGTCTCCGACGGCGCCCAACTCACCGCCGCCGAGGCCGGGCTACTCACCGGGTTCCCCACGGACTACCCGTGGCGCGGATCCCGATCGAAATGCTTCCTGCAGGCCGCTGACGTGGTGTCCCCGCCCGTCGCCGCCGTAGCCCTCGGCGTGGCCCTCGGCCTCGACTGGGAGACCCCGGTCCGGGACTACCTGGCCGGCATCTACCCGCCCGCCGTCGAGACGGCCTACCAGCCGTCCCTCTTCGAAGGAGCAGCAGCATGACCGACTCCACAAATGCCTTGACTCCCGAAGAGGAAGAGGTCCGTGCGGAGCTCGCCCGCCAGGACGCCCGCTGGGGAGAACAGAACCATCCCGACGGCACAGGACACCCTGGAGACGACCGGCGAGCCAATGAAGCGCGCCAGATGACGCAATCCATGGCCGACCTGGGCGACGTCTCGTGGCGGGACATCCTCTACGAGGAGGTCCTCGAAGCGTTCGCCGAGACCGACCCTTACAAGCTCCTTGACGAGCTGACCCAAGTTGAAGCTGTCGCCCGCCAGTGGCGTTTGGCGATCCGCCGCCGTCTCGCCGAGTAATCCCCTTCGCCCGCCCTCCCCTGAGGGCGGGCCTACCCCCAACGAAAGGACCCACCGTGTTCGATCTGCGCAACGCTGATCTGCGAAAGCTCAACTCGATGACGAAGTACCCGTCCATCCCTACCCACCACGCGCTCGACTCGAAGAACGGCGGCCTGCTCGAAGAGCCCACCCAGTACGAAGGGCCAGTCATCGGCACCGAGAAAGTGGACGGCACCAACGGCCGGATCGTCCTGCTGCCGGACGGAAACTGGCTGATCGGCTCCCGCGAGGACCTGCTCACCGCCCGAGGCGACATCGTCCACAACCCAGCGCTCGGCATCGTGGACGCCCTGCGTGGCGTCGCGGAGAAAGCAGCCACGCTCGGATCGGGCGGTTTCGGCGAGGTCTTGGTGCTCTACCTGGAGGTGTACGGCTCCAAGCAGCTGCCCGCATGGAAGCACTACGGGGAGGGGCAGGCGGCCGTCCGCATGTTCGACGTGATGACGGCCCCCGTGGACATGCTCGACTGGCCCGTAGAGCGCATCGCGTCGTGGCGGCAGAACGGCGGTCAGATCTTCGGTTCGGAGAAGGTCCTGGCCGATCTCGCCGCGCAGGCCGGCGTTGACCTCACGCCCCGCCTGTTCGAGATCGACGGCAGCGACCTGCCGGGAGACGTGGAGGGTATGCGGGCCTTCCTGGAGCAGTACAAGACCACGCAGGTCGCGACCTCGGGCGAGCCCGGCCTGAACGAGGGCGTTGTGCTGCGCTCCCCGGACCGCAGCGTGATCACCAAGGCGCGGTTCCAGGACTACGACCGGACTCTGAAGCGGCGACAGAAGAGCACCAAGTAACGCTGCCCGCGTTCCCCCGCCCGCCCCCTTCTGTGGGGCGGGCCTCACCGAAAGGGCCAGACCGTTCATGACCGAACAGCCTGACTACGAGAAGACCTACGACGAGTTCTGGAAGGAGATCGTCGAGCGTCCTGACGGCACCCTGGACCTCGACCAGCTCAAGCGAGAACTCGCCGACTACCGGATGGTGCTGCGCGAGGTCGGCGAGGTCTACTGCCACGTCACCGGGGGCCAGATCTCCAAGCCGCACACGGCGGCCGCCACCGTGATCGCTGTCGCCGACGACCGGGTGCAGGAGATCGTCGCGGAGGCGATCGCTGAGCGGCTTGGGGAGGTGCCGTGATCAACCCCTCCTTGCTCTCCTCCATGTGGGAGCGCAACGCCCAGTACTGGACCACTACAGACCCGGGCGGAGCCGAGTCTCCTCTCCCGGTCCGGCGTCCGGCCCTCCCGGCGTGGCACTTCGACAAGGCCGATGTCGCCCGCGAGGACCGCGTACTGACCTTGCTCGCCTACCTGACCGCCAAGCGCGGCTCCTCGTGGGAGGCCGCCACCCAGGCGTTCGACAGCCCGTCGACGGGCCGCTCCGCCCAGAAGCTCCGCTGGCAGATGCTCCGCCACCAGTGGCCGGACATGGCGCGCGTCAAGACCACCTACCACCGTCACTGTCGAAGGAGGGCCCACCGTGACTGATCCTGAGGTTTTCGTCCGTCCCACCAGGTACGACGTGTCGTGTCTGCCTGAGGACGACATCAACGCTCGCCCCTACACCCTCACCGTCGAGTACCGGGGGCGCGGCCTGTGGGCCGTCATGGACGGCCCGTACGCCTACGACGCAGATGGGGTGAAGGACTACGAACTGCGTCCGTCGGAACGCGAAGGCGACTGGGTGGCCAAGCACCGATTCGACCTGGATACGGCGCTGGCCTTGGCCAAGAAGGTCGCGCCTCTCATGACGTGCAACGGCCACACCGTGACCGAGGCCCTGGCCGACCGGGAGGCTCGCCGTGGCTGACTCCCCTCGCCGGTACCAGCTCGACGGAGAGGTCGTCGAAGTGCTCGTCCGCCCGAACCAGAAGCGCAAGGACCGGCCCGCCCGCCGGTTCGCGCTGCCCGCCATCGGCTTGTACGCGCCGGTCAACGTCCTGGTGCGCTACCCCGACGGCACCAAGAAGGTCCGCCCCTTCCGAGGACTCAGGAGGCTCCATGACTCCCGCTGATCTCCCCACCACCTGGTTCGCCTGGTGCTTCAGCCATGGCCGCCTGCACCGGTTCACTCCGAGTCGCGAATACCCAGACGGGGCGTGGTGCACCGCCCACTGGTCCCGCCTGGCTGGCGCCACCGAGGAGGAGGCGCTCGCCGACAAGGCCAACCGGTTCGGCGACGCCCAGTTCATCGACCAGCTTCCCCTGGAAGTCCAGGTAGAGGTCGCGGACGAGACGAGGCCCCGCCGTGGCTGAGGCGACGTACGGCTTGCTGTTGCCTTTCGACACCGACGACGAGGAGTTCGTCAGGGGCTTCCAGCTCGGCATGCTGTGGCGCTCCCTGGAACTTACCGGGCACGCGCACGGCCTCGTCTACGCCAGGGCGGCGGAGATGGTGATGCGCATGGCCGAAGCGAAAAACCTGCCCTTCACCGCCCAGATCACCGGCGACTGGGCGGAAGTCACGATCGGTGTGGCCGAGATCGGAGACGACGATGGCGACTCCTGACGCAAACCAGGCCGCCGTCGACGCGGTTCTCGCCCACGAATGGAGGCCGTCCTCCCCAAGGACGGCTCACCGGGACCACACCTACGACGCTGAGTGCGCCGTCTGCCAGAAGGACGTGGCCGCGGTCGTCGCCGTGGCGCTCCAGGCCGTCGTGCCGGTCCTCGACGAGGAGGCCCGCGACGGCGAACGCGACGCGATCGTCGCCGCGATCCGCTACTTCTTCGCGGCCGTCGACGACGACCTGTACGGCGACGTTCGTACCCTGTGCGGCCGTCTCGAACGGGGGGAGCACCGGCCCGCCCGCGGCCTCCTGACGGTTCAGGACGTTCTGCGGGCCGTCATCGCCAGGGCCCGCGCGGAGGAACGCCAGAAGGTCGCCGAGCGGGCCCTCAACGGGGCTCTGCCCGCCGACATGGCCGAGTGCCGTATCGCTCCCGCTACCGCCGTCAGGGGCGGCAGGACGCCGGTGAGGAGATCGCCGACGTGATCGAGGACGTGGTCGGCGGCCACCCCGCCAACGGGATTCCCCGACCCGTCACCGACGCCGGCACGCCCATGACCGACGTCCAGTGGGCTGTGCACCTCGCCCGTACCGCGTACCCGCGCGAGCAGCCTCCCGTCTCCCCCACCCTGGACGCCCCGCCGTCTGGCCGCGCCCACCGAGACGACCAGCCCTGCTGTGGGGCCGCGATGGCGCTCCAGAGGGTAGTTGCTCTGGCCTGCCGCCTGGAGAAGGTGCTGCCGGTGACGGCGGATGACGTCGCCGCCGCGGTGCTCGGCATCGATCCGAGGGGCTGCAGGCCAGGAGAGCCCATGGCCCGCCTCATCAACCAGGAGCAGCTATGACCGACCGGCGCTGTACCTGCATCCTCATCGACGACTTCAACACCCCCTGCGGGGAGGTCCCCGAGGTCGAGTTCGTCATGGGGTGCGTGAATGAA
The DNA here is from genome assembly GCF_042893955.1 of Streptosporangium sp. NPDC001559. NCBI lineage: Bacteria > Bacillati > Actinomycetota > Actinomycetes > Streptosporangiales > Streptosporangiaceae > Streptosporangium > Streptosporangium sp. NPDC001559. The sequence continues at coordinate 152,745 of NZ_JBIAVG010000016.1, forward strand.
CACCTCGACACCGACGCCTTCTGCGCCCGCCATAAGCACCTGGCCCTCACCGGGGAACTGGTGTGCACAGAGTGCCTGCCGCTCGGCGTGCGGGAGGTCTGTCACGTGCTGTCCGACGGGGCGCAACGGTACGTGGCGTGACCGACCTGTTCGACAACCCCGACGCCTCCGAAAGCACGCCCCGCCCTGTCCAGTGCAGGGCGTGCCCGAAGCGCCTCACCGACCCGATATCGATCGCGCGCGGGTACGGGCCGTGCTGCGCGCGCAAGCACGGCCTCATTCAACCCAGCCCACAGCGGGTCTATGTACGGGTCCGTGCCGGCGGGCACGTTCTCGGACAGGAGGACTTATTCGCTAGCGGGCTGCTCTTTGAGCCGACCAGTACGGCGGGCCCAATCTCTGATCTGATCGGCCCACCAGTAGTCGACGCCAGCCACTTTGCCGACAGCGGGAGGGAAGGGTTCGACCCTCGTGGCGGATGCGGCTCGTTTGCGCCACTGGTTGACGGTGTTGACGCTCACGCCAAGCAGGACGGCGATGTCGCTGACTGCAACAGGTTGGCGATCGGTCGGCTGGCTCATGAGGAGAGCGTACAGGAGGAAGGTGTACCGAAACTAGGTGTACCGAAACTCTAGACAGGTGTACCTGAAGTCGGTACGGTTCTGTCATCGCCAGAAGCGCTGACCAAGGAGCTGACATGGACACCCCCACCACCCAGACCATTCCCGCCGAGCGCATCAAGGAAGGCGTCGGATTCCAGGTGGTCAACGTCCTCAACCGGGAGGGTGAGTACGTCCGTCAGCTCCGGTGCTACGGCACCGAGGAGCAGGCCCGGGCCCGCGCGGAGATAGGCCTCCTGCACGACACGAACCCCCGTTGGCGGGTGCTCCGAAAGATCATCCTCGGCCACTGACCGTCCCGGCCCGGGGGAGACCCCGGGCACCCCGCCCCTCGCCCCTACTGACCTTCAGGAGCCCCCGTGAACGCCAACCGGATCGCCGAGGAGATCGCCCGCCTGTCGGCCCTCCTGCCGGAAGCCATCACCAGCGGCGATGACGTGGATGCCATCGTCGGCCACCTCGCCGACGCCCAGCGCGACCAGGCGAAGGCGCTCGACCAGATCGCCGAGATGACCGCCGCCAAGCCGCTTTTGGACCGCATCCTCCGCGAGACTCGCGGGTCGAACGTCCTTCGCACCCTTGGGCTCGTACCCGCCGCCCGCCCCGCCTGACCGCCTGTTGTGTCTGCCGCTCCTAACCGCGGAGGAGCGACATGCAGAACGACCGGCCAGATCCACCGATCTCGAAGGAGACCCCCGATGTCCGCCATCCGCGCCGCTGGCGCCCGACTGTCCGCCCACCTCGACCAGGTCGGTGCCGCCGCCCCGCATCCGCCCGCTGACGTGCTCGCCCAGCCGTTGACGTCCGCGACCGTCGCCGCCTACCCGGCCTACTACATCCTCGGCCCCGGCCGGGCTCAGGCCCAGGCCACGCAGTGCAGCCACGGCTACAACCTGACCGACTCCTGCCCCTGCTGCCCCTGACCGGTTGCTGCGTCTGGCGGCCCTACGGGGAGGGCCGCCTTGCGGAATGCCCGACCAGACCACCAACCCCCAACGATCTTCAGAGAGGCCCATCGTGAAGGCCAAGGACATCAAGCCCGGAGTCGTCTACGGTTTCCAGCGCGGACGCGGAGAGTACGCCACCATTCAGGCGATGGCGTTGCTCGCGCCTGCCGACGCGGATCACCTGTACCAGACGGCGAGCTACCACCGCCGACCCGGCGCCCCCGCGTTCACGAAGGCGATGCGGAGCAGCAAGCCCAAGAAAGGGCGGGGGTGGAATGAGGCCAGCGTTGGCTACCCAGCAGTGTTCGGACCGGCCGACGCCCTCGAAGGCTTCACCCTGGAACGCTTCGAAGCGGCGACGTCCCCCTACCCCGACAGCGAGAGCGGTGTCGAGTTTCGGGTGCTCACGTCGCTGACGGCAATCGTTGGCCCCTACGAGGAGGCCATGGCCGCCCACCAGCAGCGTTTGGACGCGGCGAACGAGGAACGGGACCGTGAGCAGCGCCGTCAGGCCGCAGCGCAGCAACGCGCCAAGAAGCTTGTCGAGGCCCTCGGCCAGGTCGGCGTCGTGGCGGATACGGACAGCAGCTACAACCCGACTGGGCTGACCGTCAGCCTCGACGAGGCGGACAAGCTGCTGGCGCTCCTCGCCGCCCAGAAGACGAACTGACCACCCCGCCCTCCCGCCCGCTCCGATCTTGAAGGAGTTTTGTTGAGCACCGAGACCACAACGCACGCCGGATGCCGGGTGTGTAGCCGTACGGACGTCCGACTCAAGGTGGACCAGACGCTCCGCATGCACGTCCGCGCCGACCTCAAAGGCGGCAACTCGTTCCTCCTCCCAGGAGGCAACCGCTGCTCCGGCGCCAGCCACCCGCCGAAGGGAGTCCTGGGCGCCTACACGAAGGCCGTCCTCGACGTCCTGGCCCCGCACTTCCCGGACCTCACCACCCCCATCACGGCCGAGGTGATCGGCGAGGCCATCCAGCAGCACCGCACCACCCCCTACGACACCTTCGAAGCGCTGCTGACCTCCACCGGCACCTGGCGGCTACGCCCCCACCAGGACATCCCCGGCCGGGTCCGCCTCGCCTGCTGGAAGGAACCGGACCGGGAGACCGATCAAGACCGGGACCGAGAGCAGGCCATCAACGCCCAGCTCGACGCGGTCAACGGGCTCCGCTAACCGGCTTCCGCACCCCGCTCTCCCCGTGTCTCTACAAGCCAGACGCGGTGAGCGTGCACATCCACTTCCCTCCGCTCGTAGGAAGAGAAACTGCGACCATGACAACGACTGTCCGCGTTCTGATCACCGTCGGCGACACCGCCCAGGTCGTAACGCCCCTGCACCCTGCTAAGGCGCCGCTACACGTCTCGGCGAGCCTGATCGCCAGCCAAGCCAGGCTGCCCGTGTCAGAGCTGCCCGGTAGGCAGTTCACCGTTGACTACCTCACCGAGGACAGCGCTGACGGTTTCACTCTGCTCAACGATCCTCGGCTTTGACTTTCCGTGGCCGTCCGCCGCCTACTCCGCGGCCGGGTCGGGCTTTGACCACTTCGTGCAGGGTGGCCCTTCTGATGTGCGCCACTCCGCACACGTCTGTCCAGTCGTCGCCCAGACGGCCTGCGGAGCGGTCCTTGCGGACTGTCGCGTAGGTGATGTCGAGCGCTTGCGCGACGTCCTGTTCATCAAGCAGGTCGTCGGGGTGCTCACCGCCTGAGGCCGGCCGTGGGGGCGGGGGGCGATCCGCCGCGAGCGCTTCGGCCTGTGCGCGGTCGAACAGCAGCTTTCGTCGGCTGGGTTCGAACGGCTGCAGCCCGAACGCCGCCCCGCCGCCCTTGTTGCGGAAGGTCTTGTAGCTCATTCCGAGGAGTTCGGCGACGCCTTCTGCGTCGGTCACCTCTGTTGCGCGGTCGTGGGGGATCACGACTGAAACTATACCGCACTTCTGTCTCTGTCGGAATTTAAGGGCGGGGTGAAAAATATTCGCCCTGGTCAATTTTCCTCTTCCTGTTGGGACAGAAGTGCGGTATAGTTTCAGATGTCGGCAAGGAGGTCGGAACTCCAAACCGACAGCAGGTTGAAAACTCAAGAGAGGAGAAAACGTGGAACACCACGACCCCCTGGACCACCTGGGGAGAATGCTGATGGCAAGCTACGTGCTCATCAGCAAGACCCTCGGATGGCTCCCCATCCCGATCGGGCTCCCCCCGATCGACGGAGAATGGGACGGGACGATCGCCGACGACGCGATCGACGCAGCCCGGATCTCCCTCCGGTACCTCCCCCTCGACGAGACGACCCAGTCCCTCCTGGTTCGCCTCCTCCTGGAATGGCTCACCGGACGGGCACTCTGGGAAGCGGCAGCAGCCCAAGAGGCACCACCGACCGCCTGGCAGTACGAGGCGATCGCGTACACGCTGACCCGCATCACCTCTCTCCACCAGGTCGTGGAACCCCGGCTCAGGTCCGACCAGGACTGAGCCACCCCGCCACCCCGGGCACCCAGCCCGGGGTGGCACCCCACATCTCCACTCTTGAGATCAACCCGCACCCGGCACAGCAAAGGGCCGGCGAGGCGGACCCCGAAGGGTCTTAATCGGAAGCCTCGCCGGCCCTCAGGTTGAAAACTCCACAGGGAGTCATCTCCATTCTAGAGGCGGACGGACACGCCACACTGGAGGCGTCCCTGCGGCTTGAGGAGCGTCCGTGACCGCTCACCCCGTCCCTGAGAACCACTCGATGTGGTGGCTGGTCCCACGCTCCTCCTGGCGCCGCCTCCACGCCGTCCCAGCAGCCGCTCTCAGCCCAGAGCGGTTGGCCGACGCGATCGATTGGGGCGGCCCGCTCACCCCCAGAACAGTCTGTGGAATCACCCCGGACCTGACCTACCCGGGGTTAGGCTCCCGCTACAGCCTTCCCCGGTGCGCCCACTGCTGCGTTGCCCTCGGCGTGCCGTCTGGCTACGGCACTCCCGTCAACGAGATGGAGAACCGCGTGGACAAGCTGGACGCCGCTGAACACTGGCTACGGGGCTACCTGGCAGGCAACGACGGCATGGCGCCCGAGGACCACCTCCTGAAAGCCGCCGCCGAAGCCGGGCACACCGTCGCCGCACTCAGGCACGTCAGGGATCGTCTCGGCGCCGTCTCCGACACCCTCAGCCCTGCCGCTGAATGGTCGAAGTGGTGGTGGCTACCCGAAGCCTCCTACTCGGCGGCCGATGCGAAACAGGTCGGTATCACTCGTACCAACTGGCCCTACGGCCCGGCCATCGACCTCCGAGCCCGAACCGCCATGGTGGCGTGGGCGAAAGAGAAAGGGCTCAGGCTGGCCACCCCGTCGGCTCCGCTTTGCCTGGCGTGGCTGGAAAACGGAAAGTGCCGGGGCTGCGGTAAGTACGACCACGACATGTTCCGCCTTGACCACGCGAGCGGCTGGACCAAAGACGGCGCCCCAGCAGTCATCGTGAACCATCCATACGACCTCGACGAGAACGATCTACGTCTCCTTTCCGACGCTGCGGACCGGCCAGGCCTGCACGTGAAGAGCCCAGGAGCAGGCTGGTACGGGCACTCCACGATCCAAGTCGAAGTCTGGAACTCGACCGTTTACGAGGAATGGAGGAAGCGCCGTTGACTGTGGATCCGTCGAAGGTCATCGACGGCATGAGCCCCGAGGAACGGCTCCTCGCCCTGGAGTACTTCGCTGGCCGAGACTGCGAGGAGTTCCTGTATGCCGCCGAGGAGGCCCGTAGGCGCTACCAGCGAGCAGGCGGTTACCGCGCTTCTGCACTGGAGCGCCACCCCGGCTCGTGGACGTACGACCCTGATGCCAGCGCCACCTACGTGTACCTGCATGGACCCATCCCGGACGGGGGAGTAGCCCGCTGCGTCCCGGTGGACGCCATGGTCAACCTCGACCTGGACGCCGACGGGCGCGTCATCGGCATCGAGATCCTCGCCGCCTGGCCACAAGCACCCAAGGAGGATCGTTGAGCCCAGAAGGAAGTCCCGACCGTCCACCAGTGACCGCGCAACCTGGGAGAATGGCTTCTCATGATTGCTTCCCCTCCCTCGTCCCGCGTGCACCCTGACGTGCCTGGGGTCGAACTCAACTATGGCCGGACCGGCACCTTCTACCTCATCGCCGGAGCCCCGCAACTCACCGCCGATCAACTCGTCGCGGTGGGCGAATGGCTAGTTCGGGTAGGGCGGGAAGAATCGGGCGCCTCGGGGCGCTAGAAGACGAAACGGCTCCCCGCCGCCTACGGGAAGCCGTCCGCCCACTTCGACTGCCCCGTCACCCTGCCTGATCACGAAGCCTCTCCTGCAAGAGTACGACCTCGGGGAGGCCTCAATGTCTGCATGGATTCACTCGGACCCCAACGCCGACGACGGCTACTGGCGAGACCACGGCATGCGGGAATGCGCCCGCGCCGACCGCTGCGCAGAGCCCCGCTTCGAGACCATCGACGGTAGAACCCACCGCCTCCCCGCCCTGACGCCGCGGCCGTACTGCGACGGCGACAGGGCCGTGATCCTCAACACCATCGAGGACCTCCCTGCCAAGTGGCGCCTCGTCCACGACGAACTCGGCGAGACCACCTCCTCCCCGAGCGACCCCGTGTCTAGTTCGAAGACTGCCCCTGTCCCGTTGTCGCTGAACGCCGACGAGCTGCTCCGCATGGCGCTGATGCTGCTGGTGTCCTGGGAGGAACGCGTCCGCGCCGTCGCCCACATGCGCCCCCTGGACAGCCAGACCTCCCGGCTCCGCCGCGACGAAGTCGCCCTGGACCAGGCGTGCCGGGTCCTTGCCGACCGGGTGGACGTCCTCCTGTCGCTGCCGCCAGAGCCGATGATGCGCATCGTGTCCATCCCCGAGGCCGCCACCATGCCCGCAGGAACGCTCGGCTGGGTTCACCACGTCGCCGGGTACGCCGAGGTGATGAGGCTCCTCGACGGCACCGACGCCGGCGCGGAACTGCTGTACCTGCACTGGCGGTGCCGCGCCATGCTCACCGACGTCAGCACCTCAGGCAAGCACCTGCCAGTGCCGTGCCGGTGCGGCTTCACGGAGCTGTACGAGATCCTCGACTGGAACGACCAGCCCGACGGGGCGAAATGCCGCGAGTGCGGGCGAGAGTACACCGACAACGAGTTCACGATCCTCCGCGGGGAGGCGTACATGGTCGCTGAAGTGCGCAAACAGAAGCTTCCCCCTGTCCCGAGGCGGGCTGCGGAGTATGCGGAGTTGAGCGGACGAGCCTGAACGTGCACGTTTCGGTCGGCCCTCAACTTGACGAATCGCCCGACCTGCGTGTATCAAATCAGTTGATCGTGCCATTTCCAGCCCTCGGCCAGTTTGTCCGAGGGCTTTCGCATGTCTGGGGGTGCCCCAGCATGTCTGATCCTCGGGAGCCCGTCACGATCCAGCAGGCCGCTCAACGCCTCGACAAGCCCGAACGGCGAGTTCGCACCTGGGCGTCCCGCTACCACGCCCGTCGCTGCCCGAAGCTCGGGAAAACGGCGTACTACGACTGGCACGACCTCAAGACGATCGCCCGTCAGATCTACCTGGGCGAGCCCGTGCCAGCGACTCCTGAGGGGCGTGACGAGATCCGAGCGACTTTTCGGGCGGCCTGACTCCTCTTGGCGCGGGTTACCAGTGTCGGTCTGCTCGTCGCCAGTTTCGCGGGACGAGCATTCGCTGCCCACGCATTTCTCGCTCGTCTAGGAGTTGCCAGACCGGGTACGCCGCATTTGTGCCGCCTGGAGGCGGTATTGGTCGCCAGCCGAGTCTCAAGTTGTCACATGCCTCCATGACCAGCAACTCCGCGTTGCGGATAGCGAAGCGTGATGCGGCTTTGCGGTCATGACGACGTATAAGCCAGACAGATTTGGAGCTGCCACCGGGGGCTGGAGTCAAGGTGCAACTCCACCACAGCACCAAACCTCGTCGCCGAAGGGCATCTAGTGCATCTCCCAGATGCTTATGTCTCGCGCTGGTTAGATTTCGCGCGAGCTCCGAAGGTTCACTCACCCCGGCACCGTATGGCTGAGGAGATAACTTCGATGCAGGTCAGCGCACCTTTTGCAACGACGAAGTAGAGGATCTCCCCGAACTTCGCGGTGTTTTCTGAGGCTTAAGACGCGCACCACCTGGCGGTGGGTGCGCTGCTCCGCGAGGCGACTTCCCCGTGCGCTTCGCGTTGAGCCCTGGCGGCTGGTTTGGGCGCGGCGGCCCGGCCAGCCGCCCCAAAACGCACGCCGTCTCGCAGCGGCGTGCCCGCGTGACGCAGAGCTGGAGTCCCCCGACGACACGCTCGCCACGCACGGTGCCGGTCCACCCTCCCTGGGGGGTGAGGGAGGACCGGCACCACCAACCTTCGCTCTTCGGCCTGGCTCCCTTGTCCACGGGGTCAGGAAGCCGGGCCGATCATCTCCGGGCGGGTGGCTGACAACCCGTACGCATGCGGTCTGAGACCGGCTGCCCGCCCGGCTCCAACCCCCAGGAGCACATGATGCCGAGCAGCCCGCCTAGCCGCCGCCCCTCCTTCTGGCGCCGCTATCTGGCCAGCCCGCTCAGAGTCCGGCTCTCCACCCCCTTCATCCCCGACCCCCTACGGGAGAGCGCCATGAAGCAGCACCCGCTCGCCGCCTTCATCGAGGCGCGCCTCGCAGAGGACGAACGGACGCTCCTCGAAGCGGGCGACACCGACCCGGCCCCGAACCACCAGCTCTACGTCCTGGACGACGACTACCGCCACAACCAGGTCGTCATCCCTACCTCTCGCGCACGCCGCGAACTCGAAGCTAAGCGGAAACTCCTCGCCGCTCACGCCCACATTCCAGGCGACGGCATCAACTTCACGTTCGCCGAACGAGACCGTGCCGAGGAGACGCTCTGCCTGCTCGCTCTGCCGTACTCCGACCACCCGGAGTACGCCGCTCTCGTCGGCCAGACGGACACCCGGTGACCGTCCTCCTCGCCAAAGTGGTGGAGACCTGCCCATCCATCCCCAGTCAGTGGGACGCCTGGACTACCGACGGCCAGTACCTCTACCTGCGCTACCGGTCCGGCATCGGCACGGTCGACGCCTACGACACCCCCGACTGGGAAACCTGGCCGGACGTCCCAGACGGGACGGTCGCACGCTTCGGGACCCCCAGCATGGACGGGCAGATCAGCCTGGACGAATTCCTCGCCGCGACCGGCCTGGAGCTGGCGCCTGACGCGGAGGTGACGCCATGGCCGGCCTGACTGTCGGCGCGTCCCCGTACCCTCAGCCTCGTGTCCTCGCCCGCTGCTCCACCCCGCCCGCCTCTGGTGTGGTACGGCTCCCGCCTGGCCTGGCTACAGGCATGGCGCCGTGGTGAGGTGCACTGGATGGCGTTGGTGTTCTACGCGGAGAACGACGGCAACCGCCCCTACGTCGTGGAGCGGTGGGCGACCGCTGACGAGATCACCAAGATCGACGGCGAGGACTACACCCGCGTCCCACGCATCATCTCCCCACCCGCTACCTGAACCGGGCGGGAGGCGCCGTGCACCTCCGCCACCGGTGGGAGGTCGTCGAGACCATCGGCAAGGTGGTCACCACACGCTGCGGGATCTGCGGCAGGACCCGCACTCGTGTTACTTGATCGCGGGGCCCGGGGATTGCTCCCCGGGCCGTAGCCCGATCTCCTACTCCTCCAGGGTGGCGAGGGCGGCGGCGATCGCCAGGTCCTTGTGGCTCCACGTGGTGCTCTCATCGCCCTGGATGCTGGTCAGGTCCGCCCTGTCGCACTCGATCCAGCACCCCTCGACGTCGAGGACCATGCGGGCGGCGTTGTGGTAGATCCGCCACCCGCCGTGGTCGCACGGTGCGACCTGCAGCTCGCCGATGTCCTCCAGGTCGGCGTAGGGGTCGGCCATCGGCTTCGGGCGGGCGTTCGCGGCGGCGTAGATGCTGCGCAGCTCGACGGGCAACAGGGTGCGGTAGTGGGTGGTGAAGAACTCGGTCCTGCTGCCCTCGTCCCAGCTGATCAGGGCGGCGATCATGGTGGCCTGCTGGGCGGTGGTGAGGGTCTCGGTCTCGGTCATTTCGTGCTCCCGGTGTGGTGTGGTGTCCCTGCCGACACCCATGACACTACCAAATTTGGTGGAGTGGACAAGCTGAATTTGGTCGAGTGGGGAAGGTGTTATCTAGCCGTGATCAAACCGGATTCGGGTTGACCGATCCACCAAATTTGGTAGTCTCGATGCATGACCGAGAGACGCGACAGGCACGACGTGGTCGGCTACGCGGAGATCATCGAACGCGCCAGCGCCGACTACGGCACGGACCTGGGCATGAACACGGTGCGCACCTGGGAGAAAGCCCGCCGCGACTGGGTCGCCAAGGGGCGCCCGACCCGCTCCGCCTCCCGCCCCCGCGAGACGCCCCTGCCCGACCCCGTCACCACCGTCAACGGAGTCCCCGCCTACTCCTGGGCGGAGGTCTCCGCCTGGCTGGTCGCCAGCGGACGCGTCACCCCACAGAAATAGCTCCACAGGGCCCCCGGGCCCGACCGCACCACCCATTCAGGGCCGTCCATCTGGACGGCCCTTTCGCATGCCCTTCAACCTCTGGAGCCCCGTGCCTGACCCCACGTACCTCGTCGCTGAGATCCGCACCATGCCGGAGGCCATAAACAGTCCCGGCTACCTCAACTTCTTGGCCTGGCTGGACACCCAGCACCTTGAATTGCAGGGCCACATCTACGAATGGGACAAGGCGGCAGAGCTGCCGCCGGGCGGCCGAGTGCACACCACCTACAAGACGCTCACCCTCTGGACCAACCCGATCCGAGGCACGGTCGCCGTCTACGACCTGGACGAGGACGGCAACCGGATCCCCAACGGGAACGGCGGCTACACCACCCACAACGAAGCGGTCACCCTGACCTCCCTGCCCAGCAACACAGGCACCATCAACGGCGACCCCACCTGAGACGGCGCCGCCCCGCTTCACCCCTTCAGGCGCGCCCCTCAGGGCGGCCTCCTTCTGCATGCCGGAGGTAGTTCATGAGCCGCGTCGACACGATCACGTGGCAGGCCCACGCCCGCGTTGAGAAATGGGACGACGAACAAGTCGCCTGGGTCAAGCGAGTGACCGGCATCGCAGTCCCCTCCGGAGACCTGCTCGCTGAACTCGTCGCTCCGTACGAAGTCGTCGATGCCCCCGGCAACCTGCTGACCACAGCCGGCCTGACCCGCTTGACGTCCCTACTGGCCGGTGGGGGAGGCCAAGCCGTCACCAGCACCGCCACTCGGCTCGGCGTGGGTGACGGCTCCACCACCGCCGTGGTGGCAGACACAGACCTGTCGGCCGCAGCTGGCTCCACTCACCGCTACTTCCAGGTCATGGACGCCACCTACCCGCAGGTAGCCGCAGGAGTGGTCACCTTCAAGGCGACCTACGACGGATCGACCGCAAACTTCGTCTGGTCGGAATGGGGCATCGACATCGGAACACCCACCGTGTCAGGCGGCACCACGGTCAACGCGACCCTGCTCAACCACAAGTCAGGGGCTGCTCTCGGAACGAAGGCCACCGGCACCTGGGCCTTGACCGCGACGATCACCATTTCGTAACTCCACCGCACCCGTTGCCAGCCCAGCCTCGACAGGAGGGCCATGGCCACGAGGCGCAACCTCTGCCTAAACCCAGCCCTGGACGTAGACACCACCGGTTGGAGTGGCGGCTCCGCCCCTACCCGCGTCACCGTCAGCGGGTTCGACCGAGCGAACGCCGCTGAGTACACCACCAGCGGCTCCTACTGCAGCACCGCGGCGACCGCCACCAACGCCGTCACCGTCGGCCTGTCGTACACGCTGTCCATCTACGCCCGCACCAGCGTCTTCAACGTCAACTCCGGCACCCTGTTTGTGGAGTGGGTCAACGGGTCAGGTGGCGGCTTCGGCTACCCGAGCTCTGGTTTCACCATGACGGCCAACACGGTGACCCGTTTGTCCATCACCGCGACCGCCCCGTCCGGTGCCGTCGCAGCCCGGCTGATCGTCGACGGTGTGAACTTCTCGATCAACCCGGCTGACTTCACAATGGCGCTGATCGAGGAAAGCGCCGACCTCGGCGCTTACTTCGACGGCAACACGGCAGGAGCGGCCTGGGACGGCACCCCTGGCCTGTCGTCCAGCACCCTCACCACAGACGGCACCACCACGGTCTCCAGCAGCGACACCAGCTCCACCGCTGAAACCACGTCCTTAACGGCCAGCTTGCCTGCCACGGACACAGCCAACACCGGAGAAACCACCAGCCTGGCTGCAACCGCCTCCGCCGCCGATGCCGGTACAGCCATAGACGCCGCCTTCGTCGGGCTGGAGTACACCGAGGCGGCCGTCGCCTCCGACGCCGCCTTCCTCGCCGCAGCGGCTTCGACAACAGACCTCGCGGTAGCGACCGAGACCGCCACTGTCACAGTGCTGATCACCACAACCGACACAGGCAAGATCACTGACGCTGCTTACGCCCTGCCTCCTGGCGCAGCCAGCCAACTCGCTCACCTCGGCGGAGCCCTCCTCGACACAGGCGTTCTGGGCGGATCTCTCATCTGAGAGGAGGCGGGTGTGGCACAGGCAGTGAACGTCACCCTCACCGAGGATGACGAGACCAGTCGAACCTTCCAACTCACCACCGGCGGAACCGCCCTCAACCTGTCCGCCGCCATAGTGACAGCCATCGTCAAGGCTTCACCCGCCGTCGAAGACAACGCCGCCTCAGGCGTCTACACCCTCACAGCAGGAGACGGCCTCGCCATCGTGGACGCAGCCGCCGGCACGGTCCGCCTCGACTGGCCTGCCGCAGTCACAGCCTCTCCAGGCTGGTGGTTCTACAAGATCCGCGTCACCCTGGCCGCCCAGACCGAAACGGCGATCCTGGGGTGGATCGCCATCTTGGACGCCTGACATGCCCAGGAAAGCCCTCACAGTGTGCTCCCGACCCGGCTGCGCTGAACTCACCCCAAACGGCCGATGCGCATCCTGCAAGGCAGAAGCCGAACAGCTACGCGGCACAGCCTCGCAGCGCGGCTACGGGCACGAGCACAGGGAACGGTTCCGCGTAGGAGTCCTCGGCCGGGAACCGTCATGCCGCCTCTGTGGTGCCCCTTCGGTGGCTGCAGATCATTGGCCAGCCGACCGCAAGGAACTGGTCCGCCGAGGCCTCGACCCCAACGACCCCAAGCACGGACGGGGGCTCTGTGCGGTCTGCCACAACCGGTCCACCAGCGTGCACCAGCCGGGAGGCTGGAATGCCCGCTAAGCAATCTTGCGTTTCCCCAGGTCACTGATATGCGACCTGCGGCGGAATCGATAGAACGATCATGAAGCGGAATCGTTCCTGCCCCTGCAACTGCCCATGCGAGGACGGCGGTTGCGAAGGTGGCCCCGAATGCATGGACCCCGACGAGGGCTACCCGTTGTGCACCCGAAGCGACGAAGAATCCCTACCCCCCGAGGAACCCCCATGGCCAGGCACAACGTCACCATCACCACACGCCACCGGGAACACCCCTGTGTCGAAGTCGACGGCCACGACATCAGCACAGGCCTCCGAAATATGAGCATCGAGATCGGCCTGGACGGCATCCCGCGAATCGAGGCAGAGATAGCCGCATCGGCCATCAACGTCGTCCGCCTCGACGCCGAAGATGCCGACGTCGTGGTGTCACTGCCACCCGGAGCGCACGAAGCACTCATCGCCCTCGGCTGGACACCGCCCGCCTCGCCCCGGATCGACAACCACAAGGCCAGCTCATCAGAGGATCCCGCGGCCCGCCTCCAGCTCGGCGCCAACACGGAACAGGGGCGCACATGAGTGACCATCTCCTCGCTGCCCTCCTCGACCCCCGCTTCCACCTGACAGGCGACGAAGACGGAGGCGTCAGCCTCGGCTGCTCCGACTGCTTCGACGGCGGCAAACCCCTCACTTACTACGACCCCCAAGGCCACGGCTACCCAGACCTCACCGTCCCTCAAGTAGCCAACCTCCCCGCCCTGTGGGAAACAGCAGCCCACCACCTCGCCGAAGCCCACACCACACAGACCCAACCGCCAACCACCCAGGCGAAACCACCACACAGCGTCACCACCCCTGGGGGGTGACCCCTCCCACCGCCCGCCAATAGAGGACCGCGGGGGAGGTCTCCGCCAGGTGCGGAGGGTTCAGACCTTCAGGCCCGGTCACGCAAGGTGACGGGCCGCCTGACGCCGCGCAACGCGGCGAGGGAGTAGTGATCACGCATGACGCGTGGAGGTGCCCGCAATCGTTCCGGCCCCCAGCCTGAGGAGCACTCTGGCCGCTCAGAGCGGCGCGGAGTAGTGTTCACGGCGCTGCCGGCCCAGGGCTATGAGGGCGAGGCTCCTGACTTCCCGCTGCCTCTCGCGACCGCGCGAGAGGTCGAGGTGTGGGACGAGGTGTGGCGGACGCCGCAGGCTGAGGCTTGGTCGGTGCAGCCGTGGAGGTGGCGGGCGGTCGCGCTGTACGTGCGCTGGTCCGTCCGCATGGAGGCCGAGGACGCGTCGGCCTCTCTGGGGCAGGTCGTCATCCGGTACGCAGACCAGATCGGACTCACCCCCGCGGGGCTGAAGGAGAACGGCTGGAAGATCGCTGAGGACGAGCTGGCGTCGAAGCGCCGCGAAGCCAGCGACGACTTCGAGGACGACGGTGGCGAGGACGTGCGTTCCCGGCTGACTGTTGTGTCCCGTGGCGCCGGCGGCTGACCGGTACGTCGTCGACTTCCCGACCCTGTGGATTGTCCCGGCGTGGACTCAGCGGCACTGCATCGTCCCTGACGGCTTCTCCAAGGGAAAGGCGTTCCGGAGCTACGACTGGCAGCTGTGGTGCACCCTGAATCACTACCGGGTCAGGTCCAATGCGAAGGCGTACGACAGGAACGGTGTCCCCACTCGTGGTGCGGCGTTCTTCTACCGCCGGTCACAGGTCATCGCCCCGCAGAAGACCGGCAAGGGTCCATGGTCGGCGACGATCGTGTGCGCTGAGGCGGTCGGGCCTGTCCTGTTCGCGGGCTGGGCCGAAGGCGGCGAGGTCTACGCGTGCGCTGATCACGGATGCGGGTGTGGGTGGCGGTACCGCTACCAGCCGGGCGAGCCGATGGGGATGCCGTGGCCGACGCCGCTCATCCAACTGCTGGCCACCTCCGAGGACCAGGTCGACAACGTTTACCGGCCGCTTCAGGCGATGGCGCGAGGGCCGAGGCTGTCGGGGCTGATGCTCGTCCGTGAAGGCTTCATCAGGCTGCCAAACGACGGGATCATCGAGGTCGTCACCTCAAGTGCGATGTCCCGCCTCGGAAACCCGCTGATCTTCTGCTTGCAGGACGAATCTCAGCTGTACAACCAGACGAACAAGCTGGTGAAGGTCGCCGAGACGATGCGACGCGGTGCGGCTGGCATGGGTGGCCGGTCGATGGAGACGACGAACTGCTTCGACCCGGCCGAGCAGTCCACGGCGCAGCGGACGTTCGAGGGCAAGGCGAAGGACGTCTTCCGCTTCTACGAGCCGCCACCGGCGAACCTGTCGTTCGGGAACAAGGCCGAACGGCGGAAGATCCTGCGGTTCAACTACTCGGGTTCTCCGCACGCGAGCGTTGACATGATCGAGGCTGAGTGCGCTGAGCTGTCGGAGACCGATCCGGCGCAGGCAGAGCGGTTCTTCGGCAACCGGATCGTGTACGGGCGCGGCTCCTGGATGGACGGCGACATCTGGGACGCACGCGCCAAGCCACGCGAAGTCCCCGACGGGTCGCTGATCGTGCTTGGCATGGACGGGTCCGACAGCGACGACTGGACCGGCATCCGGGCTGAGACCGCGGACGGCTACCAGTTCACGCCCACGTTCGGGCCGGACAAACAGCCAACCATCTGGGATCCCGCCGAGTACGGCGGACAGGTCCCCCGTCTTGAAGTGGCTGCGGCGTTCGACGAACTGATGGCCAGATACAAGGTGGTTCGCGCCTACATAGACCCGCCCGGCTGGACCTCGGAGATCGACGCGTGGGCGGAGCAGTACGGCGACAAGGTCGTCATCCGGTGGGCGACCTACCGCATTGTGCAGATGCACGCCGCCAACGAGCGGCTCCTGACCGACGTCAACAAGTCCGACAGTGGATTCACCCACGATGGTTGCCCGCAGACCGCGATCCAGATCCGCAACGCTCGCAAGGCGCCGCGGCCCGGGGAACGGTATGTGCTGGCCAAACCGTCTCAAGGGCAGAAGATCGACCTCACCGTCAGTTCCGTCCTCACCCACGAAGCCGCCGGTGACGCAACCGCCGCTGGCCTGTTCACCATTCAGAAGCCCGCCGAGAACCTGCTCTATACGGCGTCATCGACACGACGGAGGTGACGCCCGGTGGCTATGCCTCTGCCGGTCCAGGACGGGCCCAGTACGGACGAAGCGCGCCGCGCGGTTGGGGTGCTGAACCGTCTCGCTGACGAGCTTCGCCGCCGGGAGCCGGAGACGACGCGGCGGCTGGACTACTACAAGGGCAAGCACAAGCTCTGCTATGCGTCGCCCGAGTTCAGGGACTACTTCGCCGACCGGTTCAAGGGCTTCTCCGACAACTGGACGGCACCGGTGGCCGCAGCCCCGGCCGAGCGGATGAACGTACTCGGCATCCGGCTCGACCCGGACGAGCGAAACGCGGACAAGGAACTGTCGGAGGCGTGGAAGGTCGCCGACTGTGAGCGCGGCTCTTCTGAGGCGTTCGTCGTCACGCTGGCCGCAGCCCGCTCCTACTGTCTCGTGTGGGGGACTGAGGACGATGAGCCTCGGGTGACATGGGAGCGGCCAGACCAGGCGATCGTCGGCTACGACAGCGACACCGGGCAGGCCAAGGCCGCGTTGAAGCTGTGGGCCGACGACACCCGCGAGTACGCCACCCTGTACGAGAAGTTCTTCGTCTGGAAGTTCTCCCGGCCTCGGTACGCGCGTACCGGGTACAGCGTGTCAGGGCTGATCGTCCCGGCCGGTTCGGACACGGTCCGCTCTGCGGGGCCTGAAGGTTGGGTGCCGCGGCAGGGAGACAACGACGACACCTGGCCGCTGCCGAACCCGCTACAGCGCGTCCCCATGGTCGAGTTGCGCAACCAGACGCTCCTCGACGATGACCCGCTTAGCGACATCGCCGGCGTGATGGCGATGCAGGACGCCATCAACCTGATCTGGGCGTACCTGATGAACGCCCTTGACTTCGCGAGTCTGCCCCAGCGGGTCGTGATGGGCGCCGAAGTGCCCAAGGTGCCGATCCTCGACACCAACGGCCAGAAGGTTGGCGAACGGCCGATCGAGTTGGACACGCTTATCAACGAGCGGATCCTGTGGCTGACTGGCGACGCGAAGATTGGTTCCTGGCCGGCGGCGGACCTGGCCGCGTACTCCGACGTGATCGAGCGGGCGATTGAGCACATCGCCGCTCAGACCCGTACCCCGCCGCACTACTTGATCGGCAAGGTCGCCAACCTCGCCGCTGAGGCGCTGACCGCGGCCGAGACCGGTCTGGTTTCCAAAACGGGCGAGCGGATCGTGTACGTTAACTCCGGCATCCGCGAGATTCACTCCCTGATGGCCCTCGCCATGAACCAAGAGGAGAAGGCGCGGGCGTGCCGCCGCGGCACCGTCATGTGGGCCGATACCCAGTTCCGGGCGCTTGGGCAAAAGGTTGACGCGCTACAGAAGCTGAAGGCGATGGGCTTTCCGCTTCGGTGGCTTGCCGAGCAATACGGGCTGGAACCACCTGAGGTGGACCGGGTCATGGCGATGGCGCTGGAGCAGGCCGAGATGGACCCGATGAACATGATGATGAACGGCAGCACTGCTGCCGGGTCGTCGTCTACACCACCCGATGAGGGTCTTCCTGCTGCCGAACCGGAAACGGTCGCTGTTGGGGGGTAGGCCATGGCCACCCCCGACGAGATCGCGTTTAGCTACCAACGCCAGCAGAAACGCATCCAGACCGCAACGATCGCCGCGGTGATCGGGTTGTGGCGGCGGCTTGCCCAAGACGCGCTGACGGCTTCATGGACCGCCGGTATCGGCCAGTCGATTGTGGACACGGTCACGCAGGCTCAGGTCCAAGCGGCGGCGCAGGCGCCGGTGTACCTGGAGGAACTCGCTGCGGCGCAGGGGGTGCTGTCCGACGCCGCACAGCTCGTTCCTGAGGCATTCGGCGGTATCGCGTCGGACGGCCGGCCGTTGGACACGCTGCTGTATCTGCCGGTGATCCTGTTTAAGCGGCTCCTGTCGACTGGCAAGCATCCGCAGGAGGCGATGGTGCAGGCCACGAACTTCCTGGCCGCTATCACCGCCACGCAGGTCGCCGACGCCGGTAGGGGAGCAGTCAACGTCGGTGTCACCGCCACCCGTAGCTGGGTGACCTATGTGCGGGTCGTCAGCCTGCCTGCGTGCGCGCGGTGCATCATCTTGGCTGGCCGCGAGTATTCCTGGAGCACTGGGTTTCAGCGGCATCCGGCGTGCGACTGTGAGATGCGGCCCCTGACCAAGGACGATCCTCGCCCGCCGGCCCCGGATGATCTGTTCGCGCAGATGACCGAAGAGGAGCAGAACCGGAGGTTCGGCAAAGGCGCCGCTGACGCTATCCGGCTTGGCGGCGACATGGCGCAGGTCGTCAACGCCCGCCGTGGGATGCGGACCGCCGCAGGCGGCCGGCGGGTCACGACCGAGGGCACCACAGTGCGCGGTCTCGCTGGTAAGAAGCTTGGGAACCTTCAGAAGACGCCAGGTCAGCACTACCGGCGGAGCCAGACGGTGCGTCCGATGCCTGAGCAGCTCATCGCTGACGCGGACGGGGACCGGGACCTCGCGATCCAACTCCTGGAGCGATTCGGCTACTTGGACGCTGCCAGTAGGCGACGCTCCGAGGCCGCTCAAGCCCGGATCGTGGAAGACGCCGAGGCGGAGCGGCTGGCCCGCGAGGCCGCTCAGGAAGCCGCCCAGGAGGCAGCTCGGGCCGCAGCGCGGAAGGCTGAGGAGGAACGCCAGGCGCAGGCTGCTGCCGCCGTGGCTAAGGCGCTGGCCGAAGAGGCCGCGAGGCGAGAAGCCGAAACGAAAGCCCGAGCCGAAGCAGAGGCGAAGGCCGAGGCGGAGCGGAAGACACGCGAAGAGGAAGCCGCCCGCAAGGCCGCCGAAGCGAAAGCCCGGGCAGAGGCGGAAGCTGAAGCCCGCGAGGCGGCGCGACGAGCGGTTGAGATCGCCCGGATCGACGCCGGTGAAGTCCCAGTCGGCGCCCGTCCTTACCACCGCACCATCGTGGGCCTTGAAGACCTGGCGAAGGCGGTGGAGGACGGCTTCCCGCCACTGGAACGAAAGGTGCTGACCGGCGGCGAATCGGCTCTCACGGAGCTGATCACCCTCAAGGGCGGCATGAAGGTCATTCGCAAGTCCGGCGGCGTGCTGCAGGACGCGAATGACGCCGAGCAGGCAGCCTCCCTGGTTGGCCGCGCACTCGGCGTTCGTGCACCCCGCATCTACCGCAACGACCCTGACGGCATCTACATGGAGTACGTCGGCGACGCCCTCACTGCTGACGATCTCAGCGAGAACCACCCAGACGAATGGCAGGCACGCAGGCGAGCAGCCCTCGACCACGATGACGGCAACCTCGTCGGCCTGCTTGACGTCTTGATCGCCAACAGCGACCGCAACATGGGCAACTGGATGCTCACCGACGACGGGCACACCATCCCGATCGACCACGGGCACGCCTTCGCCGTCTCCCACGACTACGGCGAAACGTACGTCGACGTCCCCGCAGGGCCCGTCCAGAAACTCGCCGGGCTGGGACCGTTTGCCGAGCTATACACCATCGGGTCGAATCCGCTCACGGCGGCTGACATCGTCGAGGCCCGGCAGCGACTGGAAGAACTGGCCGCGGACTTTGACCTCCTCGGGCGCCGCAACTGGCTGGACTACTCGCTGGGCGTCCTCGACCTGATCGCTCCAGAGGCGTCGGGCTACAGCAACTCGATTGCGAAGTCCAGCAGCGGAGAAGAGGAACACTCCGCCGAGGAGAAGACTCCCGCCGCGCTTGGCATGCGGCATGGCCTCCGCCACCACAGCAACGAGGACGGCCTGGACTGGGCGCGCGAGCACCTGCCCCTACCGGACCTCACCGACGCTGAGAAGCGAGCCGTGTACCGCTACACGGAGGAAGCGTACGAGTTCGTCAATGCTGGCCTGCGTGGTCAGCCGATCCGCATGGACCGCCGAGACCAATACGCTCAAATTCTCGAAGGTCTCGACAACGCCTTCGAGAAGACCACACTTCCCGAGGCCGTGGTGCTTCATCGGGGAGCCCGCAAAGCGTTCGTGGACTTCCTCGGTGCGAACGTCAACAACCCCGAGTCCATGCAGGCGCTTGTCGGTAAGACATTCGTCGAAAAGGGATTCATGTCCACCTCGGTGGGGGAGTCCGCCGCTCTGCCCGGCCAGGTCTACATGATGATCCGAGCGCCCAAGGGCTATCCGGCGATGAACGTCATGGAGGCCTCCGAGGCGGAAGAAGACGAGCGTGAGATTCTGCTTCGACGTGGCGCACACTACGTTGTGCACGCCGCCTATCAGAGGAAAAATGCGTGGTTCCTTGAGATGGAGATCGTCCCGGACGACTGGCAACGGCCAGACGACTGGACGCCAGATCCATATGGCAACGCCGACGAGGGATACACAGAGCAGGGGAAGCCGAAGTGACCGAACGTCGTAGGCCCTACGGCCGGTGGGCAGACGATCCACAGCCTGCCAATGTGGATAGCTCACTGGGCTACTCCGCAGAGGCGACAGGCCCCGTACGGCGGGCGGCGCTTTACACCGGTGATGTCCTACTCGGCCATGTTTGGACAGATGACCTAGAAGCGGCTGGGTTCCTGCCCTCCAGCCAGGCCGGAGCCGCTGGGGTGCGGGCGGGCGCTACAGTCTGGCGGATCCTCTCCGACGCGTACAAGGCAGGCGCGCTGGCCTCCGCGCTCCTCGACCCGGCTCTGTTCCGCGGTTTCACGCTGGTGCCCGCATGACGGTGATGCGGATCGTGAACGTCCAGACCGGGTCTGAAGTATCGCGCGCCGAACTGGCTGATGACGGCACAGTCACCTACCACGGAGGCCAGACGGCCGCTGCGACGGTGAGGACCCGAATGCGTGACTACGGAGAGACCGAGGCCGCCGCAGTCGCCAACTTGCTGCGTGCCGGTTGGTCCAATGGCTATCTGATGGTCGCCCTCCCGGACCTTCACCCCTGATTCCCCTTGAGTAGGCCTGCCAGTCGGCAGGCCAACCCAACCCACTCCTGACCGGACTGCGCAATGCAGGACCGGCGATTCCGCATGCCCACGCGCAACGCAAGGGCTGATGAGGAGCACCATGACGTTCGTTGACCTGCCCATTCACCCGATTACCGGCCTGAAGGCTGTCGGGCTGCTCCGCAACGGGGCACCTGTCTGGCCTGTTCTCGGCGGAGCCGACGACGCGGATGATGTCGTCATCGACGACACCGACTCCAGCAGCAACGCCGGCGAGGTGGACGACGACTCCGCAGAGGGTAAGGAACCGCGACCCGCTGAGCAGGCCGATGATGACGAACCCCTGCGTGAAGCCGGGACGAAGGCGCTACAGGCGGAGAAGGAACGACGCCGAGAATCCGACCGGGCACGCCGAACCGCGATCAGAGAGCGAGACGAAGCGCTCGCCGAACTGGAGCGGCTGCGCAAAGCGGCTGAGAAGAAAGCCGCAAGCACCCCCCAGGGCGGCGAAGGAGCATCCGCGGATGCGCCGGACCTGGACGCGATCAGAGCGGAAGCAGCCGAGCAGGCAAAGGCAGCTCTGAAGGCGGAGGTTCTGAAAGACCGAGTCTCCGACAAGATCGAAGTACTCGCGGCCAAGCGCGTCCAGGACCCCGACGTGGTTCGCACGCTGCTGCTGGCCGGCAACGACATCGCAGACTTCCTCGACGGCGACAAGATCGACGCCGAGGCCATCAAGGAAGCTCTCGACGAGCTCCTCGAAAAGAAGCCCTACCTGGCTGTGGCAGCGCAAAGCGCCAAGCGATTCCAGGGCTCAGGGGACGGCGGTGCCCGCAAGGGGCCCCAGAAGCCAGCCCAGCTCACAGAAGACGACCTCCGCCGGATGTCGCCCGAGCAAATCGTCCAGGCGCAGGGAGAAGGGCGTTTCGACGACCTTCTTGGTGTTTCGCGCTAGCTGATCAACAAGGAAGGCTGAAATGGCTATCATCCGTTTCCGGCCGGAGATTTGGAGTGCGAACCTTCTGGTCGCGCTCCGCAAGGCTCTGGTCTTCGCCGGTCCCGGCATCGTGAACCGGGACTATGAGGGCGAGATTGCGGAGGCCGGAGACACGGTCCGGATCACGTCGATCTCCGACCCGACGATCGGCACGTACGTGCCGAACCAGACGACGATCACGCCCGAAGAGCTGACCGACGCTCAGCGGACGCTCGTCGTGGATCAGGCCAAGTACTTCGCGTTCAAGGTCGACGACGTCGATGCCCGTCAGGCGCGCGGCAACGTCATCCCTGAGGCGATTTCCCGGGCCGCCTACAAGCTGGCCGACGTCGTCGACCAGTACGTGGCGGGCCTGTACACGGGTGTTGCCACCGCGAACGCCCTCGGTACCATCTCGGTCGCTGCGGGAACTCCGACGGACGCCTACGACAAGGTCCTGGTCCCGCTCAAGGTCAAGCTCGACGAGGCGAACGTGCCGACAGCGGACCGGTACGTTGTCGTCCCGCCGTGGCTCCACGGCCGCCTGCTCCTCGATGGCCGGTTCATCAAGCTGAACGAGTCCGGCGACAACGGGCAGGCGCTGCGCAACGGCATGGTCGGCCGCGCCGCGGGCTTCGACATCCTGGTGTCGAACAACTGCATCAACGTGACGGGCGACGACTACATCGTGCAGGCCGGCACCCCGATGGCGATCAGCTTCGCCGAGCAGATCAACAAGACGGAGGCTTACCGGCCCGAGGGCGGATTCAGCGACGCCATCAAGGGGCTGGCCCTCTATGGGGCGAAGCTGGTTCGCCCGGAGGCCATTGCTACGGCCGCCGCTTCCCAGACCTGATCAGGCTCCTGACCCTACCCATTTACAGAGAAAGCGAGCCTGATCATGGCGCGTACTGCTGTCCCGTACAGCAACCTCGTCCCGAACGGCAACCTGGCCGACCCGGCGGGCACCGCCGTCACCTCCGGCGCTGGCAACGGCGGCCAGATCCCGGCTACATCCAGCGCCCGAGCGGTGCCGGAACTGACCATCATTCGAGCGGTCAATGCCTCTGGTGGCTCGGGCACTGCCACCGTGCTGGCAGGCACCTATCCGCCCGCTCTCGCGGCTGGGCAGGGCAACCTGGCGGTGACCGTCGCGAACTCCGGCACCCAGTGGATCGGCCCGTTCGAGTCCGGACGGTTCCTGCAGTCCGACGGATCGATCATCGTGGAGACGTCGGTGGCGATGACACTCACCGCGTTTAAGGTCCCGAGGAACACCTGATGGGTCCCAAGGACCGCGAAACCGGCTGGTTTCGGGGAGCGGGCGGCGTCACCTGGCAGATGGACCTCCCGCTGCCGGAGAACATGGCTGATCAGCTCCTTAAGGGCTACCTCACTCGTGTCAACGAGGACGGCAGCCCCTACATCGAGCCTGACGCCACCGAACCGGAGGCCGAGCAGCCGCCTGCGGTGAATGCCTCTAAGGCGCACTGGGTGGGCTACGTCGTTCGAGTCCATGGCTTGTCGCCGGATGACGCCGAGGCGATGACGAAGAACGACCTCATCGAGAAGTACGGCACCGCCTGAGGAGGTCACCATGGCCTCTCTCGCTACGTGGGCGGACGCGATACGGCTCGGCTACACCCTCCCAGCAGGCCAGGAGGAAACACTCCTGGCAAGGGCGTCAGCCCGGCTGCGGCGGGTGGCAGGCCGCCCCATCTCTTCCACCACCTCCACCGTTCGCCTCCCTGTCGAGGACGGCCGTGTCCGCCTTCCTTCACCTCCCGTCACCGCCGTGTCAGCGGTGACATGGCTGGCCGAGGACGGCGGAGACGCGGTGACCGGGTGGAGATGGGACGGCCGCGAGCACATCCTCAACGTGCCGCAACGGCATATCAGCGGATGGTCATGTGCATGGCGAGACGTCAACGTCACCCACACCCACGGATTCGTCACGATCCCGGACGAACTGCTGGACCTGGTGTGCTCAGTCGCCATGCGCCTTGGCTCCGTGCCGTCTTCGGGCGGCATGGAGGCGGGAGTGCGGAGCGAGACGATCGACGACTACTCCGTCACCTACGCCGCCGAGGTGGTCACCCATGCTTCCGGGCTTCTGCCGGGAGAAGAGGAGTCGCTGAGGGCGTGGCTAGGGTCGGCTCCCGGCGCGTACGTGGTCCGGTCGCGATGAGCGTTGAAGACGTCCTTGCCCGCGGACGAGCGGCAGCGCTACAGCTTTTCCGGGACACCTGCCTGGTGGAGCGCAAGGCGGGAGACCCAGTGTTGGACGAGACGACCGGCCAGCTCACACAACCATGGGTCGCCGTCTACACGGGGCCGTGCAGGGTCAAGCGAGACAGTGACGGGCGTGATGCCCAGCACGGCGAGCACGAAGTCACCCTGCACCGCTACCACGTCCACTTGGCATGGAACTCCACGCCGGAGATCCGGCGCGAGGACCGGCTCACCATCACAGCGTCCGACGACACGTGGCTGGTCGGACGGCATCTCGAAGTAGTCGACGTCGGTTACGCAGGGACCGCTACAGTTCGCCGCCTCGTGGTAGAAGACCGGGCGGGGTAGGGGGAGCCGTGGCTGATTACGATCTGGACGGCACCGACCTTCTCGCCCTGCTGCCATACTTCGAACAGGCCGAGCGCGAGGCCACGAACAAGGCGTTCGCCGTGGTCAAAGACCACGCGATCGACCTCCGTAACGCGTGGCGGGACAACGCCCGCTCCTCCTCTGGGCGGCATGGCAAGCACTACCCGAAATCGATCACGGCCGAGCAGATCCCGCACAATGGCGCGATCGAATGGGAAGTTGGCCCCGAAACGCGCCTGCCGCAAGGCGGCATGGGGCGGGGCTTCGAATACGGGTCAGCCAACCAGCCGCCTCACCTCGATGGCGCACAAGCCGCCGCTCATGTCGAGCCGCAGTTCGTGAAAGCCCTCGACGACATCGTCCGGGACCTGCTGTGACGACTCCGCTCGCGTCCAAGCCGCTGGTGGAGGCGATCGTCGTGTTGCTACAGGCCGGAGTTCCATCCGGGTGCGCTGTGTACTGGGCAGGTGCCCCGCAGGGGGCTGCTGTTCCGTACGCGGTCATTTACCCCGACTCCGGCACCAAGAGCGGATTCCACAGGAACCTGCTCAACGACGGCCCCGATGAACTGCGTTACCAGGTGACCAGCGTCGGAGCCTCACCTGGGCAAGCGCAGTTGATTGCCGACAAGGTCGCGCTCACGCTGCTCACCACCATCCCGGACGTACCAGGACGGCGCGTGTGGCCAACGATTGAAGAGGGCTCGCAGGTCGTTCGCAGGGAAGACGAGTCCGACGCTTTGTGGATCGCGACCGCTCAATACCTCTCCAGGTCCGACTCGACCTGACCTCTACCTGATTCGTAGCCCGGCACAGCTTGTTGTGTGCGGGCCCTTTGGCATGCCCGAAAGGAGCCCGCTGTGGCTACCTATACCGCCCAGGCGATCGGAGTCGCGGGCACGGTCCTCACGGCCCGCACCGCCGCCGCTGGCGACAAGCTCGTCCCCGACGACAACGCTTTCATCATCGTGATGAATGGCGATTCGTCGTCGCACGACCTAACCTTCACCAACCCCGGCACCAACGAGGACGGCGAAGCCAACCCCGACCCGGTGCGCACGACCGCCAACGCCACTTCTAAGGGCGTCAAGGTCAACCGCAAGTGGGCTGACCCTTCAGACGGCTTGATCGCCCTGACGTGGTCGGCGACGACGTCCATGACCTTCTACTACGCGCGGATCTGAGCCATGTCCAAGATCCGTATCCGCGACCCATACCAGGCAGAGTTCGAGATCGAATCCGCCGCGCTGCCGTACTGGCAGCACCGCGAAGGTTACGAGGTCCTCGGCCCTGTTTCAGAGCACGGCGACGAGCCCGCCCTTGAGGCCGCGCCTGTTACCGCTCAGCCGGAAACGCCCGGCACCTCCCACCCCATCAAGAAGGCGGCGGTCCGGCCTGCCTCGGAAGACAAGGAGTAGGCCGTGGCCAAGAGACTCACCGATGGCAACACGAAGGCGACCTTCGTTCCGGTGATTGCGTCGATCACCGCGCCGACCGTGGCTGAACTGACCGACCCCGGCATCATCACGCTGGAGAACACCGTCACCGACGACGGCCTGAAGGTCGACTTCGATGAGGGCACCGTCGCGGGCAACGTACTGGCGAGCACGCAGGACTTCGAAAGCCCTGGGCGGTCCAAGGCGCAGATCGAGCTGACCTACTACCGGGACTCCACGCCCTCTGCAGACCGCATGTGGACCGTTATGACGCGCGGCACCGCCGGATACCTGGTGGTGCGCCGCGGCGTGACCGCAGCCACCGCCTACGCCACTTCGCAGATCGTCGAGGTGTACACGGTGACCTGCGGCGAGCGTAAGCCCATGGCGCCTGAGCGCGAGTCGTATGAGAAGGTCACCCTCAAGCTTTTCGCGTCGGGCACCTACAACCTCACCTCGACGGTGGCCTGATGGCGGCCAAAATAGCCGCGATCGCGGACATCATCGGATCGATCAAGCGGCCAGAAAAAACCGTTCCGATCTGCACCGCCGGCGATCTGGTCGCCGAGTTCGAGGAACTGGAGCGGGACCTCACGGTGGCTAGGGAAAAGCCCGTCGAGGCGGGAACCCTGGCCGGCGGAACGGACCCCATGGCGACTGCGATCGCGCAGCAGATCCAGGAACTGCGGGCGCAGATGCGGGAGCACACCGCGGTGTTCCGCTTTCAGGGCCTGTCGTCGAAGGCCTACAGCGACCTCGTCGCTGCGCACCCGCCAAAGGAAGGCGGCAAGGGCGACGTTGACTGGGATACTTTCCCGACCGCTCTGGTCGCGGCGTGCGCGATCGAGCCGAAGATGACCCTTGATGAGGCCCGGCAACTGTCCGGAGCGCTCACTCAGGCGCAGTGGGACGCCCTGTATGTGGCGGCGTTCGAGGTGAACAAGGCGGACGTCGATGTCCCTTTCTCCTACAACGCCTCCGCGGTTCTATCCGCCTCCAAGAAGAGCTCGCGGTAGCTCACTCCATGGGGGTGCCCCGGTCGAAGCTGCTCGGCCGGGTGCCCGCGGTGGTGACGGTCCATCACCGGGATGACCAGGGGCGTCTCACCCACTCCGAAACCACGTCGGAACCGGAGTGGCTGGCTGAGGACGTCGCCTGGCACATGGCGTACCTGCGATGGAAAGCCGACCAGTGCCCAGGGTGCGCCCTGCAGCTGTCGGAAACCACGGAGATGCGTGATGGGGAACCGGTCCGGTCATACACGGTGCCGTCTCCCAGCCGGTGTCAGGCGTGCACGGCGCTGGCCCGCGCACAGGACAAGCACTCCAAGATGGCCACTGAGCACGAGCAGGCGCTGTATTGGTCAGCGATCGAGGACGACTAGCTGTTCTTCTTGCTGGAGCGTGTGGCCAGCTTGACGCCGATGTACACGGCAGCAACGACCGCGAGGAACAGCAACAGGCCGATCAGCATCTGGGTCGGGCCGATGTTGGGCATAGCGAGGTCTCCTCTGACGAACTAACGAGATCCCCCGATCTGCCCGCGAGCATGCCACGCCCCCTACGGGGTTCGCCGCCTGAACACCTCATCTGTGACCTGACGGGCGGTGAGTCGTGACCGAACGGTCGGTGTCTGTCAGCCTTCGGGCGAAGGTGTCCAGCTTCATCACCGGGATGCGGCAAGCGAAGACGGAGACGGTTGACCTCGGCCGGAAGATGACCGAGGCCGGCGCGAACGCCGACAACTTCCGAAAGCGCCTGGAAGCGGCCACCAAAGCTCTCCCGAAGATTGAGATCGATGCGGACTCGACACCTGCCGAGATCGCGTTCGCGCAGCTTCGCGCCCAGATGGAGCAACTGGCCAGCAAACGCATCGGTATCGACATCGACGATGGGGCGGCCCGCGCGGAGCTGGCCCAGATTGAGCGAGACCTGCAGGACCTTCAGCGGAGCAACGCCAACGTCAGCGTTAACGCGGACATCGGCACTGCGCTGGCTGAGCTACGGGCGATCGACAGTGAAATCTCCAAGGTCGACGGAAAGACCGCTCGCGTCAACGTCAATGCCGATGTCGCGGGTGCTCTCTCCGGCATCGCCATGGTCGGCGCCGCTCTTGCTGCTCTACCGGCGGCAGTGTCGATCGGTGTTGGCGTGGCGGGCCTCGGTGCGGCGTTCGCTGCCGCTGGGGCTGGCGCGGGCGCGTTCGCAGCAGTAGCCCTGCCTGGGCTGGCGCGCGTCAATGAGGCGCTGAAGCAGACAGAGTCGGCAGCCGGAGGCGGCGGCGCGGGCGGAGCCATGAAGTCGGCTGCTCAGTCCGCCGCCGAAGCCGCTTCTAGGTCGCTGCGCTTGGCGGAGGCACAGGATCGCGTTGCGGACTCCGCTGCGGCGGTGAAGAAGGCGCAGCAAGGTGTCAAGGACGCCCTGCAGGGGGTGAAGGAGGCCCAGGAGGGGGTCCGACAAGCTCAGGAGAACGCCGCTAGCGCTGCCGCACGCATCAGCGAAGTGCAGGCGGCCGGGGCACGTCGGATCGCCGACGCGGAACGCTCCGTACAGGACGCCCACCGCGCCACCCAGCGGGCGATCGAGGACCTCACCCGTGCGCGTGAGCAGGCACAGGAGAAGCTCGAAGATCTCGCTCTGGCGACTGAGGGCGGGGCGCTGGCTGAAGAGCGTGCCCAGCTGTCGATTCGACGCGCCCAGCAGAACCTGAACAGGGTCAACCAGCCCGGTTCCGGGGCCAGCAAGACCGACAAGGACGAGGCTGAACTAGCCCTCCGCGAGGCGGAGTTCAACCTTAAAAGGCTCAAGGAATCCAACGCTGACCTCGCCAAGGAGAGGGCTGAGGCTGACGCCAAGGGTGTTGAGGGCTCCGACGAAGTCGTTCGTGCGAAAGAAGCCATCGAAGCGGCAACCCGCCGCGAAGCGGAAGCCGAGCGCGCTGTAGCCGACTCCCGCGCGCAGGCGGCACGCGACGTTGCCGCCGCCCAGAGCGACGCAGCACGAGCAGCCCGCGACGTCGCTGCCGCGCAGCGTGATGTCGGTGATGCTCAGCGCAAGGTTGCTGAGGCGAACGCCGCCGTCATCAAGGCCCAGCGTGATCAGCTTCGCGCGACTCAGAGGCTGAAGCTGGAGCAGCTCCAGCAGCGGGCCGCCATGGAAGCAGCGGGCAAAGCCGCTGGTGGCGGTGGCGGAGCGGCTTCGAAGATGGCTGAACTCAGCAAGGCTGAGCGGGCGCTCGCCGAGGACATCAAGCACTTCACTGACGCCTATCTGAAGTGGCAGCGGGAGCTACAGCCCGACGTGTTCCCGGTGATCTCCCAAGGGCTCGGCCTGATGGAGCGGACCCTGCCGAAGCTGACGCCCCTGGTACAGAGCTCCTCCGCGGCGTTTTCAGTGCTGCTCACCGACGCCGAGAAAGCCCTCGCGGGGCCGTTCTGGAACACCTTCATCTACAACGTCAACACGCAAATCCCGGGCGCGATCATCGGGTTGGGGCGCAGCTTCGGAAACGTCGCCGTGGGTGCGGCCGGCGTCGTGGATGCTTTCCTCCCCTTCGCGCCGACCATGGTCAAGGGAGTTGAAGACGTCACTCGGGCGTTCGCCGAGTGGGGGCAGAACCTCAAGAGCAGCAACGGGTTCCACGAGTTCATCCTGTATGCGCAGCAGAACGCTCCCGCCGTGTGGGAGCTGATCAAGAGCGTCGCCGAGGCCCTCGGCAACATCGTCGAGGCGGTTGCCCCCCTGGGTGCCGGGAGCCTGAGCGGTCTTGCTTTGCTGGCGCGGCTCGTGGCTGGGATGGACCCGCAGCACATTCAGATGATCGCTATCGCGATCGCCGCGATCAAAACCGTACAAGCCGGGCTGAAGGTCGCCTCGTTCTTCTCCGACTTCGGCGACATGATCGACAAGACAAAGAGCAAGGCCAAGGACTTCGGCACCGCTGTCGGTGGCCTCAACGAGAAGTTCGGCGGACTCGCCGGAAGCCTCGTCGGCAGCGCAGGCCTTGCAGGTGGGCTGTTGATCCTTGGAGACCGTTTTTCAGCGGCGGCGGACGAGGCGTCGCGCTTCGCGGACGTCACCGCGGCCAAAGGCGGCGGCGATCTGGAGGGGCAGATCCAGTCCATCACCGATGAGCTCGGGCGGATGCGCGAGCAGGTCGGGTTCTCGATCCTGGACACCGTCTACTTCTCTGACTCGTCATCCGAGGCTGCGACCAAGGTCGAGGCGTTGGAGTCCAAGCTTGCCGAGCTGACGCACCAGCAGGAGCTGAATGCGGTTGCGACTGACCTGGCTGGCAAGGCGATCGACGTAACCAAGCAGCGGATGGATGGGCTGCAGCAGTCGCTGGACACCTTCGCAGGGCGAACGGACGCGCTTCAGGCTCTACGGAACCTGGAGAGGGCTTACCAGGATGCTGCGGTGGCGATCGAGGCCAGCAACGGGAAACTCGCCATCAGCAAGGACATGACTGACAAGCAGCGCGCTGCGGTCGTGGAAGCGCGGGAGAAGTTCGCCGCCTTTGTTGACTCGGTGCGTATAGCGGCTGATGGGCAAAAGACTCTCTCCGGGCGCACGTATGAGGCGACCAAGACGGTTCTGGAGCAGCTGCCGCAGCTCGGCGCGCTGGCAGGCCGGAACAAAGAGGCGAAAGAGCAAGTCCTCCTCCTGGCACAAGCGTACGGAATCTCCCGGGCAGACGCTCTCAAGGCCATGGAGGGCGGGAAGAAGCTCAAGGACGTCCTGGCTGAGCTGAAGAGTAAGCAGATTCGTATCGACCTGGACACGAAGAAAGCACGGGAGGAGTTTCAGGCGCTGCTCAAATCCTTCTCGCTGGCTTCGCCGACGATCCCGGTGGGGATCGCGGCGCCAGCGAAGAAGAAGGCCTACGGCGGCATCTCTCACATCTCTGGTGTGGAGCTGATGGCGTCAGGCGGTATCCGCTCGGCGGGTTCGTCGCCGTCGGCGATGATCGCCACGTCTCCGTACATGATCTCCGGTCGTTCCGGCCCAGATGTGATCTTCGGAGAAGCCGGCTGGGAAGCCTATATCCCGTTGGATGCCAGTAAGCGAGGCCGCGGCCTGGACGTGCTCGGTGCGGCGGCCTCAGCTATGGGGATGGCGGTTGTGCCTCAGCAGGTAGCCGCTGCGTCGTCGGCTCCGTCGTGGGCTGGCGGCGGGTCGCTGTCCGGCTCGTCGGCATCGGTCACGGTCACGGGGGTCGAGCAGCTCAAGGGGTCACTGGACTCCACCGCGACGACTCTCACTGGCGGCCTGGCTGACGCCACCACCGCTGTGGACACGACCCTGGGTGACACCGGGTCGGTCACCTCAGCGCTGCAGCAGATGACGTCGACGCTCGACACCCAGCTCACGGCGCTCACCTCTGCGGTGGAGGGCCTGTCAGGGGCTGTCCTCGGCGCAGGGGCGGTAGCTGGTGCGGCCAAGGCTGCGGCGGCCGGAGGGAAGGTCGCTGCATCGGGGGCGAAGATCCAGATTCTGAACGGGTCCACGACGTCAGCCCCGGTACAGGGCATCGTGAACCCGTCGAAGGTCAGCAAGCCCGTCCAATCCGCGCAGGTGGTGACGATGGTGGCGGGCTCCAACGCAGGCGACTTCACCGGCCCCTCGTCTGGCGAATCGGGCGGCGGGTCGACGTCTGGCCGGCCGCTCGTGATCGAGCGCTACTACGAGGCTGAAGGCGGGTCCGCCAGGAAGACGGCGGAGGAGCTGTCCTACCTGCAGCGCCGCCGCTGACCCGGCGCCACTTCCACTTCATCTCATCGACGAAAGGGGGTCATGCCGCATGCCCTGGGACCCGCGATCGGGGATCAGCTTCGGCGAGTACTGCCGGCGCAAGAACTTGCAGGTGCCGCCCGCTGGCGAGTGGACCTACGCCACCCGCGATCGGCACACCTACGGTGAACGCGCCGACGGCGTCTCTTTCCGGGCGACGACTGACCAGCTCGGCAACGTCGTGACCGAGCACGCCGACGGCCGCCAGGACGTCACGATCAACCTGAGGGTGTGACGGCGTGGCCATTGTGAAGGACATGTGGTTCGTCGACACGCAGCTGAAGAAGGACCGCAATGAGATCGCCCTGAACATGGGCGACACCAGCGCCGGCTACTTCAAGGCGGCCCTGTTCATCAACAGCATCACCACGCCGGACGGGTCGCAGACCAACCCGGCGTACGGCAGCGCTCCGTTCGACGCGAACGAGGTCTCAGGCACTGGTTACACCGCGGGTGGACTGGCGCTCACCAGCGTGGTGTACGAGGAGTTGCCTGGGTCGCCGGGGTGGATGCGGTGGGACTTCGCGAATCTCCAGTGGGCATCGAGCACGATCACGAACGCCCGCGGGCTTCTGTTCTACGTGCCGTCTCTGTCGAACCGGGCTGTGCTGCTCCGCAACTTGCTGTCGGACTACTCCACCAACGACGGGACCTTCCAGATCAACGTCCACGCCGACGGGGTGGCGAAGGTCAACCTGTTCGGCTCCTGACCTGGCCCGCTTCCTACGCCCCTGCCGTGTGCGGGGGTTTTCATGAAAGGGGGCCGTGTGGCCACCTACACCGTGGAAACCAACGGCGACGTCGCCCTGTCGGCGGCAACCGCCAAGACCATCCTGAACGCCATCAACGGCGGCCGGATCCTCAAGTGCACCGAGCTGTCAGTGTCCTTCGACGGCACGAGCTCGACGGCGGAGCCGGTCACCGTGGAGCTGTGCGCTAGCACTCAGGCGACCGCGGGCACCAGCACGTCTCACACTCCGGCTCAGGTGTCCGGCGGTACTCGTACCGTGTCGGCGACCGCGGCTCGCGCCTACTCGGCTGAGCCGACTGTGCTGACCGTCCTGAAGAGGTGGCTGGTGCACCCGCAGGGCGGCAACTTGACCATTCAGTTCCCGCTCGGGAGGGAGCCGTCGCGCGTCACCGGCGGGCATGGGCTGGCGATCCGTTGCACCGCGCCCGCCACCGTCAACTGCCAGGGCTACCTCGAATTCGCGGAAGACGAGTAGGGGGCGGCTGATGGTGTACCTGTACTGGCGGTGGCCCGGCACCCATGTAGGGGAGGACGGCGAGCCGATCACTGAGCGGCGTGCCTCCTACAACACGACGGGAGAGGCCCGTAACCAAGCCCGTCACGACTTGAACGCGTGCTTGGCCAGCGATGACTACACAGCCGCGCCGGTCCGCATCACCGACGAGGACGGCGACGTGCTGTGGACGGCGCCACTGCCTGAAGGGCGGTGACCGGTGCCGATCAACATCGGCACCAGCCCGACCATAGCGACCGGCGATGACAGCAGCACGGTCGCCACCAGCAGCTTCAGCACGGTCTCAGGGTCGCTGCTGGTGGCGATGGTCATGGCGTTGTCGGATTCGGTACCGACTCTGACAGGCGGCAGCCTCACCTGGACGCGCCGCGTCCAGCAGATCCGATACGACTCGTTCTACAACGAGATCTGGACCGCCCCCGTCGTGACCGGCGCGGCCACCACCGTCACCGTAGGGAACTTGACCGGATCTGACCGGCTCGCTGCGGTGAAGGTGGACCTCGTCACGGGGCAGGGGATCAGCCCGATCGGTAACTTCGGCTCTGGCGAGTCCACTACGAACAACGCGACGGTCAACGCCTACACCAGTTCCGCGGCAGGATCACGAGGGTTCTGCGCTTCCGCTGACTTGATGGGCCTCGGCTCGCCGGCCTCGACTGATGATGAGTCCGCTTGGAGCATCAACACGGGCTTCTTCACCTTTTCGGGCATGGCAATCCGCAAAGCCGCCGACACCCCCTCCTCGGGGGCAACGGTGACGTTCAACTTGGACGCGGCCGGGACTGATGCCCCTGACTGGGGGTGGGCAGCTCTGGAGATTCTGCCCGCTGTTGAGGCCCGCCCAGTGCGGTCCACCGCTGTTGGCCAGGCCGTGTCGCGCGCCGCCGTGATTTAGATCTAAGGGGGTACGGGTGGCGCACATTGGCCGCGGGTTTCCCTCCCGCCCGGTTGTAACGTCACGGCCGCACCCGCTGGACGCCGTAAGCACCCTCGGGGTGTTCGCCGTCGGCTGGGAGTTCCCCGAGCTGACGGTGACAACTCCGTCGGTGACTATCGGGCTCGACGTGTTCGCGATCGGCTGGGAGTTCCCGCCGCTGACAGTGCTTTACGACACCACCATCGGGCTCGGGGTGTTCAGCGTCGGCTGGGAGTTCCCCGAGCTGACGGTCGACGTGCCGATCCTGCCTGGGCTCAAGATCACTCGGGATGGGGAGATCGAGTGGAGGGGAGAGCTGTTCTCCCTCACCAACCAGTTCACCCCGTTGGCCGACCTGACCGGGTGGGAGGACCATCCTGGCCTGGCCTCTGGCAACAGCGAGAAGGCCCAGGACCACGGGTCGGAGCCGGGCCAGGACTTCGCTGAGGAACGCGTCGTCTCTGGGGTTATCCAGCTGCGCGACGACCAGACGTTCCCGGACTCGCTGAAGCGCATCCGGCGGCTGCTGACAGTCGGCCGCGATGAGACCGAGTACCCGCTGGTGATCCGTCTACGCGAGGAAACGCTCCTGGCCTACGGGAAGATCAACCGCAGGGTGCCGACGGTCGAGAACGTTGGCATCGGCGTCTCCGACATCTCCGCGCAGTGGATCTGCTCAGACCCGGGCCGCTACAGCTTGCTGGAGTCTGGCATCCACGTCACGACCGCTTCCCCAGGCACCGTCTCCCATGACGGAGACGTCGATACCAAACCCCGGCTGCGCTTCCATGGGCCAGCGGTGATTCCACGAGTCCGTGTAGCTGGCCGGACCCTCGCGTTCAACGTCGTGCTCGCTGCCGGGGAGATCTTCAACGTCGACTGCAAGACCGGCACGACGATCATCGGCGTCCTCGACTACGTGCCGTTGCACGACTTCAGCGTGCCGATCACCGACTTCGAGATCCCGCCTGGTGACTGGGAGATCGTGTACGACCCCGACTCCGGCGGCGACGGCGGTATGGACGTGTTCTGGCGCGACCGCTTCATGTGACCCTCCCGCCCTCCGGCGGCCGACAGGACGGGGAGGGCGTGTGGCGGTCCGCTACCGGTGGATGATCTGCGACTTGCTCACCGACGACTACATCGTCGACCTGCCGCTACGTGTCGATTCCTACGATGTGCGGTTCAACCAGCCCGGTGTCATGAGCGCGAGGATGCCGATCACGAACCAGCGGATCAACAAGCTCCTCAACAGGGCTTTCCCCGCTGACTTCGAAGATCTGAGTGCTGGGCCGGGCCGGGTCGTGCTGCACTGCATCCGTCAGCGCACGAACTTGCCGGACGATTTGTGGGCGTCGTACTGGATCTGGCGTGCCAAAACCAGCCAGGGCAGGAAGGGCCCGCCGCAGATCGAACTGGCGGGCATGAGCCTGGACGGCTACTTCGCCCAGGTTGAGATCGACGCGCTGTTTGAGCGGACGGCCACTGACCGGATCGTGATCGCCCACGACCTGGTGACCGAGCTCCAAGCGCAGCCGTACGCGGGCATCGGGGTGGCGATGCAAGCGGGCACCTGCGGCATCACCCAAGACTTGATCGTCAAACCGACGGACAAGGCCCGGTACGGCGACACGCTGCAGAAACTCGCTGACCAGTCGAACGGGTTCGAGTACCGGGTGGACACCCGGTTCGACGGCACGGACCGGGTGCGGGAGCTGGTGTGGGGCTTCCCCATCATTTCCGAGACCGACACCCGGCACGACTTCTCTCAGCCAGGCAACGTGTTGGAGTGGGGGATCGAGGCAGACGCTCTGCGTGGCGGAACCCGATACCGGGCGCGCGGCGACTCGGTCACCTCCGACATCACGAACGAATCGCTGCCGCAACTGTCGGAGTACGTGGAAGCCTCGGCGCACCTAGCGGCAGGGTGGCCGCGGCTGGACCGCACTGTGGACCTGCCCGGGCAGACGGACCTGACGGCGCTACAGGGGTACGCCACGTGGTGGGCAGAGACCGCGCCGGGCCCGGTACGGGTCCACTCGGTCACCGTCAGACTGGGCGACAACCCGACCCTCACGCCGCACCGACTCGGCGACTACGCGCGGATCAGGTTGGTCAACCAGCGCTACCCGAGAATCGATGGCGTCGCGAGCTTCGTGCGGAGCTGGAGGGTGATTGGGATGGAGATCCGTCCGCCCCAGCGCAGCAACGGGATCGAAACCGCTGAACTTCTCTTCGAAGAGCAGGTGAGTAGCTGATGCCGCTGGCGTACCCGGAGAACCTTCCCACACGGGTGGAGCGGCTGGAGCGGCTGCTTGAGCAGCTCTACACCGCATCCCAGACCCGCCCCGCTCAAGACACCATCCGCACCGCGGCTCTGACGATTGGGGACCCGTCAGGGCCGCACATCAAACTCATCCCGGACGGGGACGACGGCGCCGAGGTGTGGCTGGCGCCGCAGGCAGGGGCGGACCCTACCCGCCTGGTCGCGGACGTGACGACCGGCTACCCCGGCGAAGCTACTTTCCATGTCCTGTCGGCGGGCGGGTCCACGACCGCCGAGTTCAACGTCGCGTCGGGCGAAGTCAACATGCTGATCCACGGCCCCAGCGGCACTGGCGAAGCAGGTGGGCAGGCTTATTGGGGCCACGACGCGGCAGGGTTCGGGTTCGTCGACGGGACCCACAACAACTACTTCAACTTCACGCCGAACGGTGTGTCCAGGCATTACGGACAATGGGATGACTTCGCGAGCCTGTCTTCGACCGCAGGCTGGCTATGGGGGTCCGTCACCGTGAGCGGATCCGGGACAAGCACCACCCTGAGTTACCCGTCCGTAATGGCCAGCAACATGGGGCCCATCATCGGCTTCAGGCCGGGCAACGCGACCGCGAACCTCTACTGGGTCATCACCGCCTCGTCGACCAGTGGCGTGTCCATCGCCTGGTCGGTCAGCCAGTCCGTCGCTATCTATCTGTGCTCGTTCCGGCACTGAGGGGAGGGCCGGTGGATGTCGGCCAGATCTATGACAGCCAGGCATCGTTCACGTTCCGGCAGACGCCAGCTGATCTCACCAACCAGCGTCTACGGCCCGCTTTGGATGATGTGCACCCTCTTTGGGGGGTCGTTGTGCACTTCCCGGCCTGGCTCGCTGACCCGGCGACACCATCCAACGGGGACCACTGGGAGATCTTCCCGCACGTGCTCCTGGAGGAGTACTGCTCCAGATTCGGCTTTGACGTTGACGAGCTGCCCACGATCGTCGACGCGGTCCTGCACCAGCACGCCAAGATTCCTGACCCGAGCGACGCGCTGGCGTGGCAGCAGCCGGCCGCTGCAGCGGTGATGCGCGCGGTCGCTGACTTTCCTGACCACCTGGATCCGCGGATGCCGTACGCCGAGCGGCGGGAGGCGGTGCTCGCCCGGGCCGCTGCGGCGAAGAAGCACCTCATCGTCATGGAGGCTGCGCCGCAGGAGGACCGGCAAGGGGCGCTGGACTGGCGGGCCGCGTGCATCGCGCAGGCCGCCGAAGAGGCCGAACAGTCGAGTGTGCCGCTCGCGCCGCAGTTCACCGTGGATGTCAACGTCCATGCGCCGGAGAACCCGCTGGAGCCGATCCTGGCGGCCCGCTTGGATCCGGCGCGGGTGGCTGCCCGCCGGGCCCGCGACGAATACTTGGCCGCTTCAACAGGCCAGTACGTCGACCGGGCCCGACTCGCCCTCACCGGCCCGCGCGTTTTCGGATCCAACCGGATGGTGCCGCCTCTTGGCTGAACCCCGTCGGGATCAGCCGCACTCGCCGGCTGCTCGTTCTTCTTTGACGATCTGGTCGACAGGCTTGCGGTAAACCCGCGCCACGTCAGCGGGCAGCACGTACCGCCACGCCCCGGCTTCGTAGACGAAGTCGTAGTTGAACAGGAAGTCCAACCTGCTGGCTCGCACTCGGGCGCGGGTGCGGGCTGAGTTCAGGGTGACCTTCTCGACCTTGATCCGCAGCCCCTCGACCGCCTGGGGGCACAACTTGAAGCGACGCACGTAATCACGCCGGGAAACGACCCTCTTCGAGGCCGCTGACCAGCGATCCCAGAACAGACCGTAGTCGCCGGCAGCGTAGTCGTCGAAAGCTGCAGCAGCAGCTGTTCGCACGGCTTGGGCTGTGCGGGGCTGAGGCGCGTGCGCGAGTTGCGCCGTCGCGGTCGCCGCGGTGGCGCTGGGGGCGATCAGCGGTGAGCCGACTACCAGAGCGGCGGTGAGTGCTGCGACGACGGTACGGCGGGCCGAACGAATCATGAAGTCTCCTGGTCGCGGATGGTGCATATGTGACACCTGCGCTGCGCGCCAGGGCTACCTGGTGGCCTGATCCGGCCACCGTCGGCGAGGCGACTCTTCGCCGACTTTTCCTTGACCGGTGTCGCCCGCGTGATGCGCGTAGGGACCGCAGGCGACACCTACTTCCCGCTGCGGCCCTGACTCCTGCCTGCGGTCCGCTTTGAGACCTTTGTGAGCGAGGAGTGCCGTGTGAGCGAACCGCCGCCGACCGTGGACGGAGCATTGGCCGAGATACGCCGCCTGGTCGAGGTCGGCTTTGAACGCACCAACGGCCAGAACGCGCTCATCCTTCAACGCCTCGATCACGCCGACGGGCGCCACGCGGAGCTGGCTAAGCGCGTCGACGCGGACAGGACGGCTGGTGAGGCGCGCGATCAGGCGTTGGAAACCCGGCTGGACGCGCTGGAGCGGGACGTCGTCACCCGAGCCCAACTGGCAGACCGGACCCGGCAGATCCTCGCGATCGTCGGCCTGCTGGTCACCGCCGCCGGCGTGCTCATCCCGATCATCATCAGCCTGATCCGCTGACCCGGTCGTCCTGGCGTGGCGGCTGCAGATCATCATCCACACCTGGCGCCGAGGGCGCCGACAGAGGCGGGAGGACCCCCAATGAAAGCAGGCGAACCGCCCATCACTAGACGGGCCGTGCATGAGTCAGGCGGCGGGAACCTGCCGCCTCGCAGGATCGTCATCCACGCCACATGCCCGGGCGTCGGTTATCCAGCGGCTTCGAAGAAGGGCGCGGCGTCCGGGACCGCGAAGTACTTCCAGATGGTCTCTTCAGGCGGGTCGGCCCACTACGTGTACGACTCCAGCCGGGACGAGCAGCATTGCGTCCCGGACCGGGTCATCGCCTGGCATGCCCCTCCGAACTCCCGATCCATCGGCATCGAGATCTGCGGTGAGGCCACCTACACGCGCCAGCAGTGGCTGTCACCCGAGGTGTGGCCCGCGGTCGAGGAGGCCGCCGCCCGGACGCGGGAGCTGTGCCTGCGGTTCGACCTGCCGATGCGGAAGTTGTCCGTGGCCCAGGTGCGGGCAGGCGCCGAAGGCGTGTGCGGCCATGTGGACGTGTCGGCCGCGTTCCGGCAGACCGACCACTCCGATCCGGGGCCGAACTTCCCGTGGAGCGAGTTCATGGGCCTGGTCAACGCCGAGAAGCCTGCCCCCATCCCCGTCTCGAACCCCACGGAGGCCACGGTGAAGAAGCTCCCCACTCTGCAGCTCGGCGACGGCCGAAAGGACGACGACCCGCTGAAGTGGCACGTCAAGACGATGCACTACCTGCTGCTTGCCCGGGACTACGCGCTCGACCCGAAGGTGGACGACACAGTCTTCGGCCCCGCCCACGAAGCTGGAGTGAAGGGGCTGCAGACGGCCGCTGGGTTGAAGGCCGATGGAATCGTTGGTCCTCTCACCTGGCCGGTGTTGTTACGCGTCGCATGATCGAGGGCGCCCTGCTGTGGCTGCTGTGGCGCCGCCACCGGCCAGAGCCCGCCGTCGAAGACCTCGAAAAGTCCGCACGGCCCCATGGCGGCTGGCTGCCAGGCTTCATCGACGAGACGAACTGATCTTGGTGTTGCGGAGTCGCTGATATTATCAGCGACTTTCTTACACAGCCCCTGACCTGCACGGTCGGGGCTTTTTTCATGCCCACATCTGGGCGCCCATCTACTTCGTGGAGGTGCCCATTGCCCCCATCCGACCGCGCGTTCGAGGCGCGGCAGACAGCTCTCGCCGCCGCGGTGGCTTTTCATGGCCCGGTGCGGCTCCTGCCGGGCGTGGACCGGGCAACCACGGTCGCGGCGGCGGAGTTAGCCGCCCGGCGCACCGCCGCCACGTTCGCGGCCTGGCTGCTCGGCACCACCCGCATCCATCTGATCCGTGGCCTTGTCGTCGATGAGGCCACAGGCGTGCCGTCTGGCACACAACCCAACCAGGAAGGCACAGACATGACGCAGCTCAACACTGGCCAGCAGGTCACTTTCACTGCCGACACCGAGGACGCTTCGGGTTACGACACGACCGAGCAGGTCGAGTGGTCGACGAACGAGCCGACTATCGCCGTGCTTCACGTGTCGGAGGACACCAGGTCCTGCCGGGTCGTGTCCGGCGCTCCGGGCTCGGCCGTCCTGAAGGCGTCCATCCCGTCGCTGGGCCTGGAGGTGACCGAGGCGATCGACGTGGTGCCGGCGGGGACCGCCACGATCAAGCTGGTCGCCGGCCCGGTGGAGGACGAGACCTCTGAGACTCCGGGCGAGGGCACGAATGTCTGAGCCCACCCCTGCCCGGCCGGGCACGATCTTCGGCCAGGAGCCGGCCGTCATCCTGTACGTGATCAACGCCCTGGTGGCGTTCCTGGTGACCATCCCGGCGGTCGGTCTGACGGAGGAGTCCGCCGGGTGGGTCATGACGATCGCGTCCGGCATCGTGGCGCTCCTCGTGGCGGTTCTGACCCGTCCGTGGGTGGTGTCCGCCCTGACAGGTGCGCTGTCGACGATCCTTACGGGGCTCGCGTCGTTTGGGTTTCCGATCACGGAGCAGCAGTCGGCCGCCGCTGTGATTCTTGTGTCCGCGGTTCTCGGTCTGGTGCTGCGGGCTAACGTGACGCCGAAGAATGGACCGGTCACGCCGACCGTCGTGGTGGGCAACTACCATGAGGCATTCCGCCCGCGGCGGTAGTTTCACCCTGCTGCGAGCATTAAGCCTCCGCGCTGGGACCCTGCTTGGTCTGCTGCCAGACCCTCCGCTTCGGCGGTGACGCACCCAGGCGGGATTCGGGGTCGGGTCGCCCCGGGTTGACCTCATCCCTGCGATGCCGTGTACTGAGGTTGGCCAGTGAAAAGAGGTCCAGGGGACCTCTTCCCGCAGCAGTTGGGGGATAGCTGGCCTTTGACTTGCTGCAGAAGGCCACATGAGTGCGGGTAATCCTGCGCCGGGCGAAGGAGCTTGACCACCTTCGTCGCCGCCGAATGGAACTAATCAACCTGGCCCGCCCTGTAGCCTCCTGCGTGCGGCTATGGGCGTGCGGCCAAAGACACGCTCTCGCTGCGGCGCCCCGCTGTCCTTCGGGACGGCGGGGCGCTTTCGTCATGTCTGGGCCCGGTTAAGGTCGCCAAGGGCTACGCACTCTGGATATAGAAGCTCCACCCGCCCGCCGGATCGCTCTTGCACGGGCCTATCCAGTCCGTGTGGTTATATTCCAAGGTCTCAGCTCGCTCCACTTGGCACCACCCCAGGGAGGGGAAGGGGCCGATCTTGACCACCAGGGGTCCGGCGGAAGCGGGGGTGGCTCCGGTCAGGGTGGCGGTGCCAAATGCCGCTGCAAGCAGAAGGGCGGCGGACAATCTGCGGATCACGGTGACTCCTCATGGTCGGGTGGAAGGGCCCCTTTAGATGAGCACCGATTGGAGAGGGTGGGGAGCTCCCGGTTTCCCATATTTCGGCTGCATGGCGTGCCGTCCGTGGGCGGTTTCGCCTGGCCTGAACAACAGGACGCCCCGCTCGCCCTCCTGTTTGGGGGCGGCGGGGCGCTTTCGTCGTGTGCAAGGCCGATGCGTAGGATCGCCGCCGTACCACGCGCACCATCTGGGGGACCCATGGCCGAGACCTACGACTTCCCGCCTGACCTGATCGCCGCGCAGCGCGCCTTCTGGGAGGCAGACCGGCGCGTGCACGAGCTGGCCGACACGCTGCCGCCGTCGCTGGAGATGACCGATGAGCAGCACGACGAGTTGAACCGGTTGCGAGCGGCCCGAATGGATGCGCTGAAGGCGCTCAACCATCACTCATGGTGGGGCGGCACAGGCGGGCGCCACGTCCGGGAGGTGGCACTGAAGAAGGCGGCCCGGGGCGAGGGCTAGGCAGCCCCTGCCCGCTCACCTATCCTCGGGGCACAACCATTGGGCGGTGACCTATTCGGATGGTCATCAAGCCGCCCCGTCCTTGTAGGGAGGGCGCATGGCCTTGAGCCGTGTTGCGCGCAAGCACGCCGCAGAGATCGCTAACCACGACTGGAGCGACGCTCCTTATCGCCTCGACCGGGCTGGCCACCAGCGCGAGGACGACACCAACCGTGGCGAGAAGTTCCTGTCACCTGAAGAGGCGCAACGGGTGAAGGTCAACGTCGCCTGGGTGGTCGCGCAGGTCCTCGCCGAAGAGGACCCGAACTTCAACGTCGTCGAATTCGCCCGCCTGTGCGGAATCCACGACCTGTCCGCAGGGTGGCTGGAGAACGGACTGCGGCGAGACAGTAACGGCCGCTATCTGCCCGCCCCTGAGGTCTAACCGATAAAAAGCCCCCGCAGCCTCACGGGCGGCGGGGGCTAGTTGATCTATCAAATCAAGTTCGCCACTGTTGCCGAGCAAGCGTCAGTCCATATACGCCTTGGGCGCCAGCGGATTTTAATCGCCTTGCAACTGCGTTTAGGGTATTTCCTCCGGTAAATACATCGTCATATACAAGGACGTTGATTCCTCGAACCTTTTCGGGGTTGGGGACGTGGAGAGAAGTAAAGAGCGTTTGTGCGAGAATTCGGCGTTCTGCGGCACTCCCCGTTTCCCTCATTCGCTTGGTTTTCGCGACCTTCTCGATGAGGGGAGGGGAGAGGATGAACGGAAGCCCGCTGTCGTCCTCCTCGATCGCCCTCTCGATAACGTATCCTGCATGATCTTTGCCTTTTCGCGGCTCGTTCGGTTGCCGATAGGCAGGCATGGGGATGATGGCATGCATTGGCTGAACGAGTTCCGGATGGGTGTAGAGGTGGCCGAGAACAATTCGGGCGAATATCATTCCCCAGCCGTAAATTCCTTTCTTCATCTGCTCGATGCCGTGCTCAAGTACGCCAGCTTTTACCCCGATCACTGCGGTCCATTCGAAAGATCGCGTAGGGTCGTTGCACAGCCAATTTGAGCAGGTAGCGCCAGTGCGAGGGAGCGCTTGGTGGCAGATTCGACAGTTTGGGTCGCCAGGAGCTCTCACTGTTTCCAAAGCGCACGCGTGGCAGACCTGAACGGGTCCTGATCTGAGATATGCGCAATTGCGGCATTTGCCGAACCCTGCTGGCGGTGGTCCTGAGCTTTTGGGGGGAAGTGGTGTCACCCCAAGCGTCCCGCGTCCAAGAGATCGAAGTCCAAGCTCAGTTGGGCACGGCTGGCGTCGACTGCTTGAATCCGGTCTGGGGTCGACAGCGCCTTCACCACGTCATCGACCTCGTCCACCATCAAGGCGCCGCGGGTGTCCACGTATTTTTGGGCCCATGGCTGCGCCTCGGTGAGACTTCGTAGCAGGAAGACCTTCTTGCCATGCTCCAACGCGAGCCGCGCCTGCATTTTCGCGCCCGAAGTGCTGGAGGCTTCGATAACCACAGTCCCTTGAGCTATGCCCGACATAGTGACGTTGCGGCGAGGGAAGGTGTAGGTGGCTCCTGATGCGTCGGGCCAGAACTGAGAGACGACCGCACCTTGCTCAGCGATCTGTCCGGCCAGGGCGCGGTTTTCTGCCGGGTAGCAGCGCAGGATGCCAGTCCCTACGACCGCGATGGTGCGCCCACCCGCTTCAAGGGCAGCGGTGTGTGCGGCGGTGTCAATACCTCGGGCGAGGCCGGAGACGACCGTGACTTTGTTTTCGCACAGCAGGCGAGACATGCGGGCTGCTCGCCTCAGGCCGTCGCTGCTGGCCTGCCGGGTGCCGACGACGGCGACGCTGCGTAGATCGTCGCTGTCGAGGGTGCCCTTGACGAAGAGGAAGGGCGGCAGGTTGAAGATCAGCCGCAAGGTCGCCGGGTAGTCCTGATCGAGAACGGTGATGAGGTGTGCGCCGGCGTCGAAGGCTCGCTGAGCGTCTTGGCGTGCATGTTCAGCGAGCTGGTCGAGCACATTGGTGTGTTCTTTGATCAGCTGTGCTGTGGCGGCTGCCTCGGGAGACAGTTCGGTGGTCTCGCCACGCCATAGCGGGTCGACGCCTAGTCGCTGAGCCTCGCGGGCGAGGAAGTACCAGCTGGCGCCTTTGATTCTGCATAGTGCGAGCAGTTGGGCCTGCTCATCGGTGATGCGCATCCTACTCTCCAGGAACTCATGTTCGAATGCGTGTTTCTGTTGTACCACGTGCTGCTGACAGAAGGTATGCCCCGTTCTCTGCCCTCCTGTCTTGAGGGCTGGCCGAAGGGCGGATCTGTGTTGGCCCATTCTTTGCCTCCGCGCACGTTCTTGGAGGCCTAACCAGGGAATTTCTGGGCCTCCAGGGAGCAGACGCGCGTCCTGGGGCCAGGGTTGCCTTACTGTCCACATTGCGCAGGAGAGGCAGCTGGGCACGCTTTGCCTGGTGTTGTCCGGCTCTGTGTGGCTGCTGGGGCGTCTCCGCGTTTGGCTATGGCAGGTCGTAGACGGTCACCGCAACGCCATGCCCGGTCAGCTGGGTGAGGATGAGCGGCTCGATGCGGTCCCATGATCCGCCTGCGAGGCCGGCGCCGATCCGGGGCATGTGGACGCTCGCGTGGAGGATCATGGCTTCGTCGCGTAGGCGGCTCAGGCAGCGTTCCAGGGCGTCGTAGCGGATGGGGGCGCTGTGTCCGCGT
This sequence comes from Streptosporangium sp. NPDC001559, assembly GCF_042893955.1. Classification (NCBI taxonomy): domain Bacteria; kingdom Bacillati; phylum Actinomycetota; class Actinomycetes; order Streptosporangiales; family Streptosporangiaceae; genus Streptosporangium; species Streptosporangium sp. NPDC001559. Next base: position 197,523 of record NZ_JBIAVG010000016.1, read on the forward strand.
CGGCGGATGCCGTGCTGGCCGATCATGTTCGCCACCCACAGGTCGGGCTCCACGGGAACCAGCCGGATCGCGCCGAGTTCGAATCCGCCGCCGGACTGGTGCCAGGCTCGGTAGGTGGCTTCTGGTTCGGGCCAGCGGCGAGAGACCGCGGTGACGAAGCCTCGGCCCCATGCGCCGATGTCGTTGCACACGTGGGCGACGATTTTCGGCCCTGGGCCTTGAGGGTTGGTGGCGTCGCCGGTCGTGTAGGAGATCACGCGGCCAGGGTACGGCCCACAGCGAGGCCGAGGTGCTCGTGCAGGGCGCTGATCAGGCCAATTATCACTTCGCCATCTGGCGAAGTGATAACGGACGACGGGCTTCTTCGCGTTCGCTTACTGGCTGGCCTCTGCCTCGGCCGCGCGCAGTAGGGGCTCGACCTCCTCGCGGTGCGGCTCCAGCACGACGAGGGCGTCCTGCAGGACGTGGTCAGGCATCGGGTCGTCGTCGGGTGTGCTCATGCCGTCATGGTGGCGCGGGGCCGTTGCTGCTGCAGGGCTACGGCCGTCCAATGTTGGACAGTTCGCCGCCCAAGGACTGTTGAGCTCGTTCGGCGCTGACCCGATCCAGGCCGAACATGATGTACCACTGGTCGTTCTTCAACACCCACACCGGCGCTTGACTGCCCTGCTGGAAGAGGGCGACGGTCTGCGCGTAAGAGTCGAGACATACCTTCTCTGAGCTGAACGTGGAAACACCGGCGCGATCGTCGCTACTTATCGAGGTGACGGTCCGGCAGCTTGCGAACTGCTCGCCCTCAGGGAGGGTGCCTGTGGTGTCGACGATCGTTTCCGTGCAGGTGATGCCGTGCTGATTCAGGGCGTCGATGACCTGGGTGGGCGAGACGCTCGAAGGGGAAGCCGGGAAGAGGACGCGTTGCGCGATGGCTATGACAACGAGGAGCAGGGTGATGCCCGCCGCGATGTAGGCCACCCATTGAGTCTCACGTTTCGGGGTGTCCGGGGCGGCCTGCGGTGTCGTTGATGATCCGGGGGTGTCCACTGTTGTGGGACGTCGGAGATGCCGCGATGGTGCACAACGCGATGATCTTTTACAGGCGGACAGCAGGACGCCCCCGCCCGGGAGGACGGGGGCGTCGTTGTGCTCAGCATGGAGGGCGACGAGACGCTTTCGTCTAGCAGCTACGCACGACCCAGTTATGGCTCAGCACGAGGGAGTTGTAAGTGCGCCGATTGAACGCGCCAATCGGGTAGCAGGCGAGGGAACGATTGGCGTCGGTCAACACCACCCGGAATTTTTGAGTACTGGAGCATTTATTGCGCACGATGTAAGCCCAGGGGCCGCCGCCGGCGATCCAGATTGGCCCCTCGGCGCGAACTCCGCATGAGCCAGGGTCGGCGTGGGCGCTCGCGGGACCAGCTGTGATGAAGCCAGCAGCCATGAGCGTTCCGAGAGCAGAGATTACTGCGGCACGCTTGATGGAGGGCAGAGGCATTTGAGTCTTCCTAACAGTTCACGGTATAGGCGTAGCTGCTGCTTGTGTTGAGATGGATTGCCTGAGTTGCGTGTGGAGGAATCCCGATACAGGAGCTTTTGTGTCCGCGGCCGTCCGTCAATCGCACTTTGATCTTGCTGCCGCAGCGGTTGTAGACGGGGAACACAAGCTTGAAGTCGTGCGACGGAGAGGGCTCGCCCACCCTGGCGCAGGTTCCTGGATCGGCGACAGCAGACAGGGGAATGGAGGCCGCGTAGGCGCTTGCCGGGAGCGCGCCGCCGGCGATGACACCGGCGCCGATGACGATGGCGGCCACTCTCATGAAACTCATTTCGTCTCCTTCTTCGTGTGGTGGACAGGAAGATAGGCAGGCCGATGTTGAGTTCATGTTGAGTTTGTGTTGACCCCGCTCGGGTCAGTCCGTGGGCAGGAACGCCAGCGCTTCGTGGGGAGCACGCCGCAGGCGTGCTGTCCGGCCAGCGTCCCGGCCCGTTTCCGCCGTACTCCGGTAGCACCCCTACGGAGGCCAGGGCGCCGTTGCTTGCGTCCGTCGGCGCCGCGGGGACAGACTGGTGGTCCTCATCAGCCCTACGAGGGTTCGCAACGCGACGACGATCCCGACATGATCGAGGCTCATCGCGGTCCTCATCAGCCCTGCGAGGGTCCAGACATGACGGCGCCCCCGCCTCTACGGAGGACGGGGGCGCAGCTTGTTCGGACGATCTCAGACGATCACTCAATCTGTCGGCGGGAGGGCGGCAGGGCGCGGCGGGGGGCCGTGCGGCGTCGGGCCGGGGTCCGGTCGATCACCTCGGCAGTGGCCCTGATCGGCCTCTGCTGCTCGGCGGTAGGAAGCAGTTCGAAGACGATCCGGCTGCCGGTGCCACCGCGGGTGCCGAGCTCCTGTGGGTGGCCGACGACGAGGTCCGGGCACTGCTGTAGCCAGGGCAGCAGGATGTTCATGACCTCGCTGACCGCTGCTGCGTGCGTGGTGTGCATGATGCGGACCTGAACCAACGCGTTCTCCTCAAGACGGGGATGATCCCAGTGTGGATGATGCGGGAGAAAAATGCCCTCTACCTGCGGAAACTGTCATCTTTCTGTCAGGTCTTGCGGGATCGGGTGCGGTAGGACTCGACCGGAGCGGCGAGCCGCTGCAGAACCTTCCTGGCCGCTTCGGCGTCCCCGCGAGCACGATGCCCTCCGCCGAGCGGAAGCCACCGACCGATCCGCAGCCAGGTTGACTGCGCCTCCATCAGGCAGCCCCAGCGGCTGGCGTCAGGCAGGACGGCGGGGTCGAGTCCGGCGTGAGCGTGCGTCCGGGCGATCACCCGGGCGTCGAACTCCGCGTTATAGGCCAAGAGGCGGCGACCTTCGACGGCGGCGAGGAAGTCTGGCAACACCTGCTCCCAGCGGGGGGCGCCGGCGAGCATGTCGTCGCTGATGCCATGCACAGCCCGAGCGCCGCTCTCGACGGGGACCTCGCCAGGGTGGACGAGGGTGTCGAGCAGGACGGCGCCGGTGGCGGCGTCGATCAGCGCGATCTCGACGACAACGCCGGACAAGCTGGTGGTTTCGGTGTCCAAGATGACGGCCGCTCCGGGTTCCAGGTCGGCGCGGGCCTGGCGGATGACGTCTCCTACTGCGCTGGACAGGGCGATGTGGTCGGCGTGCCGGGAGGCGCCGCGGTGGGCGGCCAGTGCGGCGGCGACCTCGGCCTTGGTCGGGTGGCCATCGGCCCGCTGCTCCCAGTCGATCGTCCAACGGTCGCGGGCGTTCCGGAAGTGCGGCCACACCTCCACCGACCAGTCGATGCCGAGCTGGGCGCAGAAGGCTCGGACCAGCTCGGCTCGTTGGCGTGGCAGCCGGGTGTGTTCGCGCAGCGGCGAGGGCGCTCCGGGTCGTACGGCGCGGACGGCCTCCCAGTCGACGCTCGGCGTGTCGAGGGCGTCCTCCAGGTCGCCGATGGCGTACAGCGGGACGTCGACCGTCTTGCGGACACCGACCTCCCGGGTGACGTACCGGACCGGTTCCACCCAGCCGGCGGCCACCACGTAGTCGAAGTCGCGGCGGCGCACCTCCAAGTGCGCTGCTGCCTGGTCGGGGCCGAGTAGCCTGGCGCGCCGCACCTGCTCGACCAGGTCCTCGTTGTCAGACAGGCGTGCGATGTCGAGGCGGTCCCATCGGCCGAAGCGGCCGGGCTGGAGGCCATGCTCGGCGGCGACGCGCTCCAGGTCGCCGACGCTCCAGTCCAGCCACCCGGCGGCGTCAGCCGTGGGGATCGAGCTCTCCAGCCACGCCAGCCGGTCGGCGACGGTGGCGGCGACCAGGTCGCGTCCGTCCTCCGTCGTCCCGAGGCGCCGGACTGCGGCCACGTCGTACAGCGGCCACTTCTTGTACCAGTCGACCTCGGCGACATGGCCTTGCCTGATGAGCTCACGCATGTCGTCGTCGGTGGCCTCTAGGCCGGTCAGGTCGGCCAGGAGCGCAGTACACCTGGCGATCCCGAGCGGCTGGGGCGGGATCTGCTCGCGTAAATCGGTACGGCTGGCCAGGTCGTCGGCCAGGCCGCGGCTCCAGAACTCGTCGCGGTCGGGTTCAGGGATGACGCCGCCGTCGCGACCGCGGCGCCAGTCTCCGTACTCCAGTCCTAGGCGCGCCATCAGCTCCGACTCCGTCAGGAGCGTGCCGTCGTCGAGTGCGGCAGCCAGCTCCTGGCGCCTCGCGACGATGGTCTCGACGGTGGCGGCGGTCCACCGTGGCGTCTTCAGGTCGTACGGAGGCAGGACCCCAAGAGCCAGGGCTTTGGTGATCTGGGGAAGCGTCCAGCCGAGGGCCATCGCGAGCTGGCGGTGGTCGTGGGCGGTGGTCCGGCGCGGCGTAGCAGGATCAGTCATCGGGGTTCCTTCTCATCGGGGTTCCTTCTCATGGGAGTGAGGTGGGATGGGCGGAGCGTACGGCGGCCCGGTGACAGGCCGCCGGGGGTGCAGGGTGGTCCTGAGGGCTCCCAGGGCCGATTGAGGGGGTGTTTTCAAGCACCCCGGACACCCGGACACCCGAGTGTTTTTGCAGGTGGGCGGCCGTCCGGGGCGGACGTCCGGGGGGTGTCCGGGTGTCCGGGGGTGTCCGGGGTCCGACGTCGGACCCGGACGTCCGGGGGTGTCCGGGGTCAGGCGGCGGGCCAAGCCTCGACCTCGGGCGGTACCTGGAGGTCGCCGGAGCGGATCGCTGCGGCGGCGGCCTCCAGGTCTTCGCGGCCGTATCCGCGGCGCTCTTCGCCGCCGCGCATGAACGCCCGCTGCAGGGTCCGCACGCCGATACCGCGCAGCAGTTCGGCCAGCTCGACCTGGTCGATGTCGAGTCGGTCGGCGAGGGTGGCGGAGTGGATGCGGTCGTCGCCGTCGAACGCGGCGATAGCCCGGGTCAGCAGCGCGGGCACCGGCACCTGCTCGGCGGGGACTTCGTGGACCTGCTCGGCGCGCAGCCGCGGCCGAGGCCCGGGCCCGGTCTGGTGACCGCCGCCGAGGCGGGGGGACTGCTGGGAGCGGGCGCGGGCGGCGATGGTCTCCGGGTCGTCCCAGCCTGCGGTCGCGCCGCCCGGGTTCAGCAACGTCAGGTGTCCCGGCCGGCGCCGAGCGACCGTCCCGCTCGCAGACGCCTTGCCGGTGTTCGGTTCGGCGCCGTCGGCCGGAACTCCGGCGGGGTACCACGGGCCGTCGTCGAAGCCGGGCAGGTCGATCGGCTCCGGTGCGGGTAGCGTCGCCTGCACGGAAGGGGTGCTGTACAGGTAGCGCATCCGCTCCAGCCGGGTGGCGTAGGCGGGTCCGGCGGCGCGGACGGCGTCGGCGTCCAGGTCGGGGCGGTGGGCGGCGATCTGCACGGCGGCGGCGTCGATGTCGGAGGGCACCATGAAGTACGCCTTGAAGACCCGCACCGCTTCCGCTCCGGCCTGTAGGAAGCCGCTGCCCTGCTCGGGGGCGTCCTGGGGGCTGACGCCGCGCCGGTAGCCGAACAGGTAGTCGATCTCGGACTGGTCGAACACCCGCATGGTGGCCCTGGTCGAGCACTGTTTGAGGATGTCGGTCGACAGGGCCGTGCTCGTCGATCTCAGGACGCTCAGGACGGCGTTGACGGCCTCGTTACCGCCGATGTCCACGGTCGTTTCCAGGGCGCGGCGGATGGCCCGCACCAGAGGTTCGGTGATCTTCGTGCCAAGGACTTCCTTGCCCTCGTCAAGGATCAGCAAGATCGCCGGGACCTGCCGGGAGACCGGCAGCAGCTGCACGTCCTGGGCGGCCTTGAGGTCGGCGTGGGCACTCTTGCGGTCCTTGGCGATGTCGACCAGTGCCTGGGCCATCAGCAGAGCCTCCTCGGGGCACCCGGCCGCCCAGTCGATCGCCGGTCGCGGGGTGCGGCCGTCCAGCCAGCACCGCAGCCACGCCCGGCTGATGCCGCCCCCGTTGAGGTCCATGTGCCACACCAGGCAGTCATCCAAAGCGCCGGCGTCGGCCGTGATGTTGTGCAGGGTGCCGGACTTGCCGGAGCGTTTCTGCCCGGCCAGCGCCATCGTCGACTCCCGCAACGCCACGGTGGCGGTGCTGCCGTCTCGGTGGCCGCCCAGGCGGATCGCGTCCGGGTCGTTGATGCTGCCGCCCAACCGGATACCGGGGTGGGGGATGGTTTCGGCCAGCCGGTTGAGGGTGGAGACGTGCATGCGCAGGCTGCCGCGGAACGGGCCCGCACCGAACTCGACGCCGCAACCGTTGGGAAGGCGCGCGTCTTCGGCCAGGCCGACCGCGGCCCCCCGGAGTTTGCTGGTGCTGGAGCCGCCCAGCGGCTGCATGACCAGCGCGGAGAATCCGCCGCCGCCGTCCCATTCGCGGAGGTCTTCGACCTGGACACGCACGTCGGCGACGCGGTGGATGCGTTCGGCCCACGCGGTGGCCAAGGTGGCGTGCCGGTGCATCACGACCGCGGCACCTGCGGAAGGGGAGGCCGGGGCGGTGGTGGTGGTGCGGGCCCAGGGGGCGAACAGTCCGGCACCCAGGGCGCCCAGGCCAAGCGCGGCGAAGGCGTTGAGGTCCCACGGCGTGTCAGCCCAGGTCCAGGCCAGCCACCCGCCTGCCCCGAGCCAGCAGCCCAGCCGGTAGGCCAGGGCGCGCGGGTGGTGCTGGCTGCCGGACAGGACCGTGCCGACCACGCCAAGGACGGCGCCGCCGGCCGCCCAGCCGGGGTGCAGCTGCAGCATGTCGCCTCCAGCGGCCACCGCGGCGAGCGCGAGCGCCCCCAGCCCGGTGCTGCTGGCCGTGCCGCGCGGCGTCAGGGACCAGTCCGGCGGTGCCGTCTTCGTCGTGCTCACCACGTTCCTGCCTTTCTCGGTGCGATGGCCTAGCGGTCTAGCGGACGTTCCACTTCTGTTCGCCGTTGCGGGGCTGGAGGTGGCGGGCGATGTCGGCCTCGTGGGCTTCCTGGAAGGTGGTGGAGACGTCGTCGCAAACGGTGGCGAGCGCGCAGAACCCCTCATACAGGGTGTGAAGGTGCTCGGTGACAGCGGCGTCGATGGGGTAGTCGGCGTTCAGCCGTTCCGTCATGATGCGGATCGCGGCACCGACCTGGAGTGGCAGCTCACGCAGCATTTCCAGGTCCGTTTTGACGTCCATCATGTCGTCGGTCTCGTACTCCGAGGCGATGGTGGGAAGTTCCGTGGCGTGGGTGACCAGGCTGTTGGCCATGGTGGAAGCTCCTTGGAGTCGGGTGCCGGACCAGCGGGTCCGGCCGGGCTTACTCGGGGCGGTCTCAGGGGCAGGGTCGGCCGGCGCCTCGTCAGGTTGCGGGGCGTCCTGCGGCGGAACCTCCGCCTCCACCTCGGGGGTGGCGGCAGGTTCGGCTTCGGGTATTTCAAGGGCGGTGCGGATGCGGTCCCGCAGCCACGCCCACGCCTGAGCGCCGACCCCGTCGAGGATGTCCTTGTCCCACGTGCGCAGCCGGGCGGCGATCGACCGTAAGCGGCGGCTGGCGTGGTGGCCGGTACGGCGGTCAACCCACCGGGTGACGGCGCGGATCCGGCCGAGGCCCCACCGGGCAACGGCGCGGCGCGCCCGCCGGGTCGCCTCCGTGACGGCCTGGTCGCGCGCCTTGGCGGCGGCGCGACGCTCCGCCCGGCGGGGTGCGGTGTGGGTGTGCAGAGCCTGAGCAGCACGGAAAGCAGCGGCAGGCAGACGGTGCGGACGTTCGGCCGCCCGGGGGCTACGGGGCGGGCGACCCCCGGTGGGGTTGGCGGCGGGCCGGAACGCCCCTCGGCTAGGGCCGCTGGCGTCGCGGCCCCCGAAGACGTGCCGCCCCGTGGCCCGGCTGCCGAGACCGGGCCCTGCACCCTTGCCGCCGCCGGACGGCATCTTCGAGCGGGTCGAGGTACGGCCTCCTCCCGACCCGCCAGGTCCGCCGCCGAACGTCATCCGCCGCCCAACAGGGCCGGGGCCAGAAGGCGTGTTGAACCAGGTCCGGGCATTGCGTGGAGCCCGGCCTGGCCGGTCGCGGCGTGGGAAACGGCGCCGTAGCCGCCAGTACCCGTAACCGCCCGCCCCGGCCACCGCGACTGCACCCCCGGCGGCCAGCCCGGCGACACCGACCGCGTTGTAGAGACCGAGGCCACCGAGCGTGAGAACAGAACCCACACCCACGGCCAAGTGCCCGGCCGGAGTACCCGGCACCGCCTGCTCAGGGGCGGGCTTGGGGTCGGCGGGCTCACGGCGGGGCGGCTGAGGCGCGACCTCTTCGGCAGGGGCGGCCTCAGGCTCAGGCCGTTCGACAGGCCGCCACCGATCCGCCTCGGGCTCCGACACGGAGACTTCCGAGCTCATCCAGCACCTCCGGCGGCGATGGCCAAGGCCGTGAGGAAGATCCACAGGTGGTGCCATGCCTGGTCAAGGGCATAAGCGCCCGTTCCGCACGGGGCCGCGGTTCCGATGCCGAGCCGGTAGAAGTCGCCCTTGCCGAGCCGGTCGGCCAGCCGCTCCAAGGTGACGGCCCCCCTGCGGTCGGCGTGGTAGGCGGACCGGTCGGCCCAGTAGTGGCTGGCCGCATCCACCGTGAGCGCGGCCGCCGTGGCGAGCAGGGGGAGGCGCAGGCCGGTCATCAGGACGACCAGCCCCAGCGCGATGACCTTGGTGGCGGTGAGGGTCGCCACGTGCCGCAGGCAGGCCAGGCGCCCGCCCCAGCCCGGGGCGCCCTTGGTGATCGCCTGAAAGTGGGTCTGTATCCAGTGATCGCCGAAGCTATGGGCGGCCCAGAGCGTGCAGAAAGCTGCGGCGAAGGTCGCGACTGCGGTGAGGATGGCGGCGTTCATCGCGTCTCACCGGCCGTCGAACCACCCCGAGATCCGTTGACGGCGGCGACCTTCTTGGAGGTCGCCTTACGGCGCTCCCACACAGAGAGTTCCTTCACCCATTCGGCGCGGAGGTTGGAGGCGAGGCTGTGATGGGCGCCGGCGGCCTTGGCGATCTCGACTGGGCCGGGGTAGCGGTTCTCCTCCTGGCGGACCTTGTCCCAGTACTGGCGCATGATCACGGTCTTCGGTAGGAGGGGGCGCTCCGCCTTCGGCGGGAATGTGAGCTTCTTCGTGACCCGGCCCGCGACCGCGAGGGAGGTCGCGATGGGAGTCGCAGCCGGGGTCACGGAGAAGCCGTCGAGCAGCGCTCTCGTGATGTCGTACGCCGCAGCATCCGTGATGTTGAACGTGACCTCGTCCGTGACCGGCTCCGCGACCGCGACAGAGGTCGCGGCCGGGGTCGCGGATGGGGTCACGGCAGGTGCGGCTGAGGCCCACCCTTCGGGTACGAAAGTCAGCGACTCCGTGACCGGCCCCGTGACCCGGGATGTGACCTCGGCGCGAGTCGCGGGAGAGGTCACATCCCGGGCCAACATGACGATGTTGGCTTCGGCGGCTCGCACCTCGTCCCGCATCGCGCGAAGCTCGTCTCGTACCCCGAGGGCGTCGCTGAGGTTCCGGGTCTCGTCGGCCAGGCGACTGAAGTCGTCCTCGGCCGGCTCCTCCGGCTCGGGCATCCACGCGGAGGCGGGCTTGACGTTCAGGAGAGCGGGGGCGGAGCCCAGCGAGGCGACCTCGGCGGCCAGAGCCCGCTGCAGTTCCTCGTTCCGGCCGAGCCCGGTGTGGGCGTGGGCCGCGGCGTAGAGGGCCTGCATCCGGGCCAAAGCCCTGCGCTGCTTACCGGCGGAGGCGGTGCTGTCGCGGAGCCTGCGGGCTTCATCGGCGGCGAGCGCGACCTTGGTGAGGCGCCTCTGGGCGTCAACCTCAGCGGCGGTCCGGTCCTGCGTCTCGGCCAGGCCGACACGGACCAGCATGCGTTCGGGGGTGAGCCGCCAGTTGATGCGCTTACGGCCGGTGGCGCGGCGCCGTTCGATCGACATGCCCCGCTCCCACAACCACGCCGCAACCAGCGGGGCGGCCAGGCGGAAGACGGCTTCCGGGAGGCTGGCGGCCTCCATGGCGGACAGCACCGCCGACAGGCCGGTGAGAGCCCACACCGCGATGCCGTCGATGCCCGCGGAGTAGTTCTCCCGCATGTTGCGGCGGGCCCGCACCGCGCTGGTGATCACCGCGACCTCGATGAACGCGAACCCAGCCGCCTGCAGCATCCAGTGGATGTCAATGATGCGGTCGATGAACTGCCACATACCTTGCGCGGACACGCCGGTGGCGATGGCGGCGGCCACGATGGTGAGGGCGTCCTCGGCCGGCCGAGCCGCGACGTAGCGGTGGAAGAACCGGTTCGCGGCCCGGTAGAGGGTCCTGGCCGTGAGGTAGGCCACGCCGAGGAGCGCTAGGCCGATCACGCAGATGATGGCCGTCACGATCGGTTTGTCGGACGCGAAGGCGGTGACTTCGTCGATAAGGTTCGGCATGTCCTCTCCTGCTGGTTGCGCTGGTGGGGTTGGGGATTTGAGGTCCCGGGCCGCGGCGGAATCGCGGCCCGGGGCCGGCTGTTCTACGGCCGCGTATCGCACTGGTTGGCGTGGCGCTGCGCTTCCGCTTGCGTTGGGCCGGTCGCGCTCCATTTCGTGGAGCCGGATCCGCGGATCTGGGTCTTTTCGCCGCCCTCGTGGGTGTGGCATCCACGGCAGATCCACTTGGAGGCGGTGACCTCCTGCGCGAATTTTCCTGTTGTGCCGATCGGGACGGTCAGGGCCGAGGGGGGCGTCCAGGTGACGGTGGAGCCGCCCTTGGTGCGGTAGGTGGACACGGCCTATCTCCTTCGGTGAGGGCGCGAGGCGCCTGGGAGCGTCTGCTTCGGGCACCCGCCCGACCCAGAGGGCCGGGCGAGCACCCGCACAGTGCGCTACAGCCGGATCAGAACGGGGCCTCGACAGCGAACTTGGCCAGGTCCTCCCACGGGCCGAGGTAGACGGTGCGGCGCAGCGCCTTGCCGTGCTTCCAACGGGGCACCTCAGCGAGCGCAGCTTCGGCCGAGGGCACCGCGTTGTCCGGGTCGTCGGGGTCGGGGCAGAGGGTGGAGATCGCGGCGTAACGGTGCTCGGTCGGCATGGCCTCGACGGCGGCCAGCCGCGCGCGCAGGCGCCGTACCTCGTCGAGCAGCTGCGGTACGGCCAGCCCGATCAGCTGGTCGCAGGCCTCCGCCGCCTCGTGGTGCGGCTCTCGGCGCGGGCCGCTCGCGGTCTGGAGCAGCTCCTCGATGTGCTCCAGGGCGAGCGGCTCGTCGGCCGGCGGCTCCGGCTCGCGGTCGAGGCCCTGTGCCCGGTTGTCCTTGTCTTCCTGGTGGTAGTCGTGGCCGTAGGTGTCCATCAGCCCTCCTCGGGGCGGTAGCGGTAGTGGTGGGTGGCGCCGGGGTTGGTGTGGATCGGGTTGGTGGCGCAGTCTGTGGCCCACCCCTGGTGGGTCCAGCAGGTGACCCGGTCGTCGGGGTGCATCCCGGCGTCCTCTGCGGCGTTGTCAGCTTCGATGACGGCGGTGAGCTTCTCGTCCACGGCTACTCCTCCTCGTCGGAGTCGTCGCCCATGGGCTTGGGCTGCTGAACCATCGCTGAGTTCCAGGCGTTCTCGGCGGCCAGCGCGGCGGCGAACTCCTCGGGCGTCATCGCTCCTCCCTCTGGGTCACTGGGAGGTCCACGTCCCGGTGGGTGACGGTGGCGTCGAGGCGGACGTGGCGCAGCAAGTCGGCCGTCACCTCGGTGAGCACGACGGACCGGTGCCGACCTCCAGCGCAGCCGATGGCGATTCGGATGGGCCGACGCCTGCCGGGGACGTCGAGGGCGACCCGCAGGCCGAGTACGGCGCTGGCCAGGCCGCGGGCGACCTCCAGGGCTCCGCGGGTGGCGAGGACGCGCTCCTGGACCTCCTTGTCGAAGCCGGTCATCTGCCGCGTTGCCGGGTCGACGTGCGGGTCCCGGAGGGAGGTCCGTACGTCGAGGGTCAGGTCCGCCTCGGGCGGGGCGCCGTGGAGGTAGCCGAAGGAGGTGATCTCGACGCGGGTCACTGGGTGCCGCCTTTCGCTTCGTGGCGGGCGGTGCAGACCCAGGTGTCGTGCTCGTAGCAGTAAGAGCCCCGGGCCTCGATGGTGAGGCCGGAGGGCAAGGGCGCGGGGGGAGAGGCCGTAGCCTTGTTGGGCATCTGAGCTCCGATCTCGATGCGATGCCCCAGCGGAGCACCACCTCCGCTGGGGCTTTTACTTACGGGGACCTATCGGTTAGGTTCTAGGGGAAACCTAACCGATAGGTTGATGAGAGGCAAGCCCGTGAAGCGCGTACTACTCCTGAGTAGGGAAAACGGACACCCCGGTATAGGCTCGGAACCTAACCGCGAGGGGAGAGGTATGACCATCCAAGATCCGCGCCCGCGCTACGCACAGGTCGCTGACGTGCTGCGAGCTGAGATCCGCAGTGGCGTCTGGTCCCCAGGGGAGCGGCTTCCCAGCCAGCCTGAGCTCGCTCGGCGCTTTGACCTCAGCCAGACGTCCATCGCCCGCGCCATGGAGGTTCTCAGGGCCGAAGGGATGATCCGCAGCGAATTCGGCGGAGGGTCTTTTGTGCTCGATGCTCCTGCGACCAAGCGTGTCAGGGCGATCCCGAAGTCCTTTGAAGCTGGGACGCCGAGCGGGTTCGCGGCACAGATGCGGGCCGCAGGCCTGGAGCCCCGAACAACGCTTTCCGTTGCCGGCCCTGTGGAGGCCCCAGCAGGCATTGCCGCACGTCTAGGGCTCGATGGGGCCGATCAGGTGATGGTTCGCACTCGGCGAATGTTCGCCGACGACCGCCCTGTTCAACTCGCCACCTCCTATATCCCCTGGCGGATTGCCGAAGGTCTGCAGCCGGCGGAGGTGGAAACCAACCCTGCCGGGCTCTACACGTTGCTGCGGGACCGCGGGCATGGGCCGGTTCTGTTCGCTGAGGAGATCGAAGGGCGGCGCCCCACGCCCGAAGAAGCGGCGTTCTTGTCGATCCCGGAGGCGCAGTTCGTGTTCGAGGTCACCCGGATAGCGACCGGGGCGGACGGACGCCCCGTGGAGGTGTGCGTGAACGTCTTGAACCTGTCGCAGTGGCGACTCCGGTACGAGTGGGAGGGCGACAACGCCTAACGCTCACCAGCCAGACAACAACATGCGGGCTCGCCGGGTGGTGGAACACCCGACGAGCCCTTGATCAACCACCTGCACAACCAGGAGGAAGACCCAGTGGGCACGATATCGTGCGCGCCCGCGTACGCCTGCATGTATCCAGGCGGCGACGCTTGATGGCGAACACCCCCTCGTACAGCGAGGACAGAAGGCCGCCAACCCCGGCACAGCTCTACGTCGACGCTGTCTGGGAGTCGAAGCACCTGGCCCCGAACGAGCGCCTCGTCTGCCTGGCCTACGCCAACCACGCCCACGAGGCCGGCCGCCCAGTAGACCGGTCATGGGTCACCACAGCGCGGCTCATGGAGCGCACCGGCATGTCCAAGGGGGCGGTCGTCCAGGCACGGAGCGGAGCCATCAAGAAGGGTTGGCTCGTTGATGTCGGGCCGCGGCCGGGCCACAAGCAGATCCGGGTCTACCGGCTCCACGCGCCGCACGAGGTGGCAGTCGCATCTTCCTCAACCCCGGCCCGGGGACGGGACGGCAAGGGCAGATTCACCACGGAACCGGTCCACGACATGGACCGGCCGGAAGAGACGGCTGGATCGCCCTCCGGCGCGGCCACTGGAACGAACACGCAGGTAGGCGCCCCTGACGGGCAAACCAGTCCATCAGATGAACCGGTCCATGACATGGATGCCAACCGGTCCACGGCACGGACCGGAACCGGTCCACAGGATGGACCCGACTCTCTTACAGACTCTCTTGCTCACTCTCTTCCCGGCGCGGACGCCCCGGAAGAGGAGATGGAGGAGAGAGAAGAAGACCTCAACGAGGAACCCCCACCTGCCGCCGTCGAGGTGCCCGGCATCCCGCTCGAGCTCGCCCGGCGAGTCATGGCTGAGACCACGGCCACAGCGGAGGAGCTCGTCCGCATCGTCGAGGCCGCTCAACGCGATGGCGTTCGGAGACCCGCTTCTTGGCTGCGCAGCGAAGCCGGGCTGGATGACGTCCGCGACCGCCTGACTAAGCTCCGCACCGCCCCGGCCGCCACCGATGGCCCGCCTTGCCCCGCCGACTATCAGGCGTCCGTCCGCGCTGCCTGCGTTCACGGGGCCCCCGGCGGGGCGGCCCGGTGCGCCCTGTGCCGCCGAGGGGCCAAGCCCACGCTCGCTGCTGAGGCCCCTCCGGCTGAGGCCGGTCCGGTTCGGCCGCTCGGCGGCCAAGTAAGTGCGGATCAGTCCATCGCCGCGGTCCGAACCGTCCTCGACGGGCTACGTGCCACGCGAGACCGCCGCAGCGCCACCGGCCCTACCCACGTCGTCCGCCCCGGTGCCGTACCTAAGACGCCGCCCGCCGCCGTGGCCTATGCCGCCTCTTGAATGCGAAAGGCCGCCCCGCCTCGAAGACGTCGAGGGGAGCGGCCTTACCGGTGCCGCTACTTCCGGACAACTGTCCAGGGGCCGTTGGCCTTTATCAGCAGCCACTGCGTGCCCGCAGGCAAAACGACCTTGCCCTTGTAGGAGTCGATTTTGGCCACCAGCAAGTCCGTATACCCCTTGCCCTTGTACGCCTCCACCATGAACGCGCCCTCCCCAGAATGGGTGATGGCGAGGGTCCGGAATCCTCGGGAAGGGCTGGCCAGACGCAGCACCTGGTCGCCGGTTCCCCGGGCGGTGATAGGCCACGCCTTGGCCTTGGCGAGCGAAACAAATTGGACAGTCCACGCCCCATCGGCCTCGATGCTCAACGCGGCGAGCTTCTTGCCGGGGGTGGTGTTGTAAGCGACGGTGCCCTGGTAGGGGCCGATCTCGGCAATGAGGAGATCGTCTTTCTTCCCGCTGCTGGTGAGGGTCTGAACCATGAACGCGCCTTCCCCGTCGTGGGTGACGCGCAAGGTTCCCGGCTTGGTGGTGGCAGGGACTCGGAGGACTTCGTCGCCTTCACCGCGGTAGATGGTCTGGGCTGTTGACGCCGCCGGCTTGTTCAGGGGGGCGGCTTCGGCTGGCTGAGTCAGGAGAGCGATGGATCCTGCTGCGGCCAGGGCGGCGAATAAGCGGACGATGCGCATGAAGCGTCTCCAGAGATGGGAGGTGCGAACGGGAGGAAGACGCCCTGGAGGGTGGGGTGGATTACCGTTTTTGCAATTTACGGCATTTTGGCTCTAAAACCCCATTGAAGAACTTTGCGCTCTTTAGGAGCTTTTGTGTGCGCTGGGTGCGGTGGACACGGCTCGGCTCCCGTAAAGGGCGATGGAGTCCCAACCGGGGCGACCGCATGCTCGCGAGTACGGTGGCCTCATGAGCGCCCAGCCCGATGAGGAGGACCCGCAGGTGATCCTGCGCGACCTGCCCGCCCGGGAACGGCCGGAGTTCCTAAGGCAGTACCGGCAGGCGGTTGGGGCCGCCAGGGATGACCTCGCTCGCTACAAGGACCTCGCGAGGCTGCTGCACCGCTGGCGCCTGGTCGTCGTCGCCGCGAACGGGCCCGGCTATTTCGATGCGATCGAAGCGGCGAAGACTCGGCCGGGCGTGCCGCTGGTGGAAGCACTCAGGGCCGAGGCGGCCAGTCGTCGACCATCAGGTCGATGATGGCTTCTTGCCCGCACAGGCGCAGCCGCATCGTCCGGTGGCGGTGGCGCAGAAGCTCCACCAGCGTCCCGAGCTCGGAGTTATCGTTCACCAGGCACTCGTCGTCAGCCGTAGCGTCGGGGTTGCTGCCAGTAGTGGCCTGGAGGAGTGCCATGTGGGATGGCCAAGTCGAGAGGTCTCCTATTGGCACGACCACGTTGACGCCGCCGCCTAGGAGCTTGACGCGTTCCATGACGAACTTCAAGGTGTCGTCGCGGAAGCCGACGAGGATCGCTGACTCTACGTCGTCCCGAAGCGGGGAAAGGCGGGTCCGGGAGTCCCGCGTTCGAAGCAGACGCAGCACGTCACGCGTCATGCGTAGGCGGGTCTTTTCTCTAGCGTCCATGTTGCCACCTCTGCGCCGGCTGAGAAGGTTCAGCTTTCCCTGATCTTGCCCTTGTAGCTGCGGATGGGGCGCGGCCCGAGGTCCGCGAACCCACCGATCTGCGGAGACTGCGCCTTGCCTTGAGGCTGCCGGCGGCCTTTCGATGAGGAGGGGGCTGTTTGGCGTCGTCGTCGGGTGGCGGGGTGAACAAGAAGCTCCTCGATCGCAGCGACGTCCTCGGGGGAAAATCGAAGCTGGCCGAGAACCTTATGACTGGGCCACTCGCCGGACGCCGCCTTGCGGTGGATGCCAGAGACGGAGTCGCCAAGGCCGAGGTGCCGCGCCAACTCATGCTTGTCTATCCAAGGGCGACGCTCGACGCTCATGAGGCGCCATTTGGGCGGCGGAGCCGGTGAGTTGGCAGGCCGCGGTTACGCAACGGCGCCACCAGGCCCGGCGGAGACTGTTGGGCATGGCGTTGCTGGGCAGCCGCCGGTTCGGCGACAGGGCGGCGCTCATGCATCGAAATGATCTCGGTGATATGCGCCTGGGTGAACCGATACTGCCCAGCAATCAACAAGTGGGGGATGAGCCGTCGACGACAGCGCTCTTCGATCCAGGAAACCTTCAAGCTGAGAAGGTTGGCGAGCTGGTACTTGTCGACGACCTGCGGAGCGTTCGGCTCCTTGGGCTCGGCGTAGTCGGATGGCAATCTTCGCTCTTTCTCTTGGTTACTTGAGAGTTGCGTGCAAGGCGAGAAGGCGCATGGGTTTCAGGCATGTAGCTGGCGTTCCAGCTGAGGGAGATCGGGCCATGGGGCTCTGCCATGTGGGGCATGACCGATCTGCGACGAGTGGAGTGAAATAGTCGTCCACCTCGCGCGAATCGTCTACTGTGGGCATCGCTCGCGTTTATGAAGTGCCATCTTGTGACGCTATGGACTCGGGCAGCACGAAGCCCCGGCGCGTGGGGAAACGACAACCGGGGCTCCGTCTTGCGGGTCCAGCTGGCCGATGGCTAGCTGGACCTGCGCTTCCTAACCAGCCAGATCGCCATGACTAGAACGGTTCCTCCGAGGAGGACGCATCGCCAGCATGGGCGGTTTGATCTGACAGTTCTCGCGTGCTTCGCCACGGTTTCCCTCTTCCGGGCCGGTATGCCCTTAGAGGATGACCCCGGCCCTCCCAGTCGATCCCCCGAAAACCGGCTGAGGCGGTGAGAGGAAGAGCGGGGCGGCACTTGCGAACCGAGACGAAATTATCAGTGATCTCGCTGTTTTGGCGCGGAGATGTCTCTCCAAAAACTATACGTTTATTGTAGAAATGACAGAAAAGGACGTCTCTGCCCTGAGAAGGTTGAATCCCTTTAAAGGCGGCAAAAACGACGAAGACCCCCGTCTGGGATGAAGACGGGGGCCTGTCCAAGGTCTGCCAGGAGGTACGGGGGCGACCTCCTGACAGGCCGGCTCGGATGGGCCTCCGCCGTCGGTGTCGACGGAGGCCCTGCCTCGGCGCCATCTATGCCGAGGCGAGGGGCGCCTCTGTGTGGCCCTCTTACCCCTCCAGAAAGAGAACCTGGGCGCCCCAGTCTCATGGGTGGTCCTGCGCGACCGCCCATGAGGTTCTATGCCTGATCGCCGCCACTGTCGCGGGAGTCAGGGGCCTTATCTGGCTCGAAAGCCAAGGGGTTTGGGGGTACCACGCTGGTGGTTGCTCCTGGCAAGGCGCCGAA
This sequence comes from Streptosporangium sp. NPDC001559, assembly GCF_042893955.1. Lineage (NCBI taxonomy): Bacteria > Bacillati > Actinomycetota > Actinomycetes > Streptosporangiales > Streptosporangiaceae > Streptosporangium > Streptosporangium sp. NPDC001559. Next base: position 215,291 of record NZ_JBIAVG010000016.1, read on the forward strand.
GATCTTCAAGGGCACGCCTAGCTTCTTGACGTGCTTCCCGCCAGCCTGGCGGTGCTCCTTGTCGGTCATGTTGCCCCCTCGGCTCGTCGAGTCTGATCTGTCAGGCCGTCAGAAAGCTCTCCGGGCCCTGCAGCCTCTACCGTCCTCGCGCACCCAGCGTCGGCCTCCCGCTTGGTGAGCTCGGCGCGGCGGGTGGCGTACCAGCGCCCACCGTCGGAGATCCAGATGCTCCACCCCGGGTGGCCGGCAGCCAGTTCTTCCTTGAGGCGGAGCTGCGCGAGCAGCCTGGAGACGCTGGTGGCCGTCAAGACGCCAGAGCCGACTACTGCCGTCCAGGTGCCGAGGTCGCCGCAGCCGAACTTGACGGCGGGGAATTCTTGGCGCGCTTGGTCCAGCACACGCGCCATGACCTTGTCATGGGTGCTCGTGGTCATCGCTTGCTCCGGAGTCCGGGGTGCTGATGACTAGAACGGTAAGACCACGTGACTGCCTGCAACCGAACAGGTGGCGACGAACTTTCAGTTCGCCACGCGCCCGACTTGCCTGCCATGCCCCGTTCTGAGCAGTGGAGATGGGTCAGAGGAGGATCTTGTGCCGCTCCGCCAGGTACCGGACCTCCGGCGCCCAGGAAGAGCGTGCTCGGCGGGCCAGAGACCGCACCATGTCCCGCAGCAGGCGCTTATGGTCCAGTTCCTCAGGGCACTCCCGCTCGATCCGCAACAAATGAACCAGGCTCGCGGCGTCGTCCCCCGAGTCCTCGCACGCCCGCGCGACCTGGCACAGATGGGTGGTGCGCCGCTCGGTGGAGACCACCTGGGTGAGGTCAATGCCGTCTGCGAGGCGGATGACTGCCTCCGGGCGCCGCATCTCGTACTCAACGCTGGCCAAATGGATCTTCACATTCGTCGGTCCGAAGAACAGGCCCAGCATGGGCTGTCGCTCGTCGACGCGTTGGGCGATCTGATAGGCGGGGCCACTCAGGAGGTCTCGCGCGCCGGCGTCGTCACCGGAACGGGTGAGGGCAATGGCTGCCATCAGGTGCAGCCCCCCGTAGACGCTGAGGTGCCGCTCGTCGCCGTCGGCCAAGGCGCGCTTCATTTGCTCCATGCCGCGGCGGGCGACGTCGTAGGCGATGTCGTGCATGTCGTCGGATAGGAGGCCTTGGCCGAGGTTCCAGTGCGCCCACCCGACCATCAGCGGCTCGGCAGTTTCTTGCGCATGCCGCATAGCCCGGTCGGCAGCGAGGTGCGCCAGGTCGATCCGGCCAAGGTGCTTGAGGACTCCACGCGCCAGGATGTACGTGTCCGCGGCGGTGCGGTGCGCGGCTTGCCGGTCGCCGCCGTCGAGGAGGAGCCCCTCCGCGTCGCCGATAAGGCCAGGCAGTGTCCGCAGCATGATGGAGTACTTGGCGGGGGAGTTGTACCAGGACTGACGGGCCGCGGCGAGGCGCTCCGCGACCTGGGCCACGTCCGGGGGTTCGAGGTCGGTGGTTCTGCGGGCGAACATCGCGCGCTCGATGTCGACGACCTGCGGGCGCCCCGGCTCGTGTGAATCACGGGGGCTCTCACCCAGCAGGACCGCGGTGCGGACGCCCAAGGCTAGAGCGAGCTGCCGTAGGAGCGGGAGCGAGGGGGTGCGTTTGCCCTGCTCCAGCAACTCAATGTGTCGGGTGGTGCAGCCGACTCGGGCAGCGAGGGCCGTGGTGCTCATGCCGCGCTGCTCGCGCTGCTGCCTGATCATGGGGCCCGTGGTAGCGTCGTTCATTAAGACCCTGCACTTCCTGGCGACTTAGACATCTCCAGGCTACGGTGCAGGGTCTTTGCCGTGTAGGGACAACTGCCCTAGCTACCACGACGTAATTCGCCCCTATCGGGGCAACCTCGGCATAAATCTGTTGGGATAGGCCCACAGCCCCCTCTACCCACAGGTCGCTCTAGGGTCCATGATCGTGACGATCGACCCGACGAGCTACGAGCCGGTTTACCGGCAGCTCGTCCGGCTGCTCAAGACCGCCATCGAGAACGGCGAGTATGCGCCAGGGCAGAGACTGCCGAGCGAGGAACGCTTGGGCCAGATCTACGGACTGGGGCGCAATTCGGTGCGAGATGCTCTACGTGTCCTCAAGCACGACGGCGTCGTACGCACCGTGACCGGCGCCGGAACCTACGTCCGCAGCCCAAACGAGGTCACCGTCACCATGGTCGAAGTCTCCAAAGGTGCAGTCATCAACACCCGCATTCCGACGGAGGAGGAGCGCCGGGCCATGGGGCTCGAAGTGGGGGTGCCCGTCTTCGTGGTCGAGAGACCAGGAGAGGAACCCGAGGTGCTTCCAGGGGACAGGACGTCCCTGATCGTTGGTGATCATTAGGCTCGGAGAGCACGGCCCGAGTGCTCTCCGTGGGGCAGGCCACCCCGGCAGTAACCTTGCCGGGGTGGCCGCTTCGACCGCGTCCAAGCATCCCCACTGCTGGACGCTGTCTCGGGCTGACCTGCCCAGCCAGCGACCGAGCTACCCTCCGCGTTACGGAGGGGTCACGGGCCGTTCAGATGCCCGTAATTCGCCATCATGGGTGCAACTTTTACGCCTGGCAAGTCCCTATTTGAACTTCAGTTCGGTACGAGGGGTCTGGAACCGCAAAAAGCCAGCTTGGGAGCGCTCCCCACGAGAACTCCCAAGCTGGCCTCGCGCGGCCGTAGCTCGTCCGGCCGGAGGGGTTGCGACACGTCCCTCGTGCTGTCGCGTACCCCTAAGACGCGTCGCAGGACTAGTCGGTTCACCGCTGGAGCGCCGGACTCCACCCGCGCGATCGCCGCGCGGGTGGAGGGTGGGAGCGAGGTGGGAGCGACGTTAGCGTTCTGAGCGCTTCTGAACGCACCCGAACGAACTCGGACACCCCCTTTGACCAGCAGTAGAGCGCATCTCGGAAGAGAGGCAAGATGCCTGGTCTGTCCTTACAAGCGAGATGTCACTGGTTCGAACCCAGTAGTGCCCACAGCGAGACCCTGACCTGCACCAAGGGTCAGGGTCTTTTCATGATGTCGTCCGGAGTCTTGGCCACATCACTCATGCACCACTCGCCTGCCGGACGCCGTTCTCCTAGGGCGAGCCGCCATGGCCCCTTGACTCCTGGCGGTGTGGGTAGGAGGGATAAGAGGGGGACAGGCCTTTTTGACCGTTTCGCCGTGTTCTGGGGTTGGCGGGGCGAGAGGTGACCCGAAGAGGCCCAGCCGTCATGAGGGAAGAACCGGAAACCAGGCGGAGCAGGATCTGGTCGGAGATCTCCCCGACCGGGGAACGACCGCGCAGCGCGCTCAACCTGAGGATGGCGCTGGCGACCTTCGGGCTGGTCGTCTGCGGGGTGTTCGCGGTCCTGGCCGGTACGGCGGGGCTGACCTGGCCGGCGATCGTGCCGGCCGTGCCGGCGCTGGTCGCGTTGATCGACCTGGTCGTGGTGGCCCGCCGCCGCCACCGGCGCGGCGACGGGCACACCCTGTTCGAATGACTGACGTTCGAATGGCCGACGGACGTCAGGCGCAGCCGGGTTCGCCGCGCTGGGCGGGGACGGAGATGGCGGTCCAGGCGGCCTTGGTCGCGTTGTACTCGGCGCAGCCCTTCGGATAGAGCGCCTTGGCGGCTCTGAGAGTCGCCACGCGCGCCTTGGCGTAGGTCCAGGGGGCGGTCTTGTACTGCAGTCCGCTGTAGAAGATCTCCGCGGCCTTGCGGATGCCGATGCCGGTCAGCGGGGTCGGGCCGCCGCAGACCGGGCTCGGGGGGCCGTTCTGCGGGCTGGTCCCCTCGGCGAGCAGGTAGAACCAGTGGTCCTGCGGCCCCGGGCTCGTGGAGAGCGCGGTGTAGCAGTTGGGCTCGCCCTGCAGGGCGGGGTTGTACATGTTGCGAACCGCCTCCGGGCCGAAGCCCAGATCCTCGCCGATCAGGTAGTTGGGCGGGTCCAGAGGCGGGGCGTGGTTGACGTAGTGCTCGGTCGCCGCGCCGAAGATGTCGCCTGACGACTCGTTGAGGGACAGGGCCTCGGGGGTGCCGCCGTCGTCGGAGCCCGAGTACTGGTAGACGACGTGGCCGTACTCGTGCCCGACCAGATCGAGCGAGGCGGCCTGCCGGGTGTTGGACTGGTTGTGGCCCAGGGAGACATATGAGCCGTTCCAGTAGGCGTTGACCTGGTTGAGGCCGACGCGCGCAGGGAAGGCGTGACCTGCGCCGTCGAGGCCGTCGCGCCCCAGCCAGGTGCGCAGCATGTCCCATTCCTTCTGCGCCGCGAACAGCACGTCGACGCAGGCGGTCTCCAGATTGGTGCCCGTCCCGTTGCCCCAGGTGTCGACGGACTTGGAGTAGGGGGAGCCGTTCTGGCCGCCACAGGCGAGCCCGGGACGGGTCGGGTCCCGCATGACGAAGGAGCTGCCCGAGCCCGTGGTCTGGATGGTCACCGGGTTGCCGTTGTAGAAGCTGTTGCCGAGGCCGTACCTGACCTGGTCGTAGGCGCCGATGACGGTCGCGTCGAGCGCGTCGACGAAGACGCGCAGCACCTCGGGGGCCTGCTCCGTGCCGCCGGTGACGACCACCTCCCAGGCGAGCCGGGGACGCGTGGTCGTGGCGTGGATCAGCAGGCGGGGCGTGCCCACCTCGCGTACGGCCTTGCCCTGGGCCCTGGCGACGGAGGCCGCGTCGTCGGCGCTGATCCTGGCCGTGGTGCCGACGCCCTCCAGCGAGACCTGCTGGCCGGTGGTCACGGGGCCGACGACGGTGCCGCCGCTGTCGGCGGAGGCGATCACGTCGCCGCCGTACACCGGCAGCCCGTGGTGGGTGCGCCGGTACAGCAGGTACTGCAGGCCCCGCACACCGGATGTGATCACGGGAGGCTCGAAGGCGTCTCCCGGCCCCACGCGCAGTTCCCCGGCCCGCTCCGCCAGGATCTTCGCCACGCCCGAGGCCGCGCGTTCACGTGCCTCGGCTCCGGGTGGCGCGAACGCGGACGGGGCCTGCGCGTCACTCGACCGGGCGTCGGGCGCGGCCCGCGCGGGAAGACCGGCCAACGCCGATGTGCCCATGGCGAGGACCGTCACGAAAGCGGTCGCTCCCACCTTGACTTTGGGGGCTCTAGGGTTCATTCGCTGTGACTCCTTGTCCGCAAGGAGCCGTGGCCGGCCAGGGCTGCCCCAACGGTGACATCGGTTGCCGAAGAGCAGAACCCCATGAATTCCCATATTTTTGTCGTATAGCCGACCCTGGAAAAAGGGTGACCGGATTACGAGAAGCGGCTCGTGTGAAACACGGGCGTACCGCCCTCGCCGAGCATGTCACGCTTCCGCCTTCCAATGGAGGAAGTTCCGATTTCCTGATTTATCAACATTTTGCATGAATGGGCTGACCTGGGAGAATGCTGGGTTCGGAGGGTCAGTTGGGATTTGGGGCGGTATGAGCGGATGAGAGAGGGAAGTCTCCTCACGCCTCATCGGGGAAGGCCGTGCTCCGCCGTGCCCGTCCCCGGTGGAGCCGGTGGAAGCACTTCCCGTCAAGTCCGATGGAGGACACGTGAAGCCAACGAACGATGACAGACCAGATGAGACGCGGCGGCGCGTTCCGCGCTCGCTGAGCCTCGCGGCCGCCGTCGTGCTGGTGGCGTCGGGGGGCGTCGGGGGAGCCGTGGCCTCGGCGTCGCCCGCCCCCGCTCCCACGGGGCCGGAGACGCCGACGCCCACGGCGACCCAGCCTCTTCCGACCGACATCCCCACCTCGACTCCGACTCTGACTCCGACGCCACCCCCGCCCCCGTCTCCGACGCCGACCGACCTCCCGACCGCCACTCCGGCGCCCAAGGTCCCCCGGGTGGCCTTCCCGCAGGTCCTGCACGGGGAGTTCGTCCTGCCGGCGAAGGACGGCTGCGGGTTCACGGTGCTCTCCCAGACGGGAGAGGCGACCACGCTGACCGATGAGTCGGTCACCGTGAGGAGCCAGGACGGCTTCGAGAAGGTGTACGCGATCGACGACTCGACCAAGGTCTACGCGGGCAGAAGGGGCAACGAAATCAGGCAGGGGGACTGGATTTCGGTGACCGCGACGGCCACGGGTGAGACGGCCACGGCCGCCCACGTCTTCGACCTGTCACGGCCGAGCAGGAAACTCTGGCGCGGTAACTGGTGGTCGTCTCCGCTGTGGCGGCTGGGCGACAGGCGGCACACCCCCGCTCTCTGCCCGACGCCGACGGCGTCTCCCACGGCGCTCCCGACCGAGACGCCCACCGCACCTCCCACCGAGACACCCACCGAGACACCCACTGAGGCACCCACTGAGGCACCCACTGCGACGCCCACCGACCTTCCGACGACCCCCGATCCCGAGCCGACCGCCACGGTGACGGAGCCTCCGCTCCCGCAGTCCCCGATCCCCGCGCCCGGCTCCTGATCCCGACTCCCTGAATCCGGAAACCCTCCGGGTTGGGAAAGGGGCCCCGACGGCCGCGGCGGCGGTCCCGCCGCGGCCGTCGGGGCCGCCTAGAATCCCGCTCATGACCGGCACCGGTGCTCCCATGGCCCCCGACCCGCGAGGCCTGACGACGAAGGGAGCGGACGGCTTCGCCGAGCGGATGCAGGAGCACCGGCGTGAACTGCACGTGCACTGCTACCGCATGCTCGGCTCCTTCGACGATGCCGAGGACCTGGTGCAGGAGACGTTCCTGCGGGCCTGGCGCGGGCGTGGGACGCTCCGCGAGGAGAGCGGGCTGCGCGCCTGGCTGTACCGGATCGCGACCAACGCCTGCCTGGACCACCTCAGGGCGCATCCGCGACACCCGCAGCCGCGCCCCGCACCCGCGATCGAGGCGGATCCGGGGCTTGAGCCGCCCGTCTCGGGCGCCGTGCCGTGGCTGCAGCCCTATCCCGACACGCTGCTGGACGCGGCCGAGGAGGTCGTGGACCGCGAGACGATCGAGCTGGCCTTCCTCGTCGCGATCCAGCACCTGCCGCCCAGGCAGCGGGCGGTGCTGATCCTGCGTGACGTGCTCGGCTGGTCGGCGCAGGAGACCGCGGTCTCGCTTGAGCTGACCGTCGCGGCGGTCAAGAGCGCCCTGCAGCGGGCCAGGCCGATGCTCAGGGAGCACCTGCCCGCACGGCGCCTCGACTGGACCGTCCCCGCCAAGTCGGCACCGGGGGACCAGGCGGTTCTGCGGCGCTACGTCGAGGCCCTGGAGAAGGCCGACCCGTCCGCCCTGGCCGAGGTGCTGAGGGCCGACGTGTGGCAGACGATGCCGCCCGCACCGATCTGGCTGCTCGGCCGTACGGCCTTTCTGGCGTCGTGGACGCCCGCGATGGTCGGCCCGGAGGCGTGGGGCGACTGGCGGGTGGTCGCCACCCGGGCCAACCGGCAGCCCGCCGCCGCCGCGTATCTCCGCAGACCGGGCGAGACGGTCTTCTCGCCTTCCTGGATGGGCGTCCTGCGTGTCGAGGACGGCCTGGTCACCCAGATCACCACCTACGGGGACGGGGTCTTCCCCAGGTTCGGCCTACCGTCCTCGCTCTGACCCGGGAGGGGACCGATTCCTTTTTCGCGCGGCCCTCGTCATACGGGGGAGCAATCGAGGAAGGAACAACCATGACCGATCTTCAGCGGGACGTGCAGGCCGTCGCGGACGAACTCGTCGAGTCGGGGGCTGAGCGCGGTGTGCAGGTCGCCGTCTACCGCCACGGCGAACTCCTGGCCGACGTCGTCTCCGGTGTGGCCGACCCGGAGACCGGCCGTCTCCTCACCCCGGACACCCCGGTCTACGCCACCTCGACGGGCAAGGGGGTGACCGCGACGCTCGTGCACGTGCTGGCCGAGCGCGGAGTCGTCGACTACGACGCCCCGATCGCGGACGTGTGGCCCGAGTTCGCCGCCCACGGCAAGGAGAAGGCGACCGTACGGCACGCCCTGACGCACACGACCGGTGTCCCCGGGGTGCCGGTCGGCACCACACCGGAGGACCTGTGCGACTGGGACCGGATGTGCGCGGCCGTCGCCGGCGCCACCCCGTGGTGGGAGCCGGGAACCAGGTCGGGCTACCACCCCCAGACCTACGGCTACATCCTCGGTGAGGTCGTGCGCCGGGTCACGGGAAAGCCCGTCTCACAGGTGCTCCGCGAGGAGCTCACGGAACCGCTCGGTGTGGCCGGCGAGCTGTTCTTCGGCGTTCCCGCCTCCGAACTGGGCAGGCTGGCCAGGATCGAGGAGGCGGGACCCCCGATGGAGCTGCCCGCCGAGACACTGGCCCGGATCCCGTTCTTCAGGGTGACGCACGGCTGCACGCCGGGCCCTCTCGCCGCGATGCCCGACGCGGCCTTCAGCAACCGCGCCGACGTGCTGGGCTCCGACATCCCCGCCGGGGCCACGATGACGGCCCGCGCGGTCGCCCGGATGTACGACGCGCTACTCGGCGGGGAGCTGGTCTCCCCGCAGCGGCTCCGCGAGCTGTCATCCCCGGCGACGACGGGCATGGACGAGGTGACCGGCGCCCCGGCCGGCTGGGGGCTGGGCTACTCGATCGGCCTGACCCAGGCCCTGGCCGCACCGACGCTGTTCGGGATGGCGGGCAGCGGAGGGACCGCGGCCTTCGCCGACACCGCGACGGGCCTCAGCGTCGGCGTGATGAAGAACCGGATCTCGGCCGGTGACTTCGGCGCCGTCGAACGGATCGCCACGGTCGTCCTCGGGCACGCCTGACCGAGGGGTCGTTCTCCGGTTCCCACCGGTGTGGGCACTGTGTCCTCATACAATGGCGCGGTGCCCACCTCCGAGAACGGTCTTGACCATCACCCGCAGGACGAGGACTGGGAGAGCGAGGCGGCACAGACGCTGCGGCGTGTCTTCGGGTACGCCTCGTTCCGGCAGGGGCAGCAGGAGATCATCGAGCACGTCGTCGGGGGCGGCGACGCCCTTGTGCTGATGCCGACCGGCGGCGGCAAGTCCCTGTGCTACCAGATCCCCGCCCTCGTACGGCAGGGCGTCGGCGTTGTCGTCTCTCCGCTCATCGCGCTCATGCAGGACCAGGTCGACGCCCTGACGGCCCTCGGGGTGCGGGCGGGTTTCCTCAACTCCACGCAGGACTTCGACGAACGCGCCGCGGTCGAGTCGGCGTTCCTGGCGGGTGAGCTCGATCTGCTCTACCTGGCGCCGGAGCGCCTGCGGGTCGAGACGACGCTGAGGCTGCTCGACCGGGGCAAGATCTCGTTGTTCGCCATCGACGAGGCGCACTGTGTGGCCCAGTGGGGGCACGACTTCCGGCCCGACTACCTGGCCCTGTCCACGCTGCACGAGCGCTGGCCCGACGTGCCCCGCATCGCGCTGACCGCGACCGCGACCCCGGCGACCCACGCCGAGATCGCCTCCCGGCTGAACCTCGGTCAGGCCCGTCACTTCGTGGCGAGCTTCGACCGCCCGAACATCCAGTACCGCATCGAGCCGAAGAACGAGCCGAAGCGGCAGCTGCTGAGGCTCATCCGCACCGAGCACCCCGGCGACGCGGGCATCGTCTACTGCCTGTCGCGGTCCTCCGTCGAGAAGATCGCCGAGTTCCTGACGGACAACGGCGTCCAGGCGCTGCCGTACCACGCGGGGCTCGACGCGCGGACGAGGGCGGAGAACCAGGCCCGCTTCCTGCGGGAGGACGGCCTGGTCATGGTCGCGACCATCGCCTTCGGGATGGGCATCGACAAGCCGGATGTGCGTTTCGTCGCCCATCTCGACCTGCCCAAGTCGGTCGAGGGCTACTACCAGGAGACCGGCCGGGCCGGGCGGGACGGTCTGCCCTCGACCGCCTGGCTGGCCTACGGCCTGCAGGACGTCGTGCAGCAGCGCAAGCTGATCGACACCTCGGAGGGCGACGACGCGCACCGCAGGCGCCTGGGCACCCACCTTGAGGCGATGCTGGCGCTCTGCGAGACCGTGCAGTGCCGCAGGGTGCGCCTGCTCGACTACTTCGGCCAGCGAGGCGAGCCGTGCGGCAACTGCGACACCTGCCTGTCGCCGCCCGAGGCGTGGGACGGCACGGTCGCCGCGCAGAAGGTCCTGTCCACCGTGTTCAGGCTCGTGCGGGAGCGGCGTCAGAAGTTCGGCGCCGGGCAGATCGTGGACATCCTGCTGGGCAGGCGGACGCCCAAGGTGCTCCAGCACAACCACGACTCGCTGACGGTGTTCGGCATCGGCACCGAGTTCGGCGAGGCCGAGTGGCGCGGCGTGGTACGGCAGCTGCTGGCCCAGGGGCTGCTGACGGTCGAGGGCGACTACGGCACGCTGCTGCTGACCGAGGAGAGCGCGGAGGTGCTCGGGCGCAGGCGGCAGGTCATGATGCGACGCCAGCCCCAGCCCCAGCGGCAGACGCGGACGGAGACCGAGGGGGCCCGGGGAGAGACGCGGGCCAAGGGCGCGAAGTCCCGCCGGATGACGCAGGCGGACCTGCCCGAGGAGGCGGTGCCGTTGTTCGAACGGCTTCGCGCCTGGCGTGCGGCCACGGCCAGGGAGCAGGGGGTGCCCGCGTACGTGATCTTCCACGACGCGACCCTGCGGGAGATCGCGGCCGGGACGCCGTCGAGTCTGGCGGAGCTGGGCACGGTCAGCGGTGTCGGCGAGAACAAACTGGCCAAGTACGGCCAGGAGATCCTGGACGTCCTCGCCGGGGAGCCAGGGGAGCCGGAGGGGGAACCGGAGGAAGGGGAACCCGAGGGGGCGGAGGAGGCCTGACGGAGGGCACTCCACCACGGTGGGAGAACGGCTTGTCAACAGCGCCGAAATGAAGTCATCAGTGCCGAAATAGAACTTTTCGTAGACATTGGCGGAATTTGTCTCGATAATTCGGTTTCGTTGTACCTGTTGTTCGCAACCCCCACCAACGCGGCCCGTAACCCGCCGCGTCGTCAATGCCCGGCGACTTGTCGTGCCGGGCGACAGAAGGGTCACCCCCCATGAAGCGAACCCCCCGCCTACTGGCGCTGGCAGTGTCATTCCTGCTGGCAGTGGTAGGTGTCCTCATCACGCAGACGTCGGCCCAGGCGGACAACGTCGTCGTGAACCCGGACTTCGAGGCCGGCTCCGTCGCGCCGTGGTCCTGTACCGGCGGGCTTGGCTCGGTGGTCAGCACCCCGGTCCGCTCCGGTAACGGCGCGCTCGCCGGCGCGGTCAGCGGCTCCGACACCGCCCAGTGCAGCCAGACCGTGACGGTCAAGCCGAACTCCACCTACGTGGTCAGCGCCTGGGTGCGCGGCAACTACGTCTACCTCGGCGTCAACGGCGGCTCCTCCACCTGGACCGCCTCGGCGTCGTCGTACACGAAGCTCAGCGTGTCCCTCACCACCGGTGCCAACCAGACCACCGCGGTGGTCTTCCTGCACGGCTGGTACGGCCAGGGCACCTACTACGTCGACGACGTCAGCGTCGACGGCCCGCCCGGACCGACGCCCACCCCGACGGTGACGCCGACCGTCACGCCCACGGTCACCCCGACCGTGACGCCGACGGTCACCCCGACCGTGACCCCCACCGTCACGCCCACCGTGACCCCGACCGTCACGCCCACCGGCAGCACCTGCGCGGTGAAGTCGCGGCCCGCGGGCAAGGTCATCCAGGGCTACTGGGAGAACTGGGACGGCGCCATCAACGGCGTGCACCCGCCGTTCGGCTGGACGCCGATCAACGACCCCCGCATCAAGCAGCACGGCTACAACGTGATCAACGCCGCGTTCCCGGTCATCCTCTCCGACGGCACCGTGCTGTGGGAGGACGGGATGGACGCCACCGTCAAGGTCTCCACCCCGGCTGAGATGTGCGACGCCAAGGCCGCGGGCGCCACGATCCTGATGTCGATCGGCGGCGCGACCGCCGGTATCGACCTCAGCTCCAGCTCCGTCGCCGACAAGTTCGTCGCGACCGTCGTGCCGATCCTGAAGAAGTACAACTTCGACGGCATCGACATCGACATCGAGACCGGTCTGTCCGGCAGCGGCAACATCAACCAGCTGTCCGCCTCGCAGTCCAACCTCATCCGCATCATCGACGGCGTGCTCGCCCAGATGCCCTCCAACTTCGGCCTCACCATGGCTCCCGAGACGGCCTACGTGACCGGCGGAAGCGTGACGTACGGCTCCATCTGGGGCGCCTACCTGCCGATCATCAAGAAGTACGCGGACAACGGCCGCCTGTGGTGGCTGAACATGCAGTACTACAACGGCAGCATGTACGGCTGCTCCGGTGACTCCTACTCCGCGGGCACGGTCCAGGGCTTCACCGCCCAGACCACCTGCCTGAACAACGGTCTGGTCATCCAGGGCACCACGATCAAGGTTCCCTACGACAAGCAGGTTCCCGGTCTGCCCGCGCAGGCCGGCGCCGGAGGCGGCTACATGTCTCCCTCCCTGGTCTCCCAGAGCTGGAATGCCTTCAACGGCCAGCTCAAGGGCCTCATGACCTGGTCCATCAACTGGGACGGGTCGAGGAGCTGGAGCTTCGGCGACAACGTCAAGGCACTGCAGGGCCGTTAACCGGTCCTTGAGGGCCGTCCCCGGACTTCTCGTCCGGGGGCGGCCTTTCGCCTGTTCGGGCCGTCACGGCAGGGAGTGGTCTCCAGGGGGCGAGAGGCCCCACACACGCCGCGAACGTCACTCTCGTTCGATCTCGTCACGGATGTAGGCCTCTGTTTGGCGAACAAGCTGCCGACATTCTGGAATGATCGCGTTCATATCCTGTCGGAGATCGAGACTGACGGACAGTGAGTGAGATGCCCCCCATCGATGAAATCACCGCCTTCGCGTCGGATAAACCGGTCGTAACGGTCATCATCTGCGTAATCGGCCTAGCACTCCTCGGCGTGGCCTACCTCGCGGCCAGAGCCCTCTACCGGGCCGCGAACCAGTTCTTCCACCGTTACGTCGCGCCCCGCCCGGCCGAGGACATCCTCACCATCGTGGCCGCCAGCATCGCCACCGGCGTGTCCGCCCAGGGCATGTGGCGCTTCTCCGGCGACGTGCTCGGCTTCGACGGCCCGCTTAGGCTGCTGCTCTTCGCGTTCATCGAGGTCGCGGTGATCACCAGCGCGGTGCGGGCCCGCCGTAACATGCGGGAGAACTACTCCGCGGGCATCGACGGCATCGCGGTGTGGACGCTCACCGGCCTGTCGGCGGTGCTGTCCAGCATGGACGCCCGCAGCCTCGCCGAGGCCGTCTTCCGCCTGGCGGCCCCGCTGGTCGCCGCCTGGCTGTGGGAGCGGGGCATGGCGATCGAACGGCACCGCATCACCGGGCGGCACCGCATCAACTGGCGGCTCACCCCCGAGCGCATGCTGGTCCGCGTCGGTCTCGCCGAGGTCAGCGACCGTACGGCCAGCGAGGTGGACGCGCACCGGCGGCTGACCAGGGTCGCGCTGGCCGCCAAGCGGGCCCGTGCCCTGCGTGAGGCGGGAGCCTCGGACAGGAAGATGCGGGGCGCGCTCACCAAGCTGGACAAGGCGATGGACCGGGCCGTCGAGCACACCGGCCTGGCGGTCGACAGCACCCGCCAGGAGGCGCTGCTGTCCCAGATCGGGGCGCTCTACAACACCTCCGCCCTGATCGACCTGACCCCGCCGGTCCCGTGGGCCCCCGAAGCCGAGGAGCCGCCGCGCCTGACGCACGCGCTGCCCGCGGCGGCGATGGACGACGACGACGAGGGCGAGGTCGAGATGCTCGACTCGCCGCCGCCCGTCGTGGACACCGCCCAGCGCGCCGCCCTGCTGCGCGCCGCCAGGGAGTACTGGGACAAGCAGATCGAACGCAAGTTCGTCCCCAGGGCGTCCGACATCGCCCACGAGATCGGCATCTCGCTGGCCACCGCCCGCGAGTACCGCGCCCTGTGGAAGCTGGAGCCCCGCGCTCACGCGCTGATCGAGGCCGCCTTCAGGGAGCACGGGATCGTCGACACCGGCACCTTCCCGGCGATCGAGACCCAGCAGGAACGCGTCCTCACCGTCAACGGCTCGTCCCATGGCTGAGAACCGGGGCGGGACCGCCGGTCACACCGGTGAGTCCCGCTCCTCGACCTCCGCGCTGCCGTTGACGCGGAGCTTGCGCCGGGCACGCTCGTAGAAGGTCGTGTCGCCGAGCCGTACGACCCAGGCGGCGGCGCGCAGCGCGGTGACGGTGAGCCGGTCTCCCGGCGACAGGTGGCCCGCGACCGCGCCGTCCACCTCGACGGCCAGCGTGCCGCTCGCCGGGAGCAGTTCCAGGGTGACCTCCTCGTCGGCGGAGAGCACCATGGCCCGGCTGAACGACGAGTGGGCGGCGGCCGGTACGACGAGGAACCCCTCGACCGTGGGGGAGACGATGGGGCCTCCCGCGGAGAAGCTGTAGGCGGTCGATCCCGTCGAGGTGGCGACGATGACGGCGTCGGCGGCGTACCGGACGAAGGGATGCCCCTCGACGGAGACCGCGACCGCCGACAGCCCGTCACCGGGGATGCGCACCAGGGCCACGTCGTTGAACGCGGTCACCGTGCCGGTCTTCGGCAGCGAGGCCTGGACCGCCATGCGGGGCTCGACGGTGTGACGGTGGCCGTCGATGGCCGACAGCGCCCTGGGCAGCCCGTCGACGTCGATCTCGGCCAGGAAGCCCAGCCTGCCCAGGTTCACCCCGAGGATGGGGGTCGGCCGGCCCGCGATGAGGCGCATGGTGCGCAGCATGGTGCCGTCGCCGCCCAGGCTGACGAGCAGGTCCGCCCGGCCGACGAGCGTCTCGGCGTCCACCGCGACCGCGCTGCAGTCGATGCGCCCGACCTCCTCCGGCAGGCCGAGCACCGTGACGCCGCGCCCGCGCGCCCACCCGATGACGGTGTCGATGGCCGTCTTCGAGTCGCGACGCGGATGCAGGACCAGTCCGACCGTTTCGACCATGCCCATCCCGCCACTGTACGGCGCTGTACGGCGCGCTCATGTCGCCGCCCGCCCCGGGGCTCTCGGTGGCTGTAAAAGATCACTTATGTGTATACAGGGCATGATGACTTATAGTTCAACCCAAAAAATCCGTTATAGCCGTTCGATCCGAATTTTCCGACAATGGCGATTTTTGTATTTCACCGAATGATGTTTAATGCTTGACAACCTATTTAACGAAGCATCAGGATTGGAGCGCTCCGCGATGGCGGCCTGTGCCTGATCCCCCGTGTCAGGGGGTGGAATGGCGCTGTGAATTCGATCGCGGTCAATCCCCTCGCTCTCTTTTCTCTGATTCAGGTCCCGGTCCTTTTCGATCCGACACGGATGGATGGTGTGTTGTGACGGAGCTCGATCCCGGAAGGTCGCAGCTGAGCCTCGGCACGGAGGCGGCGCGAAATCTCGCGACGACGACCAAGACGGTTCCGCAGATGCAGGAGATCTCCTCGCGGTGGCTGCTGCGCATGCTGCCGTGGGTGCAGGTCTCCGGCGGCACCTACCGGGTCAACCGGCGCCTCAGCTACACACTCGGCGACGGGCGGGTGAGCTTCACCAGCACCGGCTCCGAGGTGAGGGTCGTGCCCGCTGAACTGCGTGAGCTGCCCTCACTGCGCGACTTCGACGACTCCGAGGTGCTGCAGGCGCTCGCCGAGCGCTTCACCCAGCGGGACTTCTCCGCGGGGGACGTGCTGGTCCAGGCGGGCCAACCCGCAGACGAGGTGGTGCTCGTCGCGCACGGCAAGGTCAACAAGGTCGGCGCGGGGCCGTACGGTGACGAGGTCGTCCTGACCGTGCTGGCCGGGGGCGACCACTTCGGCGACGAGACGCTGATCGGGCAGCGGGGCGACTGGGAGTTCACGGTCAGGGCCCTCACCGCGGGCACGGCTCTGGTCCTGCCCGGGGACGCCTTCCGCGAGATCGCCGACCGTTCCGAGGCGCTCCGCGGCCACCTGCGTCAACTTGAGACGGCTCCGAAGGGCCCGCAGAACAAGTACGGCGAGGCCGCCATCGAGCTGTCCGCCGGGCACAGCGGTGAGCCCGACCTGCCGGGCACGTTCGTCGAGTACGAACTCGCCCCCCGTGAGTACCAGCTCAGCGTCGCCCAGACGGTGCTGCGGGTGCACACCAGGGTCGCCGATCTCTACAACGACCCCATGGACCAGGTCGAGCAGCAGCTCAGACTGACCATCGAGGCCCTGCGTGAGCGGCAGGAGCACGAGATGATCAACAACACCGAGTTCGGGCTGCTGCACAACGCCGACCTCAAGCAGCGCATCCACACCCGGACCGGCCCGCCCACCCCGGACGACCTCGACGAGCTGCTCAGCCGCCGCAGGAGGACGCAGTTCTTCCTCGCGCACCCGCGCGCCATCGCCGCCTTCGGTCAGGAGTGCACCCGCCGGGGGATCTACCCCATCGGCGCCGAGTTCGGCGGGCACACCGTCCCGGCCTGGCGAGGCGTCCCGATCTTCCCCTGCAACAAGATCCCGATCACCGGCAGCCGCACCACGTCGATCCTCGCGCTGAGGACCGGTGAGGACGACCAGGGAGTCGTCGGCCTGCACCAGACGGGCATACCGGACGAGTATCAGCCCAGCCTGTCCGTCCGTTTCATGGGCATCAACGAGAAGGCGATTATCTCCTACCTGGTCAGCGCCTACTACTCCGTCGCGGTTCTGGTTCCCGACGCCCTCGGAATCCTGGAAGACGTCGAACTCGGGCACTGAGAACCGGACATGCGGTCTTTCGAGCTCCCGGTTTTCTTCCTGTCGTGTCCGTGGAGCCGAGAAACTCATCGGAGAATGGCGCTCACGCATATCGAGAAGTGGGTGTGCAGGCCGGTAGCATCCGAATACGGGTGTTACCGGGCGGGCATGCTCACCCGGGACCCGCGCGCGTTCGGCGCCATGAAGGGCGGGTTTCCACGCGCACACCCACCCGGACACGCCAGATGAGGAGTTCGACCTCATGACCGACCGCTACGAGGGCGTGAAGACATGACGGCGGTTGACAGAGGCCAGACGGCGGACACCACGGCCGACATGCCGGATCTGACCGAATCGGTCGCCGAGGGACGGCCGGCGGTCACCGGACGGCGACCGTCGGCGGGGGCGGCGACCAGGCGGGACCCGGCCGCCGGACAGGCGGGAGAGGGGCGCACGGCGGGTGAGGTGCTCCGCTGGAGCCGTGACACGGTAGAACCGGCCCTTCGCGCCGCGATCGACACGCTGCCCCCGTCGATGCGGCACATCTCCGGGTACCACTTCGGCTGGTGGGACGAGCACGGCCGGCCGACCCGGGCCGACAGCGGCAAGGCGATCCGGCCCGCGCTCGTCCTGCTGGCCGCGGAGGCGGTCGGCGGAAACGCCACCTCCGCGCTGCCCGCGGCGGTGGCCGTCGAGCTGGCGCACAACTTCTCCCTCCTGCACGACGACGTGATGGACGGCGACCGGACCCGCAGGCACAGGCCGACGGCCTGGAGCGTCTTCGGGGTCAGCCCGGCGATCCTGGCCGGAGACTCCCTGCTGGCGCTGGCCTACGACGCCCTGTCCACGGGCGGGCATCCGACGGTCCAGGAGGCGACCCGGATCTTCGGGGTCACGATCCAGGAACTGCTCGAGGGGCAGAGCGCGGACGTGGCCTTCGAGGGGCGCAAGGACGTCGAGCTGGCCGAATGCCTGGCCATGGTGGCGGGCAAGACGGGCGCCCTGCTGGGGTGCGCCTGCGCGCTCGGCGCCCTGTCCGGCGGCGGCACCCCGGAGCAGGTCGAAGGGCTGCGCGCCTTCGGGGCCGACCTGGGGCTGGCCTTCCAGCTGGTCGACGACCTGCTGGGCATCTGGGGCGACCCCGAGGTCACCGGCAAACCGGTCTACTCGGACCTGCGAAGCCGTAAGAAGTCGCTTCCCGTGGTGGCCGCGCTGGCCTCCCCGACCCCCGCCGGGCGCGAGCTGGCCGGTCTCTACCACCAGGAACACCCGCTGACCGACACCGACCTGGCCCACGCCGCCGAGCTCGTCGACGCCGTCGGCGGGCGGGCCTGGAGCCAGGAGCAGGCCGACGAACTGCTGGCCGGAGCGCTACGCCACCTGCATGAGGCACGTCCCGCCACGCGGGCGGCCGCCGAGCTGAGGACACTCGCCCGGCTCGTCACCCGCCGCGACCGCTGACCCCCGGCCATACCGCTGGATGATGGTCAAGTGCGGGGTATGCCCGACTTGACTGACGATGGCAACCTGATCGCAAGTTCGTTGTCGATGCGTTCGGATCAGATTGGATCGTCGTCGTGAGGGTGGCTTTCGTCGGTAAGGGCGGTAGTGGGAAGACGACCGTGTCGGCGCTGTTCGCGCGTTATGTGGCGAGCAGGGGGCTGCCGGTCGTGGCGATCGACGCCGACATCAACCAGCACCT
>NZ_JBIAVG010000017.1:0-219484 GCF_042893955.1 Streptosporangium sp. NPDC001559
CCGCCGACTACGCGGCCGTGATCGCCAGCGTCGGCCTCGACGCGGGCGAGGCGATCCGCATCGTACGGGCGGCTCTGACGTCCGGCACGGCGGCACCGGCCTCGTCATGACCGCGACCCGGCCGCAGAGGTCACATCGCAGGGCACATGACGTCGGCCTGGCGGCCGATCAGGCGGCGTCCGAGCCGCTGCATCGGCTGCTCCAAAAGTCCCGCACCGACTCCGCGGTGATCTCGATCTCGGTGTGGGTCATGCGGAGCGGCAGTAGCCGGATGGCGGCCGCTCGTTCCGGTTGCCGGAGCGGGAACCGGCTCGTGAAAGACGCGGGCGTCTGACCGGTCGGATCCACCCGGGTGGCGGCTCGCCGTAGCCATAGGTCCGAGTGCGGGGCCGGAACGGTGGACGGCGGCGACTCCGCCCGCGTCGGCCTGCTGACGCCACTGACCGTTCCATTGTCGATCAAGCCTCGTGACCTGCTGAGAGTGGCCGAATCACGGGTGGCGGTGGTGACCAGGTCGTTTGAACGGTAGCGGACGCCATCTCCACCAGCCGCCAGGCGTACGGAAATTCCCCCGGGGTCGGTCGTTTTCCCGGCCGACTCTCATTAAGGCGGGGCTCCCGTTAAGTCGGAGCTCCGGATCGTTGGACGAAATGCGTCACGGACGGCGTCCTCCTGCTCGACTCCCACCGCGAACCACGGCCCCTGTTTCCCCGCGTGACTGAGCGAAGGGGCCCGCATACCCGGCAGTGCCGGTTTCATCGGCATCGAGAAAGCACCTGTTCCTGTTGAAAAGGGGTATCAGTGCGATTAAGACTGCGATCACGTCTGACGTTGTTCATCGCCGCGGCGACATTGGCCACCGTGGTGGCAGGCGCGCCCACGCCGGCCGAGACCCGGATCGGCACGCCGGAGTCGGCGGTGGCCGAGGCCGGGGGAGCGGCTCCGATCTGGGGCGAGTGCCCGCCGGCGGAACCCGGTACCCTGCGCGACCCACGCCAGCGGTGCGCGACGTTGCGGGTGCCGCTGAACTACCGCGCCCCGCGCGGGCGGAGCATCGAGATTGCGATCTCCCGGATCGTCACGACGCGACCCGGGTCGCGTCGCGGGATCCTGCTGTCCAACCCGGGCGGCCCGGGCGGCAGCGGCCTGGAGCTGCCCAGCCAGCTAGTGAACGTCCTGCCGCGCGAGGTCCTGAATCGGTACGACCTGATCGGCTTCGATCCGCGAGGGGTCGGCCACAGTACCCCGGTCACCTGTGGCCTCGATCTCATGAGGCAGTTCACGCTGCTGGTGCCCTACCCGGCGCCGGACGGTGGCATCGAGCGCAACCTCGCCTTCGCACGGGACACCGCAGCCGCCTGCGCCGAGCATTCCGGCGATCTGCTTCCGTTCGTCACCACGGCCAACACGGCCCGGGACATGGACCGCATCCGAGCCGCACTCGGTGAGCCGAAACTGTCCTACTTCGGCGTCTCCTACGGCACCTATCTGGGAGCCGTCTACATTTCGTTGTTCCCGGGACGCACCGATCGGATCGTGCTGGACAGCGCGGTCGACCCGGGTCTGGTGTGGCGGGACTTGTGGCGGGCCTGGAGCCAGGCGGTCGCCGTGCGCCTGCCCGACCTCCTCGCCTTCGCAGCCGAGCGGGACGCCGTCTACCGTCTCGGCGCGACGCCGGACGAGGTCAGGCGCACGTATGACCAACTGACCGCGGCCCTCGACCGGCAGCCCCTGCCGAACCCGGGCGGCCCCGTACTCGACGGCAACGCACTGCGCGAGATCACCCGGGTGGGGCTTTACTTCGACGGCTTCTTCCCGCTCATGGCCGAGCTCTGGCAGGAACTGGCGGCCGCCATCCCAGGATCCACCGTGGACACCACCATCCTGACGCGACTGGACCGGCTGCTCTCCGTCGGCGGTGTCATCGGTGGCAGTGGCACCGGGACGGCGGAGACACCGGCGGACAACCGTGTCGCCGCGCTCTACGCGGTGATCTGCGATGACGTCGCCTGGCCGCGCAGCGTGGCGTTGCACGCCCGGCAGGTCGCGGCCGATCGGCGGGCGTGGCCGGTGACGGCGGGCATGCCGTCGAACCTCTGGCCGTGCGCGGCGTGGCCGACCCGGCCGGTGGAGCCGCCGGTGACCGTTACCGGTCACGGGCCGCGCAACGTGCTGATCCTGCAGAACACCCGCGACTCGGTCACGCCCCTGGCGAGCGCGCGAGGCCTGCGCGCCGCGCTCGGACGACGAGCCGCCATGATCACGGTCGACCAGGGCGGCCACGGCGTCGTCGGCCTCGGCAGCTGCGCCGACGAGGCGATGAACTCCTTCCTCACCACCGGGGCACTGCCTGGGCGGGACCGCTTCTGCCCGGCTCCGTCACCGGCCGACGCCGTCGCCCGCTCCACGCCCTTGCCGTACATACCTTCTGCGGGGCCGCTGTAGGGCTGTTGCCTGTGGCGCCGTGTGCCGGTAGACCGGAGGGGAGAGCAGGGCGGGACCTTGCCAACGCGGGCGCTGACAGTGCCCCGAGGCGGTGGCAGACGCCCAGAGGCGCTGATCGGTCAAAGACGTTCTCACCAGGTGCGGCGAGGCACCGGGGGATGTCGGTAGACGATCTGGCGATCCCCTGATCTGAGTGACGCCTCCGTCTCCCGATCCTACGCAGCCCTCACCCCAGACATGCGAAGGGCCGTTCCCATCAGGTCTGACAGTGAAATAGGTCCCGCTTGCGCAGACGTAGGACCCAGCGGCGTGCGTGGCCGGAACCGTCAGCAGGGGTTCGGCGAGGGCAGCCACGACCGCGGTGACGGTAAGACGCTTGGTCGGCGGCATGGGGATGCCCTTTCACGGAGAGGGCCAGCGAGACCGTTCGGGGAAACGCCTCGAAAGTGACCCGGGAGACCGTTCTCACTTCCTGACCGGGCAGGCGCCCTGCTCCAGTTGGGGCCGCTGTTGCAGGCGGCCGAGGCTGAGTAGAGCATGACGGCGCCCCGCCCTTCGCGCGGAGAGCGAGGCGCCGTCCTATCAGCGAGCGCCAGCCACCTGCGGCGAGCGGATCACGTTCGCACTGTGCGCGGGTCCCGCCATCATCACCAGTACCGTGACGATCCCGAGGACAGACAAGACACGGCGAACCATCGGGACTCCCATCGGATGAGGGACAAGTCACCTGGAGCATGCGCTGGCCCTACCGGATTGTCCATAGCCGAGGACGCTCCGTCGCCCGCCCTCCGAGCAGTACCCCAGGAGGACCCAGCGAGCCAAGTCGGCACGACAGGCGCCGGTGACCGCTACCACGCCACCGAAGACTGCCGCGCGCTACAAGCCGGCCGCCTCGAGGGCGAGGCCCAGGGTAGGTACACCACGGCGCCCCCGTCCTCCGTAGAGGCGGGGGCGCCGTCACGTCTGGGCCCTCGAAGGGTGATGAGGAAGTCTCACTGGTAGGCAACGGCTGACGGCATTCTGGCGGTGCTGCGACTCCTCACAGGGACGATGAGAACCAGCACTCAAAGAAGCGCGGCTGGCGATCAAGCATTGGTTACGACCCCCCAGAGGCGATGAGGCGGGTCTTCTTCGCCAGCGACGGAGCGAGGTACGTCACGTTGGGACCCCTCACAGGGGTGATGAGGACGATCGCACTCGGCTGGACCTGAGGCCTCACCATGTTGTTGCGAACCCTCGTGGGGCTGATGAGTACGTACAGGCGAGAGCGGCCCAAGATCTGAGTGACTTACAAGTCACGAACCCTTCAGGGCGATGAGCCACCAGTCTGCCCCGCGACGCCGACGGCCGCAAGCAACGGCGCCCCCGTCCTTCTGGGCGGGGGCGCCGTCGAGCCGCTACAGCCAGACGCATTCCTTCGCGTTGGTGAAAACGCTGGATTCGCTCAATACGAGCACTCCCGGGCAGCTATAGCTCTTGCCCCAGGGGGTGATGGTGATCACGCCGGGACCGGAGGACAGCGGGGTCATGGGCCCAGTGCACCCTTCTCCGGTCAGCCACAGGAAGTGGAACATCGGCTCGCCGCTCTCCAACCTTCCCTGAGCGCAGACGAAGGTGCGGTCGGTGGCGGCGGCGGCCGGGGTCGCCGCCAGTGGAGCCGCGAGAACCACGGCGGCTGCGGTGACGGCGAGGCGTTTGATCAGGGACATGGGGGTGCCCTTTCACGAGGGTTGGCGAGACCGTTCGGGGGAGCGCCTCGAAGGTAACCCGGGAGAGCGGTCCCGCTCCCTGGCCGGAAGCGGACAACGACGCCCCCACCTTCCTGGAGCCGCACCGCGAGGGCGTCGCCGTACCGCTCGGCGTCGCGTCAGTCGTACAAGGCGGTGCCTCGGTCCTGCACGGTGCCCGGGAAGTCGACCGACGATATCTCGCCCACCCCCGCCCGAGGCGGTGCCTCCGCCCTTCCGGACGGTGGCGTCCTGCTGTGTGACAGCGTGTCAGGATTGGCAGTAAACCAGTGCTTAATGGCATGTTTTCTTATGGCGCAAGTGTGTGGTGTGCGTGACCCTCGGAAATGGAAATCCTCACTCCGGAAGGTGCACAAATGATCTCCGCTCTGAAGCGCCAGAAGAAGAGCATCGCGCTTGGTATAGCCGCTTTGTCCACGCTCGGCGTGCTCGCAACATCGGGCACGGCATCTGCGTCCAGCACTGCTGAAACAAAGGCACTCGCCTGCGGCTGGGACCCCACCCCGGCCCTCGCCGCCGCCTACTACAACCACTGCGACCCCAGCACTCATGTCCTCATCCGCGTAGAACGGACGTGGCCGCTGAGCGACTACGACCAGTGCGTCGGGCCAGGAAGGACCTACCTCGGCACTACTTACGAGGTTCATAACGCCTGGTACAAGGGCTCTCTCTGCTGAGCCTAATCAGCTCTTGACGCTCGCCGCTCCCCAAGGCGGCGGGAGCTTGGGGCAACCCGGCTGAGAGGGTGACCACCGCGTCAGGTGCGTGCGGTGGAAGCGCACCGGCTCAGGTGCGAAGGGAACAGGGTGTCTCTGTCTCGGGGAGACGGAGAGGCACTTCCTCGAACCGACTGATCGTGTCGCCGCGCTGGAGGCCGGGAGTGCTCTCCGGGACAGGGGGGGACGCCTTCCTGTTCACGTCCTGTCGCCGCACTTTCCGTTGAGACAAGACAGGGGGACGGTTCGGCCTGCCGGAGCCGTCGGTATCACCACCTGTCATATGGCGGCCCGGTCTATGACGTGAGGTTCCGCCGGTGTCGCCAGGCGAGGTCCAGCACGGCCGCGCCCGCAGCCTGCATCGGCTCGTGGTGGACGTATCGGCTCACCTGGTCGGCCTGGAACGGGATGCCGGCGACCCCGACGACCCGCCCTTCGGCGTTGTCGTTGACGATGCCCTCGAAGAGTTCGTCGAACACGTCCGCCTCGATCACGGTGACGGCCAGGATGTCCGCCGCGAACGTCAACGGGTCGATCCCCAGTCCGAGGACGAAGGAGCGGAGGCGGCCTTCGGCCTTCGCCTGTTCCATCCGCTGGTAGAAGGGCCAGGACCCGTAGGAGAAGGTCTCGCCGTACACCTCGGAGCGCCCCAGGAACTCCTCGCTGTACTCCCGCGCCGTTCCTTTCCAGAGGTCGAAGTCCTGGCTGGACGACGCGGCGCTGATCGGCTGGAAGACGCCCACCGGCATGACCTGGTAGAGGCCACCTGCGTGCGCGACCTTGGCGGGGTCGCGCCAGTGCAGGACGAAGGTCATGTCTCCCGTACGGTCCTGCCGCAGGGTCAGCATTGAGACGGCGGGGAGCACGACACGTCTGCCCAGGTCGGTGGGGTCCCCGACGAGGGATCGGAAAGGGAGTCGTTCTTCGCGGAGCAGCCGGGCCGCCGCCAGTTCGTGCGCCGCGGTCTCCCCGACGTTGACACCGTCGAAGTAGGAACCGCCGGTGAAGCCCAACGTCGGCCATGACACGTCGAGCAACCGGTAGCACGGCCGGTTCTCGAACAGGGCGGGCCGGTCATGGCCGGCGATGGCCTCGGAGTAGTTCGCGCTGTCCTCGGGAAGGGCCGAACGGGCTTCCGGCTCCTCGCCCGTCACCACCGGGGAAGGAGCCTGATCGCTCCACTTCAGGGTGATCCGGTCGAGGGGGAGCGGCTCGTCCAGCCGCCAGTCCTCGCGGGTCAGCAGGGGTGTCGCCCCCACCTGCCGGCAACCGTCATGGAACCGGCTCGCGACGCGAGCGAGGTCGTGGCGGCGACCGTTCATGTAGTCACGTACCTCCCGCCAGGTCGGGCGGGAACCGGTCGGCCGCTCGTTCACACTCATCGTGCCTCCGGGGCAGAGGTGGCGTCGACCATCAACTCTAGGGAGCCTCCGATGCCTCCAGGAGGGAGCCGGGCGCCCGGTGAATGGGCGGCGCCCCCGGTCCTCCGTAGAGGTGGGGGCGCCGTCATGCCGTTCGGGGTCGTATCAGTCGTACAGGGTGGTGCTTCGGTACCACACCGTGCCCGGGAAGTTGACCGACGATGTCTCGCCCACCCCCACCCGGGGGCCGGTCATGGCGACCCATCCCACCGCGGGGTTCACGTGCACGCCGCTCACGTAAACCGCTTGTGTGCCTGTGCCGCCCGTGCACTTGCTGTGGACGACGTACCCCTCCTGCCAGGTGGTGCAGCCCGTCAGGGTGGCGTGGGCGGGGGATGCGGAGCCCACCAGCAGCGACGCGGTGAGCAAGGCGGTGGCGGACATGGCCGTAAATCGACTTCTCATGTGTGCTTCCTCCGGTTTCAACGGCAAAGCCACTTCCAGTATGAAATTGTCCTAAATGGACGATACGGACTAGGAGGGGCCGGGCAAGCGCTTTCTGTGCCTTCACCAGGCCGAGAACGCCCTGCGGTGACGCCCTGTCATTTCTGACAAGTCGTTTTGACTTCGCCGTCCATGAAATTGTCGGGCCGATCAAGGGCCGACTCGGATGGCCCGGCCCGCTGGACGGTTTCCTCCGCGAAGCCGGGCCGGAGATCTCTGGCCTGGCCTGACACCGGTCTTCCTGTTCGATCACGAGAACGGGAACGGCGGGGCTCGGAACCGGCGACCCCGGTGGTTCGCGTGGACGCCTGTGTCCTCGCCGTGGTGCGGGGCGGCGAATACGCGACGATCGGGCGGGATGACTATTGGCAGTTGTCTTTGTGAAAATTACCGTCAGGTCATGATGCGACGGATATCTCTTCTGTTGATCTTCGGCCTTCTTCTGTCCACTCCTGGAGTGGCCTTCGCCGGAACGGGCGCCCCCATCTACGTCGGCGACTCCTTCGGGACCAACGGCCGCTGCACGGTCGGGGCGGCTGTTCCCGGCGGGTTCGTCACCTCCGGGACCTGCGGCTCTCCGGGCGAGACCGTGCGCGCGGCGAACGGGGCGGTCGTGGGGACCGTCCGTGCCTCGACCTACCCCATCCCCTCCAGCGCCTGGGTCAGCGTGACCTCCGCCTGGGAACCGGTCGGCGTCCTCAGGGTCCCCGGTGGTCGTGACCTGCCGGTTCGTGGCAGCACCCCGGTTCCCGTCGGCTCCCAGGTCTGCGGCTTCGGCGGTACGACCGGGTGGCGGTGCGGCACCCTGCTCGGCAGGAACGCCTCGCTGAGCCTGCCCCAGGGAACGGTGACCGGCCTGCTCGTGACCAGCATCTGCTTCGAGCCCGGCACCCCGCCGGGATCTCCCCTCTACGCGAACGGTCAGCTGCAGGGAATCCTGCTCGGCTTCTCCGGCAACTGCAGCGCGGGGGGCCGTTCCTACTACGTGCCCATCAACGAGATCCTGCGGCAGTACGGACTGACCCTGCTCACCTCCTCCTGACCTCCGGACACCGGAGCACGCGTGACCGGCCACGATGAGGGGCCGTCCAACGGGAACCCGGGGGCGGCCCCTCGTCATTGAGGGCGGGCGAGAACCCGGTGCCCGGGATCGGGTGAAAGAGGGCGACCAGTTCTCACGGACGGAGCCCAAGTTTGATCGCCCAAACCGAACCGGACGACGCGGAGGTGATCGCCCGCGCCCGGCGTGATCCCGCAGCGTTCTCCGTGCTGTTCGACAGGCCGTCCTTCGACAAGTTCTGGCGTGACGTCGAACGGCTTCTGCTGGGAAGGCCGTGATCTCCGGAAGTGTCGAACCCCACGCCCTGTGCCGGAGTCTGAGTCGGTATGAGGTCCTGGGGTTCTCTTGGGCGGTTGGTCGTGGTGGCGGTGTCGCTCGGGTTGCTGGTGGCGGGGGGCGCGTGGTGGGCGTTGACCGCGGCGGGGGAGGCGTTGTGGAGCGACATACCGATATTTCGCCTCTTCCCTGGCGGCTGACGTTCCCGGGTGCGGCGCGTCCCAGGGGACGCGCCGCTTGGAGGTCAGGCGACCTTGGGGGAGGGAGCCTTCCAGGTGTTGCAGGCGCCGGGCTTCCCCGATCCGTAGCCGGCCTTGAACCAGGCGAGACGGTTGGCGGGCTTGCCGTACCACCTGGGGATGAACCTGCCGTACTCCTTGGGCGTTCCGGCGGAGAGCAGACGCCCCCAGTCGCGGGCCGTACGGCCGAGGCTCCTGACGGACACTCCGGCCAGGCAGTCGGCCTGCTGGTAGAAGCGGTGGGTCTGCTCGTTCATCTCGGCCTCCTCACCGTCGTAGCGCAGTGCCCACCAGGCCTCGCTGATGCCCGTCTGCGTCTGGACGAACCCGGCGTAGGCGCGGGCGACCCCGACGAGGACGGGCAGTTCGGACTTGGCCTTGATCCAGTCGGAGCGCAGCTGCACCTCGACGGAGCGGTTGCAGCTGGTGGCGAAGGAGCCGGACACCTTGATGCCGGTGTAGCAGGGGCTGTGCTCGTAGGTGTCCTTGATCGTCACCTCGGCCGGGACGAAGTTCTTCACCCGTTTGCCCCAGGCGGCGTCCAGGCAGCCGACGACCTTCTTGAGATAGGCCGTCGTTGAGGCCTTGGTGGTGCCCTTGACCGCAGTGCAGGAGACCGAGGGCAGGGCGGGCACCGTGTAGAGCGGGTTCTGGGTCAGCTCGGGCGCGCCGACGACGGGGTACGCGGACGCGGCGGTCGGGATGGAGAACAGAAGAGCCAGGGCTCCGGCGGAGACCGTCAAAACACGGCGAGTTGTCATAGATCGTGATCGTAGGGAGCGACGATCCCGCACGGACGTGTCGTGATCATGTCGTGCCCCAGGGGGCCTCCAAGGACCCCAAGGCCTTCAGGGCCTCCGAGGGCCCCAGAGCTCTCAAGACCCCCGGGGCTCCCGCCGGTGGGATGTCACTGCCTGCGGCGGAGGTTGCCGTCGTCGAGGCGGGCGTTGACCAGTTTGCCGATGAGGCCGATGAGCTGGTCGCGTTCGGCGCGGGTCAGCGTCTCCGCCCAGTAACGCTCCCTGGCGTTGTACACGGTGAACGCCTCGACGAAGGCGGTCCTGCCCTTCTCCGACAGGGTGACGATGTGGGTCCTGCGGTCGCGTTCCGACAGGCGGCGCTCGATCATCTCCTGGCCGACGATCTTGTCGAGCAGGGCGGAGGCCGCGGCCCTGCTCATCCCGGAGAGCCTGATCAGGTCCCGGGACTCCATCTCCCCGTACATGTAGAGGATCAGCAGCAGTTTGAGCGTGGGGGCGGCGACGGCGTCGGCGCGCCTGAGGGTGGCGGACAGGTCGTAGAACACGAGGCTCGTCGCGCAGTGCAGCGTCATGCACAGCCGCATGGCCTCGTCGTCGACCCCGGGGATCTGCGGGGGGACGGACTCGACCGCCTGGCCGATCAGGGACCACATGGTGGTGTCCTCCACGGCGTCGGGCGCGGTCTCGGCGTTCGGTGCGCGGTCACTGGGCAACGGCACGGCTCCGCTTGTCTGGGTGGTGGGAACGATCAGGACATTCAACCATCATGATGACTGCCAATGTATTGACGGTCAATCTATTGACAAATTTTGCGGTGCTGCCCACGCTGGTCGAACCCAACCGAGAGTACGGAGACACCGCCGCATGATGAGGTATCACTCCCTGGGCGTTAACGGTCCCAAGGTGTCCGCGCTGAGCATCGGCTCCTACCACACCTACGACCGGATGCGTCACGAGGACATCGTCGAGTTCCTGACGACCGCGAGGAACGCGGGGGTCACGTGGTTCGACGTGGGCCACTACACCTCGGCCGCCCGGCCGGACGACCCGGTCTCCGAGACCGACATGCGGTTCGCGGCGGCGCGGGACGCGGCGGGCATCGCCAGGGAGGACTACTTCCACACCGAGAAGCTCTGGTACGGCGGGCCGCGCCCCTCCTTCCGCGACCAGCTCGCGGAGTCCCTGCCCCGGGCCAGGGTGGACGCGGCCGACTGCGTCATCTACAACCCGGACACGGCCTACTACTTCCAGACCGTCGTGGACATGAAGGACATCGTCCGTCAGATGGCCGGGCTGGTGGAGGCCGGGCTGACCAGGTACTGGGGCATCAACCACGCGACCCCCGCCGAGATCGACGAGGCCTGCGCCTACGCGCACCAGGAGGGCATGCCGCTGCCCAGCGTGCTGCAGCTGCCGTACTCGGCCATCGCCAGGAAGATGGGCGAGGACAGCGAGCTGGCCGAGGTCATGGAGCGCTGGGACCTGGTCATCCAGACGACGAACGTGCTGGCCGTCGGCGTGCTGGCCGGGCGGCGCGCCGCAGGCAGCGAGCGCCCGCTCGGCCCCACGGGCATGACCAGGCACGCAGAGAAGGTCCGCGACGCGTTCGCCGCGCGGGCGGAGGAGCTGGGCGCGACCGCCGCGCAGCTCGCGATCGCCTTCGCCCTCACCCACCCGCGTACGGCCTCGGTGCTCTTCGGAGCCAGCAGCGTCGAACAGCTCAAGGCCAACCTCGGAGCGCTCGACCTGGTGAACAGGCTGGGCACGGAGGGCGTGCGCGCCGCCGTCGCCGACCTGCCCCAGAACCCGGACGAACTGCGGGTCGGAGAGATCGACACCGAGCCCGCCGTGGGCTGACCCGCGCGCGAGCGCACCCGTCGGGGGACAAGCTCCAACCATCTGTTTTGAAGAAAGGCCGA
This sequence comes from Streptosporangium sp. NPDC001559, assembly GCF_042893955.1. Lineage (NCBI taxonomy): Bacteria > Bacillati > Actinomycetota > Actinomycetes > Streptosporangiales > Streptosporangiaceae > Streptosporangium > Streptosporangium sp. NPDC001559. The sequence continues at coordinate 11,030 of NZ_JBIAVG010000017.1, forward strand.
CCCGTGAGCCCAACCACCACGCGCATCCGACGCCTGATCGCAGTCGCCGGTGCCACCGGTCTCGCGCTGGCGATCACCTCCTGTTCCAGCGAACGCGGCACGCAGAAGACGGCCGCGGGCGGCGACAAGGCGGGGACGTTCGTCTTCGCCGCCGCCTCAGAGCCGGTCGCGCTGGACCCGGCGTTCGTCGCCGACAGCGAGAGCACACGGGTCGCCAACCAGATCTTCGAAGGTCTGGTGTCGATCAAGCCCGGCACGGCCGAGCCCGCGCCGGGCCTGGCGACCTCCTGGTCGCAGACCGACGACGGCCTGAACTACACCTTCCAGCTCCGCAAGGATGTGAAGTTCTCCGACGGCACACCCTTCGACGCCGAGGCCGTCTGCTTCAACTTCGAGCGCTGGTACAACTGGAACGGTCCTTTGCAGGCCGAGAACATCAGCAACCTGTACCAACTGGTCTTCGCCGGCTTCAAGACCAGCGACAACCCGGCACTCACCAAGAGCATCTACAAGAGCTGCGCCGCCGAGGGCGACGCGGTCACCATCACGCTGACCCGCCCCTACGGCAGCCTCATCCCCGCGCTGGCCATCTCGTCGTTCGCCATGCAGAGCCCGGCCGCACTGAAGCAGTACAAGGCCGACGACCCCGGCGCCTCCGGCGACGTCCGGCGCAACGAGTACTCATCCGCCCACCCCACCGGCACGGGACCGTACCTGTTCGAGTCATGGGAGAAGGGACAGCGGCTGACGCTGCGCGCCAACCCCGGCTACTGGGGCGGGAAGCCGAAGATCGACAAGATCGTCGTACGGATCATCCCGGACGGCACCGCCCGGCTGCAGGCGCTGCAGAGCGGTGAGATCGACGGCTACGACCTGGTCGCGCCTGCGGACGTGCAGGGGCTGTCCGGCGCGGGCTTCCAGGTCCTGCCCAGGGAGCCGCTCAACATCCTCTACCTCGGCATGAACCAGGCCGACCCGCTGCTGGCCGACATCAGGGTCCGCAAGGCGATCGCTCACGCCCTGGACAAGCAGGCGATCGTCTCCCAGACGCTGCCCGCGGGCACCAAGCCCGCCGAGCAGTTCATCCCGCCGCCGGTCAACGGCTACGCCGACAGCGTCGCCACCTACGACCACGACCCGGCCAAGGCGAAGAAGCTCCTCGAAGAGGCGGGCGCGGTCGGCAAGACGGTCACCTTCAACTACCCGACCGGCACGTCGAGGCCGTACATGCCGAGCCCGGAGGACACCTTCGTGGCGATCCGCACCCAGCTTGAGGCGGTCGGGCTGAAGGTCAACGCCGTACCGGAGAAGTGGAGCCCCGAGTACCTGGAGAGGATCAAGGCCAAGACCGACCACGGCCTGTACCTCCTCGGCGGGACGGGCATCATGAACAGCGCCGACACCTTCCTCGGCATCTTCTTCGGCCGCAAGACCGTCGAGTGGGGCTTCGAGGACAAGAAGCTGTTCGAGTCGGTCGCCGCGGCGCGCAGCGCGCGCAACCTCACCGAGCAGGGCGAGAAGTACGCCACGGTGAGCAAGGAGCTCATGGACCTGCTGCCGGGCATCCCGGTGGCCCACCCGGTCCCCTCGCTCGCGCTCTCGCCCAGGATCTCCGGTTACGTCACCAGCCCGCTCGCGGCCGAGGTGTGGAACAACCTCCAGATCAAGGGCTAGGGAACAGACGACATGATCGCCTTCGTCGCCCGGCGCCTGGCCCTGGTCGTGCCGGTGCTGTTCGGCCTCAGCCTGCTGCTGTTCGTGTGGCTGCGGCTGCTGCCCGGGGACCCGGCGCGGGCACTGCTCGGCGAACAGGCCACCCAGGAGGGAATCGACCGGGTCAACCACCTGTACGGGTTCGACCGGTCGCTTCCCGAGCAGTTCCTGCTCTTCCTCGGGCGGCTCGTGCGGGGCGACCTCGGCTCCTCCATCAGGACGGGCCAGAGCGTGGTGGACAGCTTCCTTGAGCGTTTCCCGGCGACCGTCGAACTGGCGGTCGCCGGGCTCGGCCTCGCGGTCGTGGCCGGCATCCCGCTCGGCTATCTCGCCGCCCGCCGCAGGGGCGGCCCGCTGGACCACCTGTCCGTCGGGGCGTCCCTGCTGGGGGTCGTGGTCCCGGTGTTCTTCCTGGCCTACCTCCTGAAGTACGTCTTCGCGATCCGGCTCGGCTGGCTGCCGACGGCGGGACGCCAGGATGTCAGGCTCGACGCGACCCACCCGACCGGCCTGTACGTGCTGGACGGGGTCCTGACCGGGGAGTGGGACGCCGCCTGGGACGCCCTGCGGCACCTGATCCTGCCCGCGATGGCCCTCGGGGCGATCCCGCTGGCGATCATCGTGCGGATCACCAGGGCCTCGGTGCTGGAAGTGATGAACGAGGACTTCGTCCGCACCGCGCGCGCCAAGGGCCTGACCCGGGCCGTGATCCGGCGCAGGCACGTCATGCGCAACGCGCTGCTGCCCGTCTCCACCACGATCGGCCTGCAGGCCGGTGCCCTGCTGGCCGGGGCGGTGCTCACCGAGACGGTGTTCGCGCTCAACGGGGTCGGGGAGTTCCTGTTCACCGCCGTCAACCATCTGGACTATCCGGTGCTCCAAGGATTCGTGCTGTTCATCGCGGTCATCTACGCGATCGTCAACCTGCTGGTCGACGTGTCGTACGCGGTCATCGACCCCAGGGCGAGGCAGCGATGAGCGCCCCGACCGCCGGGGCCGTCCCGGTGCGGGCCGGCGGGACGTGGCGGGTCGCGTTGCGCCGCCTGCTCCGCCGCGGATCCGCGGTCGCCGGAGGCGTCATCGTGCTGCTGTTCACGGTGATCGCGCTCGCCGCGCCGCTGCTGACGCCGTACGAGCCGGGCAGCGCCGAGTGGGCGGGGAAGATCACCCCGTCGTCCGTGCCGGGGCCGGGCCCCGGCCACCTGCTCGGCCTCGACAGCTTCGGCTCCGACCTGTTCACCCAGCTCGTGTACGGCGCGCGGCAGTCGCTGGTGATCGGCGTCACCGCGACCGGGCTCGGCCTGCTCGTCGGGGCGCTGGTCGGCCTGCTCGCCGGAGGGCTCGGCGGCTGGGTCGACACGCTGGCGATGCGGGTGACCGACGTGATGCTGTCGATCCCCGCGCTGCTGCTGGCGGTGAGCGTCGCCGCCGTGATGGGCCGCAGTCCGGTCGCCGTGATGATCGCCATCGCGGCGGCGCAGGTGCCGGTCTTCGCCCGCCTGCTCAGAGGGTCGATGCTCGCCCAGCGAGGCCTGGACTACGTGGTCGCGGCCCGTTCGGTGGGCGTGCCGACGAGCCGGATCGTGTTCGGCCAGATGCTGCCCAACTCGGTCGGTCCGGTGATCGTGCAGGCCACCCTCGTCCTGGCGACGGCGACGATCGAGGTGGCCGCGCTGTCGTTCCTCGGCCTCGGGCAGGCCGACCCGACGGTCGCCGAGTGGGGCCGCATGCTGGTCAAGGCACAGGCCAGGCTGGAGAGCGCCCCCCATCTGGCGCTGCTGCCCGGCGCCTGCATCGCCGTCACGGCGCTCGGCTTCACCCTCGTCGGTGAGGCCCTGCGCGAAGTCCTCGACCCGAAGACCACGAGGTGACCATGTCCCTGCTCGACGTACGGAACCTCCGGGTACGGTTCGCCTCCGCCCAGCCCGCGATCGCCGCCGTGGACGGCGTCAGCCTCACCGTCGAGGCCGGGGAGGTCGTGGCGCTGGTCGGCGAGTCCGGCTGCGGCAAGTCCGCGACCGCGCTGGCGCTGCTCGGGCTGCTGCCCGACTCGGCGCGGGTCGAGGGCGCGATCGTGTTCGACGGCGAGGACCTGACCACGCTGAACGACCGGCAGCTGTCGGCCAGGCGCGGCCGTGACCTGGCGATGGTCTTCCAGGACCCGATGACCTCGCTCAACCCGGTCGTGCCGATCGGAGTGCAGATCACCGAGGTGCTGCTGCGGCACACCGACCTGTCGAAGGCGGCGGCCGGGGCCCGCGCGGAGGAGTTGCTGCGCGAGGTCGGCATCCCCGACCCGCGCCGCAGGATGCGGCAGTACCCGCACCAGCTCTCCGGCGGCATGCGCCAGCGCGTCATGATCGCCACAGCGATCGCGTGCGGCCCCAAGCTGCTCATCGCCGACGAGCCGACCACGGCGCTCGACGTCACGATCCAGGCCCAGGTCCTCGAACTGCTGGCCAGGCTGGCCCGTGACCACGGCGCCGCCCTGCTGATGATCACCCACGACCTGGGCGTCGTCGCGGGCCTGGCCGACCGGGTCAGCGTGATGTACGGCGGGCGGGTCGTCGAGACGGCCTCGGCGGAGGAACTGTTCCGCATGCCCATGCACCGCTACACCCGTGGCCTGCTCGCCTCGATCCCGGCCCTCGACTCCCCGCAGGACACACCGCTCACCCCGATCCCTGGCTCGCCGTTCGACCGGCTGCCCTGGGAGTCGGGGTGCTCGTTCGCGTCCCGGTGCGCGGTGGCCGACGAGGCCTGCATGGTCCCCGACCTGCCCATGACCGACGACTCTCCCGGCCACCGGTTCCGGTGCGTCCACCCGGCGGGCGACGCGCCGGTCCCCGTTCCCGTCTCTGCCTCTGCCTCTGCCTCTGTGCGGGAGCCTGCCGCCCCCGCCGAGGGGGAGGGCCCCGAGCCGCTGGTGCGGATCAGCGACCTGCGGGTGCGCTACCCGGCCAGGCGCGCCGCGGTCACCAACCGCCCCGTCGAGTACGTCCGCGCCGTGGACGGGGTCAGCCTGGACCTGCCGAAGGGGCGGACGTACGGGCTGGTCGGGGAGTCGGGCTGCGGCAAGTCAAGCCTCGGCCGCGCGCTGCTGCGCCTCGAACCGGTCGCCTCGGGCAGCGTGCTCTTCGACGGCGTCGACCTGGCCGGGATGCGGGAGCGCGCGCTGCGCCCGATGCGCCGCCGGATGCAGATGGTCTTCCAGGATCCGATGGCCAGTCTCAACCCGCGCCAGAGCGTCGGCGACATCCTGGAGCTGTCGCTGCGCGTGCACGGCGTGCCCGGCGGGCGCGGGGAGCGGCGCGCCAAGGTGCTGAACACGCTGGACCAGGTGGGGCTGCCACGCACGGCCGAACACCGTTACCCGCACGAGTTCTCCGGCGGCCAGCGCCAGCGGGTCGGCATCGCCAGGGCGATCATCCTCGAACCCGACCTGCTGATCGCCGACGAACCGGTCTCCGCGCTCGACGTCTCGGTCCAGGCGCAGATCGTCAACCTGCTCCAGGAGGTCAAGCGGACGCTGTCGCTGACGACGCTGCTGATCGCCCACGACCTGGCCGTGGTTCGGCACATGAGCGACACGGTCGGCGTGATGTACCTCGGCAGGCTGGTCGAGGAGGCGGACTCGGGGGAGCTGTTCGAACGCCCGCTGCACCCCTACACCGTGTCGCTGATGTCGGCGGTTCCGCTGCCCGATCCGGTGGCCGAGGCGCGGCGGGAGCGGATCATCCTCAGCGGGGACCTGCCGAGCCCGGCCGCCCCGCCGAGCGGCTGCCCCTTCCACACCCGCTGTCCCTTCCGCAGGGAGACCCGCTGCGCGGAGGAGGTCCCGCAGGTCAGAGAGGTCGTCCCGGGACACCGAGTGGCCTGCCACTGGGCGGAGGACATCGCGGGCCTGGCGTGAGGACCGCGCCGTACGGACGGCGTCCCCACCGCCCGATGGGGCTTCGGCCGGTGGGGACGCCGCCCTCTCCCGTCACGGCGTCCGGTACAAGCCTTCCTCCATCAGGCCTCCACCGGGCCTCCGCGGGCGTAAACCATGTGCGAACTGTCGGTGGGGCAGGCAAGAATGCGGAGCATCATGGTTATCTCCCCAACGCTTCCGTTCACCGCCACGACGTCGCTCAACGGCGACATCGTGGTCTTCTACGTCGGCCCCGAGCCCCGCATGACGGCCGAGCAGGCGCTCGCCTTCGCCGACCTGCTCCGCGACCTGGCGACCGAGCCCGCCTGTCTCAGCTGACCGGGAGGGCGGGGACGGCCGGCCTTCCGGTCGTCCAGCCCGCCTCAAGGACCACCTCGACCTGGTCGTCCCCGTTGCCCGGCTTGCCGGTGACGGTCGAGGACAGCACCTGTGAGGTGACGGGGTCGATGACGAGGGTCCGCCGCACGGCCACCGGGAGCCGTGTGGCGCCGGCGGTCTGCAGGGTGAAGGAGAAGGCCGCCCCGGCCCTGCCCCGTTCGTCCTTCGTCTCACCGAGATAACGCACCTCGGGCAGGTCGGCGAGCGCCCGGTAGGCGGCGGCGCGCACCTTCGGCGGCGACGGCTTGCTCCACAGCAGGCCGCTGAGCGCGTCCGCGACGACGCCGTCGAGAGAGCCGCCCGGCGCGTCCCTGACCAGTTCGGCGACCTGTTCCCGCAGGGCGACGGGATCGGTGGGCAGCGCCCTGATCTGTTCGAGGGTCATGGGCTTGCCCGCCATGCTGAACGCCGTCCCGTCGGTCACGGCTCTGAGCCGGCCCCGGTCGGGTGCGGCGGACAACGTCCCGCCGGGCACCGGCCACGTGGCGGGGGAGCCGTCACGGCGCCAGGCCTCCTCGTCGGCCTCGCTCGCCGGGCGCGCGCCCAGGGAGCGGGTCCCGACCCAGATCCCGTCGCCGTCCTCGGCGACCCACTGCTCGGTGAGTCGTGACTCGACGACCCGGTAACGGTCGCCGTCGCCGCCGAACGACTCCGGGTAGGTCCGCCGGTTCAGCTTGCTGACGTGCCAGTACGGGCCGTCGGCGGCGACGTCCGCCTCGGCGGTCACCGCGGCGGCCAGCAGGATCGACCGCCCGGAGACGGTCGCGCTCTCCGTGACGTACGGCGACGCCGCCGAAGAAGGCGCCCGCCCCGGCCCGGCGGTCGTGGCCCCCGTGACCACGACCGCCACCGCCACCGCCGTGGCCACCACCGTGCCCACCGTCGCCGTGGCGGCGAGAGCCCCGGTGATCCCCTTGACGAACCTCAGGCGTGGCCGCCTGGCCTCGGCGTCCAGGGCCTGGCGCACTTTGGCCTTGAGGATCGGGTCGGGCCGTGGCTCGCCGTACAGCTCGCGGAGCGTCTCCAGCTCATCCACGGCGGGTCTCCTCGGGGTCGAGCATCGGATTGGTCTCACCCAGGATGGCGCGCAGCTTCCGCCTGGCCCGGTTCAGGCGTGATCCCACGGTTCCGTAGGGGATGCCCAGGGCCGCCGCGACCTCCTCATGGCTGAGGTCGGCGAGGGCGACCAGGAGCAGCACGTCGCGGTCACGCTGGTGGAGTTCGGCGACGGCGGCGGCGAGACTCGGCCGCAGGCTCTCCGCGCTGACCCGCGCCGCGACGCGTTCCTCGTGCCCGGGGGCGTCGGGCGCGGGGCCGTGCCGGCCGAGCGCGCGCAGCGTGCGCACCTCGACGCGGCGCTGCCTGCCGATGAGGTTGGTCGCGATGCCGTACAGCCAGGCACGGACCCCGGCGCGGGACGGGTCGTAACGCGACCGTTTGCGGAACGCCGTGAGGAAGGTCTCCGAGACGATGTCCTCCGCGACGTCGTCGCCCAGCCGCTGGGCGGCGTAGCGGTGGATCTCGGCGAAGTGGGCGTCGAAGATCGCGCCGAACCACTCGGCCTCGTCGAGGGAGTGAGGCACGGCCTCGGGGCTCCCCGCACGGACGGCCCATGAGATCGAGGTCACGAAGGTCTCCCGTTTCCAACGCGGTCGGCGGTCACCCCTTCTCACCCGATCCACCGGATCGCTTTCACGGGCCCGTTCTCAGCGGGCTCCCTCAAGGACGTCGCGGACGTCCATGAGGGCGAAGCCGAGCAGGTTCAGACCCCGCCAGGTCGCGGGGGAGGCGGCGCGTTCGTCGTCGGCGGCCAGCCCGATGCCCCAGATCGGGTCGACGGGACTGGCCTCGACCAGGACCCGGTCCCGGGTGCCGAGCAGGAAGTCCCCCAGCTCCGGGTGCGCGCCGAACTTGGCGGTGTTGCCGCGCACGACGGTCGCGTACCGGTGCTCCTCCCACACGGCCTCGTCGAAGCCGCGGACCTCGCGGCCGAGTCGTTTGGCCTCGCCGGGGTGCGTGGCCGTGAGGATCGCCGCCGCCGTCTCGTCGTCGCCGAACAGCCACGCCTTGTGCGCCATCATGTGGTGCTCGGCGGAGGGGAAGACGTGCTCGCCGCCGCCGAAGGCGTTCTCCGCGGGGAAGGACGCCCGCCACCACTGGCTGAGGCATCCGGCGCCGGTGCCGCCCCCGCGCGGCGGCCGGTGGCCCCAGAAGAACAGGTAACGCAGCCGTCCGCCGTCACGCTCGGCGGCGACGGCCTCGGTGACGGAACGCGGCAGTCCGGTCAGGTCGGGCACCGTCACACCCTGCCACGCACGGTCGGCACGCGGCCAGCGGTTATCCGCGCGGGCGACCGGCCGGGTACGGCGACGGCCTCCGCCCGCGTCGCGCCGTGTCGCGGGCGGAGGCTCCGTACGTTGAGGGGCCGGCGCGGTCCCTCAACGTACGGCGACGGCGTAGGCGAGCAGCCACTCGACGCACTCGGTGACGTGCCTGGCGTGCGTCAGGTCCCGGCCCCAGGCGTACAGGCCGTGCCGGGCCACGATCACCGCCGGGACGGCCGCGTCGTGAGCCTCCTCGAAACGGTCTCCGAGTTCGGCCATGTCCTGGCTGTTGGCGATCACCGGGACGACCACCTCGTCGTCGTGCGCCAGCCGTCCGATGCCCTTGAGCATCTCGATGTCGCGCAGCGGCACGCCCCCTGGCCAGTGGTGCCCGGCGACGACGGCGTTGACGGTGTGGACGTGCACGACCGCGCCCGCGCCGGTCAGCGCCGCGACCCGGGCGTGCAGGCCCGCCTCGGCCGAGGGCCTGCGCGGCTCGACGCCCTCGACCGGCACCGTCTCACCCGCGGGGCCGACGACCGAGACGTCCGCGGCGGTCAGCTCGCCCTTGTCCAGACCGCTGGCGGTGACCGCCAGCCGCAGCGGGTCACGGCTGACGACCTCGGAGAGGTTGCCCGAGGTGCCGCGCATCCAGCCGAGCCCGGCGAAACGCGCCGACTCGGCGGCCAGCCGGGCACCGGCCCCGAGGACCAGCTCCGCCGTACGGGAGTCCCGCCCGGCGCTCATCGCGGCCCCCCGAAGCCCGGCCCCCCGAAGCCCAGCTCTTCGAAGGACGCGACGACCGGGTGCGGGCCGAAGTCGGCGTTCTCACCCGGCTCGCCAGGACGGCGCAGGCCCGTGGTCCGCCAGCCCGCGGCGGCGGCCGCGTCCAGCTCGGCGGGTACGTCGGACAGGAAGAGCAGATCCGTCCCGCCGAGTTCGGCGGCGATGCGCCGGTAGGACGACGCCTCCCGCTTCGGCCCCGCGTTCACCGTGTCGAACCACCCTTCGACGAGGACGGACAGGTCCCCGTCCCCGGTGTGCGTGAACCACGGGCGCTGGGCGGAGACCGAGCCGGAGGAGAAGACCGCCAGACGCCTCCCCTCGGCGTGCCAGGCGCGCAGGGCCGGGGCCACGTCGGGGAAGAAGTGCGCGGTCAGCTCGCCCGCCGCGAACCCCTCCGCCCAGATCCGCCCTTGCAGTGTCTTCAACGGCGTCGCCTTGACGTCGTGGTCCATCCAGTCGTGCAGCACCTTCACGACCTCCTCGGTGGTGCCGCCGCCGATCTCCTCGACGGCGGCGCGGACCTCGGGGTCGTCCCGGTTCGCGTCGATCCACGGTCCGAGTCTGGGCCTGGCGAAGGCGTAGAGCCCCACGTGTACGGACTCGGTGGAACTCGTCGTCCCCTCGATGTCGAGCACGGTCCATCCGGTCATCGGGTAAGCACCTCCACGAGGTCGGGGGCGGGCTCGCAGGCGAGGGCCGACGTGACGCCCACGGGGTACGGCGGGGTGTCGGTTTCGATGTGAACCATCAGCTCTCCTCGGTGCGGCCGGAAACGGCGAAGTGGTCGCGGACACGGGACGGCTCGTAGACGCCGTGCTCGGTCACGATTCTGGTCACCAGGCGCGGCGGGGTGGTGTCGAAGGCCGGGTAGTAGCCGACGACCCCCTCGGCCGCGGTGCGTCGTCCCAGCACGTGCAGCACCTCGTCGCCGTCACGCCGTTCGATCACGACGTCGTCGATCGTGCGCGCCTGCGGGTCCGGCGCGTCGATCAGCGCGTGGTACGGCACGCCGAAGGCGTTCGCGGCCAGGGCGACCCCCAGTGTGCCGACCTTGTTGACCACGTGACCGTCGAGCGTGACCCGGTCGGCCGCGGTCAGCGCCACGTCGGCGAGCCCGTCGGCCAGCGCGGCCGCGACCATCCCGTCGGTGATCAGGGTCGGCCGGTAGCCCATCTCGACGAGCGTGGCCGCGGTGAGCCTGGCGCCCTGCAGGTAGGGGCGGGTCTCGGTGCAGACGAACTCCAGGTGCTTGCCCGCGGACCGCGCCGCCCGCACGGTCGCGATGAGGAAGGCGTCGGCCCAGCAGTGGGTGAGCACCCGCGCGCCGTCACCGAGCAGGCTCGCCGCGTGACGGCCCAGGGCGGCGCTGCGCGCCCGGTAGGCGGCGTCGTGCGCGTTGGCGGCCCGGGTGACCGCCTCGACCAGCTCAGCGCCCGAGGTCGCCTCCCGCCCGTCGAGCACCACCCCGAGCACTCCCTGTACGGCGTCGCGGATGTGGTTGTTCGTCGGCCGTGTCGCGATGAGCCTGGCTCCCGCCCGGCGCAGGTGGGCGGCGGCCTCCTCCGGCGGCTCCCGCCGGGCCTCGCGGGCGGCCAGGACGAGTCCGGCGGTCGCCGCGAACAACGGTCCGGAGCTCTGCGTGACCATCCGTTCGATGGCCGTCGCGACCTCCTCGCTGGTCGTACAGCGCACCCAGCGCACCTCGAAGGGGTAGACGCGCCGGTCGAGGATCTCCACCGCGTCGTCGGTGATCCTGACGGAGTCGGCCAGGACGGGGGTGTCACTCATTGAGGCCTCCAGGAGACGTCGCCGCCCACGGGCGGCCGGGTACCGCCCGGCGTCATCGCGACGACGGCGACCCGGCCCCTGCCCGCGCTCATGCCCTCACTGAACAACGTCACGCCGCTCGGCGCCAGCCGTGTCCCGCCGGGCACCCGTGTGTTCCCGGCCTCCGGGAAGGCCGTGCGGCGCTCCGACGCCGGCACGGCTGTGCCGTCGCGTGGAGTGCGCGTCGGCCGTTCCCCTCGCGGGACGCGGGGTCAGACCGTCGCCGGTGCCCGCATCAGCTCGGTGCGGTAGCGGGCCAGGGCCGAGGGCAGGCCGATCATGACCACGCCGACGAGTCCGCCGCCGTCGTGGTAGCCGACCGCGACCTCCCCGCCGAGATCGCCTTCCAGCACCCGGATGTCGTCGCCGCCGAGCCCCGGGGCGCCGAAGGACTGGATGCGCAGGTCGTACTGGTCGCTCCAGAAGGTCGGCAGCGGCGTGAACGGGGCCGGATCGTGCCCGGCCTGCCCGAGGTCGGCCAGCAGGGTCGGCACCGCGCGCTTGGCCGTGTCCGTCGGAACGCTCCAGTGCTCGACCCGCCGGGCGACGTCGTCGTAGCGGGGGTTGGGGAAGCGCGCCACGTCGCCGACCGCGACCACGCCGGGACGGCCCTCGACCCGCAGCGCGTTGTCACAGAGCACACCGTCGGACAGGTCCAGGCCGTTGCCCCCGAGCCACTCGGTGTTGGCCGCGGAGCCGACCGCCTCGACGACCACGTCGGCCTCGGCCACGGTCCCGTCGGACAACTCGGCACCCGCCGGGGAACCCTCCCCGAGGAAGCGCCTGACCGTACGGCCCAGCAGGAACCGCACCCCCTCCTCCTCGTGACGGCGCCGGAGCGCGGCCCCCAGTCCGGCGCCGAGCGGGCGGAGCATCGGCTCGGCCTCGGGGGCGACCACGGTGACCTGGCAGCCGAGCACGCGGGCGGTCGCGGCGACCTCACAGCCGATGAACCCGGCCCCGACGACCAGCACCCTGGTTCCCGGCAGCAGTCGCGCGCGCAGCGCCGCCGCGTCCTCAATCGTCCGCACCACGTGCCGTCCCTCGGGGCCGGGCACGGGCAGCCGCCTCGGACGCATCCCGGTGGCCACCACCAGCCCGTCGTAGCCGATCTCGGTGCCGTCGGCGAGCCGTACGGCCCGTGCGGCCAGGTCGGCCGAGGCGATCGGGACGCCGAGCCGCCATATCACGTCGGCCACCGCCGGGCGGAGCCTGAAGGCGACCGCCTCGTGCGTGACCTCCGAGGCCAGCGCCTCCTTCGACAGCGGCGGCCGGTTGTACGGCAGGTGCCGCTCGTCGCCGACCGCGACGATCTCCCCGGTGAAACCACCCGCCCGCAGTCGTTCCGCCGCTCGCAGGCCGCCCATGGAGGCGCCCGCGATCACGATCCGGCTCGCTGCCACCGTCATCCCTCGACCGTGATGGCCTGGAGCGGGCACACGTCGGCGGCCTCCTCGACGGCGTCGCGCAGCGCCTCGTCCACGTCGGGCTCGTAGGCCAGCCTGCCGTTCTCGTCGAGCCGGAAGACCTCGGGCGCGGAGAAGACGCACTGCCCGTGGTCCTTGCAGACGCCCATGTCGACGATGACCTTCATTTCATTACTCCTGGTGGTACGGGGAGGGGCAGGGGTCGATGCGGTGCGGCGCCGGGAGAACTCCCGTCGGCGGGTCGAACCACGACAGGGCCTGACCGGTGCCCATGGAGTTCTCCTAACCGTTTGACTCCAAACAAACTAGGACCTGCCAATGGCGATGGTCAAGGCCGGCGATAAGTCGTTTGGAGTCAAACGAACTGCTCGAACAATATCGCGATTTTTCGTGGTATGTCGGTGAACCCGCAGGTCGGAGGGGAGGGTAAAGCGGGGGTTCGCCGTTCGCCCCGGTTTCATCGACGGTACGCGGGCCGGGCTTTCGGTCTGTGGGAAAGGGCTCTTGCGCCAACTTCATTTGAGCACATACGATCCCGGCCACGTGGTTCGTACGGGTACGAACGAAACATGTCTCCGTGCCGCCCCACACTTCTGTTCTGTCCCAATGGAGGGTCGCCATGGCCGTCAACGAATCGGCAGCCACCCCGGCCACGCTGTCACGCCGACGCATCGGCGTGCCGGACATCGTGTTCTTCGTGGTCGCCGCGTCCTCCCCGCTGACCGTCGCGGCGGGTGGGACCCCACAGAACTTCGCGACCACCGGTGTGCTCGGCGTGCCGTTGATGTTCCTCATCCTGGCCGCGGTGCTCGCCCTCTTCTCGGCGGGATACGCCGCGATGAGCCGTCACATCTCCAACGCGGGCGCCTTCTACGCCTACATCACCCACGGTCTCGGCCGTGTCCCCGGTGTCGGCGCCGCCTTCGTGGCGCTGGTGGCATACAACGCCATGCAGGTCGGGCTGTACGGCCTGCTCGGCTTCAGCACCTCGGGATTCCTCTCCGGGGTCCTGGGCGTCGAGGTGCCCTGGTGGATCGTCTCGCTCGTCTTCCTGGCGGTCATCGCCCTCCTCGGCTACCGCAGGATCGACCTCAACGCCAGGGTGCTCGCCGTCCTGCTGGTGTGCGAGGGCCTGCTCGTCCTGGTCTTCGACATCTCCCAGATCGCCACCGCCCCGCAGGGGCTGTCGCTGGAGCCGTTCGGCTGGAACGCGCTGACCACTGGGGCGGTCGGCGCCGCGTTCCTGTGGACGATGGCGGCCTTCATGGGCTTCGAGTCCGGGGCGATCTACAGCGAGGAGTGCCGGGACCCGCGCAGGACCGTCAGCCGGGCCACCTACATCGCCGTCGCCGTGATCGGTGTCTTCTACGCCTTCACCGCCTGGGCGACCGCGATGGGCGCCGGACCGGGCGACGTCATCGCCGCCTCCCGCGAGCACGGCCCCGAACTGGTCTTCGTGCTCGGCGAACGGGCGCTCGGCCCGGCCTTCTCGACCCTCGGCCAGGTCTTCCTGATCACGGCGGTGTTCGCCGCCACGCTCTCCTTCCACAACGCGGTCGCGCGGTACTTCTTCGCGCTCGGCCGTGAGGGTGTGCTGCCCGAGAAGCTCGGACTGTCACACCCCAGGCACGGCTCGCCGTACATGGGGTCGGTCAGTCAGACCGTCTTCGCGGCGGTCGTCGTGCTCGCCTTCGGCCTGTTCGGCGGGGACCCGATGGGCACGCTGTTCAACTGGTTCACCAACCTGGGCGCGCTGGGCGTGATCCTGCTGCTGGTCGCCACCTCGGTCGCGGTCGTCGGCTTCTTCCGCAAGGAACGGCGGGGGGAGAGCGCCTGGAACGTGGCGATCGCCCCGGTGCTGGCCGGGCTGGCGCTGTTCGCCGTCCTGTACGTCGCGTTCACCAACTTCTCCGCCCTGCTCGGCACCCCGCCGGACTCGGCGCTCAACTGGGCGCTGCCCGCCGTCGTGGTGCTGGTCGGCGTCGTCGGCCTGATCTACGGCGCCTACCTGAGGTCCGCCGATCCGCGGGCCTACGCGCGGATCGGACAGGGGGCGCCCGTGCGGGACTGACGGCCGTGCGAGGCGGCGCCGATCGGGGGATCGGGACTCCGGCAAGGGTGACCTATACTTGTTCGGGTCCGTACGATCCATCCTGAGCTGCGAAAATCCGCTCAGAGGTGGTTTTTTTCCTGGCCTTTGCGTCCTGTTCGGGACTGACGTCGAACGTATGGTTCGAGGCCAAATGAGGCGAGTCGAGGGAGACACCGTGAGCATGGATTCCGTGGAAGGCGCCGCCGGCCATCCGGGGGAGCGGGACGCCGCCGTCCTCAACAGCTTCCCGACCGGCGCCGAACTCGACAGCTACCTGCTCGGCGCGGGTCCCTACTACCTGCTCGAAACCGACCCCGTCCAGGAGTGACGGGGACGTCATCCGAACACCATCCGGAGGAGATCCATGCGCCTCGACGAGGTCGACCTGGCGGACAACGACAAGTTCCTGGACGGCGACACCCCCTGGCGCATGTTCGACGTGCTCAGAGCCGAGGCGCCGGTGCACTGGCAGGACGAGGGCGAGTACGGCAGCGGCTTCTGGTCGGTCACCCGGCACGCCGACATCGTGGCCGTCGACCGTGACGCCGAGACCTTCACCTCGACGAGGTTCACCAACCTCGAAGAGGTGGACGAGCGCCAGGCGACCATCCGGCGCTCCCTGCTGGAGACCGACGGCCCCCGGCACGGCGTGCTCCGCCGGATCCTGCAGCGCCAGTTCACTCCCCGCGCGATCGCCGGATACGAGGTTTTCCTGCGCGGCCTGACCGCCAGGACCCTGGACGCCGCCCTGGCCAAGGGCACCTTCGACTTCGTGAAGGAGGTCTCGGCGGACTTCCCGATCAACGTGCTCGCCAAGATGCTCGACGTCCCCGAGGACGACACCCAGCAGCTCATCGACTGGGGTAACCGCATCATCGGCAACACCGACCCCGACTACGCCGACGTGCTGCTGCACAGCCAGGAGAGCGAGAAGTACCGCGACCTGCCCTTCCGTAGTCCCGCCTCGCTTGAGGTCTTCGAGTACGGCCGGGAGCTGGCCCGCAAGCGCCGGGGCGGCGACGGTACCGACCTGGTCAGCAAGCTCGTCAACGAGCCGACCGCGGACGGGGTCCCGCTGTCGGAGCGCGACTTCGACAACTACTTCCTGCTGCTGGTGGTCGCGGGCAACGAGACCACCAGGCACGCGATCACGCACTCCATGCGCGCGCTGATCGACAACCCGGGCGAGGCCGAGCGGCTCCGCCGGGACCCGTCGCTGATGCCGGGCGCCGTCGAGGAGTTCCTGCGCTGGGCCTCCCCGGTCTACCACTTCCGCCGTACGGCCACGCGTGACGTGGAGATGCACGGCAGGCGGATTCGCGAGGGGGACAAGGTCGTCATGTGGTTCGCCTCGGGCAACCGGGACGAACGGGTCTTCGACGACCCCTACCGGTTCGACGTCACCCGCGCCGACAACGACCACATCACCTTCGGCAAGGGCAGCCCGCACTTCTGCCTGGGCAACGCGCTCGCCAGGCTGGAGATGCGGGTCATGTTCGAGGAACTGCTGCCCCGGATCTCCGACATCAGGCCGGCCGGTGAGTCGCGCCGCGTCCGCTCGAACTTCGTCAACGGCATCAAGACCCTGCCGGTCACGGTCACCCTGGCCTGACGACCGCTCCGTGAGGCCCGGATCCGCCGGGCCTCACGGAGCGGATCCGTCAGCGGACGGGATCGAAGTCCCGCAGGGCGGCGGGCTGCCTGCCCGTGACGATCTGCTCGGCGAGCAGGCGGCCGGTGACCGGACCGTGGGTGAGTCCCCACATGCCGTGCCCGCCCGCGACGAACCTGCCGGGCGCGTTCGTCGCTCCGACGAGGGGACGGCCGTCGGGGGTGACGGGACGCGGGCCGACCCACGCGTCGGTGAGCCCGTCCCACGAGACGCCGGACAGCAGCGGCCTGGCCGAGGCGATGATCGCGTCGATGCGTGCCCGGTCGAGAGGGGCGTCCGCGTCACGGAACTCCATCGTCCCCGCGACCCGCAGCTTGTCCTGGTACGGCGTGCACGCCACCCGGACGGCGGGCAGGTAGACCGGCCCGGGGACGGGCTTGTCGGTGGGGACGGTGAAGGAGTAGCCGCGTCCCGCGCGCACCGGGACCCGGACCCCCCAGGCCGCGCCGAGATCGTTCAGCCAGGCGCCGGTCGCCAGGACCACGGCGTCCGCGACGACCGTCTCCCCGGCCCCCGACCGTACGGCCAGGCCGCCCGCCTCCTCGTGCACCCCGGTCACCCGGAAGCCGGAGCGGATGACGACGCCCTTGGCGACGACCGCCTCGGCCAGCGAGTGGGTGAACCGTCCCGGGTCGACGTAACGCTGGTCGTCGAGCCGGATGCCCGCCCGCACCTTGGAGGACAGCTGCGGCATCTGCTCGCGCAGGGCGTCGCCGTCGAGCGCGGTGTAGTCGATCTTCAGGCCGGAGTCGTCGATGCGCCTGAGCTCGTGCAGCAGGCCGGTGGCCTGCCGTACGTTCTCGAAGGCCGCGGTGATGGGGGCCTTGATGGTCGGGGCCTCGACACCGCTGGAGGTCAGGATGTCGAACGCCGCGAGGCACTCCTCGTTGAAGGCGAGGTTGGCCTGAACGGCGCGGTTCCACGACTTCCAGGTGCAGTTCGCCGCGAACCGGGTGAGGAAGGACCACAGTCTGACGTCGGGGGTGGCGGGCACGTGCAGCGGCGCGCCGGGGTCGAGCAGGGAGCGCAGGCCGTACTTCAGGACGCCGGGCTCGTTCAGCGGGATCGCCAGGCCGGGGGAGAGCCAGCCCGCGTTGCCCCACGAGGCGCCCGCGGCGACGCCGTCGCGGTCGACCACGGTGACCTCGACCCCGTGCTCCCGCAGGAACCACGCGGTGGACAGGCCCACCACACCGGCACCGATCACCACGACCGAGCGCGGACCACCGTCGACACCCATGACCACTTCTTTCGCTTCTTGAGGGGGTTCCTACCATTCGAGCATCGTCGGAACAGAGGGGAAATGAACTGTATGCCGCGGACAAGTGGATCGGGGAGGTTTGACGGACAACGACAAAGACCGAAGATCAGGGGCGGCCGACCGCCAGGGCGATGATCATCGCCAGCCGCTTCTCCGGCATGTCGAGCCGCAGATCGGTGATCTCGGCCATCCTCCTGAGCCGGTATCTCACGGTGTTCGGGTGCACGCCGAGGCGTTCGGCAGCGGCGGCCAGGTCCCCCTGCGCCTCAAGCCAGGCGCGCAGCGTCGCGATGTGACGGGTGCCGTGCTCGGCGTCGTGCCTGGTCAGATCGGCGACGGGGCCTCGGGAGGGGACGCGCCCCGCGGAGGCCGCGGCCCGTAGCCGCTGCAGCAGGATCTCATCCCACGACTCGTCGTAGACGACCGCGACGCCGCCGCCGGGCCGCGCCGCCCGCAGGGCGAGACTCTCGTCGGCCTCCTGCCTGCAGGAGGGCAGCTGCGCCGGGTCCGCGGTGCCGCCGACCCCCGCGAGCACGGTGACCTGCCGGGGCAGCACCCGCACCATCGCGGCCAGCCAGTCCAGGGCGGGGGTCACGTCGTTGCCACAGGGCAGCAGCGTGTACAGGGTGTTGCCGAACAGCGTGCTGCGCCCGGGCCGTGACCAGCCGAACCCGGTGGTGGCCCGCTCGAACGCCAGCAGCACCGCGGCGTGCCGCTCCTCGGCGATGTGCGCCTGGAGCGCGATCACCCGGAACCGCCCCCTCGGCAGGCCGAGCCTGGTGATCACCGCGTGGGCGTCGGCCGTACCCTCGAGCAGGCGGATGACGAGGTCCGACTCCACCTGGCGCTCCAGGTCGGCGCTGACCCGGGAGCGCAGCAGGTGCAGCGCCACCGCCCGCGCCCCGTCACCGAGGACCGTCCTGTGCCGTTCCGGCAGGGGCCGTTCGCACTCGACCCAGATCGACCCCAGCAGCTCACGCCCCGCCCGCACGGCGACCACCATGCGACCCCTGAGGCCGTGCTCGGGGGAGGGGCCGACGAACAGGGGCTCGTCGGAGGTCGCCAGGTGCGCGAAGACCCCCTTGCCCTCGAACAGCCGCCGTACGGCATCCGGCACCCGCCTGCCCAGGATGGTCTCAAGCCGGGCCGGGTCCGCGGTCTGCTGCGAGCCCGAGTAGGCCAGGACGCGGGACATCTGGTCCTCGATCGTCACCGCGGAGCCGACCTCGGCGGCGAGGGTGTCGGCGAAGGAGAACAGGTCGGTGGGGCCCCGTCCGGCGTCGGTCTCGCGCCCTTCGAGCACCAGGCCGTAGACCACCCCGGACAGCTGACTCCAGGAGACCTCGGGCTCGACCAGCAGCACGGCGATCCCGGCGCCCGCGGCCTCGGCGAGCACGGCCTCGTCGAGTGGCGGGCTCACCCGGACCAGCATCGCGACGGCGCGCGCCGCCCGTGCCAGGCGGACCGCCTCGGCCGCCGAGTCCACGCCGACGGCCAGGAACACCTCACCCGTCGCGGGCCGGGTGTCGGTCGGGTCGTGCACGACCACACTGCGCAGTTCGACGTCCCGGGAGGCCGGGGCGCAGCACAGCCGGGCGCCGTACCCGCCGAGCACGTTGACCAGCCGGTCCAGCCTCAGCATCCGGCGCGCCCGGGAATGCGGCCTCTGGTGCGTTCCACATCCCGATTCTCCCCCGTCCCCGCCGTGCCCCCGCCGTGCCCCGGGAAGGGGCCCGCGGGCCTCCTGAAGGCCTACGGTGAGGACATGCGCCTGACCGCCTTCACCGACATATCACTTCGTATCGTGATGCGGTTGGCCGTGGCGCGGGAAGAGGACCTGCTCACCACCCGTACGGTCGCGCTGGCGCTGGCGGTGCCGTACTCACACGCGGCGAAGGCGGTGGCGCGCCTGGTCGAGCTCGGCCTGGTCGAGACCAGGCGGGGGCGCGGGGGCGGGCTCCGGCTCACCGGCGCGGGCCGGGACGCCTCGATCGGCGGCATCGCCCGCGCGCTGGAGAGCGGGGGAGACCTGGCCGGATGCGAGGACGACCCGCCGTGCCCGCTGCGGGCGGCGTGCAGGCTCCGTACGGCGCTGGCCGAGGCCAGGGAGGCGTTCTTCGCCTCGCTCGACCGGATCACCGTCGAGTCCCTGGTGGCCTCCCCGGCCGGTCCGGCGCTCATCCTGCTCGGACGGGGTCCCGGACCGGAGGAGCAGGAGGGGGACCTTCGTCCCTAGAGGAGATGGCTTTCGGCCCCGGTGACCGGTGGAGATCACGGGTTTTAATTTGCATGTCAGATGAATATTTAACTTCCTCCCGTTCTCTCCCATCCCCTCCCCTGGAGGCCACGTGCTTTCCCCGGAGTCCGCCGAGACCGTCCGCGCCACGCTTCCCGTCATCGGAGCCTCGCTCGACGCGATCACCACGCGGTTCTACGCCACGATGTTCGCCGACCGTCCCGAGTTGCTCGACGGCCTGTTCAACCGCGGCAACCAGGCCAGCGGTGAGCAGCGAAGGGCACTGGCCGGGTCCATCGCCTCCTTCGCGACCGCGTTGCTCGACCACCCCGACGAGCGCCCCGACCGGCTGCTCGCCAGGATCGCGCACAAGCACGCCGCGGTCGGGGTGACCCAGGACCAGTACGTCATCGTGCACAAATACCTCTTCGGGGCGATCGCCGACGTGCTCGGCGACGCGGTGACCCCTCAGGTCGCGCAGGCGTGGGACGAGGTCTACTGGCTGATGGCGGGCGCGTTGATCGCCATGGAGGCCCGCCTGTACGCCGAGGCGGGAGCCGGCGAGGGGGAGAGGACCTGGCGCCGCTGGAGCGTCGTCGAACGCCGCGAGGAGACACCCGACGTGGCCTCCTTCCTGCTGAGGCCGCTCGACGGGGAACCGGCACCGCCCGCGCGGCCGGGACAGTACGTCAGCGTCCGGGTGCTGATGCCGGACGGCGTCCATCAGCTCCGTCAGTACACCCTGTCGGGCGGGCGGGACGGTCTGCGGAGGATCACGGTCAAGCGGGTGCGCGGCGACGGCTCACCCGCGGGCGAGGTGTCCGGTCTGCTGCACGAAACGGTGCGAGCCGGTGACGAGCTGACGCTGTCCGCGCCGTTCGGAGAGGTCACGCTTGAGGACGGCGACCGCCCGCTCGTGCTCGCCTCGGCGGGCATCGGGTGCACCCCGATCGCCGCGATGCTGGGGCACCTGGCCGAGACCGGTTCCGGGCGTCAGGTCATGCTGCTGCACGCCGACCGCTCCCCGGCCAACCACGCGCTGCGCGAGGAGACGGCCGAGCACCTCGGGTCGCTGTCCCGCGCCGAGAGCCTCCTCTGGTACGAGGACGGGGCACCGGAGGGGGCCAGGACCGGGCTGATGGACCTGGCCGGAGTCGAGGTGCCCGACGGCGCGGTCGCCTACCTGTGCGGGCCGCTGCCCTTCATGCGCCGGGCGCGAACCCAGCTCATCCACGCCGGGGTGGCGGCGCGTGACGTCCACTACGAGGTCTTCGGCCCCGACCTCTGGCTGGCGGACGAGGACGCCTAGACGACAGAACGGCCACCCGGTGACCGTCCGGCGGGTGCCGGGCGGCCGCGGGTGGCCGTTCCTTTCTCTATGTGGTGTCCCGGCTGGCGGGATCGTGATGGTCCAGGGGGTGCGTCAGCCGTACGGACAGCGGGTCAGCGCTTCTCGGTCCTGAGGGAGACGATGGTCCCCGGCGGGAGGTAGGCCGTCGAGGTGGCGCCCGCGGAGACCCACGGCCCGACGCTGTAGACGTAGCCGACGGAGGGATTGGCGTGCAGGATGGTGACGCCGACCCGGTGCTGACCGGTGCCCGAGGCGCAGTAGCTGGAGGCGTAGGACCCCGAGGTGGAGACCTTGCAGTTCTCGGGGGCCGCATTGGCGCCGGAGGCCCCGCCGATCAGGAGCGCGCCGGTGAGCAGGGTCGCCGCGGACAGGGACAGGGCCCGGATGCGGGTTTTCAAGAGCGTTTCCTCCGGTGGGAGAGGTGGGGGGTGATTCGCGGGTACGGCGGAGCCGCCCGCGTGGCGGCCGGAGCGTGTGCTCCGGCGTCCGCTCTCCTGGGGTGGCACACACCAGGGAACGGAGGCTGGAGGGTCAGCGCGCGAGCGCGCCGACGGAGACGGCCGTGCTGGAGCCCGTGATGGAGGAGATCCGCCCGGCGGGCTTCAAGGGAGCGATCGCCCACGTTCTGGCTTTCACGTCTTCTTCCTCCGAGGGGGGACTTGGAGTGTCGGAAGCGCCGACCGAGCCTTTCCTTTAGGAAAGTTTCCTAAATAGGAAGATACTTGCCTGGGAAGATGAGTCAAGGGCCGACAGCGCGGTAATTTCGGCCGACCGTGAACCCCCTCCCGGAACGGCTATCGGACGTGCTCCCTCGGCCGCTCCCCGGAGAGCGTGGGAAGCGGTGAGGCGGAGTCCAGCGGGACCTCCTGCCCGCGTACCAGGTCGAGTTGGACCGTCTGGCGCGGCAGCAGCGCGTCCAGCAGCCAGTCGCCCGCGATGCGCGTCCTGCCCCCGGGGATCGCCAGCAGGTGGTACCCCCTGGCGACCACCTTTGCGGGCAGTCCGGAAAGAGGCACCCCCAGTGGGTCGGCGGCGGCCTTGACCCCGCCGAGGTCGACGACGAACCCGAGGTCGTGGTGCCGGTACGGCTCCCGCTCCGCCCTGCCGTAGGAGGCGGCCAGGTTGAGCGCGGCCCGCGCGCCCTGCCGTACGGCGTGCTGGGCGGTCATCGCGGTGTACTGGCCCGGCCTGGTCAGATCGGGTACGGCCGCCGCGTCCCCGCAGGCGAGGATCTCGGGATGGCCGGGTACGCCGAGATACTCGTCGACCAGCAACCTGCCCCGCTCCGTCGGCAGCCCGAGCGACTCGACCAGCGGGTCCGGCCGTACGCCGACGCACCAGATCAGCGAGCGGGTCGGCACGAACTCCCCGTCGGAGAGCCTGACCCCGTCCGAGGTCGCCTCGGCCACGCTGGTGCCGGTGCGGATCTCGACGCCGCGTTCGGCCAGGGTGCGGTGGGCGACCCGGGAGAGCCGCTCGTCCAGGTCGGGCAGGATGCGCGGGGCGAGGTCGGCCAGAATCCAGCGGACCGGCTGTTCGCGCAGGCCGGGACGGCGCCGCCAGGTGTCCAGTGCCAGCAGTTGCCCCTGCGCGGTGACCTCGGTCCCGGTGTATCCGGCGCCGACGACGACGAACGTGCAGCGGGCCCGGCGCTCCTCCCGGTCGTCGGAGGCGTCGGCGAGCTCGATCTGCCGGATGAGGTGGTCACGCAGGTAGAGGGCCTCGGCGAGGCTGCGGAAACCGTGCGCGTGCTCGGCCACCCCGGGAATGGGCAGCAGCTTGTTGACGCTGCCGACCGAGAGCACCAGGCGGTCGTAGCCAAGCTCACGGCTCCGCCCCTCGGGGTCGACGCACCGCACCCGCCTGCCCGCCACGTCGATCGAGTCGACCGAGGCGAGCAGGTGCCGTACCCCGGGGCAGACGCTCGTCAGGGGAATCGCGATCTTGCGTGGGTCGAGGATCCCGGCCGCGACCTCAGGAAGCAGCGGGAGGTAGAGGAAGTAGTCGGTCGGGTTGATCAGGACGATCTCGATCGCGCCGCGCGCCATCCGGGAGAGGGTCCGGGCCGCGCTGAAGCCCGCGAAGCCCCCTCCCACCACGACGATCCGTTGCCGCTTGCCCATGTCCGGCCTCCTCCGGTGGTGAAATCCCGCCCTGTCGGCCCTGCCCGTCACACGCGGCGTCAAGCGTCGGAGGGGCGTAACGCCCGTGTGAAAAACGGTGAACGCCGTCCAGGACGGTTCACCTCGGCTCGGGCTTTACCTGTGAACGACACGCCCTCCCTTGTTCATGAAACTTATGCCTGATAGAACGGACGGGCCGTGGCCAGGAAGGTCCGGCGACGGAAAGGACGGCCTATGGGCGACCTCGTCATCGTCAACTGCACCGTGGTCGACAGCAGGGCCGACAGCGGGGCCGACGGCAGGACCGCAGAGGGCGCGCGGGTGCTCACCGACGCGGCCGTGCTGGTCAGGGGAGAGCGCGTCGTGCTCGCCGGCCCCCGGGAGGAGGTCCTGCCCCACGCCGAGGGGGCGAGGGTGATCGACCTGGACGGCGCCCACCTCACGCCCGGCCTGGTCAACATGCACACCCACTTCTCGCTGTCGCTGCCCGGCGGCGCCGGGGAGGGCGTCAAGAACCTCAACCCCCACGAACTGGCCCTCCACATGGCCGACGGGGCCCGGCGCACCCTGCGCTGCGGCGTCACCACCGTGCGGTGCGTCGCGGAGAAGGACCACGCCGACTTCGCCCTGCGCCGCGCCATCGAGGCGGGCACCGCGACGGGACCGCGCGTCTTCACCGCGGGACAGGCGCTGGTCTGCACCGGCGGACACGGCCACGAGGGCTCGGACACCCTGGAGTGCGACGGCGCCGACGGGTTCAGGCGTGGCGTCCGCACCCAGCTCAGGGCGGGCGCCGACCTGATCAAGGTGATGATCTCCGGTGGGATCGCCGGGGAGCACGAGCGCATCGACACCCCGCAGCTGTTCTCCGACGAGATGGCCGCGGTGCTCGCCACCGCCCACGCCTGGGGGCGCAAGGTCACCGCGCACGCCGGCCCCGCCCCGGTGATCGCCGAGGCCGTGGAACTCGGCCTCGACTGCGTCGAACACGGCTACCAGCTCACCCCGGAGGTCGCGGCGGCGATGGCGGCGCGCGGCACCGCCCTGGTGCCGACCCTCATCGTCACCAGGTGCAAGGAGTTCTTCGACGAACTCGGCGTGCCCGAGTGGATGCAGTGCCGCTCCCTGGGGGCCGGCCCGCGTCACCTGGAGAGCTACGCCATGGCCCTTGAGGCGGGCGTCGAGGTGCTGCTGGGCAGCGACATGCCGCCCTTCTGGGACTTCGAGGGCACCAACGCGACGGTGCGGGAGCTTGAGCACATGTCGGAGGGCGGCCTCGGTCCGGCCCGCGCGCTGTACGCGGCCACGCTCGGCCCCGCCCGCTGGCTCGGCGCCGCGCAGGACATCGGCACCGTCGAGGCGGGCCGCTACGCCGACCTCGTCGCCATGGACGCCGACCCGCTGGACTCGGCGTCGGCCTTCCGCACGATCCGCTGGGTGATGAAGGGAGGCCGGGTCGTCCGCGACGACCGGGCCGGAGAGGCGAACCATGTCTGAGAGCGCATCCGGGACCGCGAGCGCCGACGTCGAGGCGATCTCGACGGGCATCGACGACATGTACGAGGCGTTCCTGCGGGGCGACCGGGCGCGCTTCGACGCCCACCTGCACGCCGAGGTCACCGTCTGGGAGACCCATCTGCCGGGGCCGCTGCGCACCCGCGCCGAACTGGATGCATATCGTGAGGAAAGGGACCAATCAGGCGCCCGGCCCGTCCTCGACGGGTTGCGGGCGCAGGACAGGCGGATCGACGTGTGGGGGGACACCGGAGTCGCCCGCTACGTGCTCGTCGCCGAACCGCCGGGCGCCCCCGCCGAGCACAGCAGGGTGACCGACGTGCTGCGCCGTACCGGTGACACGTGGCTCATCGTCCACCACCACGCCGAACTGCTCGGACCCTGAGGCCCTGAAAGGAGACGTCACCGTGGAGAACACCGTGGAGAACACGGAGGACGGCGACATGGAGCTCCACGACCTGCGGGTCGTGGTCGACCGCATCGAGGGCAGGTCCGTCTGCGGGATGGAGGTCGGCGACTGTTTCACCCTGGAGAACAGCGCGCACCTGCGGCTGCCCGACGGCAAGCACTTCTGCGTGTACGCGCTCGCCTCGGTGCTGCCCTTCCTCGCGGCCAAGCAGCGTGACCTCGCCTCGGGGGACTGGCTGGCCCAGGACTCCCTGTTCGCCTGCCCCGACCCCGAGGAACGGCTGGTGATGCGGGTCGAGCGCACCGGCCGCCGCAGGATGAACTCCGCCGACCTGACCTGAAGGAGCCCCCATGACCGTCGCCGAGATCGGCCTCGGCCTGCAGAGCGACAAGAGGGCGGGCGACTACGCCAGGCTCGCCCGCCGCGCTGAGGAGCACGGCTTCGACGTGCTGAGCGTGTTCGGCGACCTGATGTACCAGCCCCCGATCTTCCCGCTGCTTGAGATGGCCGCCGCCACCCGCCGGGTACGGCTCGGCCCGGCCTGCCTCAACCCCTACTCGGCGGCGCCGTACGAGATCGCGGGGCAGGTGGCGGCGCTCGACCTGGCCTCGCACGGCCGGGCCTATCTGGGACTGGCCAGGGGCACCTGGCTCGGTGCCGTCGGCATCGCCCAGCCCAGGCCGCTGACCGCGCTCGACGAGGCGGTGAAGGTGGTCCACCTGCTGCTCGCGGGCGACCGGGAGGGGTTCGAGGGGGAGATGTTCCGCCTGGCCCCGGGCACCGCGCTGCGCTACGCCGTGCACAGGCCGCGCCCGCCCCTGCTGCTGGGCGCGTGGGGGCCGAAGGGGGCCGCCCTGGCCGGGCGGATCGCCGACGAGCTGAAGGTCGGCGGCAGCGCCAACCCGGCGATGGTCCCGGTGATGCGCGAGCGGGTCGCGCGCGGCGCGGCGGAGGCGGGACGCGACCCCGCCGACGTCGGGCTGGTGTTCGGCGCGGTGACCGTCGTCGACCGGGACGGGGCGGCGGCCAGGGCCAGGGCCCGCACCGAGGTCGCCATGTACCTCGCGGTCGTCGCGGACCTCGACCCGACCGCGCACGTCCCCGCCGACCTGCTGGCCCGGGTCAAGGAGCTGGTCGACGCCGGACGGCACGAGGAGGCCGGGCGGCTGATCCCCGGCGACCTGCTCGACCTGTTCGCCTTCTCCGGCGATCCCGAGCACGTCGCCGCGCAGGCGCAGGCGCTCATCGACGCCGGGGTGCGGCGCGTGGAGTTCGGCACCCCGCACGGCCTCACCGACGACGGCGGCGTCGATCTGCTCGGCGCCGAGGTGCTTCCGCTGCTCGACCGCTCCCCGCGTGTCGTGGCCGGTTGAGCACGAGGGGGTCACGTTCCGTCATGTCGAAACCCGATCCGCCGATAACCTTCGACCCATAAGGCGAAAGGCGCTAATCACCTCACAGTCCTGATTTCAGGAACGTTCAGCAAGCGTGAACATATAGCTGAACGAAGGAGGCCACATGACGACGAGGCGCACCAGAGGCCCGGGGGCGGGCCGGGTCGGGGTGATGGACAAACGCGGGCGCGCCGACCGGGCGGCGGCCAACGCGGGCGCGCCCACACTGGAGTTCACGGCGCGGACCCCCTACGACGAGTACGTCGGCACCGAGGTCCTGCACGGTCTGCAGCGGACGGTCACCGACGTGCCCGAGGAACTGGCGTTCCTGGTGACCACCCAGGTCATGGAGCTCTACTTCGGCCTGCTGCGCGCGGAGTGGACCCTGGCCAGGGGGCTGCTCGACGAGGACGACGCGACCGGGGCCACCACGGTGATCGTCAGGAGCGTGCGTCACTTCGAGGCGCTCAACGCGGCCTGGACGGCGCTCGGCTGGATGACCCCCGCCCAGTTCAACTCCTTCCGTGACGAGCTTGGCGAGGCCTCGGGATTCCAGTCGGCGATGTACCGGCACCTGGAGTTCCTGCTGGGCAACAAGTCGGAGTCGCTGATCCGCCCGCACCGGCGGGACCCGAGGGTCTACCAGGAGTTGCTCGACGCGCTGCGGGCCCCGAGCCTCTACGACAGCGCGCTGGCCCTGCTGTCCAGGAGGGGCTTCGACATCCCCGTACGGGACGACCTCACCGCGGAGTACGTCCCCAGCCCGCTGGTCGAGGCGGCCTGGGTCAGGGTCTACGCCGAGCAGGGGCCGGGCGATGAGCTGTGGACCCTGGGTGAGGCGCTCACCGACCTGTCCGAGCGCTTCTCCGACTGGCGTTACCGCCACCTCATGGCGGTGCGCAGGTCCATGGGGGCCAAGCCGGGCTCGGGCGGTTCGAGCGGGCTGAGCTGGCTTGAGCGCAGCCTGCGCCGGGAGGTCTTCCCCGAGCTGTGGTCGGCCAGGACGGCGATGTAGCGGTTCAGAAGAGCCGGGGGGTGACCACGGAGACCACGGTGGTGACCCGGTCGGTGTCGTTGTACATGCTGTGCGGGACCGCGGACCTCAGGTGCACGCTGTCACCCGGGTGCAGGCGGTGCTCGACGCCGTCGACCTCGTAGATCAGCTCGCCCTCCAGCACGAAGGCGAACTCCTCACCCGGGTGACCGTAGGCGTCCTCGCGCCGCCCGCCGGGGGCGATGCGCACCAGCAGCGGTTCGAGGACGAGGTTCTGGCCGCGGGCGGAGAGCATGCGGTAGGTCTGCTGCCCCGAGATGTACTCGGTGGCCCCGGCCTGCGCCCGGGTCAGGGTGAAGTGGCCGGGCGGCTGCGGGGCCTGCGGCTCCTCCCGCCGGGGCTCCTCGCCGAAGAAGTCCCCGACACCGCGGCCGAGAGCCGCCGCGACGCCGTTCAGGGCGGTCAGGCCGATGGCGGAGATGCCCCGCTCGACCTGGGACAGGAACCCGATCGAGAGCCCGGAGGCGGCGGCGAGCCCGCGCAGCGTCAGGCCGCGCTCCTTGCGGAAGCGCCGCATCCTGGCGCCGACGTCGCCGTGGACCCCCGCTCTCGCGTCGCCCTGGTGCTCCGGCACGGCCACCGGCTCTCCTCCTCCGCCTTGTTCGCTCCCGCCAAACATAGTTCACGGAGCACGGCCGTACGGCCCGCGGGCTCAGACTCGCAGCATCGCCGCCATCGGCGGTTCCTTGCCGGTGAGGTACCAGTCGCCGATCCAGACCTCCTTGGCGTCGGTCGGGTCATGGGTGGCGAAGGTGCGGGCATTGCGCCAGAAACGGTCGAATCGGTACTTGTTGGCGGTGCTGCGCGCGCCCGTGAGATCGAAGATCTCCTGGGTCACGGTCAGCGCCGCCCGGATGCAGGCGACCTTGACGCCGAACGCCTCGACGAACAGCTCCGTCGGGTCGTCGTCGGGGTCGCACCGCTCGATCCTGCGGGCGGTGTCCAGGAGGAAGGCGCGGGCGGCGCGCAGGTCGACCGCGCAACCGCCGATACGGCGGCGGACGAGGACGTCCTCCGTCGCGCTCTCGAACTCGGGGAAGCTCGGGCGGTCCAGCTTGCGCACGTAGTCGAGGGCGGCGTCGAACGCGCCGAGACCCGGCCCGAGCATGATCGCCGCGTGCATCAGGAAGACGTAGGACAGAAAGGACGAGGAGGCGCCGTTGCCGTTGAAGTGGTAGCCGTCGGGGACGAACACCTCGTCGTAGACGATGGTCTGGCTGTGGGTGCCCCGCTGGCCCATGGTGTCCCAGTCGTGCTTCATGGTCACGCCCGGCTGGTCGAGGGGGAGCAGCGCGTTGTAGCGGCCCCTCCTTCCCTCCAGGGTGAGGCCGACGGAGGCCCATCCGCCTCCGCCGCTGTTGGTGTTGAACGCCTTGGTGCCGTTGACGACGAGACCGCCCTCGACGCGCCTGGCCGTCACGGGCCCCGGCGCCCCCGCCTCGGAGTTCGAGGCGCAGAGCCTGACTCCCTCGTCGCGGATCAGGCGGGCCATCTCCACCTTCGTCGACTCGGGCAGCGTGTTGCCCTCCCGGAAGATCTCGAAGGTCACGAGCGCCTGGACCACGAAGTTCATCCCGGCCGAGGAGTCGCCCGCCATGATGTCCAGGGCGATCCTGAAGAAGTCCTCGGTGTACAGCTCGGGCCTGGCGTCGTTGATCCCGCCGAACCTGTGGGGCAGGCAGAAGGCGAACAGGCCCTCCTCCCAGAGCCGTCGCATCCCGAACGTGGTGTCGACGTTGGCCGCGTCGACCTCAGCGGCGCTCTCCGGCAGTTCCTTGCGCAGGAGCGCGGCTCTGTGGGTGAGGTCGGCTATCCGTTGTCTGACGGCGTCCTCACCATTCATAGCGGAAGTCGCCCCGTTTTCCTGAAATTTCATGACCTCTCCCGTCTTGCGGTCGTGTACCCGACGAGCAGCTGGAACCCGGGCCTTCGACCTGCGCGCACCGCCACGCCGGGACGTCCGTCAACCGGCCGGGCCGCGCCGCCCGGTGGGGTCCGGACCGGACGTCGAGGCGACCGTCCACCGGACCTGCCGCGCGAGAGCCGTACCCGCGCTTCGAATTAAGTAAAATCCGTATTCGGATTCTAAGTCAAGGCTTGACCGAAGTGCCCGGCTGTCGGTTGCCCGGTATTGACGGAGCAAGGAGAGCGCCGGATACTCGAAAAAGAATACTGATTCGGATTGACCGACGTCGTCGGTCCGGGTCCCCGCCCGCACGACCGGCCGAACCCCCTCCCCACAGAGGAGACAGTGGAATGCAGCCCTTCGTCGTCGGACTCGGGGGCACGACACGCGCCTCCTCGAGCAGCGAGAACGCCCTGCGCCTCGCGCTCGACGCCGCGGCCTCCGCCGGGGCCAGAACCGAGCTGTTCGGTGCCGACTACTTGTCCGGCCTGCCGATGTACGACCCGGCGCGCCCGCCGGGAGGTCCCGGGCGGCGCCTGGTGGAGGCGCTGCGCTCGGCGGACGGTGTGATCGTCTGCTCTCCCGGCTACCACGGCTCGGTCTCCGGCCTGGTCAAGAACGCCCTCGACTACGCCGAGGACCTCAGGGACGACGCCCGCCCCTACCTGACGGGCCGCGCGGTCGGCTGCGTCACCACCGCGTACGGCTGGCAGGCGGCCGTCACGACGCTGCAGGCTCTGCGCACCATCGTGCACGCGCTGCGAGGCTGGCCCACCCCCCTCGGCGCGGCCCTCAACGTCGCCGAGGGCCGGGACGGACGCGGCTGGAGGCCCGACGAACGGGTACTCGCCCAGCTGCGCACCGTGGGGCTTGAGGTCTGCGGGCGCGGCGTCGTCCCCCCGCCGCGGGGGATACGCGGCGCACATCAGAACGAATCTTCGGATACTGCTACGGTGGGAACGCGCTGACAACCGGACCGAGGGGCGACGGCACCGCTGACGGCATCACCGGCGGAGCCCCTCGCGCGTCCACGCTGGGCGGAGGGAATGGCATGTCGGGAGGCCCGGCGACCGCCCCCGGGAAGGGCGGCCCCGAGGACCACGCGGGGGGCAGCTGGCTGCCCGGCCTGCACGAGGGTCTGCTTGAGGAGCCCCAGCAGCGCCGCAGCCGCCGTTCCGCCCTGCAGATCCTCGACGCCGCCAGAACGGTGCTGGCGCGCGACGGCGTCGACGGCTTCACGATGGCCGCGGTCTCCGAGGCCTCGGGCATCTCCATCGGCGGGATCTACGGCCGTTTCGACGGCAAGCAGGGCCTGATGCGGGCGGTCGGGGACATGATCCTCACCCGCCTTGAGGACGACCTCACCGAACGGCTGGAGCGGGCCGGGACGACCCTGGCGGACGTGGTGCTCGCGTTCGTCACCTGCCTGTCCGAGGACGTCGCCTCCCACGCCGTGCACCCCCTCGCGGAGCACTCGACGGACGACGAGCCGCTCAGGGCGCGCAAACTCCGCGCCCGTGAGCGCATGTTCGCCTCCTTCAGGCTGGCGGTGCTGCGCCACGAGGACGAGATCGGGCACGAAGACCCGGAGGCGGCCCTGCTGACGGTCTTCCACATGTGCCTGAGCAGCTTCCTGACCGCCTACGACCTCGGTGGCGGGCCGGGGCTGCCGAAGTCGGCGGCGCACCTGCGCGACGAACTGGCCCGCGCCGGTCTCGCCCACCTCACCTCCCCGGCTCCCCGGTCGTAGACCACGTCATCGGGGCTCACGACCGGAGCGCCGGATGACGCCCGTACGGGCGCGGCGGTGTCGCCTGTTGCCCGTCGCGCCGGGCGGGGTATCGCTCATGGCATGAGCTCATCACCCAAGGATCCCCTGCCGGATCTCGACCCCTTCGACATCTTCGACACCGAGGCGGCCCGTCTCGACCGATACTTCTCCGGGCTCGACGAGGAGGGCTGGAACCGCCCCTCCCGCGCGGCGGGCTGGTCGGTGCGCGACGTCCTCGGGCACCTGGCGGGGGAGGAGCTGTACAACCACGCCTGCCTCGACGACGACCTCGACGGGTTCTCGGCGATGCTCAGGCGAGAGGGGGTCGAGGGCGGGTTCAACGCCTTCAACGACTGGTGCGTGCGCCGCCGCAGGGACCTGCCCGTCGAGGAGGTGCTCCAGGAGTGGCGCGAGGCGAACGGCGAGACCCGCGCGCGTATGCGGGCACTCGGCAGGGACGCGTCGCTGCCGACCCTGGCCGGGCCGTACCCCGTCGGGCTGCAGACCTTCCACTACGACTCCGAGTACGCCACCCACGCCGACGACGTCGGGGCGCCCGTCTCGGAGGAGGAGGCCGACGACCGGGCCTGGTGGCGGGCCAGGGTCGCGGTCTTCGTGCTCGCCGAGCAGGGCTCACAGGCCCAGGTCGAGCCGACCGCGGAACGGATCTGGGTGTACGCCTACGACACGGCCACGCAGCTGCCCGTGCCGATCTTCGTCGAGGCGACCGTCGGCAGGCTCCCCGACGACTACCCGATCGACCGCAAGGTCAGAGCCGCCCTGCGCTGCCTGGCCTGACCCCGTGGCCCCTCTCGCGGGCAGTACGGCCCGCCCGTCCTCAGGACGACAGGAGGTGCGCGTTCGGCCCGCGCGCCGCCTCGGCCAGCTCCGGGATCTCCAGCACCGTGACGCCCGCCGCGGTGAGTTCCTCGGCGCCGCGGCAGTCGACGAACAGCAGCGGCTCCCGCCAGGCCAGCACGACCCGCCGCACTCCGCTGCCGATGATGAGCGTGCTGCAGGGCACCGGGCGGGAGTGGCGCACGCTGCACGGCTCCAGGCTGCTGTAGACGGTCGCGCCGGGCAGCCGGGGGTCGCCGGGGGAGACCCTGGAGAGCGCGACCTCCTCGGCGTGCAGGTTGGGGCCGGTCTCCCGGGAGTGCCCCCTGGCGATCTCCACACCGTCCGCGCCGACCACCACGGCGCCGACCGAGAAGGCGGTCGAGGAGGGCGGGCAGAGCCCGGCCAGGTCACACGCGAGCCGTAGCCATTCGTGGTCGTCCAACTCTCCCCCTCCGGTGGAACCGTCCCCGCAACGCTACCGGGCCTGTCCGCGGTGCCCCTGGCCCCGGGCCGGGGAACGCGTCAGGTTCCCGGACGGTCCTCCTGGCTCCTGAGGTAGGCCAGCACCGCCAGGACCCTGCGGTTGGTCCCCTCGTCCGGCGGGAGCGAGAGCTTGGCGAGGATGTTGCCGACGTGTTTGCCCACCCCCGTCTCCGAGATGGACATCATCCTGGCGATCGCGGTGTTCGAGTGGCCCTCCGCGACGAGCGCCAGGACCTCGCGCTCCCGCTCGGACAGCGCCGAGAGCGGGTCGTGGTGGCGGCGCAGCAGCCTGCGCACGACGTACGGATCGACCACGGTGCCGCCGTCGGCCACCTGGCGCAGCACGGCGGCGAACTCCTCGACGTCGACGATCCGGTCCTTCAGCAGGTAGCCGATCCCCCTGCCCTCCCCGGAGTCGATGAGCTCGTAGGCGTAGCTCTGCTCGACGTACTGGCTGAGCGCGACCACCGCCAGCCCGGGACGGGCGCGGCGCAGCTCGACGGCGGCGCGCAGTCCCTCGTCGGTGAAGCCGGGAGGCATCCGGATGTCGGTCACCACCAGGTCGGGGGAGTGCTCGGCGACGGCGGCCACGAGCGCCTCGGCGTCGCCGACTCCGGCGACGACCTCGAAGCCGAACCTGGCGAGCAGCCCGGCGAGCCCCTCCCGCAGGAGCACGGCGTCCTCGGCGACGACTACTCGGACGGGTCGTTCTGGCCGCAAGGGATCTCCACACGTAGCAGGGTCGGGCCGCCGGGCGGGCTGGACATCAGCATTCTGCCGCCGGCGACGGAGACCCGGTCCGCCAGGCCGGTCAGACCGGTTCCCTCCCGCGGGTCCGCCCCGCCCCGGCCGTCGTCGGAGATCTCGACCACGAGGAGGTCGCCCTCCGCGCCCGCGGTGAGGGCGGCGCACGTGGCGCCGCTGTGCCTGGCGATGTTGGTCAGCGCCTCCGCCGCCACGAAGTAGGCGGTCCCCTCGACGTGGGCGGGCAGCCGTTCCGGCAGGTCGGCGCGGACGGTCACCGGCACCGGGCAGCGGTCGGCGAGCTCGTCGAAGGCGGCGGCGAGCCCCTGGTCGGACAGCACCCGGGGGTGGATGCCGTGGATGAGCTCCCTCAGCTCGGCCATGAACTGTTTCGCCTGGCCGTGGGCCTGCGCCATGGCCTCGGCTGCGGGGGAGCCGGGCGGGACGTCGAGCCTGGCCATGCCGATCTGCAGGGTGAGGCCGACGAGCCGCTGCTGGGCGCCGTCGTGCAGGTCGCGCTCGATGCGCCGCCGTTCGGCCTCGAAGGCGTCGACCAGCCGGGCGCGGGAACGCGAGACCTGCACCAGCTGGGCGCGCAGCCGTTCGCCGGGCCCGCCCTGGAGCAGCGCCCGCGCGAGCGCCGCCTGCGCGCCCGCGAGCACCGCCAGCGGGTAGGGCAGCAGCGGCAGCAGCACCAGACCGGCCAACGCGTACGGCAGCGCCTCCCCGAGGCCGCCGACCTCGGTGAAGCCCAGGGAGACCGGGTCCATCTCCCCGGCCACCAGGAAGGGGGCGGCCAGGAACGAGACCGTCAGCAGCGCCAGCAGCAGCACGACGGCGTAGACCACGGGCCCGGCCGTGGCGAGCAGGAGGGCGTAGCCCAGCTCGCGCCAGGTCGCCGGCTCGGCGTAGCGGGTCCGCAGCCACGGCCACACCCCCGGCGCGGGCGGCGCGCGGTGCCCGGAGACCAGCGGCGGGGCGCCGACCATGCGCGTACGCAGCCGTTCGACCCTGGCCAGGGCCGTCGCCACGACCGGCCAGAGGGCCACGAGCCCGGCGCCGAGCAGGATGAGCGCGACGGCGGGACCGGGGGACAGCGGCCGCCCGCGCGCCTGCCGCAGCAGCACCAGGCCCCACGGCCACGCGAGCGCCCCCAGCGCCAGTACGGCCCCGGCCGTCAGCGGGATCCCGGTCAGCAGGTAGCCCGCGGAGCGCCACGGCCAGCCCGTGGCCAGGAAACGGCGGTCGGTGACCGCCTCAAGCGGGGTTCTCGGTTCTCGGGACGGCACGCGCCCCACGCTAGCCCGCCCGTTCGTCCCGCCCCATCCGTCTGGCGGTAGTCCCCGGGTACGGCCGGCCACCCCCGGATCGGGTGTTCCGGCGTAGTGACCGTGGCTCGGGGCGGGTGATGTGCTGACGCGGCGTCCGGGACGGTCCCGGATGTGAACGGAACCGAGAGAAAGGCGGAACGGCGGTGGCGTGGAAGGACAGGGGCGTGCTCGCCTACCTGCTCATCACCTTCGGGGTCTCCTGGGCGGGGATGTTCGCCGTACGGCTGCTGCTGGGGATGTCCCTGGCCGACCCGCCGGCGCAGTTGTCGATGGCCTTCGTCCCCGCGATCGCGGCGTTCGTCGTACGTCGCTGGGTGACAGGGGAGGGGTTCGGCGACGCGGGTCTGGCGCTCCGGCTGCGAAGCGCCTGGCCCTACTACCTGGCGGCCTGGTTCGGCCCGCCCGCGCTGGTGGTCGTGTCCGCCGGGGTCGCCGCGGCCACGGGACTGGCAGACCCGAGTTTGGCGTCGTTCGACGACGTGCTTCCCGGCCTGCCGGGGTGGGCCTTCCTGCTGCTGCTGGTCGGCCTGGTCCCCCTGCTGTCCCCCCTCTACTGGGGAGAGGAGTTCGGCTGGACCGGCTACCTGCGGCTACGCCTGTTCACCGGCCGCCCGGTGCTGTCCTCCGTCGTGACCGGTCTCATCTGGGGCGCCTGGCACTACCCCCTGGCCTTCCTCGGGTACGTCGAGTACGCCGACGTCGTGGCCGGTCTGCTGATCTGGACCGTCTCCTTCCAGTTCCAGGAGATCCTTCTCGGCTGGCTCCGCCAGCGCAGCGGCAGCATCTGGCCGTCGAGCCTGGCGCACGCGGGCAACAACATGGTCCTGTTCCTGCTGGTCGGCATGTTGCTGGGGAAGGAGGGCACGCGGTTCGGCGGTTCGGCGGCCGACCTGGTCGTGATGGGGCCGCTCATCCTGGCCTCGATCCTGGTCGTCCTCGGCGGGCGGGGGAGGCGGTCTCCGGGGAACGCCGTCACCGGGAGCGGCAGGGCCGCCGGAGCCGTCGGAACCGGCTGACCGGACGGCGGTTCACGGCGGCCCCAGCCGGTGTCTCACGCCCCGGAAGTGTTCTTTGCCATGCGCCCGTTACTGTGGATTGAGAGCTGGTCACAGAGGGATGTCATGACTGGTCACAGGGGGGCGCCATGAAACGCATCATCGCCGTCACGGCTCTTGTCATGGTCACCACGGTCGGGCTCGTCGTCACCGGGACCGGTACGGGGACCGCGGCGCGGGAGCTGCCGAAGGACAACGGCAGGACGCCGGTGAGCCGGTCCCAGTACGAGACGCTCCTCAACCAGTGCTCCTACGCCGCGACGGCACGGCGCAGGACCGAGTGCCGGGACACGGTCAGGCAGGGCTACCGGGTGGGCGGCGAGGAGAACCCGGACCTGGACTGCCGTGAGTACTCCGGGGTCTCCGTGTGCGGCAGGCTGCGGCTGAGCCCCGCTGAGCGTGCGTGCGTGCGGGACTCGGTCGCCAAGGGGTTGACCTACCGCCGCGCCGAGGTCGAGTGCTACGCGTTCACCTGACGGGCGGCCGGGGCCCCGGTCAGGGCTTCCACTCCTCCTTCCAGCCGGGACGCAGGCGGTAGCCGTACGCCGTCTCGGTGAGCGCCTCGGTGAGCACCTCGTCGCGGATGGCGGCGACGGCCAGGGCGTGCGCCTCACCCGCGGTGAGGCTCTCGCCCTCGCGGATGCGGCTTTCGAGCCCGTCGAGGACGGCCCGGTTTCTGGTGAACATCTCGACGATCCTGATCTTCGCCTCGCTGTTCGAGCGGATGTGGTCGATGAACCCTCGGCCGCTTCCCGGGCCGAGGGTCCTCTCCCCGAGGGTGGCGACGAGGTCGGTCTCCGCGGCGAGAGCTTCGGCTCCGGCGACCTCGCGCCTGATGGTGTGGAACAGCCAGCCCGCGATCTCGGCGGTCACGTCATCTCCTTGGACATGCGCTGCCCCGGCGGCAGTCGCGATTATTTACGATCATTAATCGCAATTCCGGTCCTGTCGACAGGGGGCGGGTCGCCCACCGTCACGGCAGGACGGGCCCGGCGGGACGGGCCGATGGCCGGTCTCCGCCACCCGCCCGTCCGGACTCGCTCACGAGGCGGTAGCGTAACGACCAGATGTAGTGATTTTTCGGTGATTCGCCTGATGGTTGGGCATTTTGGGCTCGGGGGGAACTCCTCTGTCGTCCCACGCGTCATTCCGGTGTGAATCCCCCGACACCGAGAGGCATCGCCTGTGCGTAGCTCGTTCTTCGGAAACCTCGACCAGGGGCAGGTTCCCGGTCACTTCGCCCTGCAGAACGCCAAGATGCTGCGGGTGCACCTGAACGGGGAGGTTCTGGCCCGGCAGGGGTCGATGGTCGCCTTCCAGGGGCAGATGGACTTCGACTACGAGGGAGGCGGCGTGGGCCGCCTGCTGAAGAAGATGGTCACGGGGGAGGGCGCGCCCCTGATGCGCGTGCGGGGCCAGGGCCTGCTCTTCCTGGCCGACAACGCCGACGACGTCCACCTGTTCTACCTGGAGAACGAGGCGATCACCGTCAACGGCAGGAACCTGCTGGCCTTCGACCCGCAGCTCACCTGGGACATCCAGCGGGTGCAGGGCGCGGGCATCGCCACCGGCGGTCTGTTCAACACCACCGTCCAGGGCACCGGGTGGGTGGCCGTGACCGCGCACGGGGCTCCGGTCCTGCTCGACGCCTCCCGCATGCCCACCTACGCCGACAGCCAGTCCGCGGTGTGCTGGAGCACGGGTCTGCGTGTCGGCGTCAACCGCACCTTCAAGGCCTCGGCGCTCATCGGGCGCGGCAGCGGCGAGGCGGTCCAGCTCGCCTTCCAGGGACAGGGGTTCGTCCTGGTCCAGGCGAGTGAGGGCCCGATCGTCCCGCAGAACGGCGGCTGACACCCCGGCGGGTGATCCCGGCCGGGGGGTCACCGGGGCGGCGCGGGGCGGGCGGCGCGCCGGAAGAAGGCCGCGATCGCGTAGGGGTCGACCGGGTCGGTGAGCAGGGCGAGCATCTCCTCCCGGCGTGCCGGGTCCACCTTGAAGGGATGGCCGAACACGTGCGGCCCGGTCCCGTCGTCCAGCAGCCTGGTCAGCATCAGGTCGCCCGGCCGCGCCTGAGAGGGCAGCAGCTCGTCGGCCAGCGTGACCGGCGGCCCGGCCTCGTCCGCCGCGTCGCGCAGGGTGATCCGGTCGTCGTGGACGCCCAGCACCTCCCACAGGCGCAGCGGCGTCCCGCGCCACGAATCGAGCAACCGGACCTCGTCCTCGCGCAGCCACTCGCCCCGCGCGTCGAGGAACTCGCCGACGACGTCGTTCTCGAACAGCGCCAGATCCGCCAGGGCGGGCTCGGCGACCCGGACGCTCAACCCGACCAGGTCGTCGATCAGGCGGCGCCTGGCCGGGCGGTCGCCGTAGACCAGCAGGCCGCGGAACAGGTGCGCGGCCCGCGCGGGCAGCGGATCACCCGGGTCGGTACGGCACGCGGCGTACTCGGCCGCGTCCCGCTCGGCGGGGGCCAGCCCCGGAGACAACGCCAGCGCCTCGGCGACGAGTCCGGACGCCTCGAACGAGCGGCCCTCACCCTCGGCCGACCTGGCGGCCAGCAGCAGCGCCGCGGGGTCGGTGCGCGGCAGGGCCTCGACGAGCCGCGCGGGCAGCGGCTCCCGTTCGACCTCGTCGGCGATCCTGGCGAGCACCGCCGCCGAGCGGCCCAGGTAGGTCAGCGTCCGCGAAAGGTCGGCGCCCTCCCCGTAGGTGCGCAGCGCGCTGCGCACCAGGGCCAGCCTGACGACGTCGAGCGGGGCGAGGTCGGCGACGGAGTCCGGCTCCCACGGCGCGCCCACGATGCCGACCCGGCCGCCCCGGACCTCCAGCGAGGCGCCGTTCAGCAGCGGGGCGAGCGGCGGCAGCGGATCGGCGAACGTCTCGGGGTCCTTGGCCAGCAGACCGAGGACCGCGACGTCGATCGAGACCCCGGGGCTCGGCTCAAGCCCCTCGGCGAAGGCGCGCAGCGCCTCGAAGGCCCGCTGGGCGAACTCCTCGGTGACCCGGACCGCCCGTTCGGCGGAGAACCCGGCCAGCGTCGTGGTGGACAGCTCGAACCCGCCCCCGCGCAGGCGTAGCGCGACCACCTCCTCCGGCCGCACCGCCGAGAGCCAGCCCTCAGGCCCGGTGAGGTACGGCTCGCCGGCCTCGACCACGGTGCGCACCGTGCCGCCCCCCGCGAGCGGCAGCCCGTCGCCGTCGGCGAGACGGGCCCACAGCCGCAGGTCGTCCACGGCCCGCA
Organism: Streptosporangium sp. NPDC001559; assembly: GCF_042893955.1. Taxonomy (NCBI): domain Bacteria; kingdom Bacillati; phylum Actinomycetota; class Actinomycetes; order Streptosporangiales; family Streptosporangiaceae; genus Streptosporangium; species Streptosporangium sp. NPDC001559. Next base: position 49,897 of record NZ_JBIAVG010000017.1, read on the forward strand.
GCGTGCCGTCCGTCAGCTCGGCCCTGGTGGCCAGGTGCGTCAGCACCGCGCCCTCGCTCAGCGTAAGAAGCTCACTCACCCGTCCATTGTTCTCGACGTTCCCGCTTCGCCGTACCGGGCCCCGGCCGGGGCGTGCGGTGCCGGACGGGCCCGGAACGTCAGGACGCCGCCGTCCCCTTCGGAAAGGGGCGGCGGCGTTCGGGGACGGGGGGCCGGAACCCGGCCGTTCTGGCCGGGCGGGTGGTGAACGCGGGGGGTACGGGTTCTCCGTGGGCTCCGCGCCGGATGTCTCATCGTCGCGTCACGGAGAGGTGCCGAAACGCGGGTTGTCGGCGAGCCAGGCGGCGTAGCGGACGCTCTGCCGTACCGCGTCGGCGTGGGCCGCCTTGGCGTGCTCGACGATCGAGGCGGCGGCTCGCGCACCCGGGCCTTCCGGGTGCCAGCCGAGCAGTTGCCGCCACCGCAGTGGAGCGTCCACGAGCGGTACCAGCGCCACTCCCGGTGTCGGCTGGAAGGTCGCCTGGCACAGCACGACCGCGCGGCCCACCTTGGCCAGGTGCATGCATGTCGCCACGTCCGTCTCGTAGATGGTCTGCGGCGTGAAGCCCGCGCGGGCGCACGCCGTGGCGAAGCAGTCCCCGAAGCAACTGTCACCCGGGGTGACCGCCCAGCTCTCGCCTGCCAGTTCGGCCAGTGTCACCTCCTTCCGATCCACGAGGGGATGGTCCTCGTTGAGCAGGACGAAGACCGGGTCCATGCCCACGGTCAGCCACACCACCGGTCCTTCGACCGGAGGGGCGCTCTCCCCGCAGGCGCCGATGAGCGCGAAGTCGATCCGGCCGAGCATCACCATCGTGGTCAGCTCCCTGGCCGACCACGACGTGTACGTGCTGACCGGGGTCGACGGCCACGCCCTGGCGAGCCGGTCGACCAGCCCGCCGAGAATGGGGCCGTTGGTGGCTCCCAGCCGGTAACGAGGGATGTCACCGGTGGCGTTGGCGAAGCGGACCGCCTCCTCCTGGAGTTCCCTGGCGGCTGGCAACAAGACCATCGCCCTGGACAACACCAGTTCCCCGAGGGGTGTGGGCCGCGCACCGTTGTGGTCGCGTTCGAAAAGAGCTCCCCCGAGCACTCGCTCAATCCGTTTGAGCTGCGCGGTCAGCGCGGGCTGTGCCAGCCCGAGATGGCTGGCAGCTTTGGTGACGCTCCCGGCCTCTGCGACCGCGCGCACGATCCTGAGGTGTCGGAGCTCGAGATCCATACCGGGAAGGTAAGGCTAAGACGTTATGGCCGCAATGCAAACCGTGTCACGAAATCTGACTCAATTTCGTGAAAGCGCTCCAATGAGAAGGGAACAAGGAATGCCGGGGGGCGCGGCGGAGGTGGGACGGGGCAGGTGGAGGCCCATGACAACGGGAGTCGATCCACGCGGTCCCACCGGGGAAGACCTGCTCCGAGAGCCCTGTCATCCGCACGTTACTCGCGATGGGACGTTTATGCACGCATCGGACGAAGTGTTGATAGATCACACCAGAGAAACACGAACATGAATATCTCCGTCGCCATCCGGAACGGGACGCCGAGCGGGTGACGGCCGTGTGACGCCGCGGGCTCCGGTGGGAAGGTCCCCGAAAGGTTCCTGGACGGCCCGCAGGAGGCCCACAGAGAGGCCGCAGAGGGGCCACAGGGGCCCTTGGAAAGGCTTCCGGGGATCACCCGGAGTAACACGCCCGAAAGGGGTGAGACAAGGTTCTGGGGCCGTAAGCCGATCCGGGAAGGAGAGCGGAGCATGAGCGAGGAACGACAGGCGGACGTCCAGGCGCTGTCCACGACCGACACCCGCGTCTACGAGGCGGTGGCCGTGCTCGCGGTCGACACGAGGACCGCGAGCGTCGAGGAGATCGTCCACGCCACCGACCTGCCGGAGCAGGCCGTACGGCACAGCGTCGAGACCCTCACCAAGGCGGGCTGGCTGACGGCCGAAGGCGGGTCCTACGCCGTCGGCCGTCACGACTGGAGCGTCGAGCGCTGACCTCCCGGACGGGGCTCACGCGCGCCGGCCGTACGGTCAGGACCGCCAGACCTTGGCCACGACCTCGGCGACGTCGGGGGCCTGGGCGAGGCCGGAGGCGAAGGCGGGCCGCCACAGGGTGGGGTTGAGGATGTCGATCCCGAAGACGGAGATGGCCGCCTGGTCGGGCGCCACGTGGGCGACCGCCGCGTCCCCGAGCGTGGTGACCTCCGCGTCGAAGCGCTCCCTGGTCTCCAGATGCGCCAGCGGCTCGACGACGACCACCGCGGAGCTGCCCGCGGCCAGGTCGGCGTTGGTCACCGAGCGGACCCCGCCGTCCATGTAGTGGCGCCCGCCGATCTCCACCGGCGGGAACACGCACGGCACGGCGCAGCTCGACGCGACGGCCAAGGACAGCGGGACACCCGAGTGCCGGTCCCAGACCACGAACCCGCCGGTCGTGGTGTCGACCGCGGTGACCAGCAGCCGGCGCTCCGGCCACTCCTGCACGGGCAGCCGCCTGCCGATCTCCTCGGTCCTGGCCCCGGTGTCCCCGGTGCCGAGGGCGAGCGCGCCGACCCGCCGCCTGGCCTCCTCCGGGTCGAGGGAGGAGTCGTGGAGCAGGCCGAAGACGGTCATCACCGCCTCGGGGTCGACCCGCGGGGACGCGGCGGGCTCGGCCTCCGCCTGCGCGACGACCGCCTCCTCCAGGTCGACGCCGGTGGTCATGAGGGTCCCCACGACCGACCCGGCGGACGTGCCGATCACGAGATCGGCCTCACCCAGGTCAAGGCCCGCCCGCCGCAGGCCGGTCACGACGCCCGCCTCCCACGCGATTCCCGCGATTCCTCCGCCGCCAAGCACCAGTGCTCTCGTCATGTCCCCATTGTCGCGGTCGCGGGGAGTGTCCGTCCGAGCCGCGCATCCCCTCCTGGCCGGTTCGAGCCCCGGGGACGATCCGCGCCGGATGGGGAAAGGTCATGATTCCGGCGCACAACCTCAATCAAGGTGAAGGTCACGTTAGAGTGAAATGTGTCCGCGAACATGGAGCTCACCGTCGGCCAGCTCGCCTCGCGCAGCGGGGTCGCCGTCTCCGCCCTGCACTTCTACGAGGCCAGAGGCCTGATCAGCAGCCGCCGTACGGCCGGCAACCAGCGCCGTTTCAGCCGTGACACGCTGCGCAGGATCGCCTTCATCCGGGTCTCGCAGCGGGTCGGCATCCCGCTGAGGACGATCCAGGACGCCTTGTCGGCCCTGCCGGACGAGCGCACCCCGACCCGCGACGACTGGGCCAGACTCTCGGCGGCCTGGCGGAGCGAGCTGGACGACCGCATCAGGCAGCTGCAGTTGCTCAGGGACGGCCTGACCGACTGCATCGGCTGTGGCTGCCTGTCCCTCGACCGCTGCGCGCTGATCAACCCCGACGACAAGGCGGCGGCGGGCGGCCCCGGCTCACGGCTGATGCTGCGTCCGCGGGAGTGCCCGGTGGACTGTGATCCGCCGAAGGCCGGGGCCGCCTGAGGGTCGTCCTCAGAGGCCGTGCGCGCTCAGCCAGAGCCGGTTGGCGCGCTGGTCGGCCATGGCGCGCCCGACGTCCTGGCCGGGGCCGGGCGCGTCCTGCTCGACGACCAGCCAGCCCTCGTAGTCGCGCAGCTCGCGCAGGACACCCGCGAGGTCGACCTCGCCCGCCCCGAGCGGGGGGAAGGCGTCGCCCGCGATGACCGCGGCCAGGTCGCCGCCCGCGGCCCGCGCCCGGTCGCGCGCCCGCCTGCTGGCGTCCTTGAGGTGGACCTGCCTGATCCGGTCGCCCCACAGCCGCAGCGCGGTCACGGGGTCACCTCCGGCGAGCCAGAAGTGGCCGGTGTCCAGGCAGATCGAGACGTCGGTGAGGTCGAGCAGCCTCTCGACCTCCTCGGGGGTCTCCACGAGTGTGCCCAGGTGGTGGTGGAAGACGGGTTCGAGACCGCGGTCCCGGCAGCGGTCGGCGGCCTCCTGCACCCGTGAGGCGAAGTCGGCCCACGCCTCGCCGGGCAGGCCGGGGGCGACGCCCTGGGCGAACCGCCTGCGGTGCGGCGGACAGGCCAGGGTCAGGCGGGGGGCGAAGCGCGGGTCGGGCACCGGAACGCTCGCGAAGATCGCCAGCGCCGTGTACAGCCCGGCCAGCCCGGCGGCGAAGGCGTCCTCGTCGTCGTAACGCAGGTCCACCTGGCCGCCCGCCAGGCCCATCCCGGTCCTGGCCAGCCGGTCGAGCAGTCCGCCGCCGGTGCCCAGGTAGCCGATCGGCCCCGAGTCGATTCCCTCGTAACCGGCCTCAGCCAGCCCGTCGAGCAGGAGGTCGGGGCTCGGTGTACCGCCCCCTGCCCGGTTGATCCCGAAGTTGACGGGCGCGTTCGCGACCTTGATCGACATGGCCTATGTCGTGCAGGTCAGCCAGCGGAGGGGGTTGTCATGGGTGATCATGCGGATGGCGCCCTCACCGATGCCCGCCTCGCGGAGCCTGGGCAGGAGGGTGCGGAACAGGTGGCTGTAGCCCGCGCCGCCGTACCGCTCGATCTCGGAGACCCTGGACAGGCCGCTGCTGAGCAGCAGCCTGGAGGCGTAGCCGTCCTCGATGAGGTCGAGGGCGTCCCTCAGCCGGTCGCCGCCCATGGAGGTGAGGCAGACGTAACCGCCCGACTCGACGACCTTGTGCGCGGTCATGGGGTCGGCGCCCGCGTCGGCGACGCTGATCCGGTGCGCGGGGACCCCCTCGGACAGGAGGATCTCCAGCAGGGGCAGGCCGCCGCGCTCGGAGACGGCGAGGGGCAGGCCGGAGGCCAGGGAGGCCCTGGCGGCGGCGACCGCGCACCGCTCCTCGGCGGAGGTCGGCTCCTCGTCCCAGGCGCTGATCTCGCCGATCACCCCGGGGCGGGAACCGGTGCCGTCGAGGCCGTCGTTGATCTCGTCCATCAGGTGGGCGGTGAGCGTGTCCACGTCGGCGGTCAACGCCCACGGCGGGCTGAACGGCCCGGCGAAGAAGCCGGTTCCGGCGATCACGGACACCCGGCTGCACGCCGAGATCCTGGACAGGGTCGCGGCGTCGCGACCGGTTCCGATGGAACTGAGCTCGACCACCAGGCCGAGCCCGTCGGACCTGCGCAGTTCGCGCAGCTCTACGGAGGCCGCGTCCTCCTCGTCCAGCCAGCGGTGCGGGTCGGACGGGACACCCGCCGCCCACCGCAGGTCGGCACGAAGGCGCTCGCGGGGCAGGACCGAACCGGTGATGGCGGACACGGCACAGGGGCCGCTCACGGTCCTCACACTGACGGTCTTGACAAGGGGAGCCTCAGACATGGACGGACATTAACCCACTTTTGGGGCTAAAATCACCCAATTCACCAGGGTTTTTACCTTTGACTTGTCAGGGCTGTTTCGAGGTCTCGTCATCCCCAAGGATTCGTAACCCCCGGTCGCGGCCGGAAAACGTCGGTCGCCCCGGCTAGGGTCCCTCCCGTGATCACGACCTCACCGGAAACCCCGCTCTGCGCCGTCGGCCGGATGGTCCTGCCCGTCGGCGACCTCGACGCGGCGCTCTCCTTCTACCGCGACGTCCTCGGCTTCGCCGTGCTCCACGACCGGACCGACGACGGCTACCGCTACCTGCACGTCGGGCTGCCGGGGCAGGAGCCGGTCGGGGTGTGGCTCATGCCCGCCGCCGGCCGGGAGCGGGCACCCGGCGGCAGGCCGTCGCTCGTGCTCTACACCGCCGACCTCGGCCGCCTCTCCCGGCGCCTGGGTGAGTACGGCGTGCGGGTGTGGAACGAGCGGGAGGACGCCGAGAGCCGTTCGCTGCACCTGGCCGACCCTGACGGCAACACACTGATCGTCGCGGAGCTCAAGGGCTGAGGATTGAGCGCGATCCACTCGAAGGCGCCTATTCTTTGACGAAACCAACGTCCAGGGGATCGAGTGGCCACTTCCAACGGGATGCATGACGAACGCGACGCCTCCGGGCGTCCGTCCGAGACCGGAGACGCCGACGTCCTGAAGGACGAGGCGGCCCGGCGTTCGGGCATTCACGGCTGGCTCGACGGTGTCAGGTCCACCAGAACCGGCCGCCTCACCCTCAAGATCGTCATCGGCGTCATCGGATCGGTGCTGGTCGTCGCCGGCCTCATCATGGTGCCCTTCCCCGGGCCCGGCTGGCTGGTCGTCTTCGCGGGCCTGGCCGTGCTGGCGACGGAGTTCCACTGGGCGCACCGCCTGCTGCAGTTCGGCAGGCGGACGCTGGCCGCCTGGACCGCCTGGCTCGGGCGCCAGGGCTGGACGGTCAAGATCCTGGTGGTCCTGGCCGCCGCCGCGACCGCCATGGTGATCGTCTACTACGGTCTGAGGCTCAGCCTCCACATCGACCTGATCGCCGAGGCGCGCGCCTTCCTGAGCCGCTGACCTCCGGCCGCGCTCGCGGTGCACGCCCGGCCGGACGGGGATGGCGACGATCAGCCCCGCCCGGCCCGCGTGTCTCCGATTTCTCCCGTTCCCCATTGGAATCACCCCCAACCATCCTCTTCTCGGTCCTCTTTGGGCGAATCCCATCAGTCCATTCCCGGAAGCCGCCCTTGTCAGGGAAACCGATTCGGTATAGATCACAAACTATGAGTAGCTCCCGCCCTAGGCTGCGCCCGTGCCTGTGACTCCTGGAATCAACAAAACGCTCGGCGGCGCTGTCATCGCGGCCTGTCTGACCGTGCTCGTCCCGTCCGCGGCCCACGCCGCCCTGCCGGCGGACGTCACCCTGCCCGACACCGGGGTGACCGTCAGGGAGAGCTCCGCGGACCCGCTAACGGTGTCCTCCTACACCCTCGGCAATCTCGCCTACCTGCGCAGAGGTGAGGCGTTCGCCAAGCAGAAGGGGTACCAGGAGATCACGGTGGCGCCGGGCGGGACCAAGGCGCTCGCGGTGCCCAGCTCCTACAGCTCGGGGCACGACTCGGTGCTGCTGGCCGATCTGGTCTCGGAGAAGGCCGTCAAGATCCAGACGGTGCAGAAGCCGTTCGTCGCCCACTTCGCCCACTGGTCCCGCGACGGCCGCAAGGTGGTCCTGACCGTCCAGCGCAAGGCGGCCGGAGGCTGGACGACGACCGGGTTCGTGATCGTCGACGTGGCCGCGAAGACCGCCCGCACCGTGACCGTCTCCGGGGTCGACCCCGCCGCGACGTTCCGCTGGACCCCGGACAACGCCCAGCTGGTCGCCGCCCACCAGGGTGGCGTCCGCTTCTACGGCCAGGACGGCACGGCCAGGCGCACCCTGGCCAAGACCGGCGCCCCGGGTGGAGGAGAGGACGTCTTCTCCCCCTCCGGCAAGGGGCTGATGACCTGGTGCCCGGCGAGCTACGCCGAGGACGTCTGCGTCTGGGACCGCGGCTCGGGAAAGATCGCGGTCAAGGTGAAGGGCGTCAAGCCGAAGGCCCTGCTCGGCTGGTGGGACGAGCGCAGCTTCGTGGCCGTCCTGCCCGGCTCCGGCGTCTACAAGGTCGTGGTCGTGGACGTCAAGGGCAAGGGCCTGCGGGTCCTGGCCGACGTCTCGGCGCGCGACTGGAACAGGAAGATCTATCTGAGCTACACCCGTAGCTGACCGCTCCGCCGGGCGCCGCCTCGCGGTGCCCGGCCGTACGGAACCGTCCCGGGACGCCTGGGCGCCGTCCGGCGAGTCCTGGAGGCGCGGCGCGCCTGATGGCTCAGAGGTACAGGCCGGTGCCGTTGTCGGTCTGCGGAGTGGCGATGGCGTGCAGGTCACGCTCGCGCATGACGAGATAGAGCTGCCCGTGCACCTCGACCTCGTACTGCTCCTCGGGGTTGAACAGGACCTTGTCGCCGACCTTGACGGAACGGGCGTTCGCCCCCGCGCCGCAGACCTCACCCCAGACCAGCCGGTTGGCCATCTTCACCGTCGCGGGAATGACGATGCCCGCGGTGCTGCGGCGCTCCTCCGACTCCTGCTCGATCTTGACCATGACACGGTCGTGGAGCATCTGAATCTCGAATTTCGGGTCACCCACAGGAGAAGCTTATGGGAACGGCGCCCCTGGGCCACCGGTGATCCGGCGGGCCGCCGGCCGTACGGCCCAGGCGAACCTTGAAGTCCCCCGAGGGGCCGAAAGTAGGATTTTCCGCTATGACGTCCTCTGAGCTCGTGAACGACTTCGTCGCCTGGCACCTGGAGAGCAACCCCGTCCAGGCCACCCTGCTGGGGGCCGAGGGCTACGACCGGACCCTCGGTGACCTCTCCGAGGCGGGCTTCCTGGCCAGGGAGGGTGAGTCCCGGCGCTGGCTCGAACGCCTCGCGCGGGCCCCTCAGGAGGAGGGGTTCGAGGAGGAGATCGACCGCGAACTCGTCGTCTCGACGCTGCGGGGCGCCCTGGCGTACGAGGACTGGCCGACCTGGCGGCGTGACCCGGCGGTCTACGTGGGTACGGTCTTCGGCTCGATGTTCAGCCCGTTCCTGCAGCGCCTGGCGCCCGAGGCCGAACTGGTCGAGGCGGCGGTGGCCCGGCTGGCCGAGGTCCCCGGCGTCCTGGCCGCCTGCCGGGCCAACCTCGACCCGGCGCTGGCCTCCGAGCTGCTGGTCAGGCGGGGACTCGGTCAGGCGCGCACCGCGCGTAACTTCCTCACCGTGACGGTCCCCGGCCTGGTCGAGGACGAACGGCTGCGCGCCCGCCTGGCCGAGGCGGCGGAGCCCGCCGCTGCGGCCTTCGACGACCTGGTCGTCTTCCTTGAGGGCTTCCGGGCGGGCGGCACCTGGCGGATGGGGGAGGAGCTGTACTCCAGGCTGCTGCACGAGCGGGAGACCCTGGGGTACGGCGCGGCCGAACTGCTCAAGCGCGGCCAGGAGGCTTACGAGGAACTGGACGCGCAGATGCGGGAGGTCGCGCTCCGGCTGCCCGGAGGCACCGAAGACTGGCACGCGGCCGTCACCGCGCTCCAGGACGACCACGCGCCGACCCTTGAGGACATGCGGGCCGAGTACGAGGCCGAGACCGAGCGGGCCAGGCGGTTCGTGCGTGAACGCGGCCTGGTGACGTTCGCGGAGGGGGAGGAGTGCCGCGTCGTGCCCTCCCCGGAGTTCCAGCGGCCCATCCTCGCCGTCGCCTCCTACCTGCAGCCCCCGCCGCTGTCCACCTCCCGGATCGGGCACTTCTTCGTGCCCTTCACCCCCGACTCCTTCACCGGGGAGCAGGTCCGCCAGCGGCTGCGCACGAACGCCAGGGCGCAGATGCCCTCCATCGCCGTCCACGAGGCCTACCCCGGTCACCACTGGCACCTGTCCTGGGTCGCGGGCAGCCCCCGCCGGGTCCGCAAGCTGTTCCGCACGCCGTACTTCGTCGAGGGCTGGGGCCTGTACGTGGAGAAGGTCATGCGGGAGCAGGGCTACTTCACCACCGCGGCCCAGGAGCTCGCCCACCTGGACTTCCGGCTCTTCAGAGCGGCCCGCATCATCGTGGACACCTCGCTGCACTGCGGTGACATGACCGTCGAGGAGGCCGAGGAGTTCATGACGACGAGGTCCACGCTCACGCCGGGGACCGCCAAGGGTGAGGTGGACCGCTACTGCGCCTGGCCCACCCAGGCGCCGTCCTACCTGACGGGCGCCCTGGAGATCGACCGCATCCGGGACGACTACCTGGCCGCGGGACGGGGTGACCTGCGCGCCTTCCACGACAGGCTGGCGGGCTCGGGCGGCCTCCCCCTCGGCCTGGCCCGCAGGGTCGCCCTGGAGGGGTAGGACGCCGGCCGGGCTCTCGGCGAGGCCGGGGATCCGGCCGGCGTGGGGTGTCAGGCGGGCAGGCCGGACTCGATGGGCAGGCCCGCCTCGGCCCAGTCCTGGATGCCCTCGCGGTACTTGCGGACGTGGGTGTAGCCGAGCGCGGTCAGTCGCCTGGCCACCGCCTCGCTGTTGCCGCAGGAGGGGTTGGAGCAGTAGGTGACGACGGCGGCGTCCTTGTCGGGGAGCAGCCCGGCGGCGCGCTCGGCGACCTCGCTCTCGACCAGGGCGATCGCGCCCGGCAGGTGCTGCTGCGCGTAGTACTCGCCGCCGAGGGTGTCCAGGACGACGACGGAGCCCGTCTCGATCGCGGTCCTCAGCTCGTCGCGGGTGATCAACTGGGTCATGACCGGCCTCCCGAAGGATAAATGGACTATAGTCCGTTTTTGTGAACAGGAGAGAATTTAACGGACTACGGTCCGCTTCGTCAACCGAGCCGCTACGCGTGCTGATGGGCGAGCCGCCCAGGGAGCGCGCCGACGCCGCGCGCAACCGTACGAAGGTGCTGGCCGCCGCGGCGCGGCTGTTCCGCGAGCGGGGGGTGGACGGCGTCTCGATGGACGCGGTCGCGGCCGAGGCGGGCGTGGGCAAGGGGACACTGTTCCGCAGGTTCGGCGACAGGTCGGGTCTGGCCGTCGCGCTCCTCGACGAGCGGGAACGCGAACTGCAGGAGGCGATCCTGACCGGCCCCGCGCCCCTTGGGCCCGGCGCGGAGGCCGCCGAGCGGCTGGCCGCGTTCTTCGAGGCCTATCTCGACTATCTGCTGGCCCACCTCGACCTGGTCAGGGTGTCGGAGACCGCGAGCCCCGGCGCCCGTTACCGCATCGGCGCCTACCGGTTCTGGCACCGGCACGTGGCGATCCTGCTCGCCGAGGCCCGCCCCGGCTGCGACGCCGACCCGCTGGCCCACGCCCTGCTCGCGCCGCTGGCCGCCGAGCACATGACGGCCCTGGTCGCCGAGTACGGCCGGGCACGCGCCAGAAAGGCCGTACGCGTACTCGTCACGGAGTGAGAATCGTGCAGACGAACGTGCATGCGAACGTGCAGATGCCCGATTCGCCCTGAACTGCTAGGGAATCGGCGTCAGACGTAGGTGCCGCGAACCTCGACGATGTCGGCGAGCGGGAACTCCAGATAGTCGCCGGCCTCCTCGCACCAGGCGTCCAGCGTCCCGCCGCGCAGCTCACCGTGGCTGATGGTCGCGGTCAGTCCGTCGGCCAGCGTGATCGCGGCCCGCACGCCCCGGTCGACCACGAAACCGAGCAGCGACTGCTGGGCGGTGGGCAGGCGGGAGGCCATGCGGCCGATCACCGCCCACGTCCTGCCGTTGCCACGGGCGCCGTCCCCGGTGGCCAGCAGCCGCCTGGCGTGCTCACCCGGGTCCGGAGGGGCGTCGAGGACCGGGTACGGCGGCTGCTCGAACTCGGCCACCCGCCCCCCGGGCAGCAGGATCAGCCGCCCGCCCTGGGGCTCCTCGATCCGGGCACGGCGGACGGTGATCTCCCCGGTGTCCTCCACCGGGACCGGGGCGTAACCGTTCTCCCGCAGCGCGGCCAGGGTCTTGGCGGCGGGCACGGAGCTGGCGAGCACGGTCGGCGCGAGCAGCCGGAGCCCCAGCCTGCCCAGCCGCCGGTGACCGGCGATCTCGGCCAGCAGCACCGGGTCGGAGGCCTGGACGATGCAGGCGACCGTGGTCACGGTGACCTCGCCGTGCCGCCTGGCGATGTCGCGCACGAGATAGTCGAGCGGCTGCGGCACCGTGCCGACCTCGGCGAGATCGGCCAGCAGGTCGTCGGCGGAACATCCGGTGTCCATCGCCCGCCGTATGCTCGCCGGGCTGAAGCGCCACACCGAGGCGGCGCCCCTGGACTCGCGGTCGGCGGTCCGGTCGAGCAGCTCGGCCAGTTCGGCGGAGGGGGGACCCGTCACCACGGCGGTCAGGTCGGCACCGAACAGCGCGCTGCGCCGTACGCTGGCCAGGGCCCTGATCGAGCACTCGGCCAGGAGCGGGTCGTTCTCGACGAGCGGCACCGAGTCGTCGTTCTCGTCGCCGGCCGTCTGCAACGCGGCCAGCGCGCGCCCCAGGTCGGTGATCGTGTCGTAGGCGACCAGGCCGAGCATCCTGGCCTCCTCAAGCGCGGCGGGCGCGCACTCGCCAAGCAGCGGGCGTTCGAGCAGCGGGGAGTGCCAGTGGGCCGCCTCGACGAGCCCGGCCTGGTCGGCGCACGCCGTACTGGCGGGCAGGCGGGCCAGCACGCCCAGAACCGCCCGTCTGGCGCGGGCGACCATGATCCCCGCGGGGTCGTCGCCGAGCACCGTGCCGTATCTGCCGTCGATCCGGCGCAGCGACGAGCGTTCCATGCGCCACCAGGCGGCGAGCAGCACCCGGAGCCTGGCCGCCGCGTCGTCCAGCCGCCAGCGGTCGAACTTCTCGGTCGGCACCAGGCCGCCCGCCGTGTCGTCCCAGGCCAGCAGCCGGGCGACCGCGCAGATCTCCAGCAGCAGCCGGGTCTCGTCCTCGTCACAGCCGATGTCCTTGGCCAGCCTGCGCACCTCGCGCACACCGACTCCGCCCGCCTTCAGCAGCGGCAACGGGATCTTCGCGGTGTTCTCCAGCATCGCGGCGCAGCGCTCGACCACGTGGGGCGCCGCCAGGGTCATCAGGTGGTCGACGGCCTCGGGGTCGACGGGGACGGTCGCCAGGTCGGGCGGGGCGGGGGTGAACGGGGGGTGGTAGTCGGCCCCGCGCAGCGCGAGCGCCACCTCCCTGGGCATCTCGGCGGTGTTCCAGCTCGGCCGGAAGAGCAGGCCGTGGTCGCCCGCCCACTTCTCCGGGGAGCCGGGGACCACGAACCGGCCGCCGTCGACGCCGCGGGACGGGCCGTCCCAGGCGAACTCGTCGAGCAGCCTCCTGGCTCCCTCGGGAGCCCGTTCCAGCAGGGCGGCGAGGCGGCCCGGGTCGGAGAGCACCTCGATGATCTTGCTGACCGTCTGGCGCTTCTGCCCGTTGGGCAGGCCGAGGGCCCTGGCCAGCGCGCGCAGGGCGTCGGCGCTGACGGTCCACGAGTTCAGGTAGTGGGCCAGCGATTCGCCGAGGCCGCACGGAGCCGTCCAGCAGCGGGCCAGGCCTCCGGCGAGCCGGATGCGTCCCTCGTCGTCGGGCCAGGCGAGGGCGTGGTCGGACAGCAGGTCGATCCAGGGGGCGGTCTCGGCCTCCGAGACGCCCATGAACCCGGCCAGCGTCTCAAGGTCGACACGGCCGCCCAGGGCCAGGGCCGCCTGCGCGACCTCGAAGGAGGGCAGGGGAAGGGCGCGCATGACCGCGGAGATCGCGGATCCGTTGCCCAGCCGCTGCGCCAGGGTGTCGAGGCGCCGCGGCCACGGTGCGGCGATGGCGTCCGGCCGGTTGGCCAGGATTCGGGTGAGCCGTTCTTCGTCGAGGGTCTTCAACCAGCCGAGCAGGTGATCGTCCATCTCGCAGCTCTCTGCAGGAATCTCACACGGGGACTCTCCGTGAGCCATAAACATCCACGGTAATGCAGAGGGCGTCGCCAGGGGACGCACCGCGCAGAATGCGACAGGTTCACAGGATGTTCACCGTGTCACCGCCAGGTCAGCACATGGTCACTGCCAGGTCACCGTCGGGTCGGCGGTGGGTCGGCGGCTGGCGGGAGGCCGGGATCGGCACGGGTTTGGCCGGTCCCGGGACCGCTCGCGGGGGTGCGTCACGGGCCCGGGACCGGCCGGCGCCAATGAGGGAAGAGGCGGCGCCGTCCGGGATGGTCTTCGCGGGGGTACTGCGGGGGCGTCAGCCGAGGACGGCCCAGACGATCTTTCCGTAGGGGGCCAGGGGAGCCCAGCCCCAGCGCACGCTCAGCGACTCGACGATGTGCAGTCCGAGCCCGCCGATGTCCAGGGGTGACGGATCGCGCAGCGCGGGAAAGCCCGATCCCGGGTCGTTGAGCGCGCAGGTGACCAGTCCTCCCCGGCGCAGCAACGAGAGCCTGATGGGTTCCTTGGCGCGTGACTCGGCCAGGCGCAGGCCGTGTCTGAAGGCGTTGGTGGCCAGCTCGGAGACGATGAGCTCCATGTTCTCGACCAGGTCGGTGAGCTTCCAGCCGGTGAGTGTCCCCGTGGCGAAGCTGCGGGCGGAGTGCACCGACTCTGCCTGCGGGGGAAGCACGAAGGTGGCGCTCGCCATGGCCGCTGATCCGGAGAGAAGATCGCGTGCCGTATCGGGCCACCAGCCGACGGGGGGCCACCAGTCGAGCGCCGTCCAGGAGGTCCGGGAGAGCGCGGTGTGGGCGGACTGCACAGCGATCATCATGGTGCAAACTCCCGTGCAGGTGCAAGAGCGAATGCACGTGCATAAGGTGCGTGCAACCGCTACGGTTACCCATGAAATCGGCAATCGGACAGAAAGGGGATCTTGTCCGCGGCTGGGAAATCTTGGGCCGCGAAGTGACAGACTGTCGATCAGGAAAGCGAGCGAGGAGCAACCACGTGTCCATGGACCCGCCCGGTACCGGTTCCACCGTTCGGCGCATCATGCTCGGCGCAAGCCTGCGTCGCCTGCGTGAGGAGAAGGGGCTTCCCCGTGAGGTGGCCGGATTCCACATCCGGGCCTCGGAGTCCAAGATCAGCCGGATGGAACTGGGTCGCGTCGGTTTCAAGACACGAGACGTGGAAGACCTGCTCACCCTGTACGGCGTGCTCGACGACGCAGAACGGCGCGGCCTGCTGGAGATGGTCCGCGAGGCGAACACCCCCGGCTGGTGGCACAAGTACGGCGATCTCCTGCCGAACTGGTTCACCACCTATGTGGGGCTGGAGGAGGCGGCGAACGTGATCCGCACCTACGAGGTGCAGTTCGTTCCCGGCCTGCTGCAGACGGCGGCCTACGCGCGCACCGTGATCCGGTTGGGCTACCCGGACGTGCCGGAGGCGGAGATCGAGCGTCGTGTGCATATGCGCATGCAGCGTCAGGAACGCCTGACCAAGAAGGACGGTCCCCGCCTGTGGGCCGTCATCGACGAGGCGGCCCTGAAGCGCCCTATCGGAGGACGGGAGATCATGCGCGAACAGCTCCAGCACCTGCTGGAGGTGGCCGCGCTGACCAACATCACCATCCAGGTGATGCCCTTCCGCTTCGGCATGCACGCGGCCGAGGGTGGTGCGTTCAGCATCTTGCGGTTTCCCGAGTCCGACCTGTCGGACGTCGTTTATGTCGAGCAGCTCTGGGGTGCCCTCTACCTGGACAAACGTGAGGACATTGATCCATACCTCACGGCCATGGAGCAGCTGTGCGTGGAAAGCACCACGCCTGGGGGCACCGCCGAGATCCTCGGCGACCTTCTCAGAGAGATCTAAATGAACCACACCTACAACGGCATGCCCGCCACGGACCTGGCCGGGGCGAGTTGGCGTAAGAGTCGTCACAGCAACTCGACGGGCAACTGCGTCGAGCTGGCGGAACTGCCCGACGGCAGTATCGCGGTCCGGAACTCCCGCTTTCCCGGGGGGCCGGCACTGATTTACACCCGCGACGAGATCCGTGCGCTGGTGCTCGGGGTGAAAGACGGGGAGTTCGACAGCCTTACGGTGTAACGCCGTTTTCACATCGGGGCGAGTGATTAACCTCGCCGTGCCGATGACGTAACCCGGGGAGCGGGTCGGCGGAGAAGAGTGTGAGCCAACAGCGAATGGGGGCTCAAGCCATGCTCGACCGGATGACCCTGTATCCCGTGGCCGACGACGTGCTGTTCGCACCAGGCGGTCGCGTCGTGATCCGCACATATGGTGTCGCCTCGCAGGCCACAGGCGACGGTGCGACCACTCCGGTGTCCTACCGCACATGGGTCACCGGAGTACGCGACCAGCCCTGCCACTGGAGATGGAGGCACTGCGAGGAGGCCCGCGCGGGCCACCAGGGAGTGCTGATGTGGTTGACGGGCCGCGGACCGCGGCCCGGCCCTCAGACGGGGGCGTTCCAGGTGAGCGCCACCGGTTCGCCGTGCTCGAAGCCCAGCCGGGAGTAGGTCCCGGTGTCCAGGCGGAACAGGCGGCCGTCCTGCGCGGGAAGTCCCAGCCAGCGGGCGCACAGCACCCGCAGCAGGTGACCGTGCGCCACCACGGCGACCGTGCCGTCCGCGGCGCGGGCCCTGGAGATCACCCGGTCGGCGCGTGCCGCGACCTCCTGCGCGCTCTCGCCGGGATGCTCGGCGTCCCCGGGGACGACCCCGTCGCGCCACAGATACCAGCCGGGGCGTGTGCGCCGGATGTCCACGGTCGTGACGCCCTCGTAGCCGCCGTAGTCCCACTCCCACAGGTCCGGGTCGATCTCGTAATCCGTCAGCCCGGCCAGCTCCGCCGTACGGCGGGCCCGCGAGGCGGGGCTGACCAGGGTCAGCCCGAAGGACCCGCCCCCGACCAGCGGCGCGAGCGCCCGCGCCTGCTCCTCGCCCCTGGGGGTCAGCGGCAGGTCGGTACGTCCCGTGTGACGCCCGTCCCTGCTCCACTCGGTCTCACCGTGCCGCAGCAGAATCATCTCGTCCATATGTGATCCATCATGCCGGTACGGCCTCCTGGTTCTGGTGGGGTGGGTCCCTGATGAGCGCACGACCGGCGGAAGGGGTCATGAGAAGCTGGGGCCGTGACGATATCTGTGGGTTTGGTGGGCGCGGGACCGTGGGCGGAGATGGTGCACGCACCGGTTCTCGCTGCCGGACCGGACACGCGCCTGGTCGGTGTGTGGGCACGGCGCCCCGAGGCCGCCGCCCGGTTCGGGGTCCCGGTCTACGAGCGGATCGAGGAACTGTTCGACAACTGCGAGGCGGTCGCCTTCTCCGTGCCGCCCGCCGTACAGGCCGAGCTGGGGGTGCTCGCCGCGCGGGCGGGCAAGGCGCTGCTGCTGGAGAAGCCACTCGCCGCAGACCTCGACGGGGCCAGACGGCTCGCCGAGGCGATCGCCGAGGCAGGAGTGCCCTCCCAGATGGTCCTGACCTGGCGTTACTCCGCGGCGACCAGGGCCTTCCTGGCCAGGGTCTCGGCCATCGAGCCCTTCGGCGGCAACGCGGTCAGCGTCTCCGGCTCCATGCTGGGCGGCGACTTCGCCACCCCCTGGCGACTCGAACGAGGTGCGATCCTCGACATCGGCCCGCACATGATCGACATGCTGGACGCCGCGCTCGGCCGGATCACCGGTGTGCGCGCGCACGGCAACCCGCGTGGCTGGGTCGGCCTGCTGCTCGAACACGAGACGGGCGCGGTCAGCGAGGCCTCGCTGTGCATGAGCGTCCCCGGTGAGACGTCGCCCTCCAGGGTCGACGTGTACGGCAGGCTCGGCAGCGAGCACCTCGACGGGAACCGCCTCGGCTCCGACTCGTTCGCCGTCATGCTCTCCGAGTTCGCCGAGACCGTCGCCCGCGGCGGCGGCCACCCCCTTGACGCGGCACACGGCCTACGCCTCCAGGAGGTGATCGCCGAGGCCGAACGGCAGTTGCACTAGAGAGCCCTGCCTCTCTGCCCCGCCTACGGCGTCGCGGGCTTGGCCGCTTCGGGTCGGTGTCCTCCCTCGTCGCTCCGTCGCCGCGCTCCCGCGTTCCTCGGTCCAGACACCGACGCGCCCAAGCCGACACCCCTCACGCACGGCTCCGGGTTCGCAGAAGTCGGGAGGGTGGACTTGACGGAGGCGAGGATCGGGGGGATTGATAGCGTTTGTTTGTTGCACGGCGTGTAGCGAAGTCCGGTGTGAGTCCGGCGCTGTCCCGCAACTGTCATGCTCAGAGGAGCGTTCTCCCTGATCGAGCCAGGTCGCCTTCCGCCGTGCCGACGCTGTCTGCCCTCGTGGAAAGGGTGACCCCGTCCCTTCACGGGTCTCTCCTGTTCCGATGACCGAAAGGATCCCCCGAGTGAGGCCCGCACGTATCGCCCTCGTCGGCGCGCTGTCCGGTGTGCTTGCCCTGTCCGGATGCGCCGGGAGCACCGGAGGCGCCGGAAACACCGGGAGCACGGCCGACCCGTCCGCGACGACGGCGCAGTCCCCGCAGGGGGCGGCCTTCCCCGTCACCGTCCAGGCGGGCAACGGCCCGGTCGTCGTCCAGAAGCGCCCGGAGCGCATCGTCTCGCTGTCGCCGACCGCGACCGAGAACCTCTTCGCCGTCGGCGCGGGCCCCCAGGTCGTCGCGGTGGACGACCAGTCGAACTATCCCGCGCAGGCGCCGAAGACCACCCTGTCCGGGTTCAAGCCGAACGTCGAGGCGATCGTCGCCAAGAAGCCCGACCTGGTCGTGCTCGCCAACGACATCGACGGCGTCGTCGGCAAGCTGGGCGCGCTCGGCGTCCCCGTGCTGGTCGAGCCCGCGGCGGCCAAGCTCGACGACGCCTACGACCAGATCGCCGACCTGGGCCTGGCCACCGGCAACGTGGACCAGGCCGGTGAGGTCGCCGGTGACATGAAGAAGCAGATCGAAGCCCTCGCCGCCGAGGCGCCCCAGGACAAGAAGCTGACCTACTACCACGAACTGGACAGCACGCCGTACTCGGCGACCTCGACGACCTTCATCGGCCAGATCTACGGGCTGTTCGGGCTGACCAACATCGCGGACAAGGCCCCCGACGCGGCGGGCGGCTACCCGAAGCTCTCCGCCGAGTTCGTCGTCAAGGCAGACCCGGACCTCGTCTTCCTCGCCGACACCAAGTGCTGCGGCCAGTCGCGGGAGACCCTCGCCAAGCGTCCCGGCTGGTCCGGGCTCTCGGCGATCAAGAAGGACAGGGTCGTCGCCCTCGACGACGACCTCGCCTCCCGCTGGGGTCCCCGTGTCGTCGACCTCGTCAAGCAGGTCGGCGAGGCCGTCCGGAAGACCGCGACCAGTTAGTTGACATCCTCCCGGCCCCGAAAGGACCGGGATTCCCAGCCGAAACCGGGTGGTTCGCGGTTCACAGCCCCGCCCAACGGCTGGAGGGCTCCCCGCGCTGCCACCCCATGCCCTGGGGCGGTCACGCAACGCCAGCTTGGTTATCGCCGGCCCGATCACCGTAGCCAACCCCGCCAAGCACATCCGGAGAACGCCATGAGAGACCGTTCCGCATCTCCCCCCCGCCCTGAAGGACGGGGCATCCATGCTGGAGGAACGTGGTGACCGGTCTCTCCCGTCCCTCAACGGGCGCGTCCTCGCCGGAGAAGGCCGGTGCCCGCCGTGACGCGGCCCCCGGCCTCCTCCGGACGGCGGGCAAGCGGCTTCCCCGCCGGACCGCGGGGCCGCGCCCGTTCGTCACACTGGCGGCCTGCCTCCTGCTGCTGGCGAGCATGCTCGCCGCCCTGCTGGTCGGCGCGGCGGACATCGCGCCGCGCGGGGCCGCGCTGCAGCTGCTCGACTGGCTGCCGTTCGTCTCCGCCGACTCCGGGCTCGCGCCGGTCGAGCGGGCGTTGCTGCTGGAACTCAGGCTGCCCAGGGTCCTGCTCGCCGCGATCGTCGGCGGCCTGCTGGCCTGCGCGGGCGCCGGGTACCAGGGGGTGTTCCGCAACCCGCTGGCCGACCCCTACCTGCTGGGGGCCGCCGCCGGGGCGGGCCTGACGACGACGGCGGTGATCGTGTTCACGACCGGCGAGGGAGGCACGCTCCTGGTGCCCGGCGCGGCGTTCGCCGGGGCGATCGGCGGTGTCCTGCTCGCCTACGCGCTGGGCAACGTCGCGGGGCGGGGCGGCGGTACCGCGACGCTGGTCCTGGCCGGGGTCGCCGTGACCTCCTTCCTCACCGCGGTCCAGACGTTCCTGCAGCAGCTCGACGTGGAGGAGCTCCAGCGCGTCTACGGCTGGATCCTCGGCAACGTCGGCGGCGGCTGGGAGCAGGTCAGGCTGATCCTGCCGTACGCGGCGGTCTCCGTCGTGGTCATGCTGCTGTACGGCAGGCTGCTCGACGTGCTGTCGGTCGGCGACGACGAGGCGGCCAGCCTCGGCGTGAACGTGGCCAGGGTCAGGCTCGTGGTGCTGCTGGCCGCCTCGCTGGCCACCGCCTCCGCCGTGGCGGTCAGCGGGCTCATCGGCTTCGTCGGCATCGTCGTCCCGCACGTGGTCCGTCGCCTGGCCGGGGGGTCCTACCGGGTGGTGCTGCCGTTGTCCCTGGTCGGCGGGGCCGTCTTCCTGGTCCTGGCCGACCTGGCCGCCAGGACCGTGATCGCCCCGGCCGAGCTGCCCATCGGTGTGGTCACGGCCTTCGCGGGGGCGCCGTTCTTCGTGGCCGTGCTCCGCCTCACCCGGCGGGTGGAGACATGAGCCGCGTCGAGGCCAGGGGGCTCGGTGTCGTCCTCGGCGGGCGGGCCGTGCTGTCCGGTGTGGACCTGCGGGCGGGTGCGGGGGAGTGGCTCGCCGTCATCGGAGCCAACGGCGCGGGCAAGTCCACCCTGCTCAGGGCGCTGGCCGGGCTGCTGCCCCACTCGGGCGAGGTGCTCGTCGACGGCGCGCCGGTGCGCGGGCTCAAGCCGAGGGAACGGGCGCGACTGCTGGCCTACGCCCCGCAGACCCCGGCGCTCCCCGGGGACATGACGGTCTTCGACTACGCGATGCTCGGCCGCACACCGTACATCCCGCACCTGGGCAGGGAGAGCCGGGAGGACCGGGAGGTGACCGCCTCGGTGCTCGACCGGCTCGACCTGTCCCCGCTGGCCGCCCGCGCGCTCGGCCACCTGTCGGGCGGGGAGCGCCAGCGGGTCGTGCTCGCCAGGGCGCTGACCCAGCGGGCGTCGGTGCTGCTGCTCGACGAGCCGACCACGGCCCTGGACCTGGGGCACCAGCAGCAGGTCCTCGAACTCCTCGACCGGCTCAGGCTGGCCGACGGCCTGACCGTGGTCACGACGCTGCACGACCTGAGCGTCGCCGGGCAGTACGCCGACATGATGACGCTGGTCGCCGGCGGTGGGGCCGCGGCGGCGGGCACTCCCGCGCACGTCCTCACCGAGGAGCTGATCGGTGAGCACTTCGACGCCCGGGTCCGTGTGGTGGCCGACGCGGGCGGCAGACCACAGGTCCACCTGGAGCGCCCGTGAGACTCGGACTGAGCAGTCGTGAGGAGGACGGGGCCACGCTGACCTCGCTGCTGTGGGAGTGCGGCCCCGGCTGGCGGGCGATCTCCTCGGCGATGCTGGGCGGCGGCGTCGGGCCGGTCGGGTGGGTGCTCAACGCCCAGGTGGCCGGGGGTTACTCGCGGATGGACCCGGTGGCGCACCTGCTGGAGATGGCCCCGCCGGGACCCGGGGTGGGCATGCTGACCGCGGCGGCCGTCGACCGGTTCACCACGGCCGCCGACGGGGGAGTCGAGGTCGCGGCGACCGTCGGCCTGCGCGTGCCGACCTGGGCGGCGGCCCCCGAGGGGACCCCCGACCCCGAACTGGCGCCGATGTACCTGCCGGGGACGATCAACATCGTCGTCGCCGTCCCGGTGGCGATGACCGACGCCGCCCTGGTCAACGCCGTCATGACGGTCACCGAGGCCAAGTCCCAGGCGCTGGCCGAGGAGGGTTTCCCGGGTACGGGCACCGCCTCGGACGCGGTCTGCGTCGCCGTGCGGGAAGAGGGGCGGGCAGAGCTGTTCGGCGGCCCGCGCTCGACCTGGGGCGCCCGCGTCGCCCGTGCGGTGCACGCCGCCGTACGGCAGGGCGCCCGTGACTGGATGGGCAGGAACGGCCGGACGACTTGGGAACCATCTTCAGGACTGTCCGAAATGTAGGGATTGGTGGTTGATCTAGGCGTTGTCTTCGGAGGTCTGGTGGGATGTGTCCTGGTCGAACGGTGATTGTTTGTCTACTGAATACTTATCCGGGTGATGTTCTATTGACTTCTGCACTACGGTTGCCACGCTTGTCCTAATCCCCCCTATGGAGTGGCTATGCGGCGATTCGTCTTGGCTTTCGCACTCCTCGGCCTCGTCGTCCCCGTGGCCGCCGCGACGGTCCCCGCGTTCGCGCACGAACATCCGAGTGGCATCACCGACCTGGTGACCCCGGCGGTCGTCAGGGTCGAGGCCAAGGCGCGCGTCGACATCACCCTGCTCGACCACATCGGCGAACTGGTCCACGTCGAACGCTCCTACGACGTGCCGATCGGTGCGGGCACCGGCACCGTGGTCAACCCCGAGGGCGCCTTCGTCACCCTCACCAGGGTGGTCAGGACGGACAAGGACGTGGCGGTCTACGCCGCCAACAAGATCTTCGCCGAGCACCACAAGGTCAAGATCCCTGACGACTTCAAGCGGCACACCCTGAAGGACAAACTACTCAACCATCACCTGCAGGAGTGCTACCCGCCCAAGCTGCCGACGGCCACCTGCATCGTCGACGTGACCACCGAGATCCGTGTCTTCCCCAACATCTCCCGGCCGGACGACGAGGGCTTCAAGGCCGAGATCACCCGCGTGGGGGACAAGCCGGACAGTCCCGCCGTGCTCGTGCCGGTCGGGCGCGCGGACGCCAGCGCGGGCCTGCCGACGGCGCCGCTCGCGGCCCAGGTGCCGGACAAGGACTCCTGGCCGGTCGCGGTCGCCGGGTTCACCGGACGGCCGGCGGCGAACCTGCCGGAGACCGTGGACATCGCCCACCTGAGAGCCGGAGGCGCGGGCGAGGGCGGCCGAGGGTTCCAGGACCCGGAGAACAAGGTGGACGAGCCGCGCAAGCTGGGGGCGCTCGTGGACCGGGGTCTGCTCGGTGGCCCGGTGATCGAGGACAAGAAGGGCGAGGTCGTCGGCCTGCTCGTCGGAGGAGGCGAGGACGGCCGCATGATCGGGGTCCGGGAGGTCACCAAGGCCCTGGCCGAGGCCAGGGTCACCCCCAGGAGAGGGCCGATCGACGCGGCCTTCGAGCAGGCGCTGACCCGCTTCCACACCCACTACTACGGCGACGCGGTCCCCGCCTTCCAGCGTGTCCTCGACCTCTACCCGGGGCACGTCCTGGCGGCGGCGCACCTGAAGACGTCCCAGCAGAAACGCGGGACCGCCGAGGACGAGGGAGCCAAGCGGGCCGCGGCCGCCGCCGGTGACGGCGCCGCCGGGCCTCCCCTGTGGCCCTTCCTCGTCGGGGGAGGCGTGCTGGTGCTGGCCGTACTGGCCGGGGCGTTCCTGCTGTGGCGCGGAAGGGGGACCGAAGAGGAGGAGGCCGAGGAGGAGCCGGTACGGAACACGCCGCCGCCTCCCGGACCGCGGACCGCACCTCGCCCTGAGGCACGGCCGACGAGGCGCGGGGCACCGGACGAGGCGGCCGACGCCACCGTCGTGGTCGGCCGCTCATTCCCCGCGCTGCCCAGGACGACCACCGCGCCGGGCACTCCCGTGCTGGTCGCGCGGGACCCGGGCGGCGGGCCCGGCACCAGGGAGACCGAGACCAGGCCGGACGCCGTCACCGTCACCCAGAAGTACTGCACCGCCTGCGGGATGCGGCTGGGGCCCGCGCACCGTTTCTGCGGCTACTGCGGCCACCCCACGGAGGCGTGATGGCCCAGAACGACAGAGCCCTGATCGGCCAGGAGGTGGCCGGGTACCGCGTCGAGGACCTGATCGGCAAGGGCGGCATGGCGGTGGTCTACCTCGCCATCGACTCCCGGCTGAACCGCAAGGTGGCGCTGAAGGTCCTCAACCCGCTGCTGGGCGAGGACGAGCGCTTCCGCCAGCGCTTCGTGCTGGAGTCGCGGACGGTCGCGAGCATCGACCACCCCAACATCATCCCGGTCTACGAGGCCGACGCGGCCGAGGACGGCACGCTCTACATCGCGATGCGCTACGTGGACGGCCCCGACCTGCGGCGCCTCTTCTACGACCGGGGGGTGATGCAGGTCGGCCAGGCCAACAGGATCTTCGCCCAGGTGGCGGCGGCGCTGGACACCGCGCACGCGCACAATCTCATCCACCGGGACGTCAAACCGGCCAACATCCTGATCGCGGGCCACACCGAGGGCGACCACGCCTACCTCACCGACTTCGGCATCACCAAGCACCTCACCTCGCTCTCGGGGCTGACCCAGACCGACCAGTTCATCGGCACGCCCCGCTACATGTCCCCCGAGCAGATCAACAAGGAGCATGTCGACGGCCGCTGCGACCAGTACGGCCTGGCGTGCGTGGTCTACGAGGCGCTGGCCGGGCGGCTGCCGTTCCAGCGGGACAACGAGATCGCGCTGCTGTGGGCACACCTGGCCGAGACGCCGACCCCGCTCAGCTCGCTGCGGCCCGAGCTGCCGATGGAGGTGGACGGCGTCATGGCGCGGGCGCTGGCCAAGTCGCCCGAGCAGCGCTACGACACCTGCACGCGGTTCGTCACCGAGCTGCGGGACGCGATCAGCGGCCAGTCCTACCGGCTCGCGGAGGCGGCCCCCCATGACCTTCAGGCCTCCCGGACCTCCCAGGTCTCCCAGGCCGAGCCGGAGACGCCCGCGAGGAGGCCAACGCCGGGATCATCGAGGAAGGCCTCCCAGCGGAAACGCGGGAAGAGGCGGGGGATCGTCGTCGGCGCGGGCGTCGCCGTGGCGGCCGTCGTCGCGCTGGTCGCGGTGCTCGCCACGGTCCTGAGGGGAGGAGGCGAGTGGACGCCGTACGCGGGATCGTCCGCGGTGCCGGTCGCCTTCGAGCACCCGCCGGACTGGACCCCCCGCGCGCACGCCGACGTGTTCGTGGTCGCCTCCCCGAGGGCCGGGGAGTTCGACGCGCTGTTCGGCACGCCGGTCACCGCCGACTGGGCGGCGGTCAACGAGATCATCAAGGCCTCCCCGGCGGAGGCGACCGGGATCTACGCGCAGACCCTCGACACCCTCGACCCGCGGAGCGGGGCCCAGCAGCTCCAGGAGACCCTGCAGTCCTCGCTGCCGGGCACGGTCAACGTCTCCTCCGAGGTCGTCCAGGTGCTGGTGGGGGGCAAGCCGGCCGTACGGCTCGAAGGCTCGATCACCGACCCGCAGCGCGGTGGCAGACTGGACTTCACCGGCTGGGCAGTGGAACGACCGGGCAAACCCGCTCTCATGATTTACTTCTGCGCACCGGGCACCTGTGACAGCTCGCTGGCCAATCGGTTCGTGCGGAGCGTGGCCTTCGGGACCTCCTGACTTGTGGTCCACTTGTAAGCCACTTGCCTGGGCGTTTTGTCCTGTATGCACGGAGGGCGGAAGGGATTAGTCTCCCCGCATGGCGGTTCCCTCTCCCCTCCTGCGACGCTCCGGCGCCGCTTTCCTCGCCCGGCACCTCCGCACGGTGCCCAGGGCGGATCTGCTGATCGGCCTGGCCGTCATCGCACTCGGCACGCTGGAGGCCTTCACCGTCGCCGCCGACCACGGCGCGGCGGAGACCCCCGAACTGTGGTGGATCGGCCAGGCGCTCGTCACCGGGGTACTGGTGTGGTTCCGGCGCAAGGCGCCGGTCGCGGTCTTCATCCTGATGATCCTCGCCCAGTACGCCTGGCACCGGCAGGGCTACGAAGGCTGCCAGACCTGGCAGCTGGCCTCCCTGCTGATCGTCTTCCACACGGTCGCCGCCGAGCTGCCCGTCAGGCCGGGCCTCGCCTGGGCCGTGACCGGCATCCTGGTCTTCGACTCCGGTGCCGTCGACCACCGCCTGCTGCCCTTCGACGAGGTCATCTTCCTCACGGTCATCTTCGGCGCCGCCTACCTCACCGGCCTGGCCGTGCGCGCCTACGCCACCAGGGCGCACCGCCTGGCCGCCCACGCCGTACAACTGGAACGTGACAGGGAACGCCAGGCCGCCGAGGCCGTCGCGCAGGAACGCACCCGCATCGCCCGCGAGCTGCACGACGTGGTCGCCCACAGCGTCAGCATGATGGTCATGCAGGCCGGGGTGATGCGCCGGATGGGAAGCCCGCACGAGGACATGCTGCTCGGCATCGAGCGGATGGGCCGGGAGGCGGTGGACGAACTGCGCGTCATGCTCGGCGCGCTGCGCATGCCGCTCGACGAGGCCATCCCGCAGCCGGGACTCGACCTGCTGGCTGGCACGGTCACCTCGCTGGCCTCCTCCGGGCTGCGGATCGGTCTCGACATCGTCGGCGATCCGGTACGGCTGCCCCCCGGCCTCGACCTGTCGGCCTACCGCATCGCGCAGGAGGCCCTGACCAACGCGGTCAAGCACGGCGGCGAGTCCGAGATCACGATCACCATCACCTACCACGGTGACCACATCGAACTTGAGGTCCTGGACGGCGGCGGCGGAGCCCCGTCCGAGCTGTCGACGGGCAACGGCCTCGTCGGCATGCGTGAGCGTGCCGCGCTCTTCGGCGGCCGCTTCGAAGCGGGCCCCCGCCCGGAGGGCGGTTTCCGTGTCCACGCGTCCCTGCCTATCTCCCACCAGGAGGTGTTCGCCGATGAACGGATCAACTGAGACGAGCATTCGTGTCGTGATCGCCGACGACCAGGCCATGGTCCGCGCCGGGCTGAAGCTCGTCGTGGAGAGCGAGGCGGGCATGGAGGTCGTCGGGGAGGCGGCGGACGGGCTCGAAGCCGTCTCCGTCACCCGCCGCACCCGGCCTGACATCGTGCTGATGGACATCTCCATGCCGCGCATGGACGGTCTCACCGCGGCCAGGCAGCTCCTCGGCCAGCCCGCCCCGCCGAAGGTGGTGATGCTGACCACCTTCGACACCGACGAGAACCTCTACGCCGCGCTGCGCGCCGGGACCAGCGGGTTCCTGCTGAAGGTCTCGCCCCCCGAGCAGCTCGTCGAGGCCATCCGGGTCGTCGTCGGCGGTGACGCGCTGCTCGATCCGGCGGTCACCACCCGGGTCATCGCCTCCTTCGCGGGCCGCCACGACCCGGCGCCCCCGCCGCAGCTGGCCGAGCTGACCCCGCGCGAACTTGAGGTGCTGCGCTTCCTGGCCAGAGGCATGACCAACGCCGAGATCGCCGGGGAGCTCTTCGTCGGGGAGGCCACGGTCAAGACGCACGTCGCGCGGGTGCTCATGAAGCTTCATCTGCGGGATCGGGCTCAGGCCGTGGTGTTCGCGTACGAGTCGGGCGTGGTACGGCCGGGCGCGTCCGTGGGGTAGTGGGAGATCCACTCCGTGCGGCTCATCCTGAGCATCTTGACGCCGAGTGAGCCGATCGCGACCGCGCTGGCGCCCCACAGCGCGACCGAGGCCGGGCCGTACGGAACGACCAGGGAGGTGCCGTAACCGATCGCGACGACGAGCGGCACCCACCAGTGCGTGAACCCGGCCCGCCACACGCCGGCCAGCAGGACCGGCATGCCGAAGATGGCGAAGAAGAGCCAGGGCATCTGGAAGCCGAAGACGACGCCGGGCAGGTTCAGCATCTCGTCGAGGATCTTGGCGGTCTGCTCGGGGGTGTTGCGCTGCCCCAGCCACCACTCCACCGGGTCGATCATGAGCATGCCCGACAGGTTGATGTAGCCGAGCGCGGTGAGCGTGCCCGCGACGTGACCGAAGACCACGGCCCTGCGGCGCATCACGTGCAACAGGGCGATGGCGGCCAGCGCCATGAGCAGGTAGGACCAGTGGTACAGGGCCGACTGGGCCTGGGCCAGGGCCGGGTTGTCGCCGTAGCTGACGGCCTCCCGGTCGTCGCCCCAGGTGCCGGGGTCGATGATGACGGCGATCGTCTGCAGGAGGGGTGCGACGATCAGCAGTGTGCCGGACGCGACGCGCCTGAAGTCGGCTGAGTCCTTGAGCATCGGGAATTCCTTGCTGTGCCTTGCTGTGCGGAACCAATGCAAGGAAGGTAGGCCCGCCCTCGGCGCCGGGTCGTCCGCCGGGGGAGGGACCCACTCTCCACCCGGCGGCGTATCGTCCCGTGACGCCGTTCCTCAGGAACAGGGCAGGCTATAGCCGGTCGGCCTGCAGGGGCCCTGGTTTCCGCCTCCGTCGGACACGTGTCCCGCCACTGCCCAGATGACGTAGTCCGCGTTGCCCGAGCCGGTGTTGCGGCTCAGAGTGATCGGGGGATAGGGCGGGTCGTCCGTGTTGCTGACGTTCAGGAGATGCAGGCCTCCCCGGAGGGGGTTGTGCCACCGGTCGGTGGCTCCGCTGGGCGCCAGCCCGTTGTTCAGGAAGACGTTGTCGGAGACCGGGTGGAGCTGCCCGGGCACCTGCTGGTTGTCGATGTACAGGCCGACCGTCCTGTTGCGGGAGAAGGTGTTGTTCCGCACGATCAGGCCGTCGAACTTCGGGGCGGCGCGCATTCCGATGGAGTTGTCGTCGAACGCGTTGTACTCGATCGTGGTCGGCCCCGCCAGCGCCCACACGCTGTTCGCCTCGATGGCTGTGTCGGCGTTCTTGAAGACGTTGTCGCGGAACGTGAAATTGCCCGAGTCGTAATTCAGGGCCACCGGGACGTTGTCGAAGACGTTTCCTGTGAACAGACCGTTGAAACTTTCGACGAAATTCAGCCGGCCGTTTCTCAGTATGCTCGATCTCACCGTCGGCTGCCGCCCCGAGAAGAAGGTGCCGCCGTGCAGGGTGCAGTTGTCGACCGTCAGGTGACCTAGGTTGACGAAGATGGAACCCATCTCGCAGGTGTCCGGCGTTCCATTGGCGGTCACCGCCGCCAGGGTTTTGATCGTCACTTGCGTGACCCGCACGTTGGAGAGGGTCACAGCGGCGCTGTGATGGGCGCTGAGCCCCGCGAGCCGGCCGTCCTTCACGGTCACCCCCGGGAAGCCGTCGTCCACCAGGCCGGCCGACAGGGTGTGGCCCGCGAGGTCGATGGTTATGTTCGCCGCGTTGACGGTCAGGGTGGTCGGGCCGGGGCCGGTGCAGGTCAGGTCGGCGGCCAGGGTGACGCTGGATGTCAGCACGTCACCGCAGCCGACCGTGGTCGCCTGGGCCGGTACGGTCTGCAGCAGCGCGGCGGGCAGGACGAGCGCGAAGACTCCCGCGGCCATGCGCAGGCGTTGCCACATCGCCTTCCCCGCACGGTTTCTGATCATTTCTCTCCTGATTCCCTCGGTACGTCCGTCTGGTTCTCCGCCGGCGTTCCCCGAAATGTCACCTGATGGAGCTGATCATCGTTCAGAGTGCCTGGAAACCGGTTGCCGGAAAAGCCAGTAAATTGGCCCGTCGGTCCCGTGAAGGAGGCCGTTCCGGTAGTTGCCCGACAGCCGGACCGGGACCGCCGGCCTCGGGTCGGCGAATCTGTCTTGGGAGATGAATCGAAATCGATGTCGACCGGTGCTTGTTTTATCGGCGACAACGCCTGATCGCCTGTGGCGGGCGGCTTTTCCGGAGGACGGACCTGTCTCCCTGGAAGACCGGTGCCGGGTCTCAGGCGGTCGGGGGCGGGGCGATGCCGTTCATGAGGGTGGAGATCAGGGCCTCGACGTGGCCGGGAGGCGTCACGATCGAGCCCGGGGCCGCGCCCTGAAGCAGGCGGGGGAGGACCAGTTCGTGACAGACGCCGACGAGCAGCGTGGCGGCGGCCTCGGGGTCGGCCGAGGGGGTCAGGCGGCCGAGGTCGCGTTCCGCGCGCAGATAGCCGGCGAGCATCGCCTGCAGCCCCCGGCCCTCGCCGAGGGGGTTGGGCAGCGCGTCGAAGCGGGCGAGCACCTCGGGCTGGGAGAGCAGGCCCGCGAAGGCGGGCAGGAAGGCCTTGTGCAGGGCGAGGCCGTAGGCGAGGCAGGCGCGCAGGTTGCCGGCGACGGTTCCCTCGCCCGGCCTGGCGGGCAGCGGGCCGAGGTCGCGCTCGACCGAGCGGACGTGGGCGTGCAGCGCCAGCGCCAGCAACTCCTCCTTGCCCTCGAAATGGTTGTACAGCACGCCGTCCGCGACCCGCGCCGCACGGGCGATGTCGCGGACGGTGAGTCCGGTGGTGCCGCGTTCGGCGATGAGCCGTCCGGCGGTGGCGACGAGGTGCTCGCGCAGGCTCAGGCCGTCGGTGCCGTCACGCAGGGCGGCCGCTTTTCTCGGTGACATCACCCCGCATCCTAGTGAGCCAGGTGGGTCACGGCCGGGTGGCGGTGATCAGCCAGGCGGCGCCGCGCAGCCGTACGGCACCGGCCCGCTCGAAGGGGCGCATCGCCTCGGTGAGGGCGTCGAGGGCGCGGGAGGCCGACTCCTGATCGGCCTGGCCGAGCATGAAGCGGACGGGACCCCAGGCGCCAAGGAAGGCCGCCGCGTCCTCGGTGGACGCCCCCCATGTCTGTGGGGCGTCCACGGGGGTCGTGGTCACGTTCTCGAAGCCCGCGGCGGTGAGCACCTCGTGGACGCGGGCGGGGTCGGCCAGCGACTCGGGGCCGGGCCCGCCGGGTTCGGTCGTGGCGGGGCGACGCGGCAGGTGCGGGGACATCGCGGCGAGGACGCGGCCCAGGTCCTGGTCGTCCAGGTTCCGCAGCGACAGCATGGCCAGGCGCCCGCCGGGGCGCAGCGCGCGGCCGATGTTGGCGAACGCGGCGACAGGGTCGGCGAAGAACATGATTCCGAACCGGCTCGTCGCCACGTCGAACCGGCCGGAGGGCAGCGGGTGGACCTGGGCGTCGCCCCGCTCGAAGGTCACGTTGGCGACGCCCTCCGCGTCCGCGCTCGCGCGGGCCCGCCCGAGCATGGGGGCCGAAAGGTCGAGGCCGACCGCGTGGCCGTGCCGGGCCAGCCTGGCGGCCAGCCGGGTCACCCGCCCGTTGCCGCAGCCGACGTCCAGCACCGTGTCCCGCTCCTCGACGGCCGCCGCCGCGAGCAGGGGTTCGTTGAAGGCGTCGTTCACGGCGTCGTAGCGGTCCTGGTGGTCGGCCCAGTGGTTGCCCTCGTAACCGTTCCAGGCCTCGGACTGGCGGACGTTGACGACAGAGCCCATGTTTCCTCCCCGAGCTGATATGAATATCCGTTCATGAACACTCGTTCATAATGGGACGCGAGGCGGGAGGGTGTCAACCGCACGCGCCCCGGGCTCTTCGCCGATTAGGTCTTACTGGAAAGCTTCTTTGCTTTTACTCTCGATGCGTGGATCTCCAGGTTCGTCATCTGAGGGTGCTGTGTGCGATCGCGGACAGCGGGAGCATCTCCAGGGCGGCCGTGACCCTGAAGATGTCCCAGCCCGCGCTCACCGCTCAGCTGCGCCGTATCGAGCAGATGTTCGGCGACCCCCTGTTCGACAGGGGCCCCGAAGGTGCCCGCCCGACCATGCTCGGCGAGTGGCTGCTCGTCCGCTCCCGCTCCCTGGTCTCGGCCGTCGACGAGCTGGAGCGGACGGCCAGGCGTTACGCGCCCCCGCAGGTGGAGATGGCGCCGATCCGGGTCGGCTGCGCCCCGACCCGGCTGCGGATCTATCTGGCCAAGACCCTCCGCAGGCTGCTGCCCGGCGCGGAGATCAGGCTGCTCACCGAGCAGACGATCGACACGCTGCCCGGCCTGCTCGAATCGGAGCGGATCGAGCTGGCGACCCTCGACGACTATCCGGACCACCGGCTCTCCGCGCCGCCGGGCGCGGTGTACACCGCCATCGCGGTCGAGCCGCTCTTCGTCGGCCTGCCCGCCGGTCACCCGCTGGCCGAGCACGAGGAGGTCGAGCTGCGCGACCTCGCCGAGGAGGACTGGGCGCTGCCGACCCCGCTTGAGTCGGGGCCCAGGGAGTACTTCTGGAACACCTGCGCCGCGCACGGCTTCACCCCGCGCGTGGCCTACGGCGTCAACCTGGAGGTCGGGGTCGACCTGGTCGCGGAGGGGCGCTGCGTCAGCCTGTTCCAGGCGACCGTCCCGGCCAGGGAGGGCATCGCGATCCGCCCGCTGGCCGGCTCGCCCCTGCGCTTCCGGCACCTCATCGGGTGGACCGCTCCCGGGCCGATCACCGCGCACGCCGACGATCTGGTGCGGGCGCTGACCACCACCTACTGGACGGAGTCGCAGCGGGCCCCCGCCTACCGCGGCTGGCTGGAAAGGCACGGGCCGCTGAAGCGGTTGTGAGCCGTAGTCTCGCGGCGTGATGACCAGGAACTCGCACTGCTCCTTCTGCGGCAGTGCATACGCCCTCGACCAGGCGTGGCCGCGCACCTGCTCCTTCTGCGGCAACACCGCCTACCTCAACCCGCTGCCGGTCGCCGTGATGCTGCTGCCCGTCGACGACGGTGTGCTGGTGATCCGCCGCGGCGTCGAACCGCACCGGGGCGGCCTCGCCCTGCCGGGCGGCTTCGTCGACGTGGGGGAGTCCTGGCAGCAGGCGGCGGTCAGGGAGCTCCGCGAGGAGACGGGGGTCGTCGTCGGCGCGGACGCCGTCCGGCTCCTCGACGTGCTCAGCGCCCCCGACGGCACCGTGCTGATCTTCGCCATGGGGCCGGAGACCCCCTCCGCCGCGCTTCCGCCGGTCGTGCCGACCGACGAGACGACGGAGTGGCTGACGATAGACGGCCCACGGGAGCTGGCCTTCCCGCTGCACACCAGGGTCGTGGCGGACTACTTCGCCGGTAGGTGACCTCCCGGGACGGGCCCGCCGCGGTGCGCCCGTCCCCATCCCGTACGGCCATACGTATCGGTCCGTCCGAAACATCCATCCCGAGGGCTTCACTGGGCCCTTGTCCGGATGATCCACACCGCCCCTGCCGTAAGAGGTGTGTCAATATTCAGGTGTCTTGTGTATATTTTCCGTCGTTGGCTCACATCTGAGGGAGGATTTATCGTGCGAGCGTTCCCACGGGTGCTCTTCGACGAGGCACACAACGAGTCATGGACCATCCGCAGGGACGTGGCCGAAACGATGAATCCGGGGCATCCCGACGACAACAGCTACGCCCGCGCCGCCGAGACGCTGCGCCGCCTCGGGCACACCGTGGCCGCGCACACCGGCGGACCGGTCACCCCGGCCCTTCTCGCCGGGCAGGACGTCCTCGTGATCGCCCACCCCTCCGCCGACCGCTGGGAGCGCACCACCGGCCTGGGCAGCCCCGTCCTGCCGGTCGAGGAACTCGACGCGATCGAGGACCACGTCACGGCAGGGGGCGGCCTGGTCGTGCTCGCCGAGTGCGAGCAGGAGAAGTACGGCAGCAACCTCGCCGAACTGCTCGGCCGCTTCGGCGTCACCGTCGAGCACACCACCGTCCAGGACCCCGGGAACTCCCACAACGGCGTGGCCTCCTGGGTCCTCGGCGTCCCCGGCGACCCCTCGCAGCGGGAGGACCCGCTGGCCGGGGCGCGCAGGGCATGCTTCTACCGGGCGGGCGTCCTGACCGGCCCCGAGCACGCGAACGTGCTGTTCCGGACCTCGCGGACCGCCGACCCCGCCGACGCGCCCCTGGCGCTGGCCGTACGGCACGGCGAGGGCAGGGTCGTGGTCGTCGCCGACTCCGACCTGTTCGGCGACGACTCGATCGGCGACTACGACCACGCCGTGCTCTGGGGCAACCTCGTCACCTGGGCCGCCCGGGTGCCCGTCCCCGCCGGGCGTCTCCAGGAGATCCAGGAGATCTCTGTGGTCCGCGAGTCCTTCCAGGGACTCAAGGCGGCCGTCGAGGCGCTCCAGCCGCTGCAGGCCAAGGACGGCTCCATCGAGGGAGACAGGGACAGGGCGGTCGAGCTGATCGCCGAGATCGTCGAACACGTCGTACGGCTCGCCCCGTGCTTCCCGCACGACGAGGCCTACCTCACCGCGGTGGTCGCCGACCTGCGCAAGTGGGTCGAGCAGGGCCTGGGCGTCCCCGACTTCCTGGACTCCCTCGACGCCTTCCACCCCGACACCCAGCGGATCGACGGCCTCGAACACCTGGTCGTCTTCCCGATGTACACCCAGAACGGAAGCGTCCGCCGCCACCTGGAGGCCGTGCTGATCCGCACGGTCTGGCCCGAGTGGCTGGCGAACCTGGAGAGCGAGCGCTACGACAACCCGCTCTTCGTGCCGATCGCCTTCGAGGACTTCACCTCCGGCTACGACACCAACTCCGCCGTCCTGTTCCCCGAGACCGTCGCGGTGCGTCAGACCCCGGCCCGTTTCACCTGGGGCGGCATCTTCTGCGACCGGGAGGCCGCCCGCTTCCGCGCGGTCAGCGGGGCCGCCGCCGAGACGCTCAAACTCGCGCTGCCGCCGGACGCGGCGCGGCTGGTCGCCTCGCAGGAACTGGCCCAGGACACCTTCGTGCTCTGGGACCTGATCCACGACCGCACGCACAGCCACGGCGACCTGCCGTTCGACCCGTTCATGATCAAACAGCGCATGCCGTACTGGCTCTACTCCCTTGAGGAGCTGCGCTGTGACCTGACCGCGTTCGGCGAGGCCGTGAAGCTGGAGCGGGAGGGCGTCCCGCACGCCCGCTACGTCCAGATCGCCATCCTGTTCGACCGGCTGTTCCGCTTCCCGATCACCGGTGACCGGGTCCGTAACTACGACGGCCTCGGCGGGCAGCTGCTCTTCGCCTACCTGCACCGCAACGACATCGTCAGGTGGACGGACAATCGGCTCAGCGTCGCCTGGGACCGGGTCGCCGACGGCGTCGCCGACCTGCGGGGCGAGGTGGAGAAGCTCTACCGGGACGGGATCGACCGCTCCAAGCTCGCCCACTGGCTGGCCGCCCACCAGCTCGTCGCCGCCTACGTCGAGCCGCATCCGGCCTCCGTCTGGCACCGGGGAGTGGACGCGCTGCCGGTCGAGGGCTTCCCCAAGGCCGTGGTGGACGCGGTGCTGCCCGACGAGTTCCCCCTGAGCATGTTCTACGAGGCCCTGCGCCGTAAGCTCGGCGATGTCGTCGAGTCCACGAGGGGAATCCGGGCATGATCATTCTGGTGACGGGCGCGGCCGGGCCCGCGGGCAGGGCGGTCGTACGCCGCTTCACGGACAAGGGGCACACCGTCATCGGCGTCGACAAGTCAGGCGCGGAGGGCACCCTCCCGGTCGACCTGCTCGACGCCGAGGCGGTCAGGCGGCTGGCCGCCGACGTCCAGGCCGAGCACGGCCGGCTGGACGGCGTCGTGCACCTGGTCGGCGGCTGGCGCGGCTCGAAGACCTTCGCCGAGACCAGGCTTGAGGACTGGGACCTGCTGCACGACCTGCTGGTCCGCACCCTGCAGCACGTCACCCTCGCCTTCGAGCCGCTGCTGAGGGCGAGCGGGCACGGCAGGTTCGCCATCGTCTCCGCGCTGGCCGCGGAACGGCCGACCCAGGGCAACGCGGCCTACGGCGCGGCCAAGGCCGCGGCCGAGGCCTGGACCCTGGCCTTCGCCGACGCCCTTGAGGGCTCGGGTTCGACGGCGAACGTCCTGGTCGTCAAGGCCCTGGTGAACCAGGCCATGCGGGAGGCCGCCCCCGAGCGGGCCTTCCCCGGGTTCACCGACGTCGAGGACCTCGCCGAGGCGATCGACGGCCTGTGGGACACCGAAAGGAACGGCGAAAGGATCGTCCTGGCCCCGTGAGGCGGGACGGCGAGAACGACGCGGGCGGCCGGACACCGAAGGGCGGCCGCCCGACCGAGGGGAAGAAGTGACAGACGCCATCCGCAGACACGACCCGCTGGTCAAGGGATTCGCCAGCGACAACTACGCCGGAGTGCACCCGGAGATCCTCCAGGCCCTGGCCCTGGCCAACGAGGGACACCAGATCTCCTACGGCGAGGACGTCTACACCGAGGCCCTCCAGGAGGTCTTCCGCGGCCACTTCGGCCCCCTGGCACAGGCGTGGCCGGTCTTCAACGGCACCGGGGCCAACGTGGTCGCGCTGCGCGCGATGACCGCCCCCTGGGAGGCGGTCGTCTGCGCCGAGTCCGCGCACATCCACACCGACGAGGGCGGCGCCCCGGAACGGTCGGCCGGGCTCAAGCTGCTCACCGTCGCCACCCCGGACGGCAAGCTCACCCCCGAGCTGGTCGACACCCAGGCCTGGGGCTTCGGCGACGAGCACCGCGCCCAGCCCAGGGTCGTATCGATCACCCAGGCGACCGAGCTCGGCACCCTCTACACCCCCGACGAGGTCAGGGTGATCTGCGAGCACGCCCACCAGCTCGGCATGCTCGTCCACCTCGACGGCGCCCGCGCGGCCAACGCCGCCGCCGCGCTCGAGGTGCCGCTGCGCGCCTTCACCACGGACGCCGGGGTCGACGTGCTGTCCTTCGGCGGCACCAAGGCCGGGCTGATGTTCGGCGAGGCGGTCGTGGTCCTCAACCCCGACGCCGTCAGGGGACTGCGCTACCTGCGCAAGAGCGCGATGCAGCTCGCCTCCAAGATGAGGTTCGTCTCGGTGCAGTTCGAGGCGCTGCTCGCCGGTGACCTGTGGCTGCGCAACGCGCGCAACGCCAACGCCATGGCCCGCAGGCTGGCCGCCACCGTACGGGAGATCCCCGGGGTCGAGGTGCCCAGGCCCGTGCAGGCCAACGCCGTCTTCGCGGTCCTGCCCGCCGAGGTGACGCAGCGGCTGCAGAAGCGCTTCCGCTTCTACACCTGGAACGAGGCCGCCGGGGAGGTCCGCTGGATGACCGCCTTCGACACCACGGAGGCGGATGTGGACGCCTTCGCCGCCGCCGTGGCCGAGGAGATGCGCGCGCAGGCGTGAGAACACGCGGCCCGGTCCCGTACGGCGGACGCCGGGGAGAGCCGCGCGGGGACGGGTCAGGACTTCCTGCCCGTCTCCTTCTCGTAGGCGGTCAGCTGCTGTTCCAGAGCCTTCATGAGTTCGAACACCTGGCTCGGGGGGATGCGGATCCGGCTGACGATCCTGGTCGGCACACTGACGAAGTGCTGGCCCGACGAGGGGTCGTTGGCGAGCTGGGGCGGTCTGGTGATCACCGCGAAGTCCAGAACGAAGCCATCCTCGGTGTGCCACACCGATGCGAAGTTGGCGTACTGCCCGGCCTCGACCTCGGCGGAGATGCTCACCTCCAGGCGGTTCTCCGGTTCGTCGTTCACCATTTCTGTTCTATCTCCTCCGGCCAGGTTGCTCAATGCTGCCCTGGCCGGGGGAACGGGCGGCGCAGGGACGCGCCGACCTCGTCGAGGCGGACGCCGTACAGGGGGTGGACCCGGGAACGACCGGGGAGAGCTAGAGGATCGAGGGCAGTGGCCTGGCCCCGCGCTGGGCCAGCATGTCGGTCATCAGCTTGATCTCTCCCGTTTGACCCGCGACGATGTGCCGCGCCAGGGTGGCCACCTCGTCGCGGTCCGACAGTTTCAGCAGCCCCTCGCTCATCTGCACGCCGCCCTCGTGGTGGCGGATCATGAGCTGAAGGAAGAGGATCTCCTGCTCCTTGCCCGTGGCCTCGCGGAGCCTCTTGAGCTCCTCCTGGCTGGCCATACCGGGCATCGCACCCGGGGCCGCCGCCGTTACGCCGTGGCCGTGACCGGACATCCAGGCCATCGGCGGGCGCTCGGTCGACTGGTTGAGCCCCCACTGCTGGAGCCAGCCGCTGAACATCCCGCGCTGGGCGGTCTGCGTGACGATGATGTCGTAGGTGAGCACCCGCAGCGGATCGTTCGTCGTGTCGTCTCGCATGATGAAGGCCATCTCGACGGCCTGCGAGTGGTGCGTGGCCATGTCACGGGCGTAGCCGGCTTCGGCGGAGGAGTCGGTGGGGGACTGCCTACCCCCCAGGAACAGCACGGAGCCGACGAGCGCGAAAACGATGACTATCGCAAGGATCGTCCACGGTCGACGTGATCTGGGGCGTTCTACGGGGGTCTCCATCGCCTAGTCAGCCTACCGGTTACCAGCTGTGGGGAGGGAGTGCGGTACTTATTCCCGCTATACGTAGGTAGCGCATAAGGTGACTCGGACATGGTTTGCCCCCTGGAGGATTGATGATCAAGGAAGAGGCACGGTCGAGACGTGAGCGTCTCAACCAGATGCGTGAACAGCAGAAGCGCCGTGAGCGCCGTGCCGGGATCATCATGTGGGGGGCCGGAGGCCTGGTCGTTCTGCTGCTCGTCGGAGTGGTCGGCTTCTATCTCGTCAATGAGCGGGCGCAGACCTCACTGGACTCGGTGGCGAGCGCCAAGTACGCGGGCGGATCGCACAAGGAGACCAAGATCAAATATGCGGAGAACCCCCCGATGGGCGGGGAGCACAACTCCGTATGGCAGCGCTGTGGCATCTACGACGAGCCCGTGAACAACGAGAACGCCGTGCACTCCCTGGAGCACGGCGCCGTGTGGATCACCTATCGGCCCGACCTTCCCAAGGACCAGGTCGAGACGCTGAAGAAGGCCGCCTCGAGCGACTACATGCTTCTCAGCCCCTACCCGGGTCTCCCCAAGCCCGTCGTGCTGAGCTCCTGGAACAAGCAGCTGCAGCTCGACAGCGCGGACGATCCGCGACTGGCCAAGTTCGTCGCGAAGTACAAGAACAGCCCTGAGACCCCCGAGCTCGGCGCCTCCTGCGAGGGTCCGAACAGCGTCGACAAGCCCGCGTCCCAGAACCCCATTCCCGACGCCACGCCCGCTCCCTCCTCGAGCGCCTCCTGACAAGAGGGAGGGTGGCGACCTCGCCGCCCTCCCACACGCGGGCCGCCGGAGGGCGCCGAGGGTTACGAACGGTCTCTCAGGGGGCGTAGGACCACTCCCACCACGGCGTCGGTGGGTACGTAACCGTACTGTCGCGAGTCTCCGCTGCCGTCGGGGTTGTCTCCCAGGAGCACCAGACTGGCCGGGGGGACCACCGCTCCGGCCCCTTCGAAGGGAAGGGGCACCGGATCTCCGGGGATCGCCGCGACCCGTTTGATGACCCGCCGGGCACGCAGGGCCTCCCGGGGACCCAGCTCCCCGGGAACGGGCCGTATCCACTCAGGCAGGTCGACGACGGCCACCTCCCCTGCCCGGATCCGGCTTCCCCGGCAGCGCCGTACCAGCAGCCGGTCGCCGTGACGGTAGGTGGGCGTCATGCTGGGGCCCCGCACCGTGACCACCAGATAGCCCCGGCGCAGCCGGTTCAGCCAGCCCACGAGGCAGGCCAGCGCGACAAGGGTCAGTGCGGTCTGGATCATGTGAGCGTCGTCTCGTAGCCACGGGCCTGCAGGGCGAAGAGCCGGGAGTAGACGCCTCCCTCGGCGACCAGCCGGTCGTGGTCGCCGCACTCGATGATCTCCCCGTCGGAGAGGACCGCGATCTGGTCCGCGTCGCGGACCGTGTTCAGGCGATGGGAGATCAACAGGCTGGTACGGCCGCCGCGGTGCTCGCGGAGCCGGGCGTGAACCTCGGCCTCGGCCTCCGCGTCGAGACCGGAACTGGGCTCGTCGAGGACGAGCATGTCCCGGTCGTCCCGAAGCAGCGCCCTCGCCAGCGCCAGCCGCTGCCCCTGCCCGCCGGAGAGCAGCATGCCCATCTCCGGGTGCTCCTCGTCGATCCCGGCCAGGAACATCCGGGTCAGCATGGTGTCGTAGCCGTTCGGCAGCGCGGCCAGCACCTCGTGCACCCCGGCACGCCGCGCGGCGGCCTCGATCCGATCTCGGTCCTCCAGCCGGGCGAGGTCGCCGAGGCCGATGTTCTCCGCCGCGGAGAGCTCGTACTCCACGTAGTCCTGGAACACGGTGCCTATCCGTTCCCGCAGCTGGGCGGGGTCGGTGTCCCGCAGGTCGACTCCGTCCCAGCGGATCTGACCGCGGGTGGGGTCGTAGAGCCTGCAGAGCAGCTTCACCAGTGTGCTCTTGCCCGCGCCGTTCAGCCCGACCAGCGCGGTGGCCCGGCCTGCGGGAACGGTGAGGTTCACGCCACGCAGCACCCACGGCTGGTCGGGGCCGTAGCGGAACCAGACATCCCGGAACTCGATCCCTCCCGTCAGCGCCGGTACCGGGGAGGGAGAGGCCAGGACCGGCAGGTCGGGGTCGACCGTGGTCGCCACGTGGTAGTGGTCCAGCATGAGCAGCGCCTGGTAGGAGGCTCCCAGCTGACTGATGATCGCGGACAGGGAGCCCTGGACCCCGGCGACCGCGGCCACGAGCACCGTCACGTCACCCACGGTGAGTCGTCCGGCCCGG
The DNA here is from genome assembly GCF_042893955.1 of Streptosporangium sp. NPDC001559. Taxonomy (NCBI): domain Bacteria; kingdom Bacillati; phylum Actinomycetota; class Actinomycetes; order Streptosporangiales; family Streptosporangiaceae; genus Streptosporangium; species Streptosporangium sp. NPDC001559. The sequence goes on from NZ_JBIAVG010000017.1 coordinate 89,570, forward strand.
GAGGCCAGGACGGCCCAGATCAACCCGCCGCCCGCGACTCCGGCTCCCAGGAGAGCCAGGAGGATCTGCACTCCCAGCTCGCGCCGCTCCAGGGCGCGGTTGACGGCGTTGGTCGAGCGCAGCTCGGAGAGCATCCGGTTCCTGAAGAAGTCCCCCAGTCCGAAGAGGCGGACCTCCTTGGCCTCCCGCGGGGCGCTGAGCAGGTTCGCGTAGAAGTGCTGCCGCCGCTCGGCGTAGCCGGTCCGCCACATCGCCCCCACCCGGCGCCGGCCCAGCAGGACCTCCGCCCGCGTGGTGGGGATCGCGGTGACCGCGACGGCCAGCACCAGCCAGGGGTTGATCAACAGCAGGGTGACCAGGAAACCGGTCAGGGTCAGCAGACTTCTTCCGATGCCGGTGGCGCTGTTCAGCAGGTGTACGGGGCCGGTGCTGCCCGCCTGCTGCGCCAGGCTGATCCGATTGTGGAAGTCCGGGTTCTCCAGGGTCGCCAGCCCCCGCAATCGGTCGTTCATCGCGGTGTAGAGCCGGTCGACCGCGACCGCCCGCACCCGCCGCCCCACCTCGGCCTCGGTGTACTGGGACAGCCGCGGCACGACCACGGCGCAGACTCCCGCGAGAGCGAGCGCCACGGCCGCCCAGACCAAGGCCGCGTCGGGGACCCCGCCGACCAGGCCGTCCAACGTCAGCCGGGTGAGCCAGGCGACCACCACCGGCGCGAGCCCTGCGGCGACCGAGAGCAGCACCAGTACGACCAGCGCTCCCGGAGCGGCCATCAGCGTCAGCCGCGCCGCCATGAGGGTGTGGCCGAACGCCGTGGCGGGGGTGAGCCCGGCCGTCGCTCCGGCCTGCCTCACATCTCCGCCGGTACGGCCACGGCACCTCGCCCGGTGTGGGTCACCGCGCCGTCCGCGCCGAGACGGCACATGGCGGGGTAGGCGGAGGTCTTGAAGGCGGCGGCCAGCGGCCCGCGATCCCGTTCGATGACGACCATGACGTTCTCCCGGAGCTCCGACACCATGTCGGCGGCGACCTCGTCCGTCGGCGCCACGATCACGGCCATCGCCTGACGACGGCCCTCGGGCAGTGCCCGCGCCGCCGCGGCGAACCTGGGAAGCCACTCGTGGCACGCGTCGCAGGTCGGGGAGAAGAACCCCACCAGCCCACCGGCCAGCTGTGCCCCGGTGACCGCCTCGGCGTCCACGGTGCGGGCGGTGAAGGGACCGGGGCGGGTCCCAGGACCGGTGATCGGCTCGATCATGGACTTCGGATGGGTCAGGCCGTCGAGGCGTTCTGTGTGGTCCCGTAGCCGGCGGATCACGCCCAGTGTGAGGACCAGGTTCAGGACGGTGACGACGACACACAGAATCACGGCTGCGGCAACAAACATGTCCACTGCTTTCTTCACTTCGATTTGTTCGGGTGGTACGGAGACGGGGCGAACAGGGCGACAAGATCGTCCATGCGGATCACCAGGGACGCGACGGTGAGGGCGGCGATCACCGTGACCACGGCGAGGGCCGGCTCCGTCGGCCCGGCGGGGGAGAGCAGGGCCGCCAGCAGGCCGGCCACCGCCACCACGATCAGGACGAGGTTGCGCGCCAGGTGCACCGGTCCCAGCGGTGTGCCTCCGGCTCCGAAACAGCGGCACGGGGCGCGTTCACCCCGGCGCAGCGCCGCGGTGATCGCGATCGTGAATCCGGCGGTCGTCACGGTGGCGAGGGCGAATCCCGCCGCGACGGTGGCGGGGAGGAGGGTCAGGACGACGACGGCCAGTTCGGCGGCGAACACTCCGAGGGCGACCGGCCGCCGCCACCCGCCCGCGAGGGAAGGCAACAGCAGGCCGGTCGATTTCGTGAATTCGGCAAACGCCTTACCGGGCCGTTTGCTGATCGCCGCTACGGCGAAAGTGCTCGCCACGAGCACCTGGCAGCCCAGGGTGACGAGTGCCATTGGTCGTTTAGACGGGGACTAGGAGCAGACGCTGCACGTGATACGGCGGGCGCTGTCCTCGCAGAGGCACAGCTTGGTCAGGCCCCCTCCGCAGGGAATCTCGTAGAGACACGGCCCCGTGTAGGGGTAGGAGCCACAGGGGCAGCTCGCGGCCGCGCTCGTCGCGGGCACGAACCGGCTCAGCAGCCGGTCCCCCAGAATCCCCAATTTGTTAAGCATGTCGCAAACCCTTCCTCCGGCCGCCGGTTCCGCGCGTGAGAGATTAATATGCGGCCGGAGTGGTCTCCGGGGCGGCATGTTGTTCACGCTAACCGCCGTTTATCGGCAAAACAATAGATTCTTGCCGAAGAATGGCAATTGCAATTCCGGGAGGCCAATTATCCATTGATCTGGAAGGGTTTGGTTTCGAATTCCCGACTCTCCTGCCGGGTAATCCGGACGGATGTGAGCGCCGAGGTCGCCGGGCCTCCGGAGGTTCTTCCTCCGGTTCGGCCGTGGTCCGCGTATGCGCCATGAGCTGCGGACATCTGCCTGTCCCCGGCGTGTCCCGCGCGACGGCCACGGCCTTTCCGTGTCGTGACGGGCTCTCGCCCTCCCCGGGGTGCGACCGGCCCGTGCGAACCGGTCGCCTTTTTCCGGCTTTTCGGCCCGCCGGTTCGGACCGTTCCGCCTTTTTTGGGCATCACTTCGTGCTGTTTTTTCGGTCCGTTTGGCGGATGGGCGGAGTGTCACGGCCCATGCCATTTCGGTGAGATTTCTGTGAATGGCACGGAAAACATTTCCGTATGGAAATCGTTACTTTATGTGAGCGCATTATCCGATGAATGGAGCGGACCGGTCAAGTATCTATAAAATGTGAAATGGTTCACAGGTTGACCGCTTCGGGAGAGGGTAGTGCGACGCCGGTCTCCGGGACGGCGGGGCTGACAGGGCGCGGAGCGGCCCCGCCCGGCATGCCGCGGGCGGTCCTGAACCACCGGGCTATCGGAGTATCCGCTCCAGCGGAACCGCCTCCAGGCCGTGGGCCTCGGCCACCGGCTGGTTGGTCAGGTGCCCCTCGTGCGTGTTCAGCCCGGGGGCCAGCACGGGGTCCTCGCGCAGCGCCTGGCGCCAGCCGAGGTCGGCGATGGCCAGGACGTAGGGCAGGGTCACGTTGGTCAACGCGTAGGTCGAGGTGTGCGGGACGGCACCCGGCATGTTGGCCACGCAGTAGAAGATCGAGTCGTGCACCCGGTAGGTCGGGTCGGCATGGGTCGTCGGCCGGGAGTCCTCGAAGCAGCCGCCCTGGTCGATGGCGATGTCCACCAGGACCGAGCCCGGCCGCATCCGTGAGACCAGTTCGTTGCTGACCAGTTTCGGGGCCTTGGCGCCCGGCACCAGCACCGCGCCGATGACCAGGTCGGCGTTGAGGACCGCGCGTTCGACCTCGAAGCTGTTGGAGGCGACCGTCTGGCAGTGGCCCTGGTAGATGACGTCGGCCTGGCGGAGCCTGTCGATGTTCTTGTCCAGCAGGACCACCTCGGCCTGCATGCCGAGCGCGATCACCGCGGCGTTCATGCCGGAGACCCCGGCACCGATCACGACCACGCTCGCGGCGTGCACCCCGGAGACGCCGCCCATCAGCACCCCGCGCCCGCCCTCGGGCCGCATCAGGTGGTAGGCCCCGACCTGGGGGGCGAGGCGCCCGGCGACCTCGGACATCGGGGCGAGCAGCGGCAGGGAGCCGTTGGCGTTCTGCACGGTCTCGTAGGCGATGCCGGTGACCCCGGACTCCAGCATGGCCCGGGTGCAGGCCTCGGAGGCGGCCAGGTGCAGGTAGGTGAAGAGCACCTGCCCCTTGCTCATCCGGTGGTACTCCTCGGCGACGGGCTCCTTGACCTTCAGGACGAGGTCTCCCTCGGCCCACACGTCGTCGGCCGAGTCGACGACGACGGCGCCGACGCTCTGGAAGTCGGAGTCGGGAATCGACGACCCCGCCCCGGCGTCCTTCTCGATGAACACCTGATGACCATGCCGGACCAGTTCCTGGGCACCGGCTGGGGTCAGGGCCACACGGTACTCGTGGTTCTTGACCTCGCGGGGAACAGCGATCTTCACGGCTCCTCCAGATTCGTGCACCTATGTCATCTTCACTCTGCGTTCCCGAGAAAGAGGGCACTACGCGCAAGGTGCAATGAATCGCTCATCGTTGATAACACGCTGTCAAACTGCGGAAGTCGTCATCTTTCTGGATGCCCGATTGACCGTCCGATTACCGGGGATTTTGAGTGATCGGTAGGCTCGTTCGCGAGGGACGCGACGATACGGGGACGAAGACGATGGAGATGCGCACCGGTCCTGGCGGCACGGACGACCCGCCGGTGCCGCAGGGGCCTCCACCCGCCCGTCACGGCCATCACCAGGGCCATCACCAGGGCCGGCCTGACCCGACGGGACCGGGGCGCGGGAGCGGGGACAGGTCCGGTCCGCCGGGCGGCCGAGGCCGTCCCACGCCCCCCGGAGGACCCCGGGACCCCCGCGACCCACGGGACCCCCGAGCGGCCGGATACGCTCCGCAGCCGCCCCGCGCCACCAGGATCACCACGATCGCCCTGGTCGTCGCCCTGGTCATCGTCGTGCTGACCGCGGGCGTGCTCGGCACCCTCGCGGTGCTGATGACCCGCAACCCCGACCTGCCGCTGGGCGCGACGCCGCCCCGGCGGCTGGCCGTACCCATCCATTTCGCACCGGTGACGGGCGCCCAGCAGGGGCCGTGCACCGACCCCGACGCCAGGCCCGACGACCTCGGGCAGGTCTGTTACACACTGGCCGCCGGGGTCAGCGTGGACGCGGTGCGCAGGATCGAGGCGGTCCAGGACCGGGGCGGCTCCTACTCGGTGAAGATCGTGTTCGCGCCCACCTTCCGAGACCAGATCAACGACCTGACCCAGGAGACGGTCACCCAGCAGATGGCGATCGTCGTCGGGGAACGGGTGGTCGCGGCCCCCAGGGTCGCCCAGGTGATCACCGAGGACAGCCTGAGCATCGCGGGCTCCTTCACCAAGGAACAGGCCGACGCCATGGTCGCCCGGCTGCTCGGTGCCGCGAACGCGCAGTCCTCGGCGACCCCGACGCCTCCCGTAACGCCCCCCACAGGGCCACCCACCGTGCCTCCCACGACGGCGCCTCCGGCCACGACCGCGCCCACCGGTCAGGCACAGACCCCGGCCGCCACCACGGGAACCACCACAGGGGCCACGGCCGGGCCCACGACGGGAGCCGCCGCGCCCGCCGGGGCGCGGGGGACCGACCCTCACTATCCGGACTGCGCGAGTGTGGTCAGGGCGGGATACGGCCCCTACTTCAAGGAGACCCACAAGGAGTACCACTGGTACACCGACAAGGACGGCGACGGCGTGGCCTGTGACGAGGGAGACCTATAGGGCCGCCCGCACAGGTCTAGAGCACCCCCTGGACGGCCTCTATCGCGAAGTAGAGGGCGAAGACCAGGGTGACCGCCCACAGCAGCCACGGGATCCGCCCGGCCCGTCCGACGGCCGCCTGGACGACCGTGTAGGAGATCACCCCGGCGCCCACGCCGTTGGTGATGCTGTAGGTGAAGGGCATCAGCGCGATCGTCAGGAACGCCGGTACGGCCAGCGTCAGGTCCTCCCAGGGGATGTTCCTGGCCTGGGTCATCATCAGCGCGCCGACGAGCACCAGCGCCGGGGCCGCCGCCGCGGCGGGCACGACGGAGGCGATCGGGGTGAAGAACAGGCTCAGCGTGAACAGGGCGCCGGTCACCAGCGCCGCCAGGCCGGTCTTCGCGCCCTCGCCGACCCCGGCCGCCGACTCGACGAACACCGTGTTGGCCGAGGCGCTGGACAGGCCGCCGACGGCCCCGGCCACGCCGTCCACGGTCAGGATCGCGCCGAGGCGGGGCACCCGGCCCTGCTCGTCGACCAGTCCCGCCTCGTCGCTCACCCCGATGATCGTGCCCATCGCGTCGAAGAATCCGGAGAGGACCAGCGTGAACAGCACGACCGTCGCGGTCACCGGCCCCGCCTGGGAGAAGCCTCCGAAGAGGTCGAACTGCCCGACCAGCCCGAAGTCCGGCGCCGCGACCACGCCCTCGGGCACCCGGGGCACCACGACACCCCAGCTCGCCGGGTCGATCCTGGCGGTGGCGTTGACGACGATCGCCAGCACGGCGGTGATCGCGATGCCGATCAGGATGGCGCCCCTGGTCCTGCGCACGTAGAGCACGATCATCAGCAGCAGGCCGAAGCAGAAGATCGTGACCGGCCAGCCCGTCAGGTGCCCCGTCCTGCCCAGTTGCACCGGCGTTCCCGTGCCCCGCGCCACGAACCCGGCGTCGACCAGCCCGATCAGCGCGATGAACATTCCGATGCCCACGCTGATCGCGTGCTTCAGGGCCAGCGGGATGGAGTTCATGATGAGCCTGCGCAGCCCGGAGACCGCGAGCACCACGATGACCAGGCCCTCCAGCACGACCAGTCCCATCGCCTGGGCCCAGGTCATGTGCGGGGCGGCCTGGTAGGCGACGACGGCGTTCAGCCCGAGCCCGGCCGCCAGGCCGAAGGGGGCGTTGCCGACGACTCCCATCAGCAGCGTGCTCACCGCCGCCGCGAGGATCGTCGAGGTGGTCAGCTGCGTGATCGTCAGCTTCGCGCCGGTGACGTCCGTCGCCCCGCCCAGGATGATCGGGTTGAGCAGGATGATGTAGGCCATGGCCATGAAGGTGGTGATCCCGCCCCTGACCTCGCGGCCGACCGTCGAACCACGCGCCGACAGTTCGAAGAACCGGTCCATGAGCCTCCCATCGCCCTGAAGGACGATCGGGTTCCTACCCCCGTGGTTCCGGCGCGATGTCAGAGGCCGTGTCCTGGACCGTTCCATTTCGCCGCGGAACCGTACGGTCAGGCGGGAAGCGAGGGATGGATGGAGGGTGACGTGCGGAGATGATTCGCCCTGTGCAGGGGGGTTCGGGTGGGTTAGGATCGGCGCACCGATTCCAGGCGCTGGAGCGTTCCTTCGCCGTGCGACATCCGATGGGGTCTCGGCCGGGCGTTCCTCTTCCGGGAACCGGAACGGCCCGCCGCCGTATCCGCCGGATCGCGATGCTCACCGGTCGGGATCTCTCCACGGTGACGGGCCGTGCCGGTCTGGTACCGGCTTTACAGGCGGGCTGACCCGCTGCTAGTCGGGATAGCTCCAGCTCGTCTTGTTCTCCTGGTTGAGCTGCAAAGAATACTGACTGGTGCTCTGCGAGGGGGAAGACGAATCAGCACTTGCAGTCGTAGCATTGCTCATGGCTGCAAATGTGGCCGTAAATAGGACGGCGAGGGCAGACAAAGCGAGGCGTCGGCGCACGGGGGAGGCTCCTGTCGTGGGTTCTGCTGCTCGAACGATATCTTTCAAGGGGTAACGTGGCTGGTCAAGACTTGGTGGGGCAACGCATCAAGACCGTCCGACGTCAACGTGGTCTTTCCCAGGCGCAACTCGCCCATCCGGAACTATCCGACAGTTATGTGTCGCTGATCGAGAGCGGCAAGCGTACGCCCACTCCGGCGGTCCTTGAGCTGCTGGCCGAGAAGCTCGACTGCTCCCTCACCTACCTGATCAACGGCGTGACCGCCGAGCAGATGCAGGAGATCGAGCTGGGCCTCGGCTACGCCAGGCTGGCCATGGAGAACGGCGAGGTCGGCGAGGCGCGCACGCGTTACGCCGAGCTTCTCGCCGACAGCGGCCTGGCGGGCCTGCCCCAGCACAGACAGGACGCCGAGTACGGCCTGGCCCTGGCCACGGAGGCCTGCGGCGACCTCGACGGCGCGATCGCCCTGCTCAACGGCCTGCGCGAGAACGACCCCGCCACGATGACCCCCGAGCGCCACATCGCCGTGGCCGTCGCCCTGTCGCGCTGCTACCGCGAGCAGGGAGACCTGGCCCAGGCGGTGAACGTCGTCGAGGAGATCCTCGGTGGCGCGGTCAGGCCCGCCTGGACCGACGGCCTGATGAGACTGGGCGGCCAGCTGCTGGCCGCCTACGTCGAGCGGGGTGACCTGCTGCGGGCCAGGCAGTTCTCCGCCGAGGTGCTCGCCGCGGCCGAGGTCCTCGGCACCCCGCAGGCGCTCACCCTGGCGCACTGGGGCGCGGCCATCGTCGCGGTCGAGAGCGGGCGCGGCGACGAGGCCGTCACCCACGTCGAGCGCGCCCTGGCCATCCAGTCCGAGTACGGAGACCCCCGTAGACTGGCCCGTCTCCGCAACGACTACGCCCAGGTCATGCTGACCGTACGGCCCATGCAGGCGGGCGCCTGGCGTGAGCTGCTGGTCAAGGTCGAGAAGGAGCTCTCGGAGAGCTCGGCCAACCCCATGGACAAGATGCGCTGCGCGATGAACCTCGCCCGCGCCGAGCTGCTGCTCGCCAACCCCCAGCGGGCCGGAGAGCACATCAAGGCCGTCTGCGACATGCTCGACGGTATGCCCAGGCCGCTGCAGATGGAGGCGCGCCTGCTGCACGGCCAGACCTCCGCCGAGCTGGACGGCCAGCAGCGGGCCCTGCACGAGCTGCAGGCCGCGGCTGAGGCACTCGACAAGCTGCCCGCGACCCGCTACACCGCCCACGCCTGGCTGACGGCGGCGCGGGTCCTGGAGCGCATCGACGAGCCCGACCGCAGCGTGGACGCCTACAAGAGGGCGCTGGCCTGCGTGGGGCTGTAGGAACCGCTCCGTTCCGCCGGGCTCACGGGTTCGGCGGAACGGAATGGAAAAGGTGACATCCGAAAGGCCATGCCCGGGGATTGCCGGGCATGGCCTCGGACGTTTTACGGACGGCCGCAGAGGTGGGCCGCCGGCGCGTGCAGACACGGAGGTAGGGACCGCATGAGGGCGTCGGTAGCCTTGGGGGTGCCATGAAGACTTCCCCTGCCGCGGCAGCCCTCACGCTCCTGGCCGCTCTCCTCCTCGGTACGGCCCTCGCCTCACCCGCCCTGGCGCACGACTCGCTGAAGAGCAGCGACCCCGCCAAGGGCGCCACGGTGGACGGCCTGGACCGGGTGAAGCTGACCTTCACCTCCAAGGTCAACTTCCCGATCGTCGTGGTGCACGCCAAGGAGGGCGCCGCCTACCAGGAGGGCAAGCCCGTCATCGACGGGCCGGTCGTCACCCAGCGGCTCAAGCCGGGCCTGCCGCCCGGCGAGTACGTCATCGCCTACCAGGTGGTCTCCTCGGACGGGCACCCGATCGACGGGGAGATCCCCTTCACGCTGAGCGGCTCCGGTGAGCCGTCGCCCTCGCGGAGCGCCACGGCCGCCGAACCCGGAGCCGAGCCGAGCGCCGCGTCGGCCGCCGAGCCCGCCCCCTCGTCGCAGGAGGCCGCCCCCGTCGCCCAGGCGGCGCAGGAACCTTCGAGGGGCATTCCCGGCTGGGTGTGGATCGTCGTCGGCGGTCTCGTCGGAATCGGCATCGGGCTGATGTTCAGCCTTCGCGGGAAGAGGCGGTCATGAGCAGGCGGGAGCGGGCCGTGCCCGCCGTGGAGGAGACGGCGGACAACGGGAGGATCGTCAGGATCGCCCTCGCGAGCGCGGGTGTCGCCGTCGTCGCACTGGCGGTCGCCATGATCGCCGGAGGCGCCGCGACCCCGCGCGTCATTCCCGGCCTGCCGGACGAGGGCGCGTTCACCCGCTGGGGCCTGCCGCTGTCGAAGATGCTGATGGACGTGTCGGGGGTGCTCACCGTCGGCGTGCTGCTGGCCGCGACGGTCTTCCTGCCCAGCGACAAGGGGCTGCTCGGCAAGCCGGCCCTCGCCTACGTCAAGGGCGCCTCGTGGCTCGCGCTCGCCTGGGCGGCCTCGGCCGCCGCGACGATGATCTTCAGCCTGTCCGAGGCGCTCAGGGTGCCCGTCGCCGACGTGCTCGGCGGCGACGAGCTGACCAGCTACGCCAGCCAGATCTCCCAGGGCATCGCGCTCACCCTCGTGGTGCTGTTCTCGATAGCGATCGCGCTGTTCGCCCGAGGGACGATCACCGTGGGGGCCTGCGGAGGGCTGCTGGTGCTGGCCATGGCCACGCTGCTGCCCCCGGCGCTGACCGGGCACTCCTCCTCTGCCCCCAACCACGACCTCGCGACCACCGGGGTGGCCGCGCACCTGCTCGCCCTGGCCCTGTGGGTCGGCGGCCTGGCCGTGCTGTGCTTCCACGCGCTGCGGCGGCAGCCGTTCCTGGAGACCGCGGCCGCGCGCTTCTCCACGCTGGCGCTGGGGTGCTTCGTCGCCGTCGGCCTGTCCGGCCTGTTCAGCACGGTGGCCAGGCTCACCTCGGTCGAGGAGCTGTTCACCTCCGCCTACGGCCTGATGCTGCTGGCCAAGACCGCGGCGTTCGCGGTGCTCGGCGTGTTCGGCTGGTGGCACAGGAAGCACACGCTGCCGCAGCTCTCCGCCGGGACGCCCAGGGTGTTCGCCCGGTTCGCCTCCGTCGAACTGCTCATCATGTTCGCGACCGTCGGCGTGGCCGTCGTGCTCGCCCGCACCGCCCCGCCCGAGGAGGTCCTGCGGACCGACCCGGTCGTCGACCTGCTCGGCTATCCCCTGCCGCCCGAGATCTCGGTGGCGAACCTGGCGTCGCTGTGGTGGTTCGACCTGTTCACCGGCACCGTGATCGCCCTGCTCGGCGGCTTCTACCTGGCCGGGGTCGTACGGCTGTCCAGGCGCGGCGACCACTGGCCCGCGGGCCGTACGGCCGCCTGGTTCGTCGGCCTGCTGATCCTTGTCCTGGCCACCCAGACCGGGGTCGCCCGCTACGCCAAGGTGTTGTTCAGCGCGCACATGGCCGAACACATGACGCTGGCCATGCTGGTGCCGATCTTCCTCGTCCTCGGGGCCCCCGTCACGCTCGCTCTGCGCGCCCTCAAGCCCGCCGCCCGCAGGGGCGACCGAGGTCCCCGCGAGTGGCTGACCACGATCCTGCACAGTAGGTTCGTCCGGTTCGTCACCCACCCGGCGATCGCCACCGCGATCTTCGTGGTCTCGACCTACGCGCTGTACTTCACCCCGCTGTTCACCGCCGCGATGGAGGAGCACCTCGGCCACATGGCCATGACGGCGCACTTCCTGCTGAGCGGCTGCCTGTTCTTCTGGGTGATCATCGGGATCGATCCCTCGCCTCACACGCTGCCCCACGTGGCCCGGCTGATCGTCCTGTTCGTCACGATGCCGTTCCACGCGTTCTTCGGCATCGCGCTGATGAGCATGGGGACGGTCATCGCCGCCGAGTGGTACGACCAGCTCGGCCGTACGTGGGGCGCCTCCTCGGTGGCCGACCAGCAGACCGGTGGCGCCATCGCCTGGGGCTTCGGGGAGATCCCGACGCTGATCGTGCTGATCGCGCTGGCTTTCCAGTGGTGGCGCGACGACGACCGCAAGGCCCGCAGAGCCGACCGCAGGGCCGACGCGGCCGCGGCTCGCACCGGCGGCACCGGCGACGCGCAACTCGACGCCTACAACGACTATCTGGCCAAGCTCAACCAGCGCGACAACTCCCAGTGAACCGCGACCGCCTCCACGGCCCGCCCCGCGATATGCCTCCCGGCGGCCGAGTCCGGTCGCCCGGGCGTCAGGCGATCCTGTCCGCGAGGGCCATTGGCGGCTCCGGCAAGTAATCTGGAGGAAACGGGGATCAGCACCACCGCGACGGCACACCGATCGCCACGCGCCATGCCCGGACACACACGGGGGTCCACGTGTCCGGACAGGGAGGCCGGTGACCGCCGCACGCGGCGGAAGGGGTGAGCAGTGGCCAAGGAACTGAGCATGCACGCGGACCGAACCCTTGCCCGGGCCCTTGAGGAACACCTGACCGGGTGGGCGCGTGACAACGACGTCACCGTCGAGATCTGGGCGCTGCCCGCCCGTGACGTGCCGGTCGAGGTCACCGGCGCCCTCCTGGCCACCCTTGAGGAGGCGCTGTCCAACGTCCTGCGGCACAGCGGGGCCGACGTCGTCTCCGTCGCGGTGACCCTGGGGCAGGCGGGCCTGCGCATGACGGTCAGCGACAACGGGGTCGGAGTGTACGGCTCCGCCGTCGGCAGGGGGGTCGCCGCCATGCGCGGGCACTTCGCCGGCGTCGGCGGGACACTCAGCGTCAAGGGCGTCCCGGGCGGGGGGACCACCGTCACCGGGACCGTTCCCATCGGACGCCTGGGACGCTGAGCGGGTCGCCCGGGAGACGCCGGGCGCGGCCGTCAGGGAAGCGTGAGGATCTCGTGGCCGCTCTCGGTGACCAGGATGGTGTGCTCGAACTGGGCGGTCCGCTTACGGTCCCGGGTCACCGCGGTCCACCCGTCGGGCCAGATCTCGTAGTCGATCGTGCCGAGCGTCAGCATGGGCTCGATGGTGAACGTCATGCCGGGTTCGAGGGTGACCGCGAGCGACGGGTCGTCGTAGTGCGGGACGATCAGCCCGGAGTGGAAGGTCGTGCCGATGCCGTGCCCGGTGAAGTCGCGGACCACGCCGTAGCCGAACCGCTTGGCGTAGGCCTCGATCACACGGCCCGCCACGTTGAGCTGGCGTCCGGGGGCGACGGCCTTGATGGCCCGGTTGGTCGCCTCGCGGGTGCGCTCGACCAGCAGCCGGGACTCCTCGTCGACCTCGCCGACCAGGAAGGTCGCGTCGGTGTCGCCGTGCACGCCGCCGATGAACGCGGTGATGTCGACGTTGACGATGTCGCCGTCGCGCAGCACGGTGTCGTCGGGGATGCCGTGGCAGATCACCTCGTTGATCGAGGTGCACAGCGACTTGGGGTAGCCGCGGTAGCCGAGCGTGCTGGGGTAGGCGCCGTGGTCGCAGAGGAACTCGTGGCCGATCCGGTCGAGCTCGTCGGTCGTGACGCCGGGCGCCACGTGCCTGCCGACCTCTTCGAGCGCCTGGGCGGCCAGCTTGCCCGCGACCCGCATCCGCTCGATGATCTCGGGGGTCTTGACGTCGGGCTCCCCGGTCTTGGGGGATTTCTTCCCTACGTACTCCGGCCGTTCGATGTGGGCGGGAACCTTTCGGGTGGGCGAGATCCGCCCGGGCTGGAGCAGTGTCGTCATGGTCCCCCAGTCTAGTTGCGGTTCTCACTGGGCAGGATTGATCGTATGAGCGATCGATGGTGGTTCTGTCTCACGCACATGGCGGTCGAGCCCGACGAGGGCTGCCCGAACAAGGACCGCATGGGCCCCTACGAGACCCGGGAGGCCGCGGCCAACGCCCTGAAGACCGCGGCCGAGCGCAACGAGTCCTGGCGCGCGCAGGACAAGGCCTGGGACGACGACTGAGCGGACGCTACCGCTCCTCGACGACGGCGTAGGCGCGGACCGGGAAGGTGCCGAGGCCCACGACCATCGGGGGAGCGGCGTGGAGGCGGAACCCGGTGTCGGGCAGCGCGGACAGGCCGGTCATGTGCTCGACGATCGGGATGCCCGCGCCGAGCAGAAGCGTGTGAGCCGGGCGCTCGCCCCTCGGCGGGGTGTCGTCGATGTTCAGCGAGTCGATCCCGACGAGGGCCGCCCCCTGCTCCCGCAGCCACCGCGCCGCCTCCGGTTCGAGGTAGGGGTGGCCGTGGAAGTAGGCCTCGGTGCCGAAGTGCCGGTCCCAGCCGGTGTGGACGAGCACGGCCCTGCCGCGCACCTCAAGACCGGTGAACCGGTCGGCTCCGACGGACCGTTCCCCCTCGGCCCTGATGACCAGTCCGGGAAGGTCGGCGACCGCCTCCAGCGGCACCCCCGACAGGTCGGGGCCGTCCGGGTAGCGGTGGTAGGGGGTGTCGAGATAGGTGCCGGTGTTGGCGGCCAGTTCGACGGTGCCGATGTGGAACTCGGTGCCCGGAGCGTAGACCTCACGTGAGGCCTCCCGGCTCAGGTGCACACCGAGCCGGGGGCCGGGGACGCCCGGGTAGGTGAGCATGCCATCGGTGACGCGGTGGCTCAGCTCGATCAGCCGTGTCATGGGAGACCCATCGTCTTTCTGTCGTTTCGGGCGTTTCTGAGCACGGCGGTCAGGCCGATCGCGGCCCAGACGACGTTGAGGATCGCCGAGGGCCACGCGGAGTGCCAGCCCGCGTTGACCATCAGGGCGGCCGACCCGGCGAGGTTGATCACCTGGTACGGCAGGCCGTCCCCGGCCATCCGGGACGAGGACACCATGGCGTAGCCGTACAGCATGACGGCGGCGCCGGACCAGCCGAGGACGTCGACGAAGAGGGGCACCGGATCACGCCCCGGTGGGGAGGGTGCTCATGCCTCCATGGTCCCGGCCTCCCTTGTTGAAGCGCAAATAAAGTCTTCTAAACAGGAGCGTAAGCTGAGCTGCATGGAAATCGATCCGCGGCGGCTGCTGGTGCTCCACGAGGTGGCGGTCCGCGGCGGTGTCATGCGGGCGGCCGAGGCGCTGCACCTGACCGCCTCCGCGGTCTCCCAGCAACTCGCCCAGCTCGAACGTGAGGTCGGTCTCGCGCTCATCGACCGCTCACAGCGCAGGGTCGCCCTCACCCCCGCGGGCCGGGTGCTCGCCGGATACGCCGGGCGGATCGAGGAGGAGCTCAGCGAGGCCAGGCGGGAGCTGACCCGCTTCACCGAACTGCTGGCCGGTCCGGTCTCGATCGCCGCCTTCCCCACGGTCATCCGGCATCTGGTGCTGCCCGCCCTGGTCACGCTCGCCGAGCGCCACCCCCAGGTCGCCCCCCGCGTCCACGAGCTGTACGGTGCGCCCGCGCTGCGGGAGCTCAGGCTCGGCGGGATCGACCTGGCCATCACCGAGCAGGACGCCGACGAGCCCGTCCCCACGCACTCGGCGCTCGTCTCCCACCCGCTCTACGTGGACGAGTACCGCATCGTGGCGCCTCCCGGCTGGGCGGAGATCCCCCGCACCGTCACGGACCTGGGCGGGATGCCGTGGATCGCCGGACCGGCCGACCAGGCCTGCGGGCAGGCGCTCGAACGGCTGGCCGCCCTGCACGGGTTCACCCCGCGCAGGGCGCACGTCATCGAGGAGTTCCCGCCCACCCTCTCCATGGTCGCGGCGGGGCACGGGGTGGCGATCGTCCCCTCGCTGGCGCTGCTCGAGGTCCCCGCGGGGGAGGTCGTGGTGACCGGCATCCCCAACGTGGGAGCCCGCAGTCTCAGCGTCGTGACCCGGATCAGCCGCGCCCGCTCGGGAGAGCCGGGGCCGGTGCAGGCGGTGGTCATCGCCGCGCTCAGGGAGGCGGCGCAGGCTCTCGGCACCCGGGTCGGCAAACGCTACGGGACGCCGCGACGACGGCGCTTCACCTGGGGCACGGACGGCGGACAGGGACGGCCGACGGGAGGGGCGGTCAGTAGGAGGGGACCCGGGGGCCGCTGACCCGTTCGAGCAGCCTGGCCAGCCTGTCGCGCAGGCCGGGCCGCCTCCCGGTCTCACCCGCGGCCAGGCTGATCAGGTGCTGGGCGCCGTCGAAGGAGAGCGGCGCCCGTTCGGTGACGGCCAGCGCGTCGTGGGCGAGGCCCTCAAGCTCGGGGTCGCCGCCGTCGAGCGCCAGGACGGTCGCCCCGACACGCCGGGCGTCACTGACCCGTTCGAGCAGGGGTGCCGGGGCCCGCTCCTCGGCCACGACGAACAGCGTCTCGCCCCGCCTCGCCCGCTCGATCCTGTCGAGCCCGACACGCAGGTGCTCGGGGGCGCCGGGGTCGGGGGCCCAGCGCACCAGGGTCGGAGCGAGCTGGGGAAGCCCGGCGAGCCTGGCCTCGTCACCCAGGTGCGCGGCCAGGTGCCAGGGCTCCTCGCCGGGCGTGCCGACGACCAGCAGCCCGCCGGGTGAGCGCGTCGCGCGCAGGGTGAGGCCGAACTCGCGGGTGCGCTCGACCCAGCCGGAGGAGGAAAGGATCTCACGTAGGATTTCCGCTGACCGAGAGTCCATCCCTCCATGGTGCCCCCCGTCGCCCCGGTACAGCCTGAGGAACACGACCCTGGCATGATCTGGACAGACAACGCCGGCAGACAGTGAGCGGGGAGCGACCAGTGAGCACCGATCTTCCAGACGTGAGCGGCATCTCCATCGGAATCCTTGGCGGCACCGGTGACCAGGGCAAGGGGCTGGCCAGGCGGTTCGCCCTGGCGGGCAATCCGGTGCTGATCGGCTCGCGCAGCGCCGAACGCGCCCAGGAGGCCGCGGCGGGTCTCGGCGGCCAAGTGAGCGGCGCGGACAACGCGACCGTGGCGGCCCAGGCCGACGTGGTGATCGTGGCCATCCCCTGGGACGGCCACCGTTCCACCCTTGAGTCCCTGCGCGCCGAGCTGGCGGGGAAGATCGTCGTCGACTGCGTCAACCCGCTCGGCTTCGACAAGCAGGGGGCCTACGCGCTGCCGGTGGAGGAGGGCAGCGCCGCCCAGCAGGCCGCCGCCGTGCTCCCCGACAGCCGGGTCGTCGCCGCCTTCCACCACGTCTCCGCCGTTCTGCTGCTCGACCCCGAGGTCGAGAAGATCGACCTGGACGTGCTCGTCCTGGGTGACGACCGCGAGGCGACCGACACCGTGCAGGCGCTGGCCTCCCGGATCAACGGCGTGCGCGGCGTGTACGGCGGCCGCCTGCGCAACGCGCACCAGATCGAGGCGCTGACCGCCAACCTCATCTCGATCAACCGCCGCTACAAGGCCCACGCCGGGTTGCGCGTCACCGACGTCTGAGCCTCGTCACCGGCCGGGTCCTTTCGCGCGGGGCGCCCCCGGGCGACCGAGGTAGGCGTGGAGATCCACGAACGGGCTTCAGATCCAGCCGACGTCCTGGGCGATCCTGATGGCCTCGACCTTGTTCCTGGCGCCGGTCTTGGCGATCGCCCCGGTCAGATAGTTGCGGACCGTCCCCGCCGACAGGTGCAGCCTCGCGGCGATCTCCTCGGCGGGGGCGCCGAGCGCGGCCTCCCTCAGCACGGTCGTCTCCCTCGGGGTCAGCGGGCTGGCGCCGTAGGCGAGGGCGGTGGCGACCAGTTCGGGGTCGAGCACCCGCAGGCCCTGGGCGGTCCGGCGGATCGCGTCCGCCAGCCGGTCGCCGGGGGCGTCCTTGACCAGGAACGCCTCGATGCCCTCGGCCAGCGCCCTGCGCACCTGCCCCGGCTGACCCATCGCGGTGAGGACGAGCACCCGGCAGCCGGGCAGCCGTTCCCGCAGCTCGACGGAGGCGGTGATGCCGTCGACGACGGGAAGCTCGATGTCCAGCACCGCGACGTCAGGACGGGTCCGTAGCGCGGCGGGCACGATCTCGTCGCCCCCGGTGACCTCGGCGACCACCTCGATGTCCGGTTCGAGACGCAGCAGCGCGACCAGCGCCGCCCTGATCATGTGCATGTCCTCGGCCAGCAGCACCCTGATCACGCGGGCACCTCCATCGCGAGCCGGAACCCGCCGCCCTCGGTCCGGCCGGCGCTGACCGAGCCGCCGAGTCCCTCCGCCCGCTCCCGCAGGCCGGTCAGCCCGTTGCCGCGCCCGGCCTCTCTGCGGGCGCGGTCGTTGACCAGCTCAAGGCGCACCGCGCCCTCGTCCGCCGAGGTGCTGATCGAACAGGTCGTGGCCTGGCTGTGCCGTACGACGTTGGTGACCCCCTCGCGCACGGCCCAGGCGAGGGCCTCGTCCACCGGGCGGGGGACCGTCAGTTCTGCCAGGTCGGTCCGGCAGTTCACGCCGGAGGCCTCAAGCAGAGCGACCGCCCGGTGGACCTCCTGCGCCAGTGACATCTCCCGGTATCCCCTGGCCACCTGCCGCACCTCCTGCGCGGCGTCCCTGGCCACGGCCGCCAGCTCGGAGAGCTCCGTCTTGGCCGCCCCCGGGTCGGCGTCCACGAGCCGGTGGGCGAGGTCGCCCTTGAGGGCGATGGCGGTCAGGCTGCTGCCCAGGCCGTCGTGCAGGTCACGGGAGATACGCAGCCGTTCCCGCAGCACCGCGGCCTCGGCCAGCTCCATCCTCGCCTCGGCGAGCTGCTCACTGACGACGACCAGCCGTACCGCCCCGTAGGTCACCCCGCTCGTCACGACGACGGTGACCAGGTTGTACAGGGCGAGTGGCACGCTGCCGCCGGAGACGACGAATCCCATCCCCAGGTCGATCATCCCGATCACGGCCATCACGGGGATCGCCGCTCCGAGCCGCAGTCTGAGGAGCACCGCGGAGGCCAGGATCGTCTGCATGCTCGACGCCCAGTTGTAGCCGAGAAACGGCGAGAGCGAGAACAGCACCGGGATCGTCCCGTAGGTGACGGCGATCTCGACGATCAGGGCGACCGGCACGCCGCTCGGCTCCCGCCCCCGCAGTGCCCGCCGTACCACCAGGTGATGCGGAACCAGGAAGGCGAGGGCGGCCACCGTCAGGATCACGCCCTCCAGGGGAGTCCTGATCAGAGAGAAGATGACCAGGGTGAAACCGACGGCGATGACGTAGACGGTGCCCACGGCCACGTGCTGAGGGGTGATCCGCATGTCAGGAACCTACCAACCTACGATTTCCTGCTCTCCCAGCGGAACCCGCGGACGATGACGAGCACCGCGATCGCCGCCCACACCGCCAGCTTCAGCGTCGGTAGGGCGGCCGCCCGCAGGTCGCCGCCCAGGCTGCCGTGCGCCGCGTAGGCGGTACGGGCCATGTCCACGACGGCGTCGGTCGGCAGCAGGCCGAGGACCGTGCCCACCCAGCCGGGCAGCACCTGCATGATGGGGCCGAAGCCGCCCACGCCGAGTCCCGCCAGCAGGAAGAACGGCATCGCCATCGGACCGGCCAGCTCGCTGCGCGGCACGATCACGGTGAAGGCCGCGCCCAGCAGGCACAGCACGAGGGCGCCCGCGACCACGGCGAACAGGTACAGCAGCGGATCACGCGGCACCGGCAGGCTCGTCAACCCGTACAGCGCGACCGAGACCACCGCGGTCAGCGCCGTGCTCTGCAGGACGAGGTTGACGATCTCCCCGCCGAGGATGTCGCGGTCACCGAGGCCGGTGGCCCGTAGCCGCTTGAGGAGGAGCTGGTCACGCCGGGTGCTCAGGGTGACCGCGGTCTGCTGGAACGTCGAGATGACGAGGACCGTGGCCAGCACTCCCAGGTGCATGTCGACCAGGAACTCCGGGCCGCCCTCCCCCAGCCGGTCCATCATCAGCGGCATCCCGGTGCCGAGCAGGAGGAACAACAGCACGGACGTGCTCAGCGCCGTACGGTCCCGCCAGAACAGGCGGCCGTTGAAGCGGGTGACGACCGTCAGGTCACGTGCGGACACGGTCACACCACCTCCTTTTCCGTCTCGTCGGTCTTCTCGTCGGTCGCGAGGTCGAGGAACAGGTCTTCGAGCGTCGCCGTACGGACCTCGAAGCCACGCAGTCGCAGACTGTGACCGGCCGCCCAGTTCAGCAGGGCGTGGGCGGTGAGGTCGGGGTCGGGGACGCGGTAGACGGCGAGGTCGCCCTCCGCCGTCGCGCCGGGGACGGGCAGGTCCTCCAGACGGGCCGAGGGGGGAAGCTCGAAGGCGACCCGGCCCGTCTGGGCGGCCAGGGTCTCGGCCATTCCGCCGCCCGCGACGACCGTCCCACGGTCCATGATCACCATGCTGGAGGCCAGGCGCTGCGCCTCCTCCAGGTAGTGCGTGGTGAGCAGGACGGTCGTGCCCTGCCCGGCCAGCTCCAGGATGATCTCCCAGGTGTCCCTGCGGGCCCTCGGGTCCATCCCGGTGGTCGGCTCGTCGAGGAAGAGCACGTCCGGCCTGCTCAGGATGGCCAGGGCGAGGTCGAGACGGCGCTTCTCCCCGCCGGAGAGCTGGCGCACCCTGGTGCCCGCCTTCGCGTCGAGTCCCGCCAGCCCGAGCGCCTCGTCCCCGGGCCTCGGAGCGGCCACGAAGTCCCGCCAGGCGTCCACCGTCTGCGCCACGGTCAGATCGGGGAAGAACCCCGCCTCCTGGAGCATGATGCCGCTGCTGCGGCGCACCTTCACCCGGTCCTTGACCGGGTCGAGGCCGAGTACCCGGACCGTGCCCTCGTCGGCCTCCTGGAACCCGGCCAGCACCTCGACCGTGGTGGTCTTCCCGGCACCGTTGCGCCCGAGCAGGGCGAAGATCTCCCCCTGCGCCACCTCGAACGAGACATCCTTGACGGCCGTGAAGTCCCCGTAGGACTTCCTGAGCCCGTCCACCTGAATCGCTGTCACACCTCAGAGCATGCGGTCCGGCGGCCCGCTCCGGCAGTGAGGAATTCACATGTCTGACGCATCAGGGCAAAGTCCTCGGACCCTTCTCGACTAGGTCCACGGCGTGGTGGACATCCTTGACACATGACTGAACTTCGCCCGGAGACGCGCACCGTCCATCTGCCCAGGCCGTCGCTGAACGGCAGCCGCCCCATCGCCGTGCCGATCTACCAGACCTCGGGCTTCTCCTTCGAGGACCCGGCCGTGTTCGCCGACGGGATGAACCGCCCCGACGGCGCCTTCGTGTACGGCAGGCTGTCCAACCCGACCGTCCGCTCCCTCGAGGAGGCCGTCGCCGGGCTGGAAGGCGGCGTCGGGGCGGTCGCGACCGCCTCGGGCATGGGGGCGATCAACTCGGTACTGCTCGGGCTGCTCAAGCCCGGCGACCACCTGATCGCGCAGAAGCCCCTGTACGGCGGCACCGCGGCGATGCTCAACGACCTGGCCTCGCGCTTCGGCATCGAGGTCTCCTACGTCTCTGAGGACGACCCGGAGGCGTTGCGCGCCGCCGTACGGCCGGAGAGCAGGCTGGTCTACCTGGAGACCATCGCCAACCCGGTGACCCAGGTGGCCGACCTGCCGGGGATGTGCGCCGCCGCCCGTGAGGCGGGACTGATCTCCGTGGTGGACAACACCTTCGCCTCACCGGTGCTGTGCCGTCCGATCGAGCACGGGGCCGACATCGTGGTCCACTCGACGACCAAGTACCTGAGCGGGCACACCGACGTGCTCGGCGGAGTCGCGGTCTTCGCCTCGGAGGAGCTGTACCGCAGGGTGTGGCACTTCGCGGTCGAACTGGGCGCCACCGCCGACCCGTTCGCCGCCTGGCTCACCCTGCGCGGCATTCAGACGCTGCCGCTGCGCATGGAACGCCACTGCGCCAACACCCGTGAGCTGGCCCTGCGCCTGGACAACCACCCCGCTGTCGTCGCGGTGCACTGGCCCGGCCTGCCCTCCCACCCCTCGCACGCCCTGGCCAGGAAGCTGCTGCCCGACTTCGGCGGGGTCTTCTCCTTCGATCTCGTCGGCGGGCGCGCGGCGGGCGAGAAGTTCATGAGCTCGGTACGGCTGGCGCTGCTGGCCCCGTCGCTCGGCGGCGTAGAGACCCTCGTCCTGCACCCGGCGACCACCTCGCACCGGTCGCTGACGCCGGAGGAACTGGCCCGGCACGGGATCGGCGAGGGCACGGTCCGGGTCGCGGTCGGCATCGAGCACATCGAGGACCTGTGGGACGACTTCTCCCAGGCGCTTTCTTGACGACCCGCTGAGGGGTGTACGGCCCGGCGAACACCGGGCCGTACACAGTGGGGTCGGCGGTGGGTCAGCGGTAGCTGTGCTCGACGGTGGGGAAGGCGCCGCCGGTCACCTCGTCGGCGAAGGCGCGTACCGCCCGGTTCATCTCGCCCGCCAGGTCGGAGTACCGCTTGACGAACTTCGGCGGGTTGGGGGTCAGCCCCATCAGGTCCTGCCAGACGAGGACCTGGGCGTCGGTCGCGGGACCGGCGCCGATGCCGACCGTCGGGATCGACAGGGAGGCGGTGACCCGCTCGGCGAGGTCGCCGGGGACGCACTCCAGGACCACGGCGAAGGCCCCGGCGTACTCCAGGTCCTTGGCGTCGGCCATCAGCTCGTCACCCGACTGGCCGCGCCCCTGCACCCGGTAGCCGCCGAAGGCGTTGACCGACTGCGGGGTCAGGCCCAGGTGGGCCATCACCGGGATGCCCGCCGAGACCAGGGTCTCGACCTGGGGGAGGACCCGGCGCCCGCCTTCGAGCTTGATCGCGTGGGCTCCCGCCTCCTTCATGAAGCGGGCGGCCGTCTCCAGCGCCTGCTGGGGAGAGGCCTGGTAGGAGCCGAACGGCAGGTCGGCGACCACCATCGCGCGGGAGGAGCCGCGCACCACGGCCGAGGTGAGCGGGAGGAGGTCGTCGACCGAGACCGGCAGCGTGGAGTCGTGGCCGTAGACGACCATGGCGGCCGAGTCGCCGACGAGCAGCACCGGGATGCCCGCCTCGTCGAAGACCCTCGCCGTCATGGCGTCGTAGGCGGTGACCATCGGCCACCTCTCGCCCCGTTCTTTGGCCGCGGCGATGTCGCGGACGGTGACCCTTCGCCCGGCCTTGCCGCCGTAGAGGGCGGTCGGCTGGCCGGCCGTGGAGGGCGCGGAGGGCGCGGAGGAAGGCATGGACGAAGACACAGAAGAGGGCATGAAAAGCCTCCAGTGAAGTCTCGAGGCGTCCCTGTGACGTCCCCGGACTGCTTCCGATGATTGCACGCGGACGTCTTGATAAACACCCCCGGCCCCGACCGTAATCCGGTGCGGAGCGTGCCGGTGCCATACGACACAATACGCGGGGAGGTAAGCAATCAAATGGCATTGGAGCCTTACCGTCGTCTGCTGTCCGTTCCCGGTGTGCGGTCGTTGTTGCTGGTGGGAATGGTCGCCCGGATCCCGGCGACCGCGACCGGGATCACCCTGACCCTGCACGTGGTCAACGGGCTGGGGCTCGGATTCGCCCAGGCGGGGCTGGCCGCGACGGCGAGCGCGATCGGCACGGCCGTCGGCTCGCCGCTCGCGGGACGGTTCATCGACCGCAGGGGGCTGCGGCCCGTGATCCTGGTGACCTCGCTGGCGCAACTGGCGTTCTGGGCGACGGCCTGGGCGCTGCCGTTCCCCGCGCTGCTGGCCGCGACGGCGCTGGCCGGGCTGCTCAGCCTGCCGCTGTTCAGCGTGATCAGGCAGTGCGTCGCGGCGATGGTCCCTCTCGAACAGCGCAGGCTCGGCTTCTCCCTCGACTCGATGATCATCGAGTTGTCCTACATGACGGGTCCCGCGCTCGGTGTCCTCGGCGTCACCCTGCTCGGCAGCACGTGGACGATGTGCGTGGTCGGGGTCGGCCTTGTCGGGGCGGGCGCGACGTTGTTCGCGCTGAACCCGCCCGTCCGCTCGGCGGAGGAGGCGCGGGAGATCGCGAAGACCGGCGAGCCGGTGTCCAGGCGAGGCTGGCTGACCCCGGCGTTCGTGGGCCTGCTCGGCACCGTGTGCGCCGCGACCTTCGTGCTCACCACGACCGAGCTCTCGCTGGTCGCGGTCATGAAGCAGTCGGGCGACACCGCCTGGACGGGCCTGGCGATCGGTGTCTGGTGCGCTTACTCCCTGCTCGGCGGCTTCGTGTACGGTGGCCTGTCGCGGGGTTTCTCCCCGCTGTTGCTGATCGGCGCCATGGGCGCGCTCACCATCCCCGTCGGGCTGGTCGGCGACGACTGGCGCTGGCTGATGGTGGCGCTTGTCCCGGCCGGGGTGCTGTGCGCGCCGGGATTGTCGGCCACGGTCGATACCTTGAGCCGCTGGGTTCCCGCGGGGGCGCGCGGTGAGGCGATGGGCCTGCACGGTACGGCGTTGCTGATCGGCGGTGCCGCGTCGGCGCCGATGGGCGGGGCGCTCATCGACTCCTGGGGGCCGGGCTGGGCCTTCGCCGTCGCGGGCCTCGTGGGGGTGGTGATGGTGCTGCTCGCCCTGCCGTTCTGGCGACGAACCGGTGTCCAGGTTGAGGAATCTGTGCCGGTTTCCACGTGAATCTGCCGGAAATATCCGGCAAATACGAAACGCAACGGTTGCGTATCGTATGATCTACCGATACGGTACTGTTTCGAAACTTTTGTGTATCGAAACGGGGCATCCATGGAACACCAAACCGGCCACCCGAGACGGTGGCAGATCCTGGGGGTGCTGGTCTTCAGCCTCCTGGCGGTCGTGCTGGACAACACGATCCTCAACGTCGCGCTGAAGACGATCGCCGACCCTCAGGAGGGGCTGGGGGCCACGCAGAGTCAGCTTGAGTGGGCGATCAACTCCTACACGCTCGTCTTCGCCGGTCTGCTGTTCACCTTCGGCGTGATCGGCGACCGCACCGGTCGTAAGCGCATGCTGTTCATCGGCATGGTGCTCTTCGGCCTGGCGTCGCTGGCCAGCGCCTACGCCCAGGACCCGACCCAGCTGATCGTCGCGCGCGCCTTCATGGGCGTCGGGGGCGCCGCGATCATGCCGGCCACCCTCGCGATCATCTCCAACGTCTTCCCCCCGCAGGAGCGCGGCAAGGCGATCGGCGTCTGGGCGGGAGGCGTCGGCATCGCCGTGGCGATCGGCCCGATCACCGGCGGCCTGCTCATCGAGCACTTCTGGTGGGGTTCGGTCTTCCTGGTCAACCTGCCGATCGTGCTGGTCAGCATGGTGCTCATCGCCCTCGTCGTGC
Organism: Streptosporangium sp. NPDC001559; assembly: GCF_042893955.1. NCBI lineage: Bacteria > Bacillati > Actinomycetota > Actinomycetes > Streptosporangiales > Streptosporangiaceae > Streptosporangium > Streptosporangium sp. NPDC001559. Next base: position 113,995 of record NZ_JBIAVG010000017.1, read on the forward strand.
CCGAGTCGCGTGACCCCAAGCCCTCCAGACTCGACCCGGTCGGCGTGCTGCTGTCCATCATCGGCCTCGTGGCGATCACCTACGGCATCATCAGGGGCGGTGAGCTGGCCACGGTCGCCAGCGCCGAGGTGCTGGTCCCGACGATCCTCGGCGTGGCCGTGCTCGCGGCCTTCGTCTGGTACGAGCGCCGCATCGACCACCCGGCCTTCGACGTCCGCTACTTCTCCAACGTCCGTTTCTCCACCGCGGTCGGCATGATCGGCATCGTGTTCTTCGCGATGATGGGCGCGATGTTCTTCCTGATCTTCTACCTGCAGATCGTCCTCGGCTTCACCCCGATGGAGTCGGGCGCGCTGATGATCCCGTTCGCCGCGGCGCAGATCATCTTCGCCCCGCTCAGCCAGCAGATGGTCAGGCGCTTCGGCAGCAAGGTGAGCGCGACCGTGAGCATGGTCGTGGTGGCCGCGGCCCTCGGCTCGTACGCGCTGATGGACCAGAACACCCCCGTCCTGCTGATCGAGATCGTCTTCTTCGTCCAGGGCGCGGCGATGGCCAACATCATGCCGCCCGCGACCACCACGATCATGGAGGCGTTGCCCAGGGAGAAGGCGGGCGTCGGCTCGGCTATGAGCAACACCATCCGCCAGGTCGCGGGAGCGCTCGGCGTCGCCCTGCTCGGCTCGCTGCTCTCGGCGACCTACCGTGACGAGATCGCCCCCAGCCTGACCGGCCTGCCCGCCGACCTCCAGCACGTGGCGGGCGAGTCCCTGACGGCCACGATCGGCGCGGCCAAGGCCCTTGGCGAGCGCGGTGCCGCGCTGATAGAGCCCGCCAAGCACGCCTTCCTCGACGGCATGCACGTCACCTCGCTGGTCTCCGCCGCCATCGCACTCCTCGGCGCTCTGGTGGTGCTCAGGTGGCTGCCGGGAAAGAACGCCCCGGTGACGGTCGCGGAACAGCACGATCTCGATAAGGAACCGGCCGGCGTGTAGGTAATGTGGACATACGATGACCACGACGGATGAGACTCAGGCGGCCCGTCCCGCGGGCCGCCCCCGCAGCGCCAGGGCAGAGAAGGCGATCATTGAGGCGACCCTCGATCTGATCAGCGAGAGCAGCGGCCTCGGTGAGCTGTCGATCGAGGCGATCGCCGCCCGCGCGGGCGTCGGCAAGACGACGATCTACCGCCGATGGTCCAACAAGGAAGATCTGCTCGTCGACGCCCTCGCCGCCCTCAAGGCGCCGCTGCCCGCGCTGGCGGGCAGGTCGTTGCGCGAGGACCTGGTCGCCTGCGCCGAGGTCTTCCTGCAGGAGACGCGCAACGCGCGGTCGCGGTGCGTGATGAACATCGCGATGAACGAGACCGAACGGCATCCCCGCCTCGTGCAGCGCATCCACCAGGCGACCATCGCGCCGCGCAGGGCCGTACTGACCGCGTTGCTGCAGCGTGGCATCGCGACCGGCGAGCTGAGGGCCGACCTCGACGTGCCGGTCTCCATCGCCTCGCTGATCGGGACCGTGGTCTGGTACGTCAGAGGCTTCGGCCCCGATCAGGAGGATCTTCCCGAGGGGACCGCCGAGCGGGTCATCGACCATCTGCTCGTCGGTATGTCCCCTCGCTGATCCCCGCCTCACGCCCGGGCCTCATCCGGTGGTTCGGGCGCCGATCCGTGCCCGCAGCCACGGGCGCACCAGGGGCAGGACCGTGGGAGGCTGCATGGCCCCCATGTGGTCGAGCCCGTCCAGGACCGTCACGTCCCAGCCGAGGGCCTCGATCTCGGCCCGCCGCCCGACGACCGCGCTCGCGATGCCCACACGCACCCCGCCCCAGCGCTCGCCGTACTCGATGTCGTCGGCCGATCCGACGAAACAGAGCCTGGGGCAGGTGATCCGGGCCTGGGCCGCCAGATCGTCGAACCCCCGCAGTTCCTCGTACAGCGTGACGAACTGCCTGGTCTGGTCCGGCGACAACGTCACCTCGACCGACGACCAGTCGTCCTTCTCCGGCGGTCCTGAGGGCTTCTCGGCGGCCTCCCCGGCGGCTTTCTCCGTGGTTTTCTCTGTGGTTTTTTCTGTGGTTTTTTCTGTGGTTTTTTCCGAGGGTCCGGCGAGCGCCATCTCGTGGGTCGCCGTGGTCACCCGCAGCATCTCCGCGTACGGCCCGCCGAGTGGCGGGAAACCGCCCATGACCAGGGCGGACAGCCGGTCGGTCCTGAGCGCGAGCTGGAGTCCGCTCAACGCGAGCCAGGAGTAGCCGTAGTAGGCGAACCGGTCGGCACCAGCGGCGTCGGCGACGGCGAGCAGGTCGCGGGCGATGTTGGCGGGGGTCAGGGTGCCGGGCTTGGGGTTGGCCAGGACGTGGTTCTCGTAGTCGAAGGCGACCACCGTGAAGGCGTCGCGCAGGCCCTCGATGAGGGAGCGGCCGAGCGCGGGGTCCATGCCCCAGGCACGCATCGTCTCGGCCTGGGGCCCCTCGGCGGGGAGGGGGTCGACGGGTAGCAGCAGGACGGGTCCCTCGCCGTGGATCTCCACCTCGATGGGGCTCGCGTCGTGCAGGGTCACCGTGGGCATGGGCGTCTCTCCGGTTCTTCCAGCGGCGGCGGTAATTCCGTACGCCGTAAGGAGTTAATGGGCGCAAGAATAGCTTATGCCGTAAAGAATTGTCGCCCGGGGTGGGGAGACGAGTTCGCCGCCGCCCCGGATCGGGACGACGGCGAACGACCCGCCTCACGTCACAAGGTGGTGAGCGGGGTCTCCCTCCGGTCCTCGGTGACCACGTGGGCGTCCGGGCCGGGGAACACCATGGTCTCGTGCTCGTCGTGCTCCCAGTGCACCATGTAGGGCGGGGAGCCGTCCTCGTGGACGAGCCCCACGACCACACCGATCCGCCGGGTCTCCCCGTGCCGGGTGCCCTCGACGACGAGCCTGTCACCTACCTTTGCCTTCATCTGATCTCCCCCTGTCTCCTGGATTCCGGCGGGCCGCCGAGCGCGGGCGGACGGGTGGAGGGGAGTCGACGGCGCCCGCTCGCCGCCCGCCGGACCACCGCGGCCGATCTCAGCCCCCTCCCCGGCCGCCGGTGCTCCTCCCTGCGGTGATACCCACCCCGCAAAGCTCATGCACGGCCTGGGCGGAGTCGTTCAGGCAGGTCAGAGGGGAGTCTCGCGCCAGCGGTTGGTGATGGGGAGGCGACGGTCGCGGCCGAAGTTCTTGGCCGTGATCTTGGGGCCCGGGGGATACTGGCGGCGCTTGTACTCGGCCAGGTCGACCAGGCGGATGATCCTGGCGACCAGGGCGGGGTCGTGACCTGCGGCGACCAGCTCGGCCGATCCCATGTCCTCCTCGACGTAGTCGTGCAGGAGGGGGTCGAGCACGTCGTACTCGGGCAGGGAGTCGGTGTCGCGCTGGCCGGGTCGCAGCTCCGCGCTCGGCTCCTTCTCGATGGAGTTCTCCGGGATGGGCGGGCGCGCGAAGCCGTACAGGAACTCGCCCGACCTGCCCGCCTGGGCGTTTCGCCAGCGCGACAGCTCCCAGACCAGGGTCTTGAGCACGTCCTTGATGGGCGCGAAGCCACCGGCGGAGTCGCCGTAGAGAGTGGAGTATCCGACCGCGAGCTCGCTCTTGTTGCCGGTCGTCAGCACCAGGTGACCGTGCTGGTTGGACAGGCCCATCAGGATCATGCCGCGCACCCTGGCCTGGAGGTTCTCCGCGGCCAGCCCGGACAGCTCGATCTCCTTCTCGAAGGCGTCGACCACACCGGAGATCGGGACGACCCTGGAGTTGATGCCCTGCCGTTCGACCAGCTCCCTGGCGTCGCTCAGGGAGTGGTCCGAGGAGTAGCGGGAGGGCATCAGCACCGCGTGCACCCGCTCGGGGCCGATCGCGTCCGAGGCGATCGTCGCGGTCAGCGCCGAGTCGATCCCCCCGGACAGGCCGAGGATGACCGACTGGAAGCCGTTCTTGCGCACGTAGTCGCGCACCGCGAGGACCAGCGCCGCGTAGACCTCCGCGGTGTCCTCCATGGGCTCGGCGACCGAGGGCGCCAGCGGCTCGTACGGCTCGAGGGAGCGGGCGGACAGCTCGATCCGCTCGACCGTGATGACCGTCCCGTCGCCAGCCTCGGTCTCGAAGGTCCCCAGGCCGCCGAACCGCGCCTCGGGCAGGTCGAGATCGACGACCAGCAGTTCCTCGGCGAACTTCGCGCCCCGCGCGACCAGCTCGCCCGAGGCCGAGACGACCAGCGAGTCGCCGTCGAAGACCAGCTCGTCCTGACCGCCGACCTGATTGACGTAGAGGAGGGCGCAGCCCGCCTCCCTGGCCCGCCGCGCGACGAGCTCAAGCCGCACGTCGTCCTTCTCCCGCTCGTACGGCGAGGCGTTCGGCGTGACCAGCAGCCCGGCGCCCGCCTCGGCGACCACGGCGACCGGCCCGCCCTCCTGCCACAGGTCCTCACAGACGGCGATGGCCACGTCCACCCCGTGCAGCCGGAAGATCGGCAGCCGGTCACCGCGCACGAAGTAGCGGTACTCGTCGAAGACCCCGTAGTTGGGCAGGTGGTGCTTGGCGGTCCTGACCACGACCCGGCCCCGGTGGATGAGGGCCGCGGCGTCCAGCGGGGCCCCCTTCGGCAGGCCGAGCCTCGGGGAGAGGTTCGCCCGGTCCACGTAGCCGACCACGACCGGCATCTCGCCGAGCCCCTCCTCGGCCAGCCGCGTCGCGAGGGCCTCGACGGCGGCGAGCGAGGCGTCGACGAAGGACGCCCGCAGCACCAGGTCCTCGACCGGGTATCCGACCAGGGACATCTCGGTGAAGACCGTCAGGTGCGCGCCACGCTCGGTGGCGCGCCTGGTCCACTCGACGATCCTGTCGGCGTTGGCCGCCAGGTCGCCGACCTCGGGGTTGGTCTGGGCAAGGGCGATGCGCAGTTGAGCCACGTGCCCCACCCTATTGGGGCCCCGCCCTCCGGCGCGGCGGGGGCCGTACGGGCGGGTCAGCCGATGACGCTGAGCAGGCCGAGGTTCTTGGCCTGCGGGATCTCGCCCACGCGCTGGCTCACCTTGTAGGTGTCGGGGTCGAGCACGACCCAGGTGTTGGCGCTCTTGCCCTTGACCCGGACCACGAGGGTCCCGTCGGTCAGGAACCTGGCGCCGATCAGCGTGCCCCGCACCGGGATGGGGATCTTCCTGCCGGTCCTGGTGTCATAGAGCGACGGAGTGTAGGACAGCGGCCAGGAACCGTCCCCGCCGGGGGCGTTCTTGCCGATCGTGTTCACCACGACCCGGTCGCCGTTGGGGGACAGGCCGTCGACGTGGTTGGCGAGCCGGATCCCGGGGACCCTGGTCGAGACGTGCGAGACGGTGTTCAGCAGGTAGACGCCGTCGGTGTTCCCGGCGTATCCGGCGAGCGTTCTGCCGTCGGCCGACCAGGCCAGGTGGCACACGCCCGCGGTCTTGCCCGCGATCACCGGCCTGCCGCCGCCGGCGCCGACCAGTGCGACGGTCGCCTTGTCCGAACCGCCCTTGGTCACGTAGGCGATCCGCTTGCCGTCCGCGCTCCAGGCGGGGGTCAGGCACGGCCCCACGTAGGCGGCGTTCGTGGCGACCACCTTGTCACCGGCCGCGCTCTTGACGTGCAGGCGTCCCCTGCCGTCGATCCAGGCGACCTTCCCGCCGCCGGGCGCCGCGGCGAACTGCCCGGCGAAGGAGGAGCCGCCGACGGTCAGTTTGCTCAGGCCCCCCTGTTGGGTGACCACCTCGACCCCCGCGCCCTTGTAGCCGAAGAAGACGGCCCCCGGGGTGGTGGCGGCCCGGGCGGGGGAGGGGACGGCGGCGACGGACACGACGGTGGACGCAGCGAGTACGGCGCCGACGGCCAGAGCCAGGTGCTTCACGCGAAACTCCTCGGATAATTTCAGCAACGCCTTGTCAGACCCGCGGGAGCACCGGAAAGTTCACACTCAGGCGGCGGAGATCGGCAGCACGGCCTCGACGACCGTACCGCCTCCCGGCGCGGCGCCGATCACGCACGTCCCGCCCAGCTCCGCGGCGCGCTCACGCATCGACAGCAGGCCGACGCCCGCACGGCGCCCCTCGGGCAGCCCGCTTCCGTCGTCCTGGACGCGGACGACCAGCGACTCGCCCCGGCGCAGCGAGACCACGGCGGAGCTGGCGCCCGCGTGCTTGCGGACGTTGGTGAGCCCCTCCTGCGCGATCCGGTAGGCGGCGACCTCGGTGGCCGCGGGCAGGTCGGACAGGTCGCCCTCGGTCTCCACGGCCACCTCGGGCCCGCCGTCGGCGGCCAGCGCCCGTACGGCCCCGGCAAGGCCGAGCTCGTCAAGGGTCGGCGGGCGCAGGCCGTAGACCAGCTCCCTGATCTCCTGACCGACCGTGTCCATGCCCTCGCGCAACTCGGCCAGGAGCCGGTCGGCCGAGGCCGGGGCGGAGCGCAGGCTGATCCTGGCCATGTTGATCGACATCGCCATGTCGGTCAGCGCGTGGCCGAGCCCGTCGTGCAGGTCCCGCCGCAGGCGCCTGCGCTCCTCCTCACGGGCGGTGAGGATGCGCTCGCGGGAGCGCCGCAGGTCGGCGGTCATCGTCACGGCGTGCACCACGTCCGCCACGTACGGCGTGACCACGGCGATCAGCCGGTCGTTGTGGGCCGCGGCGAACCTGCGGGGGCCGGGCGCGCCCAGGAGCAGCCGTCCGACGGGCTCGCCGTGCCAGACCAGCGGTACCACGCGGGGTGTGGGCCCCAGCAGGCCGATCTCGACCCTCCTGCTTCCCGGGGCCCGCGCCTCGACCGCCACACCGGTGACGCTCAGGCCGTCCTTGACGGCCGAGGCCACGGCGGCCAGCGCGTTGGCGGGCTCGGCCTGGCCGACCTCCCTGGTCAGCCGGGCGGCCAGGGCCGCCGGATCTCCGTGCGTGCCGTACATGAGACGGTCGGCCCAGCGCCTGAGCATCACGCGCAGCGGGTGGAAGAACACCCCGGCGAGCAGGGCGGCGGCCAGGCCGCCGACCCGGTCGTAGCCGGACAGGGCGAACCCGGCGACGGCCCCGGCCCCGAAGTAGACCACGCTGACCGCGGCGATCAGCCCGGCGGCCACGAAGGCGCGGCTGATCACGGTGTCGATGCCGTACAGGCGGTGGCGCAGCACGGAGAAGGTGATGGCGATCGGGATCAGCCCGGTCCACACGGTGGCCGCCAGGATCCAGTCCTTCCCGGCGAGCATGCAGACGATGTAGACGGCGAACGCGCCCAGCGGCCAGGCGATCTGGCGGCGCAGCACCGGGTCGGCCCGGCGCAGGCGCAGCACCAGGGAGAGCATCGCCAGCACCGCCATGCCCATGATCATCCCCAGCATGACGTTCTGCAGCGCCGCGTTGTACGGCCTCAGCGCCTCGATCGCCAGCGGGTTGGGAAGCCGGGCGGGCAGCGGGTAGCCGTCCAGGGGCGGTGTGGGCCGTACGACCAGGCGGAGAGCCTCGACGGCCATCACCACGCCCGTCAGGACCACGACAGGACGCCAGCGCCGGGAGGGCAGCCTGCCGTCGGGGGAGTAGAGCGGCAGCAGGACCGCCAGCGTCAGCCCGCCGACGGCCCAGCCGATCCCGGCGGCGTAGCGGTACGTCCCGGCCGCCATCAGGTCGCCCTGGGCCCCCGAGCGCAGCATCAGGGCGGTGCCCAGGACGTTGACGGCGCAGGCGATCCCGCCTACGCACATCAGCCACGCCGCGGGCGGGCGGGACCGGTGGGCCAGCAGGAAGGCGCCGACCAGCGGGAAGGACAGGGCACACGACAGGTCGGGGGAGACGAGCAGCCCGACGCCCCATTCGGACGGCAGGTCCCAGGTGACCACCAGCGCGGCCACCGTCAGCGCGGACGCGGCGGCGGAGAGCGCGATGACCACCAGGCGCGGCCGGGAGATCGCCCGACGCCCCCGTGCCGCCCGCCCGGGCACGTCCACGGAGGGGACCGTTCCGGGGACGTCGGGGGGGCGGCCGGGAGGTGTCTCGACCGGCATCGTCACCTGCCCACGTCACCCGGGTTGACCAGGCCCGACTCGTAGGCGGCGACGACGAGCTGGGCGCGGTCGAACAGTCCCAGGTGGTCGAGGAGCCTGGCCACCGACTGGGCGACCGACCGTTCCTGGACGGCCAGGGTCGCCGCGATCTGCCGGTTGGTGAGCCCCCTGGCGATCAGTTTCATCAGGTCGAGGTCGGCGTCGCCGAGACCGGCGAGGCCGGGGGGAGCCGAGGGGTTGGCCCGCCCGGCGAAGCCCGCGATCAGGCGGGTCGTGACGGCGGGGTCGATCAGCGCGTCACCGGCCTGCGCGGCGCGCATCGCGCTGATGAGCTGCTCCGGCGCGGAGGTCTTGAGCACGAACCCGCTCACCCCGGCCCGCAGCGCCGCGTAGAGGTTGTCGTCCGTGCCGAACGTGGTCATCATGATCACCTTCGGCGGGGCCTCGTCGGACAGGATGCGCCGCGCGGCGGTCAGGCCGTCGAGACGGGGCATCTGGATGTCCATCAGCACCAGGTCCGGGTGGGTCTCACGGACGACCGTGATGGCCTGTTCGCCGTTCTCGGCCTCGCCGACGAGGTGGAAGCCGGGCTCGCTGTCGAGCACGACGCGCAGACCCGTGCGGACCAGGGCCTGGTCGTCGGCGACGACCACGCGCAGCGCGGGGGCGGCGGGGAGGACGGGGGCGGAAGGCCGTACGGTGACGGTCTCCCTGACGGACGGCTCGTCCCCGTGCGGGTCCAGGTGGGCGGCCTGCGAGAGCATGTCCGATTCGAGCCGTTGCAGCGTCGCGCCGAGATCGAGGCCGAGCTCCTCGCGGAGCGTCGTCCTGGCCCGCCGGAGAGCTCCCAGGGCGTCGCCCTGCCTGCCGCCCCGGTAGAGCGCGAGCGCCAGCAGCCGCCAGGCCTCCTCCCGCAGCGGGTGCGCCGAGACGTGCGCCTCCAGGTCGGCGACCAGCGCGCCGGACCGGCCGAGCGCCAGCCCCGCGTCCGCGCGGCGTTCGAACGCGATCAGCTGCAGTTCCTCAAGGCGGCCCGCCTCGGTCATCGCCCAGGGCAGGTCGGAGAACTCGGCCAGCGCCGGTCCCCGCCACAGCGACAGGGCCTCTCCCAGCCGTTTCCACACCGTCGCGGGGTCGCCCTCGGTCTTGACGGCGTCCTCGAACATCCAGGCGTCCACCTGCTGGGCGTCGGCGCGCAGCGCGTACCCCGGCGGCGCCGAGACCAGCACCTCCGCCTCCTCCCGGGGGGCGCGGCCCGGTTCGAGGGCACGACGCAGCCGCGAGACGTATCCCTGTACGGTTGACAGGGCCTGAGTGGGGGGTTCGCCCGGCCAGAGCTCGTCGATGAGCATGCTTACGGGCACGGCGCGACCGCCCGCGACGAGGAGGCGGGCCAGCACGGCCATCTGGCGTTGGCCGCCTAGATCGATCACCGTGTCGCCGTGGCGAGCCTGGAACGGTCCGAGAGCACGAAATATCAGCATCGCAGGGTAAGCGTAGGGCTAGCAGGGCTAACGTCATACGGTAATACCCACCATCGTTCGCATCCTGTGAGAAATCGCCAAAGATCAGGTCTCCGCGTTCACGTTCAACGGGAGCACCGCCTCGACCACCGTCCCGCCCTCCGGCGGCGAGGCGATCACGCAGGTGCCGCCGAGTTCGGCGGCCCGCTCCCGCATCGACGAGAGGCCGACGCCGGAGCGCCTGTTCGCGGGCAGGCCGACACCGTCGTCGCTCACCCTGACGTTCAGGTGTTCTCGCCCGTCCTGGCCCGGCGCGACCTGTTCGAGGACGACCCGCACCGTCTGGGCCCCGGCGTGCCTGGTGGCGTTGGTGAGCGCCTCCTGGACGATCCGGTAGGCGGCGACCTCGACCGCGGCGGGCAGCCCGGCCGCTTCACCGCTCACCTCGACCCCCGGGCCCGCCATCTGCCTGACGGCCCCGGCGAGCCCGAGGTCGTCCAGGGCGGGCGGGCGCAGGCCGTAGACCAGGTGCCTGATGTCGCTGGTCACCGCGTCCATGCCGGAGCGAAGGTCGCTGAGCATGCGTTCGGCGGCCTCGGGGGAGGTGCGCAGCGAATGCCTGGCCATGGTGATGGACATGGCCATCCCGCTGAGCGACTGGCCGAGCCCGTCGTGCAGGTCCCGCCGCAGGCGGCGGCGCTCCTCCTCCCGGGTGGCGACGATCCGCTCGCGGGAGCGCCGCAGCGCGCCGACCAGCCTGACCGCGTGGGCGGCGTCGGCCACGTACGGCGTGAGCGCGGTGATCACCCGTCCGTTGTGCGCGGCGGGCAGCCGCCTGGCCCCGGGCGGTCCGATCAGCAGGTCGCCGACGTGCCCGCCGTGCCAGACCAGCTCGACGTCGCGCACCACCTCCCGCAGCTCGCCGGCCGTCACCTCCGCGGGCCCGCCGTCCGGGAAGCGCACCGCGACCCCGGTCACCGCCAGGCCCTCCCGGAGCACCTCCAGCGCGGCGACCAGTCCGTCGGCGGGGTCGACGCTCTGCAGGCGCCGCCGGAGCCCCTCGGCCAGCGCCACCGGGTCGCCCCTGCTGCCGTAGAGCAGGTTGTCCGCGCCGCGTTGCAGCAGACGGCGCAGCGGGTGGAAGAACGCCCCGGCGCAGAGCGCGGCGAGCAGTCCGCCGACCGGGTAGACGTCGGACAGGAACAGGCTGGAGGCCGCGCCCGCCGCCATGTAGACACCGCCGATCACACCGACCAGTCCCGCGCCGACCAGCGTCCGGGTGACCAGCGTGTCGATGCCGTAGAGCCGGTGGCGCAGCACGGAGAAGGTGATCGCGGCGGGGATGAGCAGGACCGTGAACGAGGTCAGCCACCACAGGGGGTTGCCGATCACCCAGGGGATGATCACGGTGGCCATCGCCAGCAGCGGCCACAGGATCTGCCTGCGCTCCTCCAGGGCCGCCCGCCGGAACCGTACGGCCAGTGAGACGAAGGCCAGGACCATCGCCACGTTGCCGAGGTACTCCATCAGCAGATGGGCCTGCCAGGGGAAGGTGGAACGGTCCCGTGTCTGAGGGATCAGGAACTCGGCGCGCAGCGTGTCGACGGTCAGCACGACGACGGTGAACCAGATCAGCGGCCGCCAGCGGCGGGAGGGCAGACGCCCGTCCGGGTACAGCAGCGGCAGCAGCACGCCCAGCTGCAGGATCGTGAGCTTCCCGCTCACTCCGGCGACCGTCCAGATCTGCTCGGGAAGGCCGAGATGCCCGACCGCGTTCAGCAGCGCGAGGTTCGTCGTCAGGCTGTTCAGCGCCGAGCACAGCCCGCCCAGGCACAGCAGCCAGCCGATCACCAGCCGGGGCCGCTGGAACACCAGCAGCGCCCCGAAGATCGGGAAGGCGCTGCCCGAGACGTCCTCGGGCGCGAACGGCAGCGGCGTGTAGGAAGGCTGCGGCAGCTGCGCCGTGACCCAGATGTTGCCCCATTCCATGGCCACGGAGACGGCGGCGATCAGTACCGCCGAGATCCGCGCCCTGACGGGCGTCATCGTCGGGAAAACCCGGCTCAGCCCGCGCATCGCCTCGGCCCTTCCATGTCGTGCTCAAAAGGACCTTAACCGGCACGAACCACAAACGAATCAACCAATGATCAACGTGAGAACCTCACCTTCACGCCCCGTACGGCCCGGGCGCGCCGGGTGAGGGGGAGGCCGCCTTTCGCCACGCGGGTGCGGACGCGGGCGAGGGCGGCGCGAACCTCACGCCGTGACGTCGTATCTCTCTGACTCGAGGAGCCATTCGAGCTGGGCCCTGGGCGCGGTGAGGAAGGCGCACGCGACCTTGCTGGCGTTCCTCGCCTCGACGGGTGTGAGCCCGAACTCGTCGAACAGTCCGGGCAGCCGTCGCGCGGCGGCCCGCAGGTCCTCGGCGCGCTCGGCGATCCGGTCGTTCACCCAGGCCACGGCCTCGGCGTCGGACAGGCCGAAGGCGTGCGCGGCGACCATCACGTAGTTGTGCACGTCACCGTTGGCCCGCTCCTTGTGGTGCGAGGCGACGTCGTTGCACCAGGCGGTGACGTCGTTGCAGGCGTCGACCAGCGTCCGCCAGGTCCGGCACTCCCGCAGCTCGGCCGGGACCTCGACCCCCAGGCACGGTTCGACCAGGTCGAACAGGTAGGGACCGACCGTTCCCCTGCGCAGCACGGGGTACTCCGTGATCGAGGGCACCCGCCCGGCGCACCGGTTCTCCGCCTCGGTACGGCACGCCGCCCCCTGGGCCGCCAGCCCGTGGGCGAAACGTTCCCGCCAGCGACGGCTCATCCTGGGGGCGGTCGTCCCCCACAGGTCACGGAAGGCGGCCTCGACCGGGGAGACCCCCTCCGGCCTCGGCGTCCTGACCGGGAGCGGGGACGGGATCCGCGTCATGACCGGTGCCGGAGGCCTCGGCCGTACGGCGGTGAGCGACGCCGTCATGGCCGTCCTGGCCGCCTGTGTCTCGCCGTGGGCGGCCTCCGCGGTGTGGCGGACCAGACGGGAGAAGGTGGCCTCCACGATCCCGGCCGCCCGCCCGGCGGGTTTCTCGTCCCACTCGTCGTCGAAGTGGAACAGCCAGGTCAGCCATTTGGCGAACAGGAGCGTCGAATCGGTGCCGAACCCGGCGAAGGCGCGCCCCGCCATCCGGTCGAAGCGCGCGAGCACGGGAGTCTCAAGCCCGACCTCGCGGGTCCAGTCCGCCAGTGAGGCCGTGATCCAGTCGATCGAGGCGTGCATGCGGCACGGGGCGGCCATGACCGGAACCCGGTCGACGAGGGGCAGCAGCAGAGCCGCGGCGACCGAGGAGGCCCGTCCACCGGTCCTGGTCGCCGTGTCGATGACGGACACTACAGCGAACCGCCGGGCCGGGAGGGAACCGTGTAGTAGGCCCTGGTCGCCTCGACCAGTTCGCCGACCGAGACCCCCCGCTCGTGCTCCAGCCGCTCGAAGGCGGTTTCCGCCTCGCCGCACGGCGCGCCGAACGCGCTCAGCAGAAGCCGGAGCTCGGCCGCCTCGACGACACCGTCTCCATCGGTGTCGCACATCTCCGCGACCGCCTCGGCGGCGGGGCGGAGCACCGCGTCGAACCGCGCGTCCTCGGAAAGGACCGAGGACATGCCGGTTCTGAACTCCTCCGGGGAGATGGCGCCGTCGCCGACCTCACCGGAGAGGGCTCGCCAGACCGACTCGAACCCGTCGACCAGTTTGCTGCCCGCGGCCGAGGTCGGCGACTCGCCGAAACCGACCAGGATCAGGGCCCCCAGGCCGAGTAGGTCGTCACGCTCGACCCGCCCGTTGCCATCGGCGTCCAGTTGCCCGAAGGCATGATCCAACCTGCGCTTGAGAAGCTCTGTGCTCATCCTACACCTCCACGTTACTTGTGGGACACAGGCGGTTACTCTAGGTGACGATAGCGACGGGATTCCAGAAGTCCCTCCAGGTAAGCCCTTGGAATCGTCAAGAAGGCACAGGCCACCTGGATCACCTCACGAGAGGCGTCGAGACCGAGGCCGTGGCGTCCGACGAGCGGGGGCAGGGCGCGGGCGGCGGCCCACAACTCCTCCATGCGCTCGACCACGCGGTCGACCGCCCGGGCCTGGGCGCCCTCCGGGAAGGCCTCCGCCCTCGCGGCGGGAACCGGAGGAACGGACGGGGAAGACGGGACGGCCACGACCGGCGGACGACCCGTCAGCAGGACGTCGCACCAGGTCACCACGTCGCCGCCCGCCTCGGCCGCCGCGCGCCACCGGCGGCTCTCCTGGAGCGCGGCCGGTACCTCGACCCCGAGACACGGTTCGGCCAGGTCCAGCAGCTGCCGCCCGAACCCCGCCCCGGCCGGTACGGCGAGCCCCGAGACGAACCGCTCGCGCCACCTCCGGCTCATCCCGGGAGCGCAGGACCCCCACAGGTCGGCGAAGGCCCGTTCGGCCGGGGCGTGCCCCGGTTCGCCGCCCCCGGCGACCGCGAGCACCCCGGGAAGAGCCGCGGGTTCGCGGCGCAGCCGGGTCAGCAGGGTCAGCCAGCGGGCGAACAGTGTGGCCGTGCCGGTGTCGTGACGGGCGAACGCCCGCCCGGCCAGCCGGTGGACCTCCTCCGCGGGGTCGGCGTCAAGACCGGTCCTGCGCGCCCAGTCGATGACCGCCGCCTCGATCCGGTGCGAGGACGGGTGCATGGGGCAGGGCGCGGACAGCGCCGCCAGCCGTTCTCTGAGCGGGACTCCGGGCGAGACCGCCCCCCGTGGCGTGTTGAGCCGGGTACGCATCGTTCTCCCCCAGAAGGACGTCGGCGGGACGTGGTGTGCGAGGGCCGGGCCGCCGGGGCGGAGCCGGGAGCCCGTCACGGCCCGGGGGTCCCGCCTCGCCGTGGCACGGCCGCCGCGGGCCATCGGGACGGCCGTTCGGATGATCGGCCGTACGGTGTCCCCGATCCCGGCCCGCCGGTGCGCGCGGGCCGGTGGCCCGCATTGTTTCGCCTGGTCACCGCAGGTTCCAGTACCTCTCGCGCCGGGCGTGTCCCGCTCTCGCGGCGACCTCCCGCGGCCTCCGCGGGGCCGTACGGCGGGGGCGGGGACGCGAAGGGACACAACGGGTGACACAGGAAGGGCGGGAAAGGGGCGAAACGGCGTCTCGCCGCCTTCTCCGTAACGTGTCCGAAACACTGAGCGGGCAGACTGGTAGAAGGCCAGGCGTGTGCCCGCAGACGTGCACCGTGTCGGCCTCGGCAGTGGAGGAGAGAGGCTTTGGACCGCCAGCAGGAGTTCGTTCTCCGTACCCTTGAGGAGCGCGACATCCGGTTCATCCGGTTGTGGTTCACCGACGTGCTCGGGTTCCTGAAGTCGGTCGCCATCGCCCCCGCCGAGCTTGAGGGGGCCTTCGCGGAGGGCATCGGCTTCGACGGCTCCGCGATCGAGGGCTTCGCCCGCGTCTACGAGTCGGACATGCTCGCCAAGCCCGACCCGTCGACCTTCCAGATCCTGCCCTGGCGCAGCGAGACACCTGGTGTGGCCAGGATGTTCTGCGACATCCTCATGCCGGACGGCTCACCGTCGCACGCCGACCCGCGCTGGGTGCTCAAGCGGACCCTGGCCAAGGCCTCCGACATGGGCTTCAGCTTCTACACCCACCCCGAGGTCGAGTTCTTCCTGCTGAAGGACAGGCCGGAGGCGGGCAGGCGGCCCGAGCCGATCGACGACGGCGGCTACTTCGACCACACTCCGCACAGCTCGGGGCACGACTTCCGGCGCAGCGCGATCATGATGCTGGAGTCGATGGGCATCTCGGTCGAGTACAGCCACCACGAGGGCGCCCCCGGTCAGCAGGAGATCGACCTGCGCTACGCCGACGCTCTCACCACGGCCGACAACATCATGACCTTCCGGCTGGTCATGAAGGAGGTCGCGCTGGAGCAGGGCATCTGGGCGAGCTTCATGCCCAAGCCGTTCACCGAGCACCCCGGCTCCGGCATGCACACCCACATGTCGCTGTTCGAGGGAGACCGCAACGCCTTCTACGAGCCGGGGGCCGACTACCAGCTCTCCAAGGTCGGCCGGTCCTTCATCGGCGGGCTGCTCGCGCACGCCGCCGAGATCACCGCCGTCTGCAACCAGTGGGTCAACTCCTACAAGCGGCTGTGGGGCGGCGCCGAGGCCATCGCCGGGGCGGGCGGCGAGGCGCCGAGCTACATCTCCTGGGGGCACAACAACCGCTCCGCCCTGGTCAGGGTGCCGATGTACAAGCCCCACAAGAGCGGTTCGACCCGCATCGAGTTCCGCTCGCTCGACTCGGCCTGCAACCCCTACCTCGCCTTCGCGGTGATCCTCGCGGCAGGCCTGAAGGGCATCGAGCAGGGATACGAGATGCCTCCCGGCGCCGAGGACGACGTCTGGGCGCTGACCTCGGCGGAGCGCCGGGCGCTGGGCATCCAGCCGCTGCCGCAGTCGCTCGACGAGGCCATCGCCGTGATGGAGCGCAGCGAACTGGTCGCGGAGACCCTCGGCGAGCACGTCTTCGACTACTTCCTGCGCAACAAGCGCGCCGAGTGGAGCGAGTACCGCCGCCAGGTCACCGAGTTCGAACTCGGCCGCTACCTGCCGGTGCTGTGACGGTCCGCGGGGTGCGGCAGGGGGCCGTACCCCACCTGCCTCACGCGGGCGCGTCCCGGGCGCGGTAGGGTTCAAGCGCGCGGGCGGTTCCGGCGCCCGTACCCTGTGACCCCCGATCATGCGGGCTGCTTCGGCGTGCCCGCGACCGGCCGGTCCGCGGGGCGCGGGCCGGGCGAGGTTTCGCGGAGACGACCGGCGGGCCGTCCCCGAAAGACTCGCCGGCAAGGACGCGCCCCCCGCGGTTCCCCTCAGGACGGCGGGTGGCAAGGCGCCGTTGACCCGCTCGTCACCGTCACCTGGTTCGCTGACCCCGTGGCGGCTCCGGTAAAATCAGTCGGTCCATTTATAGGGATTTTTCGAGGACAAATCGCCGTAAAGGGCGATTAGGAGGTGCCGTATGACAACGGCTGCCGAGCTGCAGACCGTGGTGACCGTCCCGGCGCGTTTCCGTGGGCCCGAGGGCTCAGCGAACGGCGGATGGATCGCGGGCACGGTCTCCCAGGCGTCGCACGGCGCCCGGCACGACTCGGCCGTCGAGGTCACACTGCACGCCCCCACACCGCTGGAGACCGAGCTCTCCCTGCGGCACCTGGCCAACAGCGCGACCCTCACCGACGGGGAGACCCTGCTCGTCGAGGCCATCCCGGTCGCCGAGCGGCTCAACGCCCCCGACTTCGTGCCCTTCAACGAGGCCGCCCGTGCTGAGAGCGGTTTCGCCGGGATCGCCGGGCACCCCTTCCCCGGCTGCTTCGTCTGCGGTCTGCGCGACCCGGGAGACGGCCTGCGGATCTTCCCCGGCGCCGTGTCCGGCGGCGAGCTGGTCGCCGCGGGCTGGCGGGTGCCGATGACCGTCACCGACGAGGACGGCGTCGTCCCCGACGCGCTCGTCTGGGCGGCACTCGACTGCGCGACCGGCTGGGCCCACTTCGGACCCGGCGAGTCGGCCCTGCTCGGCAGGCTGACCGCCAAGGTCGAGCGGCGTGTCTACCCCGGCGGCACCTACTCCGTCGTCGCCCGCGCCACGGGTCGCGAGGGCCGCAAGCTCTTCGGCGAGAGCGCCGTCTACGAGGTCGACGGCACCCTGGTCGCCGCCGCCAAGGCCGTCTGGATCACCTCCGCCTGAGGTCGTACGGGGACCGGGGGCCGCACCCCTCGTATCCCATTGAAGACCGATATGGGGTCCGGTACGGCTTTCGCCGATAATTGCGGCATGAGAATCACCGTCGTCGAGAACGAAGCCGGAGCGGGCCTGGGCGCCTTCGCCGGATGGCTGGCCGACAGCGGCGCCGAGTGCGAGGTCGTCCGCCCCCACCTTGGAGAGCCGATCCCGCGGCGGGCGCGGGACGGCCTGATCGTGCTCGGCGGGACGGCGGCGGCCTGGGAGGACGAGCGCTTCCCCTGGCTGCCCGAGACCCGCGCCCTGATCAGGTCCTCCGTCGAGAACGGCGTGCCGACCCTGGGCGTCTGCCTGGGCGCCCAGCTGATGGCGCTCGCCTGCGGCGGCTCCGTAGAACGCGGTGAGCCCGGCCTTGAGGTCGGCGTCACCGAGGTCGTCCCCCTCCCCGCCGCCGCCGACGACCCCCTGTTCACCGGATTCGGCCCGGTGCCCGCCGTGCAGTACCACGGCGACGCGGTGACCCGGCTGCCCGAGGGGGCCGTGCCGCTCGCCACCGGCGACCCCTACCCCAACCAGGCCTACCGCCTGGGCGAGAGAGCCTGGGGGGTGCAGTTCCACCCGGAGGCGGACGTCGAGGTCTTCACCGACTGGACCGGTCAATCCGCCGACCACCTGACCGGGCTCGGCCACTCGGTCGAGGAGCTCAACGCGGGGGTCAAGGCGGCCGAGGAGGACCTGACCCGGACCTGGCGGACCTTCGCGCGGCGTTTCGCGGCCGTCGTCGAGTCCACCGGGGAGGGCACGGACACCGCTGGCTGATCGGCGCGGCCGTATCGGGTGGGGATGACGGGGCGGTGATCGGGGAAGGCCACACCCGTGCCCGGTGACCGTGGACGAGGGAGGGTGAGCGCCGTGCCCCGGATGGAGACGACCGCGGGACGGATGGCCAGGCTCGGTTTCGCCGACGCGGCCAGGGCGGGCCGGCTGTTCGGCGAGCTGGGCACGCGGGCGGCGAGCGAGGCGGGCCTGCTCGACTCCCTCGTGACGACCGCCGACCCCGACCTGGCGCTGACCTCGCTCAACCGGCTGGCCGAGCGGGACGAGGAGGCCGTCGAGGCGCTCACCGCCGACCCCGTCCTGCGGGCGCGCCTGCTGGGCGTCTTCGGGGTCAGCGCCGCGCTCGGCGACCACGTGGTCAGGCACCCGGAACACCGGCACCTGCTGGACGGCACGCGGGACCTGAGGCGTCCCGCCGCCTCCGAACTCCGTGCCTGCCTGCTACGGGCGGTCGGCGCCGACCCGGCGGACCCCGAACCCAGGGCGGCGGCCACCGGTACCGAGACCCTGGTCGCGCTGCGGGTCGCCTACCGGGCCCGCCTGCTGTGCCTGGCCGCCCGTGACGTCCTGGGCCAGGCCTCGCTCGCGGAGGTCGCCGCCGAGCTGTCCGACCTCGCGGGAGCCGCGCTTGAGGCGGCGCTGGCCGTGGCCAGGGCCGAACACGACGACCCGGGGACGGTACGGCTCGCCGTCATCGGCATGGGCAAGTGCGGGGCGCGGGAGCTCAACTACATCAGCGACGTGGACGTCGTCTTCGTGGCCGAACCCCGGGAGGGCGCGGAGGAGACCGAGGCCATCCGGCTGGCCACCCGCCTGGCCCAGGGCATGATGCACGCCTGCTCGGCGGGCACCCCCGAGGGGGCGCTGTGGGAGGTGGACGCCGCGCTGCGTCCGGAGGGCAGGTCCGGGCCGCTGGTGCGCACCCTCGCCAGCCACCGCGCCTACTACCGCCGCTGGGCCAAGACGTGGGAGTTCCAGGCGCTGCTGAAGGCCCGCCCCGTCGCGGGAGACCTCGAACTGGGCGAGCAGTACGTCTCGATGACGAACGAGATGGTCTGGCAGGCGGCCACCAGGGACCGGTTCGTCGAGGACGTGCAGGCGATGCGCCGCAGGGTCGAGGCCCACGTGCGCGGTGACGAGGCGGAGCGTCAGATCAAACTCGGGCCCGGCGGGCTGCGCGACATCGAGTTCGCGGTGCAGTTGCTGCAGCTCGTCCACGGCCGCCTCGACCCGCTGCTGCGCCGCCGCGCCACGCTTCCCGCGTTGGCCGCGCTGTCCAGGGGAGGCTACGTCGGCAGGGACGACGCCAAGGCGCTGGCCGAGGCCTACACCTTCCTGCGCCGGGTCGAACACCTGATCCAGCTCTACCGGCTGCGCCGTACCCACGTGGTGCCGGAGGGGGAGGGTGACCTGCGGCGGCTCGGGCGCGGGCTGGGCATGACCGTCGATCCGGTCGGGGAGTTCACCGTCCGGTGGCGGCGGCACGCGATGGAGGCCAGGCGCCTGCACGAGAAGCTGTTCTACCGGCCGTTGCTGCAGGCCGTGGCCCGGCTGCCCGAGTCGGAGGACCGGCTCTCGACCTCCGCGGCGCAGGCCCGCCTCGAGGCGCTCGGCTACGCGGACCCGGCCGGGGCGCTGCGTCACATCAGCGCGCTGACCAGCGGGGTCTCCCGGCGGGCCGCGATCCAGCGGACCCTGCTGCCGGTCATGCTCGGCTGGTTCGCCGACGCCCCCGATCCGGACGCGGGCCTGCTCGGCTTCCGCCAGGTCTCCGACAGGCTCGGCGCGACCCCGTGGTACCTGCGGCTGCTGCGTGACGAGACCGCCGTCGCCTCACGCCTGGCCAGGCTGCTGGGCACCAGCCGCTACGTGACGGGCCTGCTGTTGCACGCCCCGGAGGCGGTCGCGATGTTCGGCTCGGACGCCGACCTGGCCCCCCGGGCCCCGGAGGCGCTGCTGGCCGAGGCGCGGGCCACCGTCGGGCGCTACCCGGGCGAGGCGGAGAGCGCGGTCGCCGCCGCCCGCGGGCTGCGGCGCAGGGAACTCGTCCGTACGGCCGCCGCCGACCTGTCGGGGCTCCTCGACGTGGAGCGGGTGGGGCAGGCTCTGTCGGCGCTGAACGACGTGACCGTCCAGGCCGCGCTCGACGCCGCGATCGGCAAGGTGGAGATGGAGCGGCGAGCCCCGCTCCCCACCAGGTTCGCGGTGATCGCGATGGGCCGTCTCGGCGGCCTCGAATGCTCCTACGGCAGCGACGCCGACGTGATGTTCGTGCACTCGCCCCTGGAGGGGGCGGCGGAGCGGGAGGCGACGGAGGCGGCCTTCGCGGTCGCCAACGAGCTGCGCCGCCTGCTGGCGCTGCCCGCCCCCGACCCGCCGCTGCTCATCGATCCCGACCTGCGTCCCGAGGGCCGTCAGGGACCGCTGGTGCGCACACTGGCCTCCTACGCCGCCTACTACGGGCGCTGGTCGTCCCCCTGGGAGTCCCAGGCTCTGCTGCGCGCCCGCCTCTCCGCAGGGGACGCCGCGCTCGGCGCGGAGTTCCTCGCCCTGGCCGACCCGGTGCGCTATCCGGCCGGGGGCATCCCCGACGCGGCGGTGCTGCAGATCCGCAAACTGAAGGCCAGGATGGAGGCGGAACGGCTGCCCCGGGGCGCCGATCCCGCCCTTCACACCAAGCTGGGCAGGGGAGGCCTGTCGGACGTCGAGTGGGTCGCGCAACTGCTGCAACTGCGCCACGCGGGGCCGCTGCCGTCGCTGCGGACCACCCGGACCCTGGAGACGCTGCGCGCCGCGGTCGCCGAAGGGCTGCTCTCCGAGGCGGACGAGGCCGCGCTCGCCGGGGCCTGGCGGCTCGCCTCACGCGTCCGGGACGCGATCATGCTGGTCAGGGGCAGGGCCGCGGACTCCATCCCGGTCGACGTCCGTGAACGCGCCCTCATCTCCCGCACTCTCGGCTACCCGCCCGACGACAGCGGGGATCTCGTCGAGGACTACCGCCGGGTCACCCGCCGCGCCCGTCTGGTCATGGAACGCGTGTTCTACGGCGAGTGAGCGTTTTACCGGTTTCCGGTGATGTTGTTGCGCCTCCAGGGACGGACGTGTATCAACGGTGCGGGTGATCTACTGTGATATCGGTATACGTTGACCTGGCCATCGGCCTGGTGCTGGCCTTCCTGCTGCTGTCGCTCCTGGTGAGCGGTGTCAACGAGGCCATCGTCAGGCTGCTCGGCATCCGCAGTAAGTTCCTGTGGGCCTATCTTCGTGACACGCTCGACGGCGGGCGGGGCAAGGGCGTCTCGTGGATTCCGTCGAGGGTCCTCGACGTCTTCGCGCGGCTCCCCTTCTCCCGGCACGATCCGAGGCCCGTGCACGATCCCGACCCCGCACCGCCGGTGGTCGAGCCCGTGCCGGTCGATCCCGAGGTGGTGCTCGCGACGGAGGCTCCCGCGCCCGCGGTCGACATGACCAAGCGGCTCTACGAGCGCCTGCAGGAGATCGACCGTCCCGAGGGCGCCAGGACCAGCATCGCCGACATCCCGCCCGAGCGTTTCGCCTGGGCGCTGCTCGAACTGGTCGCCGCGGAGAAGGAGGGCGTCGAGGGGCTGATCGCCAAGCTGGAGGCCGTACGCAGCCCGCTCGCCGGACACCTGAGGGGTGTCTGGGAGGGCGCCCAGCGCGACATGGGCAGGTTCCGCAAGGGCGTGGAGGACTGGTTCGACGGAGAGATGCAGCGACTGTCCCGGCTCTACCGTCGTTACGTCAAGTGGGTGGTCTTCACCCTGGCCGTGGCGCTGACCCTGCTGTTCAGCATGGACTCGCTGGAGTACGGCAAGAACCTGCTGCGGGACAACGCCTACCGGGCCGCGGTCGCGGCCATCGCGGGCGGCGGGGAGAGCACGACCGAGCTGAAGGACTCCCTGAGGGACAGGTGCGCCGTCGCGGGGTCCGTCGAGCCGTACTCCTGTGTGACCGAGGTCTTCAGCTCCCCGGCACTGGTCAAGATCTTCGACCACGCGGTGATGAGCGTGACGATCCCCGCGGGCGACTCCGGTCCCTCCTTCACCTTCAACGTCGGCGCCTGGTGGAGCCGTCTGACCACGGTCGGCCACTGGCCCGGTTACCTGATCACGGTGTTCGCCCTGCTGTTCGGCGCCTCCTTCTGGTGGGACGTCCTGCGCAGGCTCACCGGTATCCGCGGCAGCCGTTCGAGTTGATAAAGGGAGGACGCCTCCGTATGGTTGGGTGAACCGGAGAGTGCCTCCGGTAAATCCTTCGGGAGTGCGACCCATGAGTGTGGATCTCGGGCGTATCGGCGTGTGGACCTTCGCCTTCGACGGCAGGCCCGCGACCGAGGTGCGGGAGGCCGCGGCCGAGCTGGACGAACTGGGCTACGGCGCGATCTGGTTCGGTGAGGCCTTCGGCAGGGAGGCGCTCACCCAGGCGGCGCTGCTGCTCGGGGCGACCGGGCGGCTGGCCGTCGCCACCGGCATCGCCAACGTCTTCCTCCGAGACCCGATCGCCATGGCCGCGGCGGAGCGCACCCTCGCCGAGGCCTTCCCGGGCCGCTTCCTGCTGGGTCTCGGCGGGCACCGCACCGTGGACCAGCCCGCAGGTCTCCTGCCGCACCACGGTCGTCCCGTGCCCACCATGCGGGCCTACCTGGACGCGATGGACCGGGCGCCCCTGCAGGGTCCGGCGCCGGCCGAGTCCTCGCCCCGCGCCCTGGCCGCCCTCGGCCCCGGGATGCTCAAACTCGCCGCGGAGCGCACCTGGGGCGCCCACACCTACTTCGTGCCGGTCGAGCACACCGCCAGGGCCAGACAGGTCATGGGGCCGGGAGCGCTGCTCGCGGTCGAGCAGACGGTCGTCCTCGACCGGCCCGAGCGCGCCCGCGAGATCGCCCGTGGCTTCGTCGCCGGGTACGGCCAGGCGCGCCACCAGGTCGAGAACCTCGAACGGCTCGGCTTCGGTGAGGACGACCTGGCCGGGGGCGGCGGCGACCGGCTGGTCGAGGCCCTGGTGGCGTGGGGGGACGCCGGGGACATCGCCGGACGGGTGCGTGAGCATCTCGACGCGGGCGCGGACCACGTCTGCGTCCAGGTCCTGTCGGCGGAGGAGGGCCTGCCCGTCCGGCAGTGGCGCGAGCTGGCCCCGGCCCTGCTGGAGCTTTGAGCTTAAGCGGATATTTCTACATATAACGGAAATATCCGGCGAAATCCTTGACGGTGGTGATCGGATCGATCCTGATCCTCGTCCCGGTTCGCAGCGCGTTGATCATCTTGCCGTCGCCGACGTAGACGCCCACGTGGTGGGTCTTCACCCGGCCGCCGAGCCTGCCGTAGAACACCAGGTCACCGGGGCGCGCCGCGGAAGCGGGAATCCTGCTCAGCCGCCGGATGTGGTCGTCGGTGTTGCCGGGCCCGAGCACGTCCCCGCCGTAGGCGAGCGAGTAGACCCACCTGACGAGTCCCGAGCAGTCGAGCCCCCGCGTGGTCGTCGCCGGGCACGGCTTGATCGATCCCCGGTAACCCACACAGGTGCCGAAGGAGGGCCCGGGAGCCTCGTCGTGACCGCCGCCCCAGGAGTAGGGGATCCGGCCACCCCGCCAGCCGGGCTGCTCCTGCCCGGCCTTGATCGCGTAGGCGATGGTGGTCACCCGCTTCAACAGGGCGGGCAGAACCGGCACCGACCCCCCGCAGGCCAGCAGGGTCCCCACGAGCACGACCGCGAGCGTCGGCCATCGCGGAGAGGCCCTCCGGCGTTCCCACCCACCGCGATCGTCAGGCTGCTTCCGGGGCATTCCGTTACGGTACCGCCACTTCTGTCCGAGTGATCCACCCGGTTGAAGCCGTTGGAGCGCCTCCGAATACCCACTCCTTGTCGCAACGACACGACACCGGGCCCGTAACGGCGCGGAGACCCTGCTTCGATCGGTGCGTTCGTACGTCGGACGCACTTTCTGGCAATCGCGCGAACCTGTCAGAAGGCGAGCTGGAGCACCGCGGAGCCGACCGTCGCTCCGACGGAGGCCAGCAGCAGCCAGAAGCCCCAGCGGATGAGCAGGTACTTCCTCAGGACGATCACGCTGATCGCCCTGATCTGCTCGGCCAGTTCGATCAGGTCGCCGTCGGTACGGCCGCGCAACGCCTTGGCGATCTCCTCAGCGGAACGGTAGCGCCGGATGTCCCCGAAGTAGGTGATGCCGAGGGGCCGTCTGGTGATGCGCGGGTACACCGCCTTCGCCAGGCAGAACAGGGCGGCCAGCGCGCACCCTGCCCCCGCCCACCACAGCCACTGCAGGGCCGTGTGCAGCTTCAGCGGTGACCAGTTCCCCGCGAGCAGGCCACCGGCGACCGCGCCGATGCCCACCCCCGCGACGCCCAGCAGCACCTGTGCCTTGGCGTCGGCCCGGTTGAGCTCCTCGCGAGCCTCGGCGAGCATCCGGGTGCCGTGCGCGCGCGCCTGGGTCTCGGGGTTCGATGGCACTGGCGTGGCCGTCCTGGTCATCCACCGGAACACCGTGTCCCCCTAATTGAGTGAACCCCGGCAACCGCCGCGAAGACGGCGAAGTGCCGCACGACAAGATCGCACTCTACGCGACACCCAGCGGCATGCGGCAGCGGAATCCGCGAGACGTCGCGGGAGCAGACGACCGGCCGAGGAGGATGCCCTTGGCCGGCGGAGAGCCGTACGCCTCAGGCCTGGACGGTCAGGCCGCCGCGCGGCAAGGGATCGGTTTCTCTCGACGCGATGGCCTTCGGGAGCGGCGAAACGCCTCGGGCGAGCGGTCCGGTTCCGCCTGGATCCGATGGACTTTCACCTCGGGTGGAGTCGGTACCGGACCAAGGTCGCGTCAAGCCCCAAGATGTCGAGCCATGGACCTGGTTCTCGGCATCGACGCGGGCGGCACGTCATCCCGCTGCGCGGTTCGCACCCTCCACGGAGACCCCGTCGGCTACGGCCGCTCCGGGGGCGGCAACCCCACCGCGCACGGTGCGGCCGTCGCCCGGTCGAACCTCGCCTCGGCGGTGCGTCAGGCGCTGGGCGCCCACGATCCGGCGTCGGTGCGCGCGGCGGTCGCCGGTGTGGCCGGATCCTCCGCCTCTCCCGATGACCTGACCGAACTCTGGGCCGCACTGGGACTCGGCGTCTCACCCCGCGTGGTGGGAGACGTCGAGATCGCCTTCAGCGCCGGAACCGCGGCCCCCTCGGGAACGGTACTGATCTCAGGGACGGGGGCGATCGCTGCGGCCATCACAGACCGGTCGATCACGGCCGTCTCCGACGGCTACGGCTGGCTGCTCGGCGACACCGGCTCCGGCTTCTGGCTCGGCCGCCAGGCGGTCGGCAGCGTGCTCGACACCCTGCGCCACGGCACACCCCCGTACGGAACACTGGCGGAGACCGTGGTGGAACGGCTGCTGGGAGCTGTGGGGGCACCACTCGGCCCGGATCGGGTGAATGAGGTGATACGGGCGGTCCACGCTCGCGCGCCCCTGGCACTCGCCGAGCTGGCGCCGCTCGTCACCGCCGCGGCGGAAGCCGGGGACGCCACCGCCACGAGCCTGGTCACGCGGGCGGCCACCCACCTGGCCGACACCGTCGCCAAGGTACGCGCGCCGGGGGACACCGGCCCGATCGTCCTGGCGGGCAGCGTGCTGACCGGGAGCGGTCCGCTCGGCCACGCCGTAGGGGACCGGCTGGCCCGGCGCTGGAACGCCCCGGTGACGACGGCGGGCGACGCGGCGTGCGCCGCCGCGTGGCTGGCCGCCCGCGACCTGGTGTCCGACCCCGCCGCCCTGCACGCCCGGATCATGCGAACGTGACGCGCTCCTCCCCGTCAGGAGGGAAGGAGGGCATGCGAAAGGCCGCCGGGCGCCCTGAACGGACGGCTGCCCGACGGCCTCACGCCGCATTGTCTCCGCGGGTCAGGGCGCTGGTTCACACGTCGTAGTAAAGCTCGAACTCGTGGGGGTGGGGACGCAGGCGGATGGGGTCGATCTCGTTCTCGCGCTTGTAGGAGATCCAGGTCTCGATCAGGTCCGGGGTGAACACGCCGCCTTCGAGAAGGTAGTCGTGGTCGGCCTCCAGCGCGTCGAGCACCTCACTGAGCGAACCGGGGACCTGCGGAATGCTGCGGGCCTCCTCCGGAGGAAGCTCGTAGAGGTCCTTGTCCACCGGCTCCACCGGCTCGATCTTGTTGCGGATGCCGTCGATCCCGGCCATGAGCTGCGCGGCGAAGGCGAAGTACGGGTTGCAGGACGGGTCGGGCACCCGGAACTCGATGCGCTTGGCCTTCGGGTTGGAACCCGTGATCGGGATACGGATGCACGCCGAGCGGTTGCGCTGGGAGTAGACCAGGTTGACCGGAGCCTCGTAGCCGGGGACCAGGCGGTGGTAGGAGTTCACCGTCGGGTTGGTGAAGGCCAGCAGCGACGGGGCGTGCCTGAGCAGGCCGCCGATGTAGTAACGGGCGGTGTCCGACAGGCCCGCGTAGCCGACCTCGTCGTAGAACAACGGCGCGCCGTCCTTCCAGAGCGACTGGTGGCAGTGCATGCCGGAACCGTTGTCGCCGAAGATCGGCTTGGGCATGAAGGTGACGGTGTGGCCGTGCTCGATGGCCGTGCTCTTGACGATGTACTTGTAGAGCATCATCGTGTCAGCGGCCTTGAGCAGCGTGTTGAACCGGAAGTCGATCTCGGCCTGCCCGGCGGTGCCGACCTCGTGGTGCTGCATCTCCACCGGGATGCCCGCCTCGATGAGACGGCGCACCATCTCCGAACGCAGGTCGGTGAAGTGGTCCATCGGCGGGACCGGGAAGTAGCCGCCCTTGTAACGCGGCTTGTAGCCGAGGTTGCCGCCCTCCTGGGCCTTGCCGGTGTTCCAGGCGCCCTCGATGGAGTCGATGTGGTAGTAGCTGGCGTGCGCGCTGGTCTCGAAGCGGACGTCGTCGAAGATGTAGAACTCGGCCTCCGGTCCGAAGAAGACCGTGTCGGCGATGCCGGTCCCCTTGAGATACTCCTCCGCCTTGCGGGCGACGTTGCGCGGGTCGCGACTGTAGGCCTCACCCGTCAGCGGGTCGTGCACGAAGAAGTTGATGTTGAGCGTCTTGTGCCGGCGGAAGGGGTCGAGCACGGCCGTCGAGGGGTCGGGCAGCAACAGCATGTCCGACTCGTGGATGGCCTGGAAGCCGCGGATCGAGGAGCCGTCGAACATGAGGCCGTCGGTGAAGACGTTCGCCCCGAAGTTCTCCGTGGGGAACGTGAAGTGGTGAGTCGTCCCGGGCAGGTCCGTGAACCTGACATCGACGAACTGCACCCCCTCGTCCTTGATGAACTTGAGGACGTCGTCGGCGGAGTTGAACACGCGAACCTCCCAAGGGGACGAGCTTTCAGCTCGAAAGTAGGCTTGAGCCGTTACCGCCCCGTGTCTCATTTGTTTCACCCGTGTTAAGGAGAATCGCCCCACGTTAGTCCTGGAATGCGGCCGTACCGGGCGGGAGAACGCTTCCTTTGCCGGACTTTTCACGTGCGGGAGGCGAGCGTGCACTCCTCGTCGCGCGGCTCCCGGTCGAGCTCGTAGGGGTCGACCGGGGCGCCGGTGGCCTTGGAGAGCTCCTTGTCGGGGACGGAGTCGTCGTAGTACGGGTGGACGAAGCCGTCGTCGACGTCGCAGCGGGCACCCGTGACGGCCCCGCCGTTCCACTTGACGGGCCACACGACCAGCCGGCCGTTCTCCCGGTAGGCGATCACCTCGCCGATGCTGTGCACGATGATCCGCTCGCCCTGCCCTGTCTGCCCCGGCCGTCGTACGGCGTAGACGAACAGGTAGTTCACCGTGATCCTCGCTCCGCTACGGCCCTCCTCGTGGAACGAGGCATACTTCGTCCGCCCGTTGACCTTGATCACGTCGGTGGCCAGTTCCGCGGCCTTGGGGGCCAGGCTGGTGACCCAGTATCTGGTGTTGAAGTGGCCCTTCTTCGTCTTCCTGTTGTCCAGGTCCTTCAGGAACCACTCACGCAGTTCCGGAGGGAGGAGCCTCACCAGCGCCGTCGGCCTGCCACCCGCGAGAGTCTTGCGGTCGAGATGGGCCGCCGCGAGCATGTCCCGGGTGCTCTTCAGGGCGGTGGCGACGTCCTTGCGGCTCAGGCCGCCCGTCGCCCGGGCCTTCGGCGACGTCAGTCCCTTGACACCCTCGGCGTAGTCCTTGGCGGGGGACCCCTCGAACGGGGAGACGGGCTCGGGGGTGACGGGGACGGGCGCGGTCTCCTCGGGAACCGGGCCACCGTGGTTCTCCCGCGCCTGAAGGAAACGGGCGGAGAGGGCCTCGCCCACCGGGGTGACCCACCCGGGCCGGTAGACGGCGACCAGTCCGGCGGCCACGACGAGGACGAACGCCACGAGTGAGGTGATCCGCCGTCTGCGGCGACGCCTGTAATGCGGCAGGTGAGACCACGCCTTCTCCATCCTCCGCCGTTCCTCGCGCTCGATCTGCGAGGTCAGGGCCTTGAAGCGCCGGTTGATGTCGTCGTTGTCAGTCATTGGGGGTACTCCGGGAAGGGAGGGCGGAAGATCATGACCATGATGTACTGATCACATGGCCAATGTGGCCGTTTGGGGGAGTTCGAGGGCGACCTCGGGGGCGGATACCGTTGCACCATGAACAGCAGGCAGCAGCCCCGTTGGACCCAGACCTGGCTCGGCGGCGTCAGATCCGCCGGAGTCGACCTGGGCTATCCGGGGGAAAGGCTCGGACTGCCCCAGGAGGGCAGCGGATCGGTCGCCGGATTCGGGCGCAGGATCGGCGCCCTGGTGATCGACTGGCTGATCTGCACCTGGGCCATCACCCAGGGACTCCTGCGGATCGACCCGACCCACCAGAGCTGGGTCCCGGTCGCGGTGCTCGCCGCCGAATACCTCCTGCTCGCGGGCACCATGGGCATGACCTTCGGCATGCGCCTGACCGGCATCAGGATCGCCGCGCTCAACGGCGGCCGCGCCCCGTTCCCCTCGATCGTCGTGCGAACCGTGCTGCTGTGCCTGGCCGTACCCGCGCTGATCTGGGACCGCGACCAGCGGGGGCTGCACGACCGCGCCGCCGCGACCGTGGTCGTCCGTATGTGAGTTACGGCCGCACGCAGGTGAAGATGGCCGTCCCCGGCAGCAGGCGGCCCCGCAGCGGGCTCCAGCCGCCCCACTCACGCTCGTGGCCGACCGGCCACTCCGGCTCGGTCAGCCCGCGCAGCACCAGACCGGAGGCGACGATGTGCCCCACCCAGTCGGCCATCGTGCGGTGGTGCTCGACGTAGGAGGCCTTCCCGTCCGCACCGACCTCCACGTACGGCGAGCGGTCGAAGTAGGACCGGTCGGAGGTCAGTCCGGCCGGGCCCGGATCGTCGGGGAAGGCCCAGCGGATCGGATGGCTCACCGAGAAGACCAGAAGGCCCCCCGGACGCAGCACCCGGCGGACCTCGGACAGGACGGCACCCGGATCGGCCACGAACGGCAGGGCGCCGAAGGCCGAACAGGCGAGATCGAACGACTCACCGGCGAACGGCAGCGCCTCAGCGTCGGCCTGGACGACCGGCAGCCCGGAACCACTGTCCAGATCGATCCGATGAGAGTGCTGAAGCTGCCGGAACGACAGGTCGAAGGCGACGACCCGGGCCCCCTGCCCGGTCAGCCACCGCCCGCACTGGCCCGCGCCACAGCCGATCTCCAGCACGTCCCTGCCCGCGACGTCGCCCAGCAGCCGGGCGTCGGCCTCGTCCAGACCCTCCGGGCACCAGACGAACCCGCAGTCACGCAGGAAGCCGCCGTGCTCGGCCTGGTACTCGTCCGCGGCGCCGTCCCACCAGCCGCGGTTGGCCCGCGAGGTTTCCTCGGCGCCCACCCGGCGTCGGTCGATCCCCGCCACGTCCATCAGCGCATCTTGGGGCGGGGCATCTTCGCACCACGCGGCAGCGGGCCCTTGGGCATCGGCAGCGTCTGCGACAGGGCCTTGAGCCTGTTATTGACCTCGTAGACTGCGGGCTTCTTGAGGTTCCTCGGCAGCTTCATCAGGTGCCGCTGCAGCTTGGCGATGGGCACCTGACCCTCGCCGTCACCGGACTGGATGTCGTAGACGGGGACGTCCAGAGCGACACGCTGGACACGCTTCTTCTCCGCGACCAGCATCTTCTGCACCCGGGAACCCGGCCCCTCGGAGACGAGGATCACACCGGGAAAACCGACCACGCGGTGCACGATGTCCTGATCACGGTTGACCGCGACGGCGGGAGCGACCTCCCACGTGCCGCGCATGCCCTGCAGGATCGCGGCGGCCGCGCCGGGCTGGCCGTGCAACATGGAGTACTGCGCGCGCTGGGCGAGCTGGCCGAAGACCACCAGGCCGACGGTCAGCGACAGCATCACTCCGATGAAGAGCAGGTACCAGATCGAGCCCGTGACCAGGCCGATCACGACGCACAGCGCGAACGTGCCGAGCGCTGACGCGTAGACGATCGGCATACCCTTCGGGTTCGCCTGCTTGATGATCCCCGCGATCATACGGAGCTGCTTGATGCGCCCCGGGCGCTCTTGGTCTTCGGGCTTCTTCGCCATGACTTGAGGATACAAATTCCGGGGTCAAGAAATGAAAACGTGACCTGCCGTCCCACGGGAGTTCCGGTGACCGGGAAGGGTCACCGGGCCCCGCGGACGACGACGGTCAGGCGTACCTGCGGGCTTCGATGGCCTGCTGGTACAGACGGCCCGCCCGGTAGGAGGAGCGGACCAGCGGTCCCGACATGACCCCGGCGAAGCCGATCTCCTCGGCCTCCTTCTGGAGCTCGACGAACTCCTGGGGCTTGACCCAGCGGTCCACCGGGTGGTGGCGGGGGGTCGGACGGAGATACTGGGTGATGGTCAGCAGGTCACAACCGGCCTCGTGCAGGTCACGCATGGCCTGCACGACCTCCTCCCGCTCCTCGCCCATGCCGAGGATCAGGTTGGACTTGGTCACCAGACCGGCCTCACGACCCCTGGTGATCACTTCGAGGGAACGCTCGTAACGGAACGCGGGACGGATTCGCTTGAAGATCCGCGGCACGGTCTCGATGTTGTGCGCGAAGACCTCGGGCTTGGCGGAGAAGACCTCCTCAAGCTGCCCCTGGTCGCCGTTGAAGTCCGGCACCAGCAGTTCGACGCCGCACCCCGGCAGCAGCGCGTGGATCTGCCGCGCGGTCTCGGCGTACAGCCAGGCACCGCCGTCCGGCAGGTCGTCACGGGCCACTCCGGTCACCGTGGCGTATCGCAGGCCCATCTGCTGAACCGACTCGGCCACCCTGCGGGGCTCGTCGGTGTCGTACTCGGCGGGTTTGCCGGTGTCGATCTGGCAGAAGTCACAGCGCCGGGTGCACTGGTCGCCACCGATGAGGAAGGTGGCCTCCCGGTCCTCCCAGCACTCGTAGATGTTGGGACAGCCTGCCTCCTCGCAAACCGTGTGCAGCCCCTCGCGTTTCACCAGTGACTTGAGCTCGGTGTATTCCGGCCCGGTCTTCAGCCGGGTCTTGATCCACGGGGGCTTACGCTCGATGGGGGTCTGGCTGTTGCGCACCTCCAGGCGGAGGAGCTTTCGGCCTTCAGGAGCAACGGTCACATCGTTCAGCTTATGTCCAGCGGGAAGGGGGCCGCGCGCGGGGTTGTGTCCCTGTTCCTTTGCGCCGCCTGGCGGCGTCGCGGGCTTGGGCGCTTTCGGGTCGGCGCTTTCCCTCGTCGCTCATCCGCTTCGCTCCTTCGCTCCTCAGTCCAAGCACCGACGCGCCCAAGCCGACACTCCTCACGCACGGTGTCGGGAAAGCACAGGACGACACCTCTCGCGCACGGCTTGGGAAGGCTCGGTCGAGGGCGAACAGGGGGAGCGAGGGGCGATCAGCGGCGGAAGAGGTCTTCCTCGGGGAGGTCGAAGGCCTGGGCGTCCAGGGCTTCCACCAGGCGTTTCTCGGCGTACGGCGTGACCTCGTCGACCACGATCCTGCGGCCCGTCTCCGCTGACAGCGAGGAGACCCCGGCGTCGCTGATGCCGCACGGGACGATGCGGTTGTACCAGCTCGGGTCGTTGGAGCAGTTGAGCGCGAAGCCGTGCATCGTCACCCCCCGGGTGACACGGATGCCGATCGCGCCGACCTGGCGGTCTGGGAGGCCGTGGGAGGGGTCTCCGGCGACCCAGACGCCGCTGCGCCCCCCGACCCGTCCCGCCTGCACGCCGAAGTCGGCGCAGACCCGGATGAGGGTCTCCTCCAGCAGCCCCATGTAGGCGGTGACGTCCAGCCGGTCACCGAGCTTGACGATCGGATAACCGACGAGCTGGCCTGGACCGTGCCAGGTGATGCGGCCTCCCCGGTCGACGTCGATGACCGGGGTGCCGTCCGTCGGCCGCTCGTGCGCGGCGGTGCGCTTGCCGGCCGTGTAGACCGGCGCGTGTTCGAGGAGAAGACAGGTGTCGGGAATCTCGTCGGCCACGCGCCGGGCGTGAATGCGCCGCTGAAGATCCCAAGCCTGCTCGTAGGGGAAGTCAACGCCAAGACGAACGATCGCCAGCTCAGTCACGCTTAAAGAGTAGTTGACCCGCTCATGCTCAAGTCGTGAGAAGCCGAGGCTCGATGCGGAACTCCTTGACCCCGCCCTGCCCGTCGTGCTCGATCCGGTAGGCGTAACCCTTCGGGTCGACGCTCACGGCCTGGATGAACTCGGTGCCGACGTAGTGCAGCGCCACCCCCTCGTCGGCGGCGTAACCACCGGGCAGCTCGCCGGAGGCGACCGACTCGTGCAGCAGCGCGCGGCGCTGCGGCTCGGAGTTGTAGTGCACGCCGCACGAGTACGGCAGCAGCCCGAGGCCGTCGGCCCACACCCGCAGCTCGGGCCCGAAGGAGTCGGTGTTGCCGCCCACGTGCCAGCACAGCGCCCCCGCGCTCTGCCCGGCCAGCACCACACCCGCCCGCCACGCCTCCTCGAAGGCCTCGTCGAGGCCGTGCAGCCGCCACAGCGCCGCGAGGTTGGCCACGCTGCCGCCGCTGACGTAGATGACGTCCTGGCTCAGCATCCACTCGCGCGGATCGTCGACGTTGGGCATCGGGAAGACGGTCAGATGGCTGATCTCGACGTCCCAGGCCCGGAACGCGCCGTACATGCTCAGCAACCACTGGGAGTCGTCACCCGTCGCGGTGGCGAGCAGGCCGAGTCTCGGCCGGTCCTGGCCGGTCAGGTCGAGGGCGT
This sequence comes from Streptosporangium sp. NPDC001559, assembly GCF_042893955.1. Classification (NCBI taxonomy): domain Bacteria; kingdom Bacillati; phylum Actinomycetota; class Actinomycetes; order Streptosporangiales; family Streptosporangiaceae; genus Streptosporangium; species Streptosporangium sp. NPDC001559. The sequence goes on from NZ_JBIAVG010000017.1 coordinate 147,323, forward strand.
ACCGCAGCAGGGCGCTCGCCTCAATGACTCCTTGCCGTCGTGAGGCGCGGAAGGAACCGCCCCCGATGGCGAGGATGTGAGACTGCCCGGACCTGCCCATAGGTGATCTCCCAGCTGATGTGGTGGAAACAGGGACCCTAGAGTACGGCGGACAGTGCGTCGCCGAGACGGATATGCCGGAACGTGTGGCCCACCTCGGTCAGGCGCCGGGGGACCACCCGCTGCCCGGTGAGCACCCCCTCCTCGGCGAACCCGCCGACGAGGGCCCGCAGCGCGAACCCCGGTACGGCCAGCGGCATGGCGGGCCGGCGTACGGCCTGGGCGAGCGTCTTGGTGAACTCCGCGTTGGTGACCGGGTGCGGCGCGGTCAGGTTCACCGGTCCGGAGAGGCCGGGGTCACGCATGATGCGAAGCACGGCCCCGACCCAGTCGTCGGCCGTGATCCACGACCAGTACTGGCGGCCGGACCCGAGCGGCGCGCCCAGCCCCATCTTGAAGATCGGCAGGATCCTGGGCAGCATGCCGCCCTCGCGGCTCAGCACCAGGCCGGTGCGCAGCAGCGCGACCCGGATGCCCGCCTGCCGCGCGGGCTCGGTCTCCGCCTCCCAGGGCACGACCACATCCCGGGCCAGGAACCCCTCGCCGGGCGGGGACGTCTCGTCGACCTCCCTGTCCCCGGTGTCGCCGTAGAAACCGATCGCGGAGCCGGAGAGCAGCGCCTCGGGTTTGGCACCCGCCCTGGTCAGCGCGTTGACCAGGGTCCTGGTGCCCTCGATGCGGCTGCGGGCGATCTCACGCTTGACATCGGCGTTCCACCGCCGGTCGCCGATGCCCGCCCCGGCCAGGTGCACCACGGCCCGCGCCCCCTCGACGGCCGTCGGGTCCAGGACCCCCTCCGCCGGGTTCCAGAACGCCTCATCCGGCCCGTGAGGCTCACGCCGTACCAGGCGGACCACCCGCGCGCCCTCGGCCCGCAGGGCCTCGGTCAGGGCCGAGCCGAGCAGACCGGAGGAGCCGGTCACGATGATCGTCATGCCGTTCAATCTAAACAACCTCCCCCGGGGTTTTCGGGAACCGGGCGGACCGCGGACGCAGATGTCTCTCCGGGAGAGGAAAAAGACCGGGCCGGCCCGCGAGAACGCGGACCGGCCCGGAGGTGCGAAGCGGAGGCTAGACGTTGAGGCCCAGCTGGTTCTCGAAGCGGCCCTCCTCAAGACGACGCTTGATCGTCGTCAGGAAGCGGGCGGCGTCGGCGCCGTCGACCAGGCGGTGGTCGTAGCTGAGCGCGAGGTACACCATCGAGCGGACGGCGATGACCTCGCCCTCGGGGGTGTCCAGGACGACGGGCCGCTTGACGACCGCGCCGGTACCCAGCATGCCGACCTGCGGCTGGTTGAGGATCGGCGTGTCGAACAGCGCGCCACGGCTGCCGGTGTTGGTCAGCGTGAACGTGCCGCCGCCGAGCTCGTCGGGGCTCACCTTGTTGGTGCGGGTGCGCTCGGCCAGGTCGGCGATCTTACGGGCGAGGCCGGCGATGTTGAGGTCGCCCGCGTCCTTGATCACCGGGACGATCAGGCCGCGCTCGGTGTCCGTCGCGAAGGCCAGGTGCTCGGCGTCGAAGTAGGTGACCTCGTTGGTCTCGCTGTTGATCGTGGCGTTGAGCTTGGGGTGCTGCTTGAGCGCCTCGATCGTGGCCAGCGCGAAGAACGGCATGAACGAGAGCTTGACGCCCTCGCGCCGCTGGAACTCCGCCTTCGCGCGGTCGCGCAGCTGGGCGACCTTGGTGACGTCGACCTCGACCACGGTGGTGAGCTGGGCCGAGACCTGCAGCGACTCGACCATGCGCTTGGCGATGGTCTGCCGCAGACGCGACATCTTCTCGGTACGGCCACGCAGCGTGGTGTCCACCGCGACCGGCTCGGGGGCCGGGGCGGCGGCGGGCGCCTGAGCGGGGGCGGCGGCCTGCGGGGCGGGAGCCTGCGGGGCCGGAGCGGCCTGGGCCTGGGCCGCGGCGGCGCGCTCACGCTGGCTGCGGGCCGCCTCAAGCACGTCCTGCTTGCGGATGCGACCGCCGACGCCGGTGCCGGTCAGCGTCTCCAGGTCGACGTTGTGCTCGCTGGCGAGCTTGCGGACCAGCGGGGTGACGTACGGGCTCTCACCGGAGACCGCCTCGGCGGCCGGGGCGGGAGCCTGCGGGGCCGGAGCGGCCTGCGGAGCAGGAGCAGGCGCGGGGGCAGGCGCGGGAGCGGGGGCGGGGGCCGCGGCGGGGGCCGGGGCGGGCGCGGGCTGCGGGATCGAGGAGATCGGCTGAGCCGGGGCGGGCGCCGGAGCGGGCTCGGGCTCGGGGGCCGGAGCCGGGGCGGGGGCCTCGGTCTGCACGGCGCCCTCGGTGGCGTTCTCGTCGATGATCGCCAGCTCGGCGCCGACCTCGACGGTCTCGTCCTCGCCGACAACGATCTTGGTGAGGATGCCCGCGGCCGGGGAGGGGATCTCGGTGTCGACCTTGTCGGTCGAGACCTCCAGGAGCGGCTCGTCGGCCTCGACGCGCTCGCCCTCCTTCTTCAGCCAGCGGGTGACGGTGCCCTCGGTTACGCTCTCGCCGAGCTGGGGCATCTGTACGGACTTCGGCATGATGACTTCTCTCGTGTTCCGAGTGAGGGCTTCGAACTAGCTGTGAACGTGCAGAGGCTTGCCGGCCAGGGCCAGCATCGCCTCACCGACGGCTTCGGACTGGGTCGGATGCGCGTGGATGAGCTGCGCGACCTCGGCGGGCAGCGCCTCCCAGTTGTAGATCAGCTGACCCTCGGTCACGAGCTCGCCTATCCGGCGGCCGACCATGTGCACGCCGAGAACGGGCCCGTCCTTCTCCGAGATGATCTTGACAGCGCCCTGCGTCTGCAGGATCTGGCTCTTGGGGTTGCCCGCGAGGTCGTAGGTGAACTCGACGATCTCGTGACCCCGCTCCCTGGCCTGGGCGGAGGTGATGCCGACCGAGGCGACCTCGGGGTCGGAGTAGGTGATCCTGGGGACACCGGCGTAGTCGATCGGCACCGGGTTGAGCCCGGCGATGTGCTCGGCGACCAGGATGCCCTCGGCGAAGCCCGCGTGGGCCAGCTGCAGGGTGGGGATCAGGTCTCCGACGGCGTAGACGCCGGGGACGCTGGTCTGGCAGTACTCGTTCACCACGACGGTGCCCCGCTCGACGGCGACGCCCGCCTCCTCGAAGCCCATGCCCGCCACGACGGCGCCACGGCCGACGGCGACGAGCAGGAGCTCGGCCTCAAGGGTCTTGCCGTTGGCGAGGGTGACGACGACACCGGTGTCGGTGGTCTTGACGCCCTCGAAGAAGACGCCGAGCTCCTGCTTGATGCCCCTGCGGCGGAAGGCGCGCTCCAGCAGCTTGGAGCTGGACTCCTCCTCAAGGGGAAGCAGGTGCGGCAGGCCCTCGATGATCGTCACCTCGGCGCCGAAGGAGCGCCAGACGCTGGCGAACTCGACGCCGATGACGCCACCGCCAAGGACGATCACCGAGGCGGGCACCCGGTCGAGCTTGAGCGCGTGCTCGCTGGTGATGATCCGCTCACCGTCGATCTCAAGGCCGGGCAGCGACCTGGGCGCGGAACCCGTCGCCAGCACGACGTTGCGGCCCTCGTAGACGTCGGAGCCGACGGCGATCCGGTTCGGGCCGACCAGGCGGCCCTCACCCTCGACGATCGTGATGCCCTTGCTCTTCAGCAGGCCCTGCACGCCCTTCCAGGCACGCGTGACGATCTTGTCCTTGAAGGCGTGGACCGCGGGCACGTCGATGCCCTCGAAGCGGGCCTTGACGCCGTAGGTCTCGCTCTCCCGCGTTTCGTCGGCCACCTCCGCCGAGTGCAGGAGGGCCTTGGTGGGGATGCACCCCCGGTGCAGGCACGTGCCGCCGATCTTGTCCTTCTCGATGAGGACGACCGTCTTGCCAAGCTCGGCCGCCCGCAGAGCGCAGGCGTACCCACCGCTACCGCCCCCCAGGACGACGATGTCGTACGGGCCGCTGCCATCAGCCACAGGAAAGCTCCTTGTCGGATCGAAATACCTTCTCGCGGTCGCGCCCTCCCCGTGTCCCGGGGGCCGCGAACACCCGACGGTGTCCGCGGCCGTGTCCCGGGGCGCTCGGTTCGCCGCCGTGCCGCTGCCCGCCCCTGGCTCTGCCGCCTGTGGCCTGGCCTCGGCAACCGCATCTTTTCATCTGTCTGTGCCGCTCGTGACCCGCACGGGTCAGCCCGCGTAACGCTCCGCGAGGCCGACGAGGGTGCGGGTGATCGCGCCGGTGCCGCCCTTGGGGGTGTAGCCGTGCGCCTCGCCCTTGTTGAAGGCGGGGCCCGCCATGTCGATGTGGGCCCAGCGGACGCCGTCGGGCACGAACTCCCGCAGGAAGATCGCCGCGGTCAGCATGCCGCCCCAGCGCTCGGGGTGCAGGTTGGCGATGTCGGCGACGGGGGAGTCGAGACCCTTGCGGAGCTCCTCGGGCAGGGGCATGCCCCAGGCGCCCTCGCCCTGCTCGCCCGCGACCTCGACGACCTCCGCGCGCAGCGCGTCGTCGTTGGACATGACTCCGGCGGTGCGCCAGCCGAGCGCGACAAGCTGCGCGCCGGTGAGGGTGGCGACGTCCACGATCACGTCGGGGGAGTCCTGCGCGGCCCTGGCGATGCCGTCGATCAGCACCAGGCGGCCCTCGGCGTCGGTGTCGAGCACCTCGACGGTCTTGCCCGCGAAGCTGGTGAACACGTCGGAGGGACGCTGGGCGGTGCCGCTGGGCATGTTCTCCGCGAGGCAGAGGTAGCCGACGGCGTTGACCTTCAGGCCCAGCTTGGCGATGGCGACGAGCGCGCCGAAGACCGCGCCCGCGCCGCCCATGTCTGACTTCATCCAGTCCATCGAGGCCGACGGCTTGAGCGACAGGCCGCCGGAGTCGAAGGTGATGCCCTTGCCGACGAACGCGACCGTCTTGGCGGCCTCGGGGTGGGTGTAGGCGAGGCGGACCAGGCGCGGCGGGTTGGCCGAGCCCTGGCCGACGGCCACGATGCCGCCGTAGCCGCCCTCCTTGAGGGCCCTCTCGTCCAGCACCTCGACCGAGAGGCCGGCCGCGGAGCCGGTCTGTTCGGCGATCTCGGCGAAGCGGGCGGGCCACAGGTCGGAGGGCGGGGTGTTGACCAGGTCGCGCACCAGGGAGACCGACTCCGAGACGGTGACGGCGCGCTCGACCGCCGCCTGGGCGTCCTCGGTGCCGCTCAGCACGGTCAGCTCCCCGACCGGGGCGGGCTGCTCGCCGTTGGTGCGGTACTTGGTGAAGGCGTAGGCGCCGAGCAGGCCGCCCAGCGCGAGGGCTCCGACCTGCCGGGCGTCCGCCGCGGGCAGGGCGAGCGCGACGCGGGCCGTGCCCGCCAGGGCGCGTACGGCCACGCCGGCCGTACGACGCAGCGCCTCGGCGTCGTAGCCCGCACCGTCGGCGGGGGCGTCGCCGAGGCCGACGACCACCAGGAGCGGGGCGGCCAGCGCGCCGAAGGTCGGAACCTTGGCGACCTCGCCGGATCTGCCCTTGACGCCTATGGCGTCGAGTGTCGCGGCCAGCTTGCCGTTCAGCGCATCGTCCAGTCCCTCGGCGCCGGGGGCGAGACGGGGACCGTCCTCACCGGAATGGACGCCGACGACCAGCGCATCGGTTTCGAACGAGACGACGTTGTCAGTTGAATTCACCCGCACAGTGGTCACGCGCCCGATGCTAGCCGTGCTTGCGCCGTACGCATAAACGAGGGTTCGTCCTATGAATTGGCCGAGCGGTAATGAAGCTACTTGAACTAGCATCATTTGGGTGATGGTGCTAGTGTCGCTATCACTATGTTGCTCTCTTTGGACCTCAACGATCCGCGGCCGCTGCACGACCAGGTCGCGGGAACGATTCGCCGCGCCATCGCGGACGGTTCATACCGGCCGGGTGACCGGCTGCCGCCCGCCCGGGACCTGGCGGACGCGCTGGGCATCAACGCCAACACCGTGCTGCGCGCGCTGCGCGACCTGCGGGACGAGGGGCTGCTGGAGTTCCGCAGGGGCCGGGGGGTCAGCGTTCTCAGCAGGCCGGACGCCAGGGCCGTGCTGGCGGAGGCGGCGCGTGAACTGCTCGCCGAGGCCGACCGGTACGGCTACGGCCCCGAAGAAGTGATCCACATCATCAGAGAGCTGACATGACCCCTCGCGCCACGGCTCCCGAACCGCTCGTCTCTACGGAAGGAGGCGCGATGACCTCCAAGGGCCGCGCCGCCCTCGCCCTCGGCTGGGGCACCATCGTCACCGCCGCCGTCGCCGGCGTCCCGCTCGCCCTGCGGGACCGTCTGCCCGATCCGCTCGCGACCCACTGGAGCGGCGCGGGCACTCCGGACGAGTACCTCTCCTTCACCGCCTCCCTGTGGGCGGGCCTGGCCCTGTGGGGGGTCGCCTGGGTGGTCCTGACCGTCCTCGCCCTGCGGGGACCGGCGCTCGACACCCGCCTCGGGCGTGCGAGCTGGTCGGGCTTCCTGTTCGGCTGGGCCGTGCTGGCCATCGGCGTGCAGGTCTCGACCGTCGCCGCCAACCTCGACGTCGCCGACTGGCGCCAGGCCGGGTTGCCCCCCTGGCAGGTGGCCGCGGTCGTCCTCGCCGCGCTCGCGGCCGGCGTGCTGGCGGGGGCGCTGGGCAGGGGCGGTCCCGACTCGCGCCGTGACCCGGACGCCCTGCCGGCCGTGCGACTGCGTCCTGGGCGGCGCTCGGTCTGGGTGAGCCGCGCGAGCAACGGCTGGCTGGTCGGGCTTTCCCTGGTGGCCCTGGCCGGAGCCCTGGTATGCGCGGGGTTCGCCGTGCTCGGGTCGCTGTCCGGGCCCGGCCTGGCCGCCCTGGCCGGGCTGTCCCTGGCGGCGCTGCTCGGGCTGGCCACCTGCTCGACCCGTGTCCGGGTCGACGAGAACGGCCTGCGCGTCGGCCTCGGTCCGTTCGGCGGCTTCGCGCGCCGTACGCCCATCGACAGGATCGAGTCCGCCTGGGTCGAGACGCGCAGCCCGGCCGAGGTCGGCGGCTGGGGGATGCGGGGACTGCCCGGCACGGGCCGGGTCACGTTCATGCTGCGCGGCGGCGAGTGCCTGGTCATCCGGCGCGTCACCGGAGGCGAGTTCGCGGTCTCCGTCGACGACGCGAGCCACGGCGCCGCCCTGCTGAACGCCTACGTCGCCGAAGCCGCCCACTGACTCGCGGGACACGTCCGCGAACCCTCCAAGGAAGTGGTGTCATGCCCCGTCGTTCCACGGACCTGTGGTTGTTCCTGATCGTCACGTTCGGCCTGTCCTGGCTGTTCGCCCTGCCGCTCTGGCTGACCGGCTCCCCGCTCGGCTCCCCGCTGCTGGTGGTGACGGCCGCCGTGATGATGTTCACCCCCACGCTCGGAGTCCTGGCCGTCCGGCTGCACGGCAGGCGCCGGGGAGAGCCGGGCACCACCTGGCGTGAGTGGGCCAGGAGCACCGGCCTGACGCTGGGGGAGCGGCCGGGCCGTACGGCGGCCCTCTTCGCGCTGGCCTGGCTCGGCGTGCCGCTGCTCGTGGCCGTGGCGATCGCGCTCAGCGCCGCCCTGGGGCTGTTCGGCCTCGATCTCGACGGGTTCAGCCTGTTCAAGCAGGGCCTGGAGCAGGCCGCTCCCGGACGGCCCCTGCCTTCGTCGCCGGGGGCGCTGGTCGCCGTCCAGGTCGCGCTCGCGGTCTTCCTCGCGCCGCTGATCAACGTCATTCCGGCCCTCGGCGAGGAGTGGGGCTGGCGGGGGTGGCTGCTGCCGAGGCTGATGCCACTGGGCACCTGGCGGGCGATCCTGGTCTCCGGGGTGATCTGGGGGGCCTGGCACGCCCCGCTCACCCTGCGCGGCTACAACTACCCGGAACTCGGCGTCTGGGCGGCCCCCTTCTTCGTGGTGTTCTGCGTCGCCTTCGGCGCCCTGCTCGGCTGGCTGCGCCTTCGTTCGGGCAGCGTCTGGCCCGCCGCCGTCGGCCACGGCTCCCTGAACGCCTCGGGAAGCCTGATCCTGCTGTTCGCCGACGCGGCGCACCCGCCGAGCCTGGTCGTCGCCGGGATCACCGGCCTGGTGGGCTCGGCGCTGCTGGCCGTGCTCTCACTCCTGCTGTTCACCCGGGCCCCGGTGCGGACCGCCGTACCGGCGCCGAACTGAGTCAGCCGCCCGTCGCGCACACCACGAGCGCCGTGGCGGTCGCGGTCTCGACGAGCGCGCCGAGCACGTCCCCGGTGACGCCGCCGAGCCGCCGTACGGCCCGCCGCCGCAGGGCCCAGGCCGCCAGCAGGCCCGCCAGGACGGCGAGGACGGCCCGCGGACCGGCCAGGGCGGCTCCCAGGAGCGTCAGCGCCGTCACCGCGAGCGCGGGGCCGGGCCGTACGGTGCCGGCCACCAGGCTGCCGAGTCCGCCGGGGCGGGCGGCGGGCACCCCGGAACGGCAGGCCCAGGTGAGGGCGAGCCTGCCCGTGGCGCACGCGGTCACCAGCGCGGCGGGACCCGTTCCCGAGGCCGTGACCTGCGCCAGGGCCGTCACCTGGATCAGCAGGGTGAGGACCAGCGTCACCACACCGAACGGCCCGATATCGGATTTTTTCATGATGTCGAGCGCCTGCTCGGCGGGTTTGGCGCTGCCCAGCCCGTCGGCCAGGTCGGCCAGCCCGTCCAGGTGCAGCCCCCGGGTGAACAGCGCCAGGGCCGCGACGGCAAGCGCCGAGGCGAGCGGGGGAGCCAGGCCGAGCCACACCGCCACGGCGAGCACGGCCGCGCAGGCACCACCGAGCAGCGCCCCGGCGAAGGGGGCGACCGTCATCGCGACGCCCCCGGCCCGGCGGTCGACGACCCCGATCCCGGCGGGCAGGACGCTCAGCGTCCCGGCCGCCAGGCGCAGGCCGTCGGCGAACGTCGAGGGCCGCCCCTCCGGCGGCGGGTCACCGGGCACGGTCGTCGGTCCTCATCAGTCGGTCCTCATCAGACGGGCAGGGGCATCGGGCGGCCCGCGACGACCAGGGCGACGTCCTCGGACTCGGCGGCCAGCCGCCGGTTCAGCGCGCCGAGGGCGTCGCGGAACATCCGGCCGCTCGCCGTCGCGGGCACCACACCGAGCCCGACCTCGTCGGAGACCGCGACCACCCGGCGGCGGACCCGCCGCCAGGCCTCGACCAGCTCGTCGAAGCGGGCCTCGACCGCAGGAAGGCCGTGGTCACCGGACCAGGCCCCGCACTCGTCGAAGACCGCGGCGACCCAGGTCCCGAGCCCGTCGACGAGCAGCGGAACCGGTGAGTCGCGCAACAGCCCGGCCAGGTCGGTGCTCTCGACCGTCTCCCAGCGGGCGGGCCTGCGCTCCCGGTGCGCCCTGACCCGGCGGGCCCACTCGTCGTCCCCGTCGCCGCGGGGGCCGGTCGCCACGTAGCGGACCTCGGGTTCGGCCGCCAGCCTCAGCTCCGCCTCGGCCGACTTGCCCGAGCGGGACCCGCCGAGCAGCAGCGTCCGCCGGGGAGGCGCGCCGGGGGCGGGCGCGGGATCGTCCAGGTCGAGGACCGTCCCGTCGGGTACGGCCCGCACCCCCCACAGCGCGGCCCGCCTGGCCAGCTCCGCCTCGGAGGGCACCCGGTGGTCCAGGTGCGCGGCGACCACGTGGGTCCCGTCGGTGACCAGGCCCCGGCGGCGCAGGCCGCCGAGCAGCTCGGGCCGGTCGAGCACGTCGACCAGCACCAGGTCGCACGCCCGCCCGGCGGGACCGTCCAAGGACCGGACGTGGGGCGGGACGGCGTACAGGACGCGGTGACCGCCGGGGCAGGTGAGCAGCAGGCCGCCCGGGTCGGCGAAGACCCGGTGCCCCGCCGGGAGGGGGCCGCCGGACAGATCGTGCGGGAGCCGTACCGCTCCGTCGAGGACGATCTCGGCGGGGCGCCGGTTGCCGGGGGAGAGGCGGGAGCACGAGGCGCATCCGCATCCGGGAACCGGCCATCCCTCGGTGCCCGCCGTACCGGAGAACAGGACCTTCACGGGCCCAGCGTACGGCCAACCCCCGGGGCGGCCTCGGGCGATGTAGGGTTCGCTGAGCCGCCGGAAAGACGTCGGGAAGGCATCTGAGGGCACCGCAAGGCACCGGAAGACACAGCCGGACCTCTGAGAAGGAGCGCATGGCATGACGTGGCACTGGCGTTACGAAGACGCGAACGGCGGCGAGGTGACCGAGGGGGTCACACCGTCCGACGCGTTCCCCAGCCAGGCGGACGCGGAGTCGTGGCTCGGCGAGAGCTGGCGTGAGCTGCTCGACGCGGGTGTCGAGAGCGTCACGCTCCTTGAGGACGGCCGGGTCGAGTACGCGAACATGTCGCTGCGCCCCGAGTGAGCCGTTCTCTCCCGTGGCTCCTGCCGGGGCCACGGGAGAGGGGTGGGGTTACGGGCGCTTCTGCGGGCTCACGGTCTTGGCCGGGTCGCGTTCGGCCACGGCGCCGATGATCTCGTCGATCCTGGCGAGCACGTCCTCACCCAGCTTGACCCCGGCGGCCCCGACGTTGTCGCGGACCTGCTCGGGCCTGGTCGCGCCGACGATCGCCGAGGACACGTTCGGGTTCTGCAGCACCCAGGCGACCGCGAGCTGGGCCATGGTCAGGCCGAGGTCGGAGGCGATCGGCTTGAGCTGCTGGACCCGGGTGAGCAGGTCGTCGTCCATCATCCGGGAGATGAAGCCGCCTCCGGTGGGGTCGGTGGCCCTGGACCCGGCGGGCGGGGGCTGACCCGGGAGATACTTGCCGGTGAGCACGCCCTGGGCGATCGGGGACCAGACGACCTGGCCGAGGCCCTCCTTCTCACACAGCGGCACGACCTCGGCCTCGATGACCCGCCACAGCATCGAGTACTGCGGCTGGTTGGAGACCAGGCGGTCGAAGCCCATGTCGTCGGCGATCCGCAGCGCCGCGGCGATCTGGTCCGCGGTCCACTCGCTGACGCCGACGTAGAGGACCTTGCCCTGCCGTACGAGGTCGTCGAAGGTCTTGAGGGTCTCCTCGAGCGGAGTCTCGTAGTCGAAACGGTGGGCCTGGTAGAGGTCCACGTAGTCGGTCTGCAGGCGACGCAGCGAGCCGTGGATCGACTCGGTGATGTGCTTGCGCGACAGGCCGCGGTCGTTGGGGCCGCTCCCGGTCGGCCAGTAGACCTTGGTGAAGATCTCCAGGGACTCGCGGCGCACACCCTTCAGCGCCCGGCCGAGCACCTCCTCTGCCTTGGTGCCCGCGTAGACGTCCGCGGTGTCGAAGGTGGTGATCCCCTCGTCGAGGGCCGCCCGCACGCACTCCTTGGCGGCGTCCTCCTCGACCTGGGAGCCGTGGGTGATCCAGTTGCCGTAGCTGATCTCACTGACCTTGAGGCCGCTACGGCCGAGGTGACGGAATTCCATGCCCTGACCCTAGTAGGCGCCATAGAACAGAGGGATTCGGGATACTCTGCCCCGCGTGTCGCGGTTGATCACTTCTAGATGGGTACGGCTCGCACTGGTGGCCGCCGTGGTGGCGGCGGTCGTCGTGGCGGTCCTGCGCCTGCGCCGCCCCCCGGCGGTCCGGCGTCAGGAGGGCCTTCCCGAACCGTCCCGCGCCGAGACCGCCGTGGCCCCCGGCGTGCGGGCCGTCCCGGAGCCGAGGGTGTGGCCCCCCGCCCCGATCCTCGGCACGCCGAACGCCGAGATCCTCAAGGGGTACGCGACCGTCACCAGGCCTCCCGCCTTCCTCACCCGGCAGGCCGTACCGCGGACGCCGCTCGACGGGGCGACCAGGCGCGTGCTGACCCGCTGGGCCGCCGCCGCGTGCGCGCTGGGCCTGCTGGCCATGGGCGCACAGGTCCTGGACGACGCGGTCTTCTCCGGCAGGAGGCACGCGGGGGAGCCGTGCGCGGGGGAGACGGTCTGCCAGAGGGCCGCGGCGCCGGTTACGGAGATCCAGGAGACGCCCGCGCCGGTCGTCCCGGACGCCGACTGCGACCCGGTGGCGCGGACGCCGCACCGCAGGCCGGTCAGCCCCAGGGTGACCAGGGCGGTCGACCGGCAGTGGAACAGGATAGAGAGGTGGCTGCGGGCCAACGCCCCGCGGACCTACCGCGCGCTCAGCGCCCCCGCCAGGTCCGGGACCATCGCCGTCGCCGAGGCTCAGATGGGCCTGCGCCTGCCCGACGACCTGCGCGCCTCCCTGCTGCGGCACAACGGCGGGGTGCCTCTGCTGATGGGGGAGAACCCGCTGGACGTCAGGGGGATCCGCGACAGCTGGCGAATGCTGTGCGAGGTCGACGGCATCGACGGATACACGGGTGAGGAGATCGACGAGAGGTCGGAGTGGTGGGACGGGCGGATGATCCCGTTCACCGCGGACGGCACCGGTTGCCATCTGCTCATCGACTCGGTCGTGCGCGACGTGGGAGGAAAGTGTGAGGACGAGCCGATCGGCTTCACGCCGGGCGGGGTCCGCCTGAGGTCCTACTACGCGCTGCTGAGGGCGACCGCCGACGCGCTGGAGACCGGCGGGAGGGTCGGCTACTGGAGACCGAGGACGGCCGGAGGCGCGCTGGACTGGGAGATCGTCGACGCCGGGGTCGACGCCGAGGCCGAGTACGCCGATCCGTGACATGCCACGGGCCCCGGTCCGTGTGGACGGGGCCCGCTCCGCGTTCTGCTTCTTGCTACTTCTTGGGCGGGACCGGCTTGCCGCCGGGCAGGAGGGTCGGCGGCGGGAAGCGCAGCTTGCGGATCTGCAGCGCGCGCATCGCGGCGTAGAAGCCGATGCCCTTGAGGTTGTCCGAGGGGAACTTCTCCTCGGCCAGCCGCTTGATCTTCCAGGCCACCCAGATCGAGGTCATCAGGACGCCGATCATCATGAGCGGCCAGCCGATCGTGATGACGGCGACGTAGATCTGGCCGCGGATCTGCTCGGGGAAGGGAACCCAGGTCACCAGCAGGATGAACAGGGAGAAGGGCAGGAAGTACTGGCTGGGCAGGCGCCGGGAGTCGACCCAGTCCCGGGCGAACTTGCGGGCCGGGCCCCGGTCACGCGCGGGGAAGTATCGCTCGTCGCCACGCAGCATGCCCTCGCGGGCCTTGACGCGCTCGGTGGCCTGGCGCTCACGGAGCTGCCGGTAGGCCTCCTTGCGGTTCTGGGGGGCGTTCACCGGCTGACGGCGGCGCCCCTCGGCGTCGCGGCGCTTGGGTGTGGGACGCCCCTTGCCCGCAGGCTTAGGATCGTTGACGGAGACGGGGGAGTCGTCCGCGGTGGTCTGGGTACGTCGGAACACATCGTCAGCCTACCGGGAGTGCAACTTAGTGACGCCCTCGTGCGTTATGCGTAGGGTGAACCTAGGTGGCTCCGGTGCTTAGCTTGGGGGGCTGGAATCACTGGGGTGACCCGAAGCGCATTTGAAGAAGGGGACGGCCGACGCGCATGAGCGTGATGAAGAGACTTTCAATGATCTTCAAGTCCAAGGCGAACAACGCCTTGGACAAGATGGAGGATCCGCGCGAGACCCTCGACTACTCCTACCAGCGTCAGTTGGAGTTGTTGCAGAAGGTGCGCCGTGGTGTGGCCGATGTCGCCACCTCGCGCAAGCGGGTGGAACTGCAGATCAACCAGATCGAGGCTCAGGCCCGCAAGCTTGAGGAGCAGGGCCGTAAGGCGCTGGGGGTCGGTCGTGAGGACCTGGCCCGTGAGGCGCTGACCCGCCGGTCGAGCCTGCAGACCCAGATCGCCGAGCTCCGGGTGCAGCACGACAACCTCCAGGGCGAGGAGGAGAAGCTCACCACCGCCTCGCACCGCCTGCAGGCCAAGGTCGACTCCTTCCGTACGCGCAAGGAGACGATCAAGGCGACCTACACCGCCGCCGAGGCGCAGACCCGTATCAACGAGGCCTTCTCCGGCATCTCCGAGGAGATGGGCGACGTCGGCCTGGCGATCCAGCGGGCCGAGGACAAGACCGCCTCGATGCAGGCCCGCGCGGGCGCCATCGACGAGCTGCTCGCCAGCGGCGCGCTCGACGACTTCAGCGGTCAGCGCGGCGACGACATCCAGGCCGAGCTCGACCGCATGGGCGGCGGGCACGACGTGGAGCTGGAGATCGCCCGGATGAAGGCCGAGCTGGGCCAGGGCCCCGCGCCGAAGAGCGCGATCGAGCAGGGCCCGTCCCAGGGCTACCAGCAGCCCCAGCAGCAGCAGCCCCAGGGCACCCAGCAGTTCCGCCAGCCGGGGGAGGGGCTGTGATCGTACGAATCATGGGCGAGGGGCAGATCGCCATCGACGAGGCCGATCTCGACGTTCTCAACGCCCTCGACGGCGAGCTTGAGGCCGCCATCGCGGCCGAGGACGAGACCGCCTTCCGGAGCAGGCTGCACGACCTGCTCGACAAGGTCCGCCACGTCGGCAAGGCGCTTCCCGACGACAGTCTGGAGCCGTCCGAGCTGATTTTGCCTCCGGCTGACGCTTCCATGGACGAAGTGCGGGAGATGCTCGGTGATGAGGGCCTGATTCCCGGCTAGTTTGGGCATATGGCACATACCCGGTTCGCCCCGGACCGGGGCCTGACCAACCGCATGGTTCTGACCATGTTCCTGCTGGGCCTGCTCTACGTCGTGTTCGTCGGCGTGCTGGTGGCGCTGGGCGTCCAAGCCGTCGTGGTGCTGCTCATCGCGGGTGCCATGCTCCTGGTGCAGTACTTCATGTCCGACCGCATCGCGTTGTTCGCGATGCGCGGGCGTGTCGTCGGCCCCCAGGAGGCACCCGAGCTGCACGGCGTGATCGACCGGCTCTGTGCCATGGCCGACATGCCCAAGCCGCGGGTGGCGATCGCCGACTCGGACGTCCCGAACGCGTTCGCCACCGGCCGCAACCAGAAGAACGCCGTGGTCTGCGCGACCACGGGCCTGTTGCGGCGCCTGGACCGCGCCGAGCTCGAAGGCGTGCTCGCCCACGAGATGTCCCATGTGGCCCACCGCGACGTCGCGGTGATGACGATCGCCTCGTTCCTGGGCATCGTCGCCGGGCTGATGACCAGGGTGGCGCTCTACAGCGGTCTCGGTGGGCGCAGGGACAACCAGAACGGGCCGCCGATCGGCCTGATCGTGATGCTGGTCTCCGTCCTGGTCTACGCGGTCAGCTTCCTGCTCACCCGTGCCCTGTCGCGCTACCGCGAACTGGCCGCCGACCGCGCGGGGGCGCTGCTGACCCAGCGGCCGTCGGCCTTGGCCAGCGCGCTGGTCAAGGTCTCCGGTGACATGGCCCGTATCCCGACCAGGGACCTGCGCGAGGCGGAGCCGTTCAACGCGTTCTTCTTCGTCCCCGCGCTCGCGGGCCGCGGGGGAGCCTCCCTGGCCTCGCTGCTGGCCACCCACCCCCCGCTCGACCGGCGCCTTGAGCAGCTCCGGAGGATCTCCGGCCAGCTCGGACAGGGGGCGTGAGCCGGTGGCCAGATGGTGGGACGCGCTGCTCGGCCGTACCGACCCCGTCAAGCCCGACCTGGACGCGCTGTTCGCGCTGCCGTCGGCCGCGGTGACCCTGCAGGCCGCGACCGGTCTTGAGCCGAACGGCGTGGGGTCCGTCTGCTTCCGTCCCGCGGAGGGCGGGGCGTTCAGCGCCCTGGAACGCGACGTCGTGGAACTGCTCGCCACAGGCGATGGACCGCCGGTCGAGGAGGTCAGGGACTCCTACGGCTACACCTGGCTGGTGGTGCGCCGCGACCCCGGCGCGCTCGGCGGCCTGGTCACCGACCTGCACGCGGTCAACTCCTCCCTGGAGGTGGCGGGCTTCGGCCCGTCCCTGCTCTGCTCGCTGGTCACCTTCACCGGCTCGGCCTCCCCGGGAGGCGGGCTCGCGTTGGTCTACCTCTACAAACGGGGCACCTTCTACCCGTTCGCGCCGATGCCCGGTCAACGCAGGGACAACCCGCTGGAGCTTCAGGTGCGCGGCGCGCTCGCCGGGGAGCTGAAGATCGAGCCCGACCTCGGCCGCTGGTTCCCCCTCTGGGGCGCCCCCGGGCTGTGACCGGTGCGCTCCAGGCGAGGTGTGACGAAGGCCGCCGCCCTGGCGTTCCTCCTGGCGGGCCTGTGTTACACGGCCTGGGCGCCGCTGCAGTTCCTCAACCCGCGGGTGGACCCTTCCCTCTCCTATCTCAGTGAACTGGCCGCCGTGGACCAGCCGTGGTCGTGGCTGGTGCGCTGCGCCGACGTGCTGGCCGGGGCCGCCTGCCTGGCCGGGGTCGCCCTGGCGCCCGACGGGCGTCCCGGTGGGGCGGGCGCGGCCGGATGGCTCGGCCTGGCGCTGTTCGGGGTGATGACGGTGCTGGACGCGGGTGTCTTCCCGCTGGACTGCGCGGTGCTGAGCGACCCCTCGTGCGCCGCGGCGGAGGCGGCGGGCCGTCTGTCCGCCTCCCACACCGTCCACGCGGCGGTCAGCTCCCTGGCCCTCGCGGGGGCCGGTCTCAGCCTCGTCGCACTGCCGGTGAGCGCGCTGCGGCGCCGCCGCCTGCTCCCGCTGGGGTACGGCGGCGCCGTACTGGCCGTCCTGATGGCCGCCGCGACGGCGTGGACGCTCACCCTGGTCGCCGACGTGGCGGAAGGCGTGCCCGGTGTTCCCGTCGGTCTCGCCCAACGTCTCCAGGTCGGGGTCGTGGCGCTCTGGCTGCTGCTGGCCGGGGCCGCGCTGTGGCGCGACAGGACACGCGTGGTCCCGCAGAGGTCGCACGTCCTGCTCCAGGGGACGGGCACGCCGCCGGTGGTGATCTGCGCGGGAATGGCCGGGGCGTGGTTCCACTGGGACCGGGTCGCCGAGGATCTGGGCGCGGACCACCTGGTGATCCGTTTCGACCGTCCCGGCCTCGGGTTCAGCTCGGGGCACCCGGGGCCGCCGTCCCTGGCCGAGGAGGCGGGGCGGATCGCCGCGCTGGCGCGCAGACCGATCGTGGTCGGTCACTCCGTCGCGGCCTTCCACGCGGAGGCCTTCGCCAGACTCAACCCCGGCCGGGTCGCGGGCCTGGTCCTGGTCGATCCGAGTTGCGAACGGCCGGCCGGACGCGGGGGCGGGACACGGGCCGGACGGGGGACCCCGCGCGACGCCGTGCGCGGAGCCGTGCAGAGGGCACTGCCCGCGCTGGGCGCGACGTTCGGCGCGACCGTGCTCGCCCGCCTGGTCCTGCCCCCGGCGCACCGCCTTCTCATGGGGCGGCACGAGGAGGCCGGGCTCGTGTACGGCAGGGGCCGGGTGCTGGCCGCGGCGCTGGCCGAGTGGCTCGCCTACCCGGAGATGGCCGCGGAACTCGAAGAGCTGCGCCGCGCCCGACCCCTGCCCCCGGTTCCGGTCGTCGTGCTCAGCGCGGGATCAGGCGACGCCTGCCATCGCGACCTGGCCCGGCTGCTCGGCGCCCGGCTGGTCCCGCTGGCGGACAGCGGGCACGAGGTACAGCTCGACCGGCCGGAGGCGGTCGCCGAGGCGGTCAGGACGCTCGACGTCCCGCGCGACACACCTCCGGTGGCCGGGCACTGATGCACTGACCGTGACTATTTGCCGTCACAATGGAGCCTAAAAGGCCCCTAAAGGGAGGGTAGGTATGCCGGACCTTGCGTCCTTGCGGTCTGGAGATCCCGAGCAGGTCCGGGAGTACCGGCTCACCGCGCGGCTCGGCGAGGGCGGGCAGGGAACGGTCTACCTCGGCGTCTCCCCGACGGGTGCCCAGGTCGCGGTCAAACTGCTGCGGGCCGATCTGGCGCAGGACGTCGAGGCGATGGAGCGCTTCGTCCGCGAGGTCAGCACGGCCAGGCGGGTCGCGCCGTTCTGTACCGCCGCGGTCATCGACACCGGGATGGACCGTAACCGCCCCTACATCGTCAGTGAGTACATCGACGGCCCGACGCTGGCGGAGGTCGTGGCCGCCGAGGGACCGCGTGAGGGCTCGGCGCTGCACCGCCTGGCGATCGGCACGGTGACCGCGCTCGTCGCGATCCACCAGGCGGGGATCGTGCACCGGGACTTCAAGCCGTCCAACGTGCTGCTGGCCCCGGACGGGCCCCGGGTGATCGACTTCGGCATCGCCAAGGCGCTGGACCGGACCTCGACGCTGACCGCCACGGCGATCGGCACCCCCTCCTACATGACGCCCGAGCAGCTCGCCGGGGAGACGGCGGGGTCGCCCGCGGACATGTTCGCCTGGGGTTGCACGATGGTCTTCGCGGCCACCGGCAGTCCTCCGTTCGGCACGGACAGCCTGCCCGCGATCTTCAACCGCATCATGAACCTTGAGCCCGACCTGCGGGCCATCGCCGACCCGGCGCTGCGGGAACTGGTCGGCCAGTGCCTGGCCAAGGACCCCGCCGTACGGCCGAGCGCGGGGGACGCCCTGCTGCGGCTGCTCGGTCACGCGGGCACCGTACCGGGTGCCATGCCGGGAGCTGTGTCAGGCACCGGGGCACCGGCCGCGCCCGGGGGCATCCTCGCCGAGGGGTCGGCCGCCGCCGCCCAGCGGACGGGTCCCGGCGGGTACGGCCAGGCGCCCCCTCAGCAGCACCAGCTCCCTCAGCAGCACCACCAGCAGCCAGGACCGCCCGTCCAGGACGCCTACCCGCAGGCTCCGTTCTACGGTCGTCCCGACCAGACGGGGCCAGGCGCGCTGGGAACGGTCCCGGCGGGACGGCCGTCCTACCCGGCCCCCGGTCACGGTTACCCGCAGGCGCCCGCGCCGGGCTACCCGCCCCACGGGGCGGCGCCGTACGGGAACAAGGGGCGGCGGGGGGTCTGGATCGCGCTCGTCGCGGGGCTCGTGGTCGTCCTGCTGGCCGGGGGAGGCTTCGCGCTGACGCTGGTGAACGGGGAGCCGGAGACGGGCAGCGAGACGGGCGTGATCGACGTCACGGAGACCGGTGACCCGGTGGAGCCGGACCGGAGCGACGCCCCGCCGACACAGGACCCCACGGTCGCCGACCCGCCGCAGCAGACGAACAAGATCAAGCTGCCGGGCAGTTCGATCACGCTCCACGAGAACCCGGACGACCCGATCAAGCTCACCGCCTACAGCCTCGACTGGGACAAGACCCTCTACACGCGTTCCCGGGCCGGCGCCTTCAGCAAGAACGACAAGTACTTCCAGTACGTGGTCAACACCGAGGGCACCAAGGCACTGGGGGTCGACAGGCAGTACGACTCGGGCAACTACGCCGTCGTCTCCCTCGTCGACCGGAGCGACAACTCCGTGACGCCGCTCAGGATCGCCAAGACGCCGGTCTACGCGACCGTCCCCCAGTGGTCCCCGGACGGCACCCGCGGTCTGGTGACGCTGTACGAGTCAGCGGGCAAGACCAGCAAGGAGTACGGCTACGCGATCATCGACATAGCCAAGAAGAAGGTCAGGACCGTCCGGGTCAAGGAGAAGGACGCCGGGAAGTGGAGCTACTTCTGGCGGGGGGACGGCAAGGCGGTCGGCACCTGGGCGCTCACCGGCAAGACCAAGCGCATCCGCTTCTACGACCTGCAGGGCACGGTCCTGCAGACCCTGCTCGACGTGGGCACCCCGCTCACCGTCGAGGGCGACGACGTCTCCCCGTCGGGCACGCTGATCATGACCTACTGCAAGCAGGACAACAAGAAGGTCTGCGTCTGGTCCACCGTCGCCGACGCGGACGCCCAGCACCGGGTCCCGTTCGAGACCGACCGGCTCATCGGCTGGTACGACGACGCGCACATCGCGGGCTGGCGGCGCAAGGGGAGCGGCTACGAGGCCGTGGTGATCGACTTCGAGGGACGCGTCAAGCGGATCCTGGCCTCCACGACCAACGCCGAGGAGTACAAGAAGCAGTACATGCGCTTCACCCGCGCGGACTGACGGTCCGATCCCCAAGTCTCCGCAAGACACGGCGGACGGCGCCGGGCTTCTTCCCGGCGCCACCGCTCCGTCGTGGTGCCATGAGCTTATGATCAAGTTGTCTCACATCACGGCCGCGGGGGCCGCCGTGGCCGCCGCCGTGTTCGTCGCCGCGGGGCCGCTCGGCGGGGCCGCGTCCGCAGACACCGCTTTCGGCACCGCTTTCGGGAGGACGGTCGTGGAGGAGAACCGAGACCAGGTGACGGTCGTGGGGGAGGGCAGTGTCTCCTCGGCCCCCGACGTCATGCGCCTGAACACCGGCGTCGAGGTGCGCCACGCGAGCGCGAGCCAGGCCTTCGCCGAGGCCAGGGCGGCCGCGGCCAGGCTGACCACGGCGCTGCGGCAGGCGGGGGTCGCCGCCGAGGACCTGCGCACGAACGAGTTGTCCCTGGGGCCCGAGTACGAGACCTACCCCAAGGTCTCCGCCTACCGGGCGGCCCAGGGCGTCGAGGCCGTGGTGCGTGACCTGGAGAGCGCGGACAGGGTCATCGAGGCCGCGGTGGCCGTGGGCGAGGAGGTGCGCCTGAACGGCCTTTCCTTCGAGGTCTCCGACAGCCGTGGCGCGCTCGGGGCGGCACGCGACCTGGCCTTCGCCGACGCCAGGGCCCGGGCCGAGCAGTACGCGAGGCTGGCCGGCCGAGAGCTGGGCCGGGTCGTGACGATCTCCGAGGAGAACGTCACCCCGCCCAGGCCGGTGTCCTACGGGGCGGGGTTCGCCGCGGAGAAGGCCTCCGTCAGCCCCGGCCAGCAGACCGTCTCCGTCAGCGTCAGGGTGGTCTACGGGCTCGGCTGAGCCCCGCCGGGGCCCCTGGCGGGGGCCCCGGCGAAAGAGGGTCAGGGCAGGGCGAGCATGCGGTCCAGGGCGACCTTGGCCCAGCGGGTGGTCTCCGGGTCCACGGTGATCTGGTTGACCGTCTGGCCGGCCGCCAGTGACTCCAGCGCCCACACCAGGTGCGGCAGGTCGATCCGGTTCATCGTCGAGCAGTAGCAGACGGTCTTGTCGAGGAACGTCACGTTCTTGTCGGGGAACATCTGTCCCAGCCGCTTGACCAGGTTCAGCTCGGTGCCGATCGCCCAGGACGACCCGGCGGGGGCCTCCTTCAGCCTGTTGATGATGTACTCGGTCGATCCGACGTAGTCGGCCTTGGTGACGACCTCGTGCCTGCACTCGGGGTGGACCAGCACGTTGACGCCGGGGATGCGCTCACGCACCTCGTCGACGCACTCGGCGGTGAAACGGCCGTGGACCGAGCAGTGACCCTTCCACAGGATCATCTTGGCGTTCCGGAGCTGCTCGGCGGTCAGGCCGCCGTTGGGCCGGTGCGGGTTGTAGACGACGCAGTCGTCGAGGGACAGGCCCATCTCCAGCACCGCGGTGTTGCGCCCCAGGTGCTGGTCGGGCAGGAACAGCACCTTCTCCCCGCGGGAGAAGGCCCATTCGAGGGCGCGTCTGGCGTTGGAGGAGGTGCACACGGCGCCGCCGTTGCGCCCGCAGAAGGCCTTGATGTCGGCGCTTGAGTTCATGTAGGTGACCGGGACGGTCGTCTCGGCGATCCCGGCGTCCTGCAACGCCTCCCAGCACTCCTCGACCTGGTCGAAGGTGGCCATGTCCGCCATCGAGCACCCGGCGGCCATGTCGGGCAGCACGACCTTCTGGTCGTCGTTGGTGAGGATGTCGGCGGACTCGGCCATGAAGTGCACGCCGCAGAAGACGATGTACTCGGCCTGCGGCCTGGCCGCGGCGTCGCGGGCCAGCTTGAAGGAGTCGCCGGTCACGTCGGCGAACTGGATGACCTCGTCACGCTGGTAGTGGTGGCCGAGGACGAAGACCCGCTCCCCGAGCGCCGCCTTGGCCCGCCTGGCGCGCTCGACGAGCGCCGGGTCCGAGGCGGTCGGCAGCTCCCCGGGACAGTCGACACCGCGCTCGCTGTGCGGGTCTGTCCCCCTGCCGAGGACGAAAAGCGGAAGGCCGGTCTCGGTGGTCGTCACGACCACACCCCCTTATCGTCGAACTGACGACTAATGATGACACACGCCCCCGGGGGTTTTATTCCGGGGTGGGGAAGGGCCGAGGCCCCAGGAATGTGTAGCGGTCTGCACGTGTTGGTAGCGTCTAAGAAGGACGTCACACACAGACAGCCGACCCGTCCGGGCGGCTGACGCAGACGCGGGAGTCACCACATGTCGGTTGAGAGCAGCGAGACCAAGACGCAGGGCCTGGTCCTCAGTGACGCGGCCGCGGCCAAGGTCAAGAGCCTGCTGGAGCAGCAGGGCGAGGAAGGCCTCAAGCTGCGCGTGGCCGTGCAGCCCGGTGGCTGCTCGGGCCTGCGCTACCAGCTCTTCTTCGACGACCGTTCGATGGACGGCGACGTCGTCTCGGACTT
The DNA here is from genome assembly GCF_042893955.1 of Streptosporangium sp. NPDC001559. NCBI lineage: Bacteria > Bacillati > Actinomycetota > Actinomycetes > Streptosporangiales > Streptosporangiaceae > Streptosporangium > Streptosporangium sp. NPDC001559. The sequence continues at coordinate 169,646 of NZ_JBIAVG010000017.1, forward strand.
CGACGGTGTCGGCGTTGTCACCGATCGGATGAGCGCGCCGTACCTCGGTGGCGCGACCATCGACTTCGTCGACACGATCGAGAAGCAGGGCTTCACGATCGACAACCCGAACGCCACCGGTTCCTGTGCCTGCGGCGACTCGTTCAACTAACGAACGCGCGCGGACAGTCCGCGGCAAGTGACATACGGCGGCCCCGCGGGGTGAGATCTCTCACCTCGCGGGGCCGCCGTGCGTCCATGTGGTCACGTATTCTTGCGGGGCTCCAAACCCCGTCCATCCAGAAGATGCTGACAACGAGGAGAATGACCCCGTGCGCATCGCCGTCACCGGCTCCATCGCGACCGACCACCTGATGACCTTCCCGGGGCGCTTCGGCGACCAGCTCATCGCCGACCAGCTCGACCGGGTCTCCCTGTCGTTCCTCGTGGACGACCTGCAGGTCCGCCGCGGAGGCTGCGCGGCCAACATCGCCTTCGGCATGGGCAGCCTGGGGCTGCGGCCCGTCCTGGTCGGCGCGGTCGGCACGGACTTCGCCGACTACCGCTCCTGGCTCGAACGGCACGGCGTCGACTGCGACTCCGTGCACACCTCGGAGGTCCACCACACGGCCCGGTTCCTGTGCACGACCGATGACGACCACAACCAGATCGCCTCGTTCTACACCGGCGCGATGGCCGAGGCCAGGCTCATCGAGCTGGGCCCCATCGCAGAACGGCTCGGCGGTCTCGACCTCGTCCTGATCAGCCCCAACGACCCCGAGGCGATGCTCAGGCACACCGACGAGGCCCGGGAGCGGGGCATCCCGTTCGCCGCCGACCCCTCCCAGCAGCTCGCGCGCATGCCCGGTGAGGACATCAGGAGGCTCGTGGACGGCGCCGCCTACCTGTTCGGCAACGACTACGAGCGCGGCCTGATCGAGCAGAAGACCGGCTGGTCGGACGAGGAGATCCTGGAGCGGGTCGGCGTCCGCGTCACCACGCTCGGCCCCAAGGGCGTGGTGATCGACCGCAAGGGCGAGCCGTCCCTGCACGTCTCACCCGCCCCGGAGAACGGCAAGGCCGACCCGACCGGTGTCGGCGACGCCTTCCGGGCCGGGTTCCTGTCGGCCCTGGCCTGGGGCCTGCCGCTGGAGCGCTGCGGTCAGCTCGGCAACCTCACCGCGACCCACGTCCTGGAGCGTGTCGGCGGCCAGGAGTACGAACTCGGCCAGGAGGAGTTCCTCAAGCGCCTCGCCGCCGCCTACGGTGCCGAGGCCGCCGAGGAGGCGGGCCGTTTCGTACGGTGCCACCACGCCTGAGATCCCGCACCGCCCCTCCCGCGCGGCGCGTTCACGCCGGGAGGGGCCGGCCGGTCAGTAGTTGCGCCGCACGTGGATGGCCCAGCCCCCGTCGGGAAGCTCGTAGCTCGCCACGTGGTGGTGCGACTTCAGCCTGCACCAGGCCGGGATGTCGGTGAACGCGGCGGGGTCGTCGGCCAGGACCGAGACGATCGCGTTGCGCGGCACGTAGTTGATCTGCTCGGCGAGCATGATGATGGGAATCGGGCATTTCTTGCCCAGCGCGTCGATGGTCAGCGCGGGAGGCTGGCCCGCCTCCGCCTCGGCCGCCTGGATGGACGTCATGGAGCGCTCACTCCCCACATCTTGGTCATGACTTGACTCCCGCGTCCTCACGAATCCTCCTCACCGCGTCCGGCAGGACGGTGAGGAAACGGTCGACATCCGTCGCGGACGCGCCCTGGGGCAGCGATACCCGTACGTTCCCGTGCGTAAGCACGCCCATGGCCTCCAAAACATGCGACGGACGAAGCGTACTGGCCGTGCAGGAGCTGCCAGATGATACGGCGAACCCTGCCTTGTCCAATTCTGTCAGTAACGCTTCACCTTCGACGTAAAGACAGGAAAAGGTGATGATATGTGGTGCCCGGGAGACCGGGTCGCCGATCACCTCGACGTCCGGGACGAGCCGGGGGACCTCGGCCCTGATCCGGTCGACCAGCGCGGACAGACGCGCCGACTCCCTGGCGGAGTCGGCGGCCACGGCGCGCAGCGCGGCGGCGGCGGCCACGATCGCGGGCACGTTCTCGAACCCGGGGACCCTGCGCCGCTCACGCTCGTCCTCGGGCAGCGGGCTGCGCCAGCGGGTGCCCTTGCGGACAGCCAGCACACCGACCCCCGCGGGGCCGCCCCACTTGTGCGCGCTGGCCGTCAGCACCGACCAGCCGCCGGGCGGCGGCATCCGGCCCGCGGTCTGCGCGGCGTCGACCAGCAGCGGCACGCCCGCCTCCGCGCACGCCGCCGCCGCCTCGGCGACCGGCTGGAGCGTTCCGACCTCGTGATTGGCGCTCTGCAGGCAGGCCAGCGCCGTGCCCGGCGCCAGCACGGCCTCGCGGAAGGCGGCCGGGTCGACCGCGCCGGTGAGGCCGACGCCGACCGTCTCGACGCTTCCCCCGTCGCGTTCGTGGACCTCGGCGGCGTGCAGCACACTGGAGTGCTCGACGGCGGAGGTCACCAGGCGGCGCCCGATCCTGCGCCGCCCGTGCAGGGCGCCCAACACGCCGAGGTGTACGGCCTGGGTGCCCGAGGAGGTGAAGGAGATCTCATCGGGGCGGGTTCCCAGGGCCTCGGCGACCTCTGTACGCGCCTGTTCCAGTAACATCCTTGCCCGGCGGGCGGGGCCGTACAGCCTCGCCGGGTCGGCCCAGCCGGCGTCGAGCGCCGCGACCAGAGCCTCGCGTGCCTGAGGGTGCAGCGGCTCTGTCGAGGCCGCGTCGAAGTACGCCACGTCCCAATCGTCGCATCACACGCGGCGCAATCGGGGGCTGCGCGGGGGGGCGAGGGTGGTCCGCGCTAATGTGTCCCCCAGCGTAAAGCTGTGAACTACAAGTTGTGAACATGAACAAACGACCGCCCAGGAGCGATTTCTGGGCTTCATCTGTGGGGTAGGCGATCCGTGAGTCCGACCCGCCGTTCCGCACGGCGTCCGTTGGCCCGCCGCCGGGTGCCACGCGCTGCCGCTCTGGCGCTGCTGCTGGTTTCCGTGTCGGCGTGCAGTGCTGAGAACATCGCCGGGGAGTGGTCTCGTGGCGGTATGACCGAGGGCATCACCAAGCAGGCCGATACCGTCCAGAGCCTGTGGAACGGCTCCTGGATCGCGGCACTCGCCACCGGTTTGGTCGTGTGGGGCCTGATCCTGTGGTCCGTGGCCTTCCACCGTAAGAGGAAGAACTCCAAGGAGAGCCTGCCTCCGCAGGTGCGCTACAACCTCCCGATCGAGATCCTCTACACGGTTGTGCCGATCATCATGGTCGGTGTCTTCTTCTACTTCACCGCGCGGGACCAGAACTACATCAACGCCGTCTCCGGCAAGGCCGACGTCAAGGTCAAGGTCGAGGGCTTCCAGTGGAGCTGGCGCTTCACCACCGACTACAACGGCAAGAAGGCCGAAGTGGTCGGCATGCCGGTCGGCGACTACCGCGAGGGTCCGCGGCTGGTGCTTCCCGCGGGCAAGAAGGTGGAGTTCGACCTCGTCTCGCCCGACGTCATCCACTCCTTCTGGGTGCCCGCCTTCCACTTCAAGCGGGACGTCATCCCCGGAGTGGAGAACAAGTTCGAGGTGGAGACCCTGAACAAGTCCGGTGTGTTCGCGGGCCGCTGCGCCGAGCTGTGCGGTACCGACCACAGCCGGATGCTCTTCTCCGTGGAACTCGTCAGCCCGGCCGAGTTCGACAAGTACATCGCTAGTCAGGCGGGTGCCCAGTGACCGCACTTCAAGAGCCCATCGCTCTGACCCCGGTGACGACCCGCAAGGGCTCGGTCGTCGCGAAGTGGATGTCGTCCACCGATCACAAGATCATCGGACATCTCTACCTCATCACCTCGTTCGTGTTCTTCCTGATCGGCGGCGTGATGGCGCTGATCATGCGGGCCGAGCTGGCGCAGCCGGGGCTGCAGCTCACCAGCAACGAGCAGTTCAACCAGCTGTTCACCATGCACGGCACGGTCATGCTGCTGATGTTCGCGACGCCGCTGTTCGCGGGCTTCGCCAACGAGCTGATGCCGCTGCAGATCGGCGCCCCGGACGTGGCCTTCCCGCGTCTGAACATGGTCAGCTACTGGCTGTTCCTGTTCGGCAGCACCATCGCCCTGTCGGGCTTCCTCACCCCGGGCGGCGCGGCCAGCTTCGGCTGGTTCGCCTACGCCCCGCTGTCGGACGCGATCCACTCGCCCGGTATCGGTGGCGACCTGTGGATCGTCGGTCTGACCATCAGCGGTCTCGGCACGATCCTCGGCTCGGTGAACTTCATCACCACGATCGTGTGCATGCGCGCTCCCGGCATGACGATGTTCCGCATGCCGATGTTCACCTGGAACGTCCTGCTCACCTCGATCCTGGTGCTGATGGCCTTCCCGGTGCTGGCCGCCGCGCTGCTGGCGCTCGAGGCCGACCGCAAGCTCGGCTCGCACATCTTCGACTCGGCGACCGGTGGTGCCATGCTCTGGCAGCACCTGTTCTGGTTCTTCGGCCATCCCGAGGTGTACATCATCGCGCTGCCGTTCTTCGGCATCGTGACGGAGATCCTGCCGGTCTTCAGCCGCAAGCCGCTGTTCGGCTACATCGGCCTGGTCGGCGCGACCATCGCCATCGCCGGTCTGTCGATCACCGTGTGGGCGCACCACATGTTCCCGACCGGCCAGGTGCTGCTGCCGTTCTTCTCCTTCATGACGTTCCTCATCGCGGTCCCGACCGGAGTGAAGTTCTTCAACTGGATCGGCACGATGTGGCGGGGGCACCTGTCGTTCGAGTCGCCCATGCTGTTCTCGATCGGCTTCCTGGTGACCTTCCTCTTCGGTGGTCTGACCGGCGTCATCCTGGCCTCGCCGCCGCTGGACTTCCAGGTGTCGGACTCCTACTTCGTGGTGGCCCACTTCCACTACGTCGTCTTCGGCACCGTGGTCTTCGCGATGTTCGCGGGCTTCTACTTCTGGTGGCCCAAGTTCACCGGCAAGATGCTCAACGACACGCTGGGCAAGGTCCACTTCTGGACGCTGTTCATCGGCTTCCACACCACGTTCCTGGTGCAGCACTGGCTCGGCGCGGCCGGCTTCCCGCGCCGCTACGCCGACTACAGCCCGGCCGACGGCTTCACCAACCTGAACATGGTCTCCTCGGTCGGCGCGTTCCTGCTGGGCGCATCGACGCTGCCGTTCCTGTACAACGTGTGGCGGACCCACAAGTCCGCTCCCAAGGTCACGGTGGACGACCCGTGGGGCTACGGCAACTCGCTGGAGTGGGCGACCTCCTGCCCGCCGCCGCGGCACAACTTCACCTCGCTGCCGCGCATCAGGTCCGAGCGCCCCGCGTTCGACCTCAAGTACCCGCACATCACCTCGGCCTCGCGTGAGCTGGAGGACAACCGATGAAGGTCCAGGGCTGGCTGTTCATCCTCTGCGGCATCTTCTTCGCCGCGGTGGACGTCGTCTACTGGTTCTGGTCAAGGGAACCGGTCGGCACGACGGCGATGGCGATCTCGGTCGGCTTCGCCTTCATGATCGGCTACTACCTCATGTACACCGCCCGCCGCATCGGCGAGCAGCCTGAGGACGACAAGCAGGGTGAGATCAGCGACGGCGCGGGGGAGCTCGGCTTCTTCAGCCCGCACAGCTGGTGGCCGCTGTTCGTCTGCCTGGCCGTCTCGCTCACCGCGGTCGGCCTGGTCATCGGCTGGTGGCTGTTCCTGATCGGCGTGTTCGCGGTCATCATGAGCATGATCGGGTTCGTCTTCGAGTACTACCGGGGTCACTTCTCGCACTGAGCGCGTCGCCACCCCAGGCTCCCGGAAACGGGCCACGGAGATTCCGTGGCCCGTTTTTTGGTGTTTATTGAGGACGCACACCCACCGCCATATGTGGCGCTCCGCTTACTACGGGTAATAACAGGATCACCGGACCGGTCCTGAACAGGGGAGTACACGTGGGGCACGTGGGACAGACGATGCGTGGTTCGATTCCGGGGGCCGGGCTACTGGCCCTGCTACTGGTGGCCTCATGCTCGGACGGTTCCACCACCGCCGCGCGCGGGCCGGCGGGACCCGTGCCGCACGCGGACGCGGCGGTCAGTGTGGTCCCCCTCGACAGGGCGGGCAACGTGCCCACCCACGCGACCGTCCTGGTGGCCGCCAGCGGGGGGACGCTCAGGAGCGTCACCGTGAAGGGCCCCAGGAACTCCCTGACGGGCGTGCTGAGCGCCGACGGGACCCAGTGGCACAGTCAGGACACCGCGCTGCCGGGGACGACCTACGAGGTCACCGCGGTCGCGGTGAACCCGGGAGGAAAGGTCAGCGAGACCCACACCTCCTTCTCCACGGTCAAGGCCGAGAAGACCTTCGAGATCAAGGAGTTCCTTCCCGACAAGGAGCTGACGGGCCTGACGGTCGGGGTCGGCATGCCGGTCATGATCACCTTCGACCAGCCGATCACCGACCGCGTCGAGGTCGAGCGCAACCTGGCGATCCGCTCCTCGAAGCCGGTCCTCGGGGCCTGGCACTGGTTCGACGACAAGACCGTGCACTTCCGTCCCAAGACGTTCTGGCCCGCCAACACCACCGTCCGCGTCGACGCCAACCTCGAGGGCGTCAGGGGCGGCAGGGGTGTGTACGGCAAGCAGAACCAGAGCATCCGCTTCAGGGTCGGCCGCTCCCAGATCACCCGGGGCAGCACCCAGACCCACCACCTGACCGTCAGGCGCAACGGCAAGGTCGTCAGGCAGATCCCGATGAGCGCGGGCCAGGGCGGCGCCTGGAAGTACTACACGACCAGTGGCGTGCACCTGGCCATGTCCAGGGAGCCGGTGACCATCATGACCTCGCCCGGCATCGGCCCCGGCTCTCCCGGCTACTACCAGATGACCGTCTACAACACCGTCCGCATCTCCAACAGCGGCGAGTACGTGCACAGCGCCCCGTGGTCGGTCGGCTCCCAGGGGTACTCCAACGTCAGTCACGGCTGCGTCAACGTCAGCCCGGACAACGCCGTCTGGTTCATCAACAACACTCTCATCGGCGACCCGATCATCATCACGGGCACCCCTCGCCCGCTTGAGCCGACCAACGGCTGGGGCCACTGGCAGGAGAACTGGAAGCAGTGGCTGAAGTGGAGCAGCGTCAAGTACTTCACCACCAACTCCCTGTGACGCCAGAAAGCCGCTGAGGGGCCCTTTACGGCTTCTGGTCTGGGGGGGAGTTGCGGCCGGGCCGTTTCCGGGGCTCTGCGAGCCGTACAGGGCCGTTCCCGGGTCTGTGGGGGCTCGTCACCGGTTCTGGGTGGAGACAGACAACGGGGCCCGGACACCTGATCGGTGTCCGGGCCCCGTCGTGTGGCGAAGCTTGGTGACGGCTTCTAGTGGGTCAGGGACCTGTCGTCCCCACCCGAGGTGACCTGCGCGTGCTCGCCGTGCTCGTCGCCGTGACCGTGGCCGTCGTCCAGCGGGATCTTCTCGCCGCCGTAGGCCTTGCTCATCTTGGCGCGGAGCCTGCCGAGCGGGCCGCGCATCCCCTTGGGCGGGATGCCGTCCTTGTCGGTGTCGGTCCCGGCGATGGCCGGAACCGGGGCCTTGCCCCGCAGGTGCGCCTCGATGGAGGCCTCCGGCGGAACGTGGACCTCGATGTACTCACCGTGGGGCAGGCGCTTGATGACGCCCGACTCCACGCCGTGGCCGATGATCGCCGCGTCGCTGCGCTGCAGGCCGAGGCAGATCCGGTAGGTGACGATGTAGGCCACCAGCGGGCCGAGGAAGACCAGGACCCGGCCGATGTAGGTCGTCCAGTTGAGCGAGACGTGGAAGACCGAGGAGATCTCGTCGTTCGCGCCCAGCAGCCACAGCACACCGTAGAACGTGATGGCCGAGATGCCGATCGAGGTGCGGTGCGGGTTGTTGCGGGGACGGTCGGCGACGTGGTGCTCGCTGCGGTCCCCGGTGACCCACTGCTCCAGGAAGGGATACAGGGCCAGGCCGGTCATGATGATGCCCATCGGGACCAGCGCCGGGATCAGCACGCTCATCGGCAGTGTGAAGCCCAGGAAGTTGATCTCCCACGAGGGCATCAGACGGAGCGAGCCCTCAAGGAAGCCCATGTAGAAGTCGGGCTGGGAACCCGCCGAGATGTCGGCGGGCGTGTAGGGACCGAACAGCCAGATCGGGTTGATCTGGGCGAAGGTGCCCAGCAACGCGATCACGCCGAACGTGAACATGAAGTACGCGCCCGCCTTGGCCATGAAGGCCGGGTAGAACGGCGCACCGACCACGTTCTCGTTGGTCCGTCCCTTGCCCGGCATCTGGGTGTGCTTCTGCACCCACATGAGGACCATGTGGGCGGAGATGAGCGCGAGCAGGATGCCGGGGATGAGCAGGATGTGCAGCGAGTAGAACCGGGAGATCACGTCCTCGCCGGGATACTCGCCGCCGAAGAGGAAGAAGGTGATCCAGGTGCCGACCAGCGGCAGCGAGATCGCCACACCCTCGGTGATGCGCAGACCCGCGCCGGAGAGCAGGTCGTCGGGCAGCGAGTAGCCGGTCAGGCCCTCGGCCAGCGCCAGCGTCAGCAGCAGCACGCCGATGAGCCAGTTCAGCTCGCGCGGCTTGCGGTACGCACCGGTGAAGAACACACGGAGCGCGTGCACCATCATGCCGGCGACGAACAGCAGGGCGGCCCAGTGGTGCATCTGCCGCATCAGCAGGCCACCGCGCACGTCGAAGCTGATCTGCAGAGCCGAGGCGTACGCCTCGGACATCGTGACGTCCTTGAGCGGCTCGTAGGAGCCCTCGTAGACGACGTGCGCCATGGAGGGCTTGAAGAAGAACGTCAGGAAGGTGCCGGTCAGCAGCAGGATGATGAACGAGTAGAGCGCGATCTCACCCAGCAGGAACGACCAGTGGTCGGGGAACACCTTGCGCAGGTTGCGCTTGAGGAAGTTTCCCGCGCCGAGCCGGTCGTCGAGGAAACCGCTCGCGCCCGCGATGGGCTTCGGAACCGTTCCGGTGCTCATGCGTGGCCTCCCTTCTCACGGACCTCGGCCTCGGCGTCGCCGCGCTCCCAGAAGCTGGGCCCCGGCGGGACGGCGAAGTCGGCCGTGGCGACCAGGTAGCCCTCGCCGTCCACGGCGATGGGCAGCTGGGGCAGCGGCCTGGCGGCCGGACCGAAGATCACCTTGGCGCCGTCCGCGGCGTCGAAGGTGGACTGGTGGCACGGGCACAGGATGTGGTGGGTGGTCTGCTCGTACAGGGCCGCGGGGCAGCCGACGTGCGTGCAGATCTTGGAGTACGCCACGATTCCGTCGTGCGTCCAGTTCTTGTTCGTCCCGGACTTGATCTCCTCCGGGCGGAACTTGATCAGGATCAGCGTGGCCTTGGCCAGGGCGTCGAGGTCGTGCTCGTAACCCTCGGGCACGACCGACAGGATGCCGCCGGGGGAGTTGAAGTCGGCCGCGCGGATCGGCGCGCCGGTTCCCTCGACGACGAGCCTGCGGTTCTTGCCGTCCTTGGTCTTCTCGCCCCAGACGGTGTGCCGCAGCTTCTCGGGGAAGTTCTTGTAGCGCGGGCCGAGGTCGCGCAGCAGCACTATCGGCAGCACGCCCAGCGGGGCGGCGGCCAGCAGGAGCGTACGGCGCAGCAGCGGCCGCTTGGTGATGCCGCTCTCGGCGGCGCCCTGCAGGAAGGTCTCGCCGACCTGCTCCCTGACCTCGGAGGAGGAGGCCATCGTGTGACGCTCCTGGACCAGGCTGTACTTCGGCATGACCATGCGGACCCAGAACACGATGCCCGCCGCGAGCGACAGCAGCGCCAGGGTCAGCGAGCCGCCCAGCGCCAGGGTCGAGGTCTTGGTCGTCTCGACGTCGCCCACCTGGAAGATCACGTAGGAGACGACGAAGGCGACCGCGGCCAGGAAGGTGATGAGGAAGCACAGGGCCGCGGCCCGCTCACCCTTCTTGGCGGTCTGCTCGTCCTGCAGGTTCACACCGGGGACCTCGGCTGCGGCTCCGGTGCGCTCCTCCTCGCCCAGCAGGGAGGTGGCCGTCGCGGGCGCCGGGGTGCCGATGACGCGGTGTGGCACGCGCCCCTCGGGCTGTTCGATGTCGTGGTTGTTGTCTGTCATTGGTGGGCCTGTCGCTTCTTGGCGGTGATCCAGATAGCGGCCAGGGCGAGCAGGCTGATGCCCGCGATCCAGGCCACGAGACCCTCGGTCACCGGACCGATGCGGCCGAGGCCGGCGCCGCCCGGGTTGGGCTCGTCACGCACGCCCACGATGTAGGCGATCATGTCCCGCTTCTGGTCGGGGGTGATGATGCTGTCGTTGAACACCGGCATCGCCTGCGGGCCGGTGATCATGGCCTCGTAGATCTGCTTCGGGGTGGCCTCGTTCAGCGGCGGGGCGTACTTGCCCTGGGTCAGGGCACCCCCGGCGCCGACGAAGTTGTGGCACTGGATGCAGTTCGCGCGGAACAGCTCGCCACCCTTCGACTTGTCACCCTTGGCCGGGTCGACCTGCTCGTCGGCGGGGACGGTGGGACCGCCGCCCAGCGACTGGATGTAAGCGGAGAGCTGCCGGACGGTGTCCTCGTTGACCCAGGGCGCCGTCGGCTTGCGCGGGGCCTGGGCGCCGGGGTTGGCCAGGGGCATACGGCCACTGCTGACCTGGAAGTCCACGGCGGCGGCGCCGACGCCGACGAGCGTCGGGCCGTTCTTGGTGCCCTCGGCGCTGAGGCCGTGGCAGCTGGAGCAGCTCTGCTCGAAGAGTTTCTTGCCCTCGGCGACGTCGTCGGCCCTGCCGGACGCGATAGCCGCGTCAGCCCGCTCACTCGTCGGGGCCGCGAGGGTGTAGAACCCCCCGAGCAGCCCAAGGGCAAGAAGCAGGACGGCGTATCTCGCGAGGGGATGCCGCCGCCCAGCGGTGATCCTATTCACAGAGATCCCCGATTCCTTAATGAATGCCGTAGATGGTCACGAAAAGGCCGATCCAGACCACGTCGACGAAGTGCCAGTAGTAGGACACGACGATGGCGCTGGTCGCCTGCTCACGGGTGAAGCGCTTCGCGGCGTACGTGCGTCCCAGCATGAACAGGAACGCGATCAGTCCACCGGTCACGTGAAGGCCGTGGAAGCCCGTGGTCAGGTAGAACACCGAGTCGTACGCGGAGTGCGACAGGGTGTGCCCCTCCTCGACCAGCTGGCTGTACTCGTACAGCTGACCGGCGACGAACACGGCACCCATCAGGAAGCTGACGATGTACCAGAAGCGCAGCTTGGCGACCTGGCCCTTCTCAGCCGCCCACACGCCCAGCTGACAGGTCACGCTCGACAGGACCAGGATGATCGTGTTGACCAGCGAGAACTGGACGTTCAAGTGAGCCTCCGGCCAGGGGAGACCCTGACCGAGACTGACCGACCGGATGGTGAAGTACATCGCGAACAGCGCCGCGAAGAACATGAGCTCAGAGGACAGCCAGACGATCGTCCCAACGCTGACCAGGTCTGGCCTGCGGGACGAATGCGCTGTCGTCGTCGTTGATATTGCGGATGCTGTCGCCACGGGCAGCATTATTGCGGTTCTCCTGGTCGGGTCGCCGCACGACCCCCCACTAGGAGGTCCCCGCGCTCCCTAAAACCGGGCTTATGGCGCATTTATCTCATGGATGCGTCCGGCCTGGGTCTACGGGCGAGCCGCCCGGTACCATCCCAGGTGACCATACATCGACAAGGGATAGTGAGCGCCACCGTGAGCACCGACGACAAGATGAGGGTCCTCGTCTACAGCGACGACGCGAGCACTCGCGAGAAGGTGCGGCAGGCGATCGGCAGGCGTCCCGCCGCCGACGTGCCCCTCGTGGAGATCGTGGAGTGCGCCACCCACGCGAAGGTCGTCCAGCACTTCGACTCGGGTGAGATCGACGTCGCCGTGCTCGACGCCGAGACCCAGCCCGCGGGCGGCATGGGGGTCGCCAGGCAGGCCAAGGACGAGGTGTACGACTGCCCGCCGATCTGCCTGCTGATCGCCCGCCGCGACGACCGGTGGCTGGCCGAGTGGTCCCGCGCGGAGGCCGTCGTGCCGCAGCCGATCGACCCGGTCGTGCTGGCCGACACCGTCGCCGACCTGATGCGCCGCCGCCTGTCGACCCGCCTGACCGCCCGGTAGACCGAACCCCTCTGGAGACCCCACATGGACGCGCGCACCACCTGGCCCGCGTTGTTGTCCGCCCTGCTCGCGGGTGAGCACCTCACCGCGGACGAGAGCTCCTGGGCGATGAACGAGATCATGTCCGGTTCGGCGACCTCCGTGCAGATCGCGGGCTTCGCCGTGGCGCTGCGGGCCAAGGGGGTGACGGTCGCCGAGCTGACCGGGCTGACGCGCACCATGCTGGAACGGGCGACCCCGCTGACGGTCGAGGGGCCCGTCGTCGACGTCGTCGGCACCGGTGGCGACCGCGCCCACACCGTCAACGTCTCCACGATGGCCGCCATCGTGGCCGCCGCGGCCGGCGCCCGCGTCGTCAAGCACGGAAACAGGGCCGCCTCCTCCCTCTGCGGGGCCGCCGACGTGCTGGAGCACCTGGGAGTCGTGCTCGACCTGACCCCGGAGAACACCGCCAGGGTCGCCGTCGAGGCGGGCATCTCCTTCTGCTTCGCGCCCGTCTACCACCCGGCGCTGCGCTTCGTCGGGCCGGCGCGCAAGGAACTCGGCATCCCGACCGTCTTCAACTTCCTCGGGCCGCTGACCAACCCCGCCAGGCCGCAGGCCCAGGCCATCGGCATCTTCGACCCGGTCATGCTCCCCGTGGTCGCCGGCGTGTTCGCCGAGCGCGGCGTCTCCGCCCTGGTCTTCAGGGGCGACGACGGGCTCGACGAGCTCACCACCGCGACGACCTCGACCGTCTGGATCGTGCGTGACGGCACCGCGAGGAAGACCGTCTTCGACCCGGCCGCGCTCGGCATTCCCAGGTCGGACCAGGACGCGCTGCGCGGCGGGGACGTGGCCTTCAACGCGCAGGCCGTACGCGACCTGCTGGGCGGCAAGACCGGGCCGGTCCGCGACGCGGTGCTGCTCAACGCCGCCGCGGCCCTGGTCGCCTACGACGCCGCCGGCGACGACCTGGACGCCGCGATGGCCGGTGCCTACGCTAGGGCGGGACAGGCCGTCGACTCCGGTGAGGCGGGGGCGCTCCTCGACCGCTGGGTCGAGGTCAGCCAGGCTCTGAAAACGCCCTGAGACGTCCTGACCCGCGAGTCCTCCCCTCCCGGGCGGACGCAAGATCCTCCCGTGAGGGGATGCCGCGCCTGTCGTGGCAGCCCTAGATTGCGCCCATGTGGCGTGTTGACCTTCCTGCCTGGCGAGTGGCGCTCGGCCTGCTTGTCCTCGCGGTCGTCTGCCTCTCGCTGGCCGCCGCGAGGCTGGCGCGTGAGCGACGCCTGCTGCTGCTGAGCCTGGCCGCGGAGCGCACCAGGCTGGCCGGGCAGCGGGAGGCGCTGAGCCGTGCCGCGGCGATGAGGGAGCGCGCCCGCATCGCCGGAGAACTGCACGACGTGGTCGCCCACGGGGTCAGCATGATGACGCTCGGTGTCGGCGCGGGCCGGATGATCATGGAGAAGGACCCCGCGAGGGCCCGCGAGACACTACGCGTCGCCGAGGAGTCGGGCCGTCAGGCGCTCGTCGAGTTACAGCGGATCCTGAGCCTGCTGAGCGTCGAGGGCGCCCCCGCGGCGACCAGGCACCCCCAGCCAAGGCTGTCCGACCTGTCCGACCTGCTCACCCAGGTCCGTACGGCGGGCCTGCGGGTCCAGGTGGTCGAGGACGGATCACCGGTGGAGGTCGGCCTGACCCTGGAACTGGCGGCCTACCGGATCGTCCAGGAGGCGCTGGGCAACACGCTCAAGCACGCGGGAGCAAGTACGGCCCATGTCACGTTGCGCTGGCGTCCCGGCTTTCTCGACGTGCTCGTCCGCGACGACGGCCAGATGGTCCCTCCGCCCGCCGGGACCGGCGCCGGGACGGGGCTGCTCGGCATGCGCGAGCGCGCCACGATGTTCGGCGGGACCCTGGAGGCCAGGCCGATGCCCGAAGGGGGGTTCGAGGTGCGGGCCCGCCTGCCGACAACGGGCGAACTGCGCCCGGGGGCCCGCCTGCCCACCTGAGGGCCCGGTCAGTCGGACTCGCCCAGGCCGATCGAGAAGGCGGCCTCGAGGTCGTGCCGGGAGTAGGTGCGGAAGGCGATGTGCGTCTCGGTGCGCAGCACCCCGGCCACCTTGTTCAGCCTGCCGGGGATGACCTCGGCGACCTGCTCGTAGGCGGGGACGCGGACGATCGCCAGCAGGTCGTACTCCCCGGTTATGGAGTAGACCTCGCTCACCCCGTCGATCTCGGCGATCGTCTGGGCGACCTCGGGGATTCGGTCCACCTCGGCGTTGATGTGCACGATCGCGGTGACCACTGACTCTCCTCCTGGTCGGGAACTCTCCCACGACGCTATCAGCGTCCCCTGCGGCCCTCGCCGTCCCCGTACTGCTCACGGGAGCGGTAGGCCAGGTCGATGCGGGACCTGAACCGTCCGGCACCGCCGATCGGCAGGCTCCAGCCGCCCTCGACCTGCACCAGCCGTACCCCGGGGGTCTCCAGCCAGCGCAGCACGCACTCGGTCTCCTCGGCCCCGGCGGCCGGGACCGGGCCGGGACCGGGCACGACGGTCTCCGCCGTCGCCACCAGCGCGTCCACGAACGGGGTCGGGTGGGCGCCCCTCGGCATCACCCCGGCCGAGACCAGCCTGCCGTGCCTGACGACGTGGATCTCCCAGTCGCCGCCGGTCAGCGGGGCGGCGGCGACCAGCTGCGGCAGTGAGGTCAGCCCGCGCAGCCGCTGCATGCGCGCCGAGACACGCACGTAGGAGGCCAGCCGGTCGCGGTCGGCCGCGGCCTCCTCGTAGCGCTCCTCGCGGGACAGGCGTTCCATCCTGGCCTCGATCGCGGAGAAGACCTCCGAGGCGTCCAGCTCCATCGCCCTGCGGGCGGCCGCGGCGTGCAGGCCGTACTCCTCTACGCTCTGGCGGCCCTCACAGGGGGCGCCGCACCGGCCGATCCCGGCCAGCGCGCACGCGGGGCGGCCCGCGCGAGGGGTGATCCGCTCCGTGCACCGGCGCAGCGGGATCGCCTCGTGCAGCGCGGAGCGGGCGTCCTCGGCGGCACGGACGCTGCCGAACGGGCCGAGGTATCCGGCCCCGTCGTCCTTGACCTCGCGCACGACGGACAGGCGGGGGAAGGGCTCCTCGGTGAGTTTGAGCCAGACCATCCGCTCGGGGAAACGCGACCTGCGGTTGTAGCGCGGCTTCGCCGAGCCGATCAGCCTGAGCTCCCTGACCTCGGCCTCAAGGGGGGTGGCGCAGACGATGGTCCTGATCCGCTCGGCGACGGCGACCATCTCGCGGATCCTCGGCCGGGTCTCGGCGGCGGTGAAGTAGCTGCGGACACGGTTGCGCAGGTTGGTGCTCTTGCCGACGTAGAGGGGCTCACCCCGATCGTCCTCGAACACGTAGACCCCCGGCTCGCCGGGCACCCCGTTGGCCAGGTGGCGTTTGCGGCGCTGCTCGGGCGTCGGAGCCCGCACGAAACCCTTCAGCTCCTCCAGCGTGTGCACCCCGAACGAGCCCGCCCGCTCGATCAGGGCGTGCAGCACGTCCACGGTCGCCCGGGCGTCGGCGAGCGCGCGGTGGCACGGCTCGCTCCTGCTGAAGACCTTGGCCAGGGTGGAGAGCTTGTAGTTGGGGACCTCGTCGCGGGTCAGCAGCCTGCGGGCCAGCACGACGGTGTCGACCACGGGGTTGCCGGGCGGAGGGTAGCCCAGGGCCGCGCAGGCCGCCCTGACGAACGACAGGTCGAAGCCCGCGTTGTGGGCGACGAACGTGGCGCCCCTGGCGAACTCCAGGAAGGAGGGCAGCACCGAGTCGATCCTCGGCGCGGCGGTCACCATGGCGTCGGTGATGCCGGTGAGCACCGAGATGAAAGGCGGGATCGGTGAGCCCGGATCGACCAGCGTGCCGAACTCGCCGAGCACCTCACCGCCGCGAACCTTGACCGCGCCTATCTCCGTGATGGCGTGCTCGTCGGCGGAGACCCCCGTGGTCTCCAGGTCGAACACGACGAACGTGATCTGCTCAAGCGGCGTGCCCAGTTCGTCAAGCGTCCCCTGCACGGCGTACTCCACGGCTCACGACCATAGGAGCATCGACCGACATTTACCGCTCCGGGGTCCGCCTGGCGTCGTTCCCCCTTGGCGTTCCGGCAACCCTCACGTAACCCTCATCTCACCGCGCGGGCACCATGGGGCCCAAAGGGGCTCAGAGCGGCTCAGGGGGCTCACTCGTCCCGTACGGCCGCGCCCGCCGCCCACAGTGCCGGCCCGAGCACCCCGAGCACGATGCAGGCGAAGATCTCGTAGCCCTCCAGCAGTCCCACGCGGTGCACCAGGAACCACTCGCGGCCGAGGCTCCCCGGTCCCCCGAGCTCGCTGATCACGCCGCCGACGGCCTGGACGACGCAGACGCTCCCGAGGATCCGCAGGGTCGCTCTCATGCCCTCGATGGTGACGTGGGGACCGGATGGGACGCGTCGGCCGAAAGTCGGCGGAACATCAACTTTGGTCGGTACCGGACGTTCCGGATGGGTCCTACCCTCGGACAACGTGACGGAGTATCGGTGGCTGCTGCCCGCGGTCCTGCACGGCGACCTCGTGGGCGAGCGGTCCCCGACGCGGCGGTCGGCCCGCGACTGGGGTGTCGACATCGTCGTCTTCGTCGTGGCCGCGCTGCTGGGGCTCGCCACCGCGCTGGCCATGCGTCCCGGTGGTTCGACCCCGTACGCCGTCGTCCTCGCCGACCAGATCGTCGGGGCCGCCGCGTGCGCGCTGCTGTGGCTGCGGCGCCGCTGGCCGGTCGGCCTGGCCCTCGTCATGGTGCCCGCCGCGCTCGCCTCGGGCATCGCCTCGGGAGCCGTCGCCGTGGCGCTCTTCACGGTCGCGGTGCACCGCCCCTTCAAGACGGTCGCCGCGATCACCGGGTTGCACGTCCTCGCGCTCGCTCCCCAGCTGTGGTGGCGGCCCGACCCGGAGGTCTCCTACTGGGGGGCGATGGCGTTCTCGGTGCTGTCCTACCTGCTGCTGATCATGTGGGGCATGTTCGTCAGGGCGAGGCGCCAGCTGGTGCTCTCGCTGCGCGACCGCGCGGAGCGGGCGGAGGTCGAGGCCGAGCTGCGGGTCGAGCGGGCCAGGCACATGGAGCGCGAGCGCATCGCCAGGGAGATGCACGACGCCCTCGCGCACCGCCTGTCGCTGCTCAGCGTGCACGCGGGCGCCCTGGAGTACCGCCCCGACATCCCCCGCGACGACCTGGTCAGGACGGCCGGGGTGCTCAGGACGGGGGCGCACCAGGCGCTCCAGGACCTGCGGGAGGTCATCGGCGTGCTGCGGCTCGGCGGCGAGGAGACCGCCCCCGACCGGCCCCAGCCGACCCTCGCCGACCTGGAGGGCCTCATCGAGGAGTCCAGGCTCGCGGGCATGGAGGTGACGCTCGACATGCGGGTGGCCGAGCCGGGCAGGGCGCCCGCCGGGCTCGGCAGGAACGTCTACCGGATCACCCAGGAGGGGCTGACCAACGCGCGCAAGCACGCGACCGCGGCCCGGGTCGACGTCACCGTCAGGGGAGGGCCGGGAGACGGGCTCACCGTCGAGATCGGCAACCCCACGACCTCCGGGCGGGCCATCCCGGGCAGCGGGACGGGCCTGATCGGGCTCACCGAGCGGGCCGGGCTCGTGGGCGGCCGCCTCGTCTACGGCGTGGGTGACGACGGCAGGTTCCGGCTCAGCGCGTGGTTGCCGTGGGCCACGTGAGACGTACGACGGGGCGATGACGGCCGAGGTGGCGGGGTGTGGTTAACGTGACGGACATGAGTTCCTCGTCCGCGGGTCCGGTGATCCGTGTGCTGATCGTGGACGACGACGCCCTCGTCAGGGCCGGGCTGTCGATGATCCTGGGCGGCGCCCCCGACCTGCTCGTCGTCGGCGAGGCGGGGGACGGGCTCGAGGTGCCGGAGCTGGTGGCCGCGCACCGGCCGGACGTGGTGCTGATGGACATCCGCATGCCCAGGGTCGACGGGCTGACCGCGACCGAGCGGCTGCGCGCCGCCCCGGCCCCTCCCGAGGTGGTCGTGCTGACCACCTTCCACGCCGACGCCCAGGTGCTCCGGGCCCTGCGGGCCGGGGCGGCGGGGTTCCTGCTGAAGGACACCCCTCCGGCCGACCTGGTCGCCGCGATCCGCAGGGTCGGCGCGGGCGAGCCGATCCTGTCGCCCGCCGTCACCAGGCAGCTCATCGCGCACGTCTCCGACGGCGGCGCGGGCGCCCGCAGGGAGCAGGCGCGGGCGTTGCTCGCGGTGCTCAGCGACCGTGAGCGTGACGTCGTGCTCGCCGTCGGCAGGGGAAGGTCGAACGCGGAGATCGCCGCCGAGCTCTACATGAGCGTGGCGACGGTCAAGGCGCACGTCTCCCGGGTGCTGACGAAGCTGGAACTGAACAACCGGGTCCAGATCGCGCTGACCGTTCACGACGCGGGTTATTTGGTCTGACCCGTTCTGATCTGAATTGGCCAGGTATGGACACGACTGTGCCCGGTACGGCCGGGGCACCTGGCCGGACACCTGTCGCCGATGTCACGTTCGCCTGGGAAGGGGGGCGGCGGCCGTCGGCCAGGTCGGTGCCCGGGTGAGGTAGCCGTACCCTTGACGTGAAGACCGATCCGAGTAGGGGCCGTGATGAGTTCAGCCGGAGAGGGCCTGTCTCGTCCACTGCCCGAGCAGGTCCGCTTACACGTCGTGGAGCTGGCGTCCCAGGTCCTGGGGTCGATGCCGCAGACCGTGATGCCCGCGCCGCTGCGGGGGATCGCCAAGTTCGACCCGAGAAAACGGGCCAGGCTGGGTGGCGCGCCGATCGCCGCCCAGCTGGAGACCGACAAGAAGTTCCGCGAGCTGGTCGCGGAGACGCTGGCCGCGAGCTGGCCCGAGCTGGTCGAAAGCCTCGCCGAGGGTGTCGCGCCGCCCGCGGCCGAGCCGGTGCTGGTGGCGGCCGCGGCCTATCTGACCAGGCCGCCCGGCTGGGTGGAGATGGTCGAGACCGCCCGCGCCGACCTTGAGCGCTCCGCCGCCGTCGCCGAGGGGTCGGCGCAGGAGCAGACGCTCACCCGGCTGCGCGAGCAGCTGGCCGCGCAGAAGGCATCGGCCAAGGAGGAGGCCGACCGGCTGCGTGAGCAGCTCAAGGGGTCCAGGTCCGAGATCTCCGACCTGCGCCGCAGACTGCACGACGCCAGGGAGCGGGCCAGGGCCGCCGAGGCGCGTGCCGCCGAGATGGAGGAGGCCGCGCAGGAGGCCAAGGCCGCCGCGACCGCCGCGGGGAGCGCGGGGGAGAGCGAGCTGCGGCGCCTGCGGGAACGGGTGGCCGATGCCGAACGGCAGCTTGAGGCCACGCGAAGGGCCGCCCGTGAGGGCCGCAGCGTGGAGGACACCAAGGTCCGCATGCTGCTCGACGCCCTGCAGGACGCCGCGGCCGGGCTGCGCAGGGAGCTGGCGCTGCCGTCGAGCATCCACCGGCCCGCCGACTCCGTCTCCTCTGTCGCGCCGGGCAGGCACGGGGTCCAGGCGGTGCCCGCGCGGGCCCTGGCCGACGACGATCCCGCCCTGCTCGACCAGCTGCTCGCGCTGCCGCAGATCCATCTGATCGTGGACGGCTACAACGTGACCAAGACCGGGTACGGCGCGCTGACCCTGGCCGACCAGCGCAACCGGCTGCTGACCGGGCTCGGCGCGCTGTACGCCCAGACCCGCACCGAGCTGACCTGCGTCTTCGACGGCGCCGAGCTGAACGGCCCGGTGCCGGTCTCCGCGCCGCGCGGCGTCCGGGTGATGTTCAGCTCCCCCGGGCAGATCGCCGACGACCTGATCCGCCAGCTCGTGCGGGCCGAGCCCGTCGGGCGGGCCGTCGCGGTCGTCTCCTCCGACCGCGAGGTGGCCGAGTCGGTCCGCCGGATGGGCGCCAGGCCCGTTCCCGCGGTGCTGCTCCTGCGCAGGCTCGGACGCGCCTGATCCACCCTTCCCGGGCCGGGTCGCCGCCTGCTGACATCTACAGGTAAAGAACAAAACCGCCAAAAAGGTGAGCTGACCCTTACCGGTTCTGTACTATTTCGCCCCAGGTCTTTACGTGGTCTTTGCATGGGGAGGCGGCGTCGTGGCCGTGGCGGGTGTGCCGATCGGGTTCGTGCGTGTGCCGATGGCTGCGGGACTGGCCCTGGCCCTGCTGGTGACTCCGATCGGGAGTGCGGCGGCCAAGCCGAAGCCGACGGTCGCGCAGACCAAGCAGAAGCTGGCCAAGCTCAACGAGCAGGCCGACCAGCTCGTCGAGAAGTACAACCAGGCGGGCGAGAAGTGGAAGAGGGCCCGCAAGAAGTACGCGGACCTGAACGCCGACCTGTCGAAGCAGGCCGCGAAGGTCGCCGGGCTCCGCGACGACCTCGTCACCATGGCCGTCACCACCTACCAGGGCGGCGCCATCGGCTGGCCGAACCTCGTCGGGGAGGTCAACCCCAACCTGGTGCTGAGCGGCCTGGCCACGGCCGACCAGATCTCCGCCTCCCGTGCCGAGAGCCTGCATGCCTTCGACGAGGCCAACAAGACGCTGCGTGACAACCGCGACAAGGCCAAGCAGGCCTTGGCCGACGCGGACCAGACGCGCGACGAACTGGCCGACGAGAAGGAAAAGGTCGAGAAGATGATCAAAATCCAGACGAAGGTGCTGCGCGACCTCGGCACCTTCAGGCCGGGCGATCCCAACAGCACCGGCATGCAGTACAACGGCTCCGCCTCGGGCAACGCCAGGGCCGCCCTGACCTTCGCCTTCGCCCAGCTCGGCAAGCCCTACCGGTACGGCGGCACCGGCCCGGACAGCTGGGACTGCTCCGGGTTCGTGCAGGCCTCCTGGCGCAGCGGAGGCGTGAGCCTGCCCCGCACCACCTGGGAGCAGTGGAGCTGGGGCGCCAAGCGCAAGGTCTCGCTGAGCGACCTCCAGCCGGGGGACCTCCTCTTCAGCCAGGGTCTGGGGCACGTCGGCCTCTACGCGGGCAACGGCAAGATCATCCATGCTCCTCAGACCGGAGACGTCGTCAAGGTCGTCCCTCTCTCCTCCTACGGCGGCCGTCTGGTCGGGGCCGTCCGTCCCTGACCCTCTTGGCCCCGTCCACGTCCACGGGGCCTCTGGGGGCCGTCTGAGCGCCTTCGCGACCGCGGGTCGTCCGTTCCACGGGCGGCCCGTTTGCATGTCCGGGATCGCCTGAGTGGTCCTGTTCGGCGCCCTTATAGACGAAGGTGCGCTTTGGGAAGTCACTGATAAATGTGATTTATGTGACACTTGTTGCGCTTCTCTGGAAGATCGTTTCGAGTGTGACAAGGGTCATATTTATAAGATCGTGATGCCGCACTATCAGGCCTTTCGTAAACATGAAAACCTTTTTGTGGATCTTCGTATTTGATGGGGTCTTTGCCGGGGCTTGGTGATCGGGGTACCTTCTGGCGGTCGCAGTGAGCAAGCCATGCCACCGCGTCGAACGCCGGTCCTGTGGCCGGTGTCCGTATAGATATCCAGTAGGCCGCCGTCCCCCGAAGGGATCGGTTCCCATCACGGCGGCCCGCCGAGTTCGTGCAGCCAGGAGGCACGGAGCCGGGGAACCATCGGCCCTTGACATGTGGCCAGGGGTGAATCGACATGTTTGCCGTCGTAGGGCGTCTTCCCAGCCCGAACCCGTCAGCTAACCCGGTAGGCATCAGTGGAAGTCCCAAGGAGAAATCCTGTCTACCACCCTGCAAAACCCCCGTTTGTCGCGCTTTTTCCGCCTTTACCTGGGCGGGTTCGTCCTCACGCTGACCGCCTCAACCGGAGCGGTGGCACTGGGGCCGGCAACAGCACAGGCGACAACGGATACCGCGGTCGCGGTTCAGGCCAGGAGCATGGCGAAGGACACGTCGAAGAGCGCATCGAAGGGCACGTCGAAGGGCGCTGCCGCGAACACGGCGAAGGCCCGTGTCAAGCGCACGGCGAAGGTCACGAAGAACCGGGCCGCACGGCAGCGGTCCAGGGCCAGGACGGCCGTGGCGACGGCCAGGAAACAGATCGGCGATCCGTACCGGTGGGGTGCCTCCGGTCCTGGAGCGTTCGACTGCTCGGGCCTGGTCCAGTACGCGTGGCGCAAGGCGGGCGTCTCCCTTCCCCGGGTGACGGGCAGCCAGTACCGCGCGGTCAGGAAGAAGGTCTCGTGGAGCAAGTTGCACCTCGGTGACCTGCTGTTCTTCTACGGCAAGGGCCACGTCGGCATGTACGTCGGCCACGGCAAGATGATCCACTCGCCGAGCAGCGGCAAGTCGGTCAGGATCGTGACGTTGAAGGGGTACTACAGGTCCGCCTTCGCCGGAGCGGTCCGTCCCGGCACCTGACAGCGGCGGACGGCCCCGCCCATCCCCCTCCGGATGGGCGGGGCCGTCGCCTGCCGGGGAACGTTCCGGCCGGGGCGTCGGCTAGCATCGGCTGCCATGTCCGTCCCGAAGGGGCGCCGCGCCGTGCTCGCCGGGATGCTCGCGCTGGCGGGCGCCGGGCTCGGCGGGGCGAGGCCCGCGCCGGAGACGGCCCGCGACCTGTGGCCCGGCGCCGCCGAGGTGGTCCGGGGTGAGCGCTCTCTCGTCGTCGGCCACCGTGTCCCGCCCGCCGAACTGCGTGATCTCGCAGCCAGGGCCGACCGTGCCTGCCGTACGATCGCGCGGGTCTGGGGGCCGGTCAGGGCGGTGGTGGTGGTCCCCGCGACCGACGACGAGGCCGCGGAGCTCGCGGGGACGGCGCGGACCGGCGGGCTGGCCGCGCTGGCGACCGCGGACCGGGTGATCGTGGTGCCGTCGGGATACGCCAGGCTCAGCGCGACCGGCAGGGACGTGGTGATCACCCACGAGCTGACCCATCTGGCGACCGGTGCCACCAGGGGCGGGCGGGTCCCGATGTGGCTGTCGGAGGGGTTCGCCGACTACGTGGGCTACCGGGACGCGGGGATCGCCGTCAGGACGGTGGCGGCCGAACTCGCGGCCGAGGTGCGCGCGGACGTCCTGCCCTCGGAGCTTCCCGGCCGGGACGGCTTCGCCCCCGGAGCCCCCAGGCTCGCGCAGGCCTACGAGGAGGCCTGGCTCGCGTGCCGGTACGTCGCGGAGCGCTTCGGTGAGAAGGCGCTGGTGAGGCTTTACGGTAGCGATGTTGACAGCACGCTGGGCCTGTCGCGGGCGGAGTTCACCGCCGCGTGGCGCGACCATCTCCGGAGGGAACTCTCATGACGCGGAGCGTGGAGGAGACACCGGCGCGGGAGCGGGGCGGGGCCAGAGGGGCGGGGATCGCGCTCGCCGTCCTGGGGGCGATCACGCTGGCGGTCGTGGCGTTCACCACGCCGTGGCGGGCGCTGCCCGAGGCGGCGCCGTACGTCGCGCCGGACCCGGCCCGTGACTTCACCCCGGCGCAGATCGCCAGGGCGGAGGCGTTCGACGCCGCGGTGAGCCTGCCGTCCTACCTGTCCCTGGGACTGACGCTGGTCGTGGCCGGGGCGCTGGTCGCCACCCCGCTCGGCGCGCGGCTGCTGGGCCGCCTGCGGGGGCCGTGGTGGCTGCGGGCGCTGCTCGGCGTGCTGGCGATCTCCGCGGCCGTCGCGGTGCTGCGCTGGCCGTTCGGCATGTGGGCGGAGACCTATCTGCGCGAGTACGGCCTGTCCACCCAGACCTGGGCGTCGTGGTCGGCCGACCGGATCAAGAACACCGCGGTCGGCGCCGTGCTGACGGCGATCATGGTGGTCGCCGTGGTCGGGCTGGCCCGCCGCTACCGGCGGTGGTGGCTGCCCGCGGCGATCGGGGCCTTCGCGCTGACCATGCTCGCCTCCTTCGCCTACCCCGTGGTCGTCGAGCCCCTGTTCAACGACTTCAAGCCCATGGCCGCCGGTGAGCTGCGCTCCGGCCTGCTCGACATGGCGGCCAAGGACGGAGTCCCGGTCGAGGACGTGCTCGTGGCCGACGCCTCCCGGCGCACGACCGCGCTCAACGCCTACGTCTCGGGGTTCGGCGCGACCCGCAGGATCGTGGTCTACGACACGCTGCTGCGGGCCCCGGCCGACGAGGTCGAACTGGTGGTGGCGCACGAGCTCGGCCACGCCAAGGCGGGCGACGTGCTGTACGGCACGCTCGTCGGCGCGCTCGGCGCCGCCTGCGGGGCCTGCCTGCTCTACCTGATCACCTCGGCCGGTCCGGTACGGCGCCGCACCGGCGTCCCCTCGGCCGCGGACCCCAGGGCGGTCGGGCTCCTGATGGGGCTGCTGAGCCTGGCGACCGTGCTGTCGGGCCCGGCGCAGAACGTGATCAGCAGACACATCGAGGCCCGCGCCGACGCGCACGCGCTCGACCTGACGCGGCGGCCCGAGACGTTCGTGGCCATGCAGAAGCGGCTTGCGATCACCAACATTTCTGATTTGTCGCCAGATGTCATTGAATATCTGCTCTATGTGTCTCATCCCACGACGCCGCAGCGCATCGCCATGGCCCGCTCCTGGGCCCTGCTGAACGGCGCCGGGAAACCGTGACCCGCACGCTGATCGTCACCAACGACTTCCCGCCGAGGGCCGGGGGCATCCAGTCGTTCGTGCACGGCCTGGCCGCCGGCCGCCCGCCGGAGACGGTGGTGGTCTACGCCCCGCGCTGGCCGGGGGCCACGACCTTCGACGCGGGGCAGCCGTACCCGGTCGTGCGTCACCCCACCTCCCTGATGCTGCCCACCCGGCAGGTCGCCCGCAGGGCCGCCCGGCTGGTGGCCGAGTTCAAGTGCGAGACGGTGGTCTTCGGGGCGGCGGCGCCGCTCGGCCTGCTCGCGCCCGGGATGCGCGCGGCCGGGGCGCGGCGGATCGTCATGCTCACCCACGGCCACGAGGCCGCCTGGGCCGGCGTCCCGGTCGTCGGAAGGCTGCTGGCCAGGATCGGCGCGCACGCGGACACGGTGACCTACCTGGGGGAGTACACCCGGCGGCGCCTGGCCAGGGTGATCCCCCAGGACCGCCTGGTACGGCTCGCCCCCGGCGTCGACACCGGCCTGTTCCGCCCCGGCGCCGGGGGCGAGGCGGTCCGCGCCGAACTCGGCCTCCGGGGGCGTCCCGTCGTGGTCTGCCTGTCCAGGCTCGTGCCGCGCAAGGGCCAGGACGTCCTGTTGCGGGCCTGGCCCCGGGTGCTCGGCGCGGTTCCCGAGGCGGTCCTGCTGATCGTCGGCGGCGGCCCCTACCGGGGCGCGCTGGAACGCCTGGCCCGGCCCCTGGGCGGCTCGGTCGTGATGACCGGCCCGGTCCCGTGGGCGTCGCTGCCCGGCTACCTCGACGCGGGAGACGTCTTCGCCATGCCGTGCCGTACGAGGCTGGGAGGCCTCGACGTGGAGGGGCTCGGCATCGTCTACCTGGAGGCCTCGGCCACCGGGCTGCCCGTGGTCGCGGGCTCCTCAGGCGGTGCCCCGGACGCGGTGCTGGACGGCGAGACAGGCCTGGTCGTCGACGGCGCCCGCCCGGAGGAGGTCGCCGGGGCACTGGTCCGCCTGCTCGACGACCCGGCGCGGGCCAGGCAGATGGGGGAGCGCGGGCGCGCCTGGACCGAGCAGGAGTGGGACTGGAGCCACGTCACCGGCCGCTTCGCCCACCTGCTCGACGCCGGACCCTGAGCGGCCGGTTCAGGCCGGATAGGCGTGGGTCTCGGTCGCCTTGACCGAGGCCCAGATCGACTGCCCGGGGGCCAGGCCCAGCTCGGCGACCGCGGCGGTGGTGACGTCGGCCGCGACGGGCAGCGGCCCCTCCAGGTGCACGCGGACGCTGTCGCCGTGGCGTTCCACGCCCTCGATCACGGCCCGCCACAGGTTGCGCGGACTCCCGTCGGGGCGTGTCCGGTACAGGGCGACCGCGGCGGGGGCGAACGCGACGAACGCCGGGCCCTCGACGGGTTCGGCCACGCTGAAGCGCACTCCGTCACCGGTGCCGACCGTGACGTGCGAGCCGGTCGCGACGCCGCGGTGGAGGTTGAGGCCGACCAGGCGGGCGACGTAGTCGGTGCGCGGGCGGCGGGCCACCTCAGCCGGGGTGCCCTCCTGCACGACCGTGCCGTCCTCGACGACGACCAGCAGGTCGGCGAGGACCATGGCGTCCAGCGGGTCGTGGGTGACCAGGACGGTCGCGCCGTCGAAGTCGGCCAGGTGGCGGCGCAGCCGGGAGCGGATCTCCAGCCGGGTGTGGGCGTCCAGCGCGGCCAGCGGCTCGTCCAGCAGCAGCAGGCGCGGCTCGGCGGCAAGGGCGCGGGCCAGGGCGACCCGCTGGGCCTGCCCGCCCGAGAGGCGTCCCGGCCTGGTCGCCGCGTACTCCTCAAGGCCGACCCGCCTCAGCCATTCGGCGGCCGTACGGCGCGCCCGCGCCCGGCCCGCGCCCTGGCAGCGCGGTCCGAAGGCGACGTTCTCCAGGGCGGAGAGGTGGGGAAAGAGCAGATAGTCCTGGAAGACCATGCCGACCGGGCGGTGCTCGACCGGCAGCGTGTGCAGGGGACGCCCGTCCAGGGTGATGTGGCCGTCGTCCATGGGGGTGAGCCCGGCCAGGGCACGCAGCGCGGTCGTCTTGCCCGCGCCGTTCGGGCCGAGCAGCGCGACGACCTGGCCGGGGGCGACGGTCAGGCCGATGTCGAGGCGGAAGGAGGGCCTGGTGACGACGACGCGGGCCCGCAGGGTCATGGGACCCCTCGGCCACCGCTCGCGCGGGCTCACGGCGTGCCCGTCCAGCGGTCACGCAGACAGGCCAGGATGACCACGGAGACGGCCAGGAGGACGAGGCTGAGCACGACGGCCGCCTCGGGCTCGGTCTCCAGCGCCAGATAGACCGCCAGCGGCATGGTCTGGGTCCTCCCGGGGAAGTTCCCGGCGAAGGTGATGGTCGCGCCGAACTCGCCGAGAGCGCGGGCCCAGCACAGTACGGCCCCGGCCAGCACGCCGGGGGCGACCAGCGGCAGGGTCACTCGGCGGAAGACGGTCAGCCGGGAGGCGCCCAGCGTGGCCGCGGCCTCCTCAAGGCGCGTGTCGGCGGCGCGCAGCGCCCCCTCGACGCTGATGACCAGGAACGGCATGGCGACGAAGGCCTCGGCGACCACGACCCCGGCGGTGGTGAAGGGCAGGCCGACGCCGAGGGTCTCGTCGAGCCACCGGCCGACCAGGCCGCGCCGCCCCAGCACCAGCAGCAGCGCGACCCCGCCGACCACGGGGGGCAGCACCAGGGGGACGGTGATCAGGGCGCGCAGCAGGCGTCGCCCGGGGAAGGAGACCCGGGCCAGCAGCCAGGCCAGCGGCACGCCGAGCAGCAGGCAGGCGAGCGTGGCCAGGGTCGCGGTCACCAGCGACAGGCGCAGCGCCTGCAGTACCTGGGGCTCGGCCAGCCGCGCGGCCATGGTCGGCCAGGGCGCGCGCACCAGCAGCCCGGCCAGTGGCAGGACCAGGAAGGCGACACCCAGGAGGGCGGGCAGCAGCAGGAGCCAGGGCGGGCGGCCCTGGCTTCCGTATGTCCGGCTCCGGGAGCGTGTCACGGGATCAGGGGGCCTCGAAGCCCGCCTTGGTCAGCACGTCCCTGCCCCGGGGTGACAGCACCAGGTCGACGAACCTCCTGGCGAGGCCGGGGGAGGGCGCCTTGGTCAGCGTCGCGACGGGGTAGTCGTTGATCGCCTTGTCCGCCTCGGGGAAGCCGATGCCCCTGACCTCGCCCCCGGAGGCGATCACGTCGGTCCTGTAGACCAGGGCGGCGTCCACCTCGCCGAGCTCGACCTTGGTCAGGGTCGCCTTCACGTCCTGTTCCAGGGTGACCGGGGTGACCTTGAGGCCCGCGGCGTCGAGTGCCCTGGCGGCCGCGGCGCCGCACGGCACCTGAACGGCGCACAGGGCGACCTTGACCTTGGGGTCGGTGAGATCCTTCAGGTCGTCCACCTTGGCGGGGTTGTCCACGGGCACGGCGATCTGCAGCGTGTTGCGCACGAACGTGACCGGGGCCGCGGCCAGGGAGGCGTCGGTGACGGTCTTCATCGTGGCGGGACTGGCGGCGGCGAAGACGTCGGCGGGGGCGCCCTGGACGATCTGCTGGGCCAGCGTGGCGCTCGAGCCGAAGTTGAACCGCACCGTGGTGCCCGGGGCCTCGGCCTCGAAGACCTTGCCCAGCTCGGTGAACGTTCCGGTCAGCGAGGCCGCGGCGAACACGGTCAGCGTCGTCGCCCCGCCGCCGGAGGAGGCGTCCCGGGAGCCGCAGCCGGACAGGGCCGCCGTGAGCACGAGGGCGAGGGCGGGGCGGAACGTGGTCGGCCGCATGGGCAACGAGGTCTCCTTACTGACCCACCGCGCGAGCGGGGTCGGCGATCTCCACGACGACGTTGGTGGACTTGATCACGGCGACCGCCACCACCCCCGCCGCCAGGCCGAGCTCGTCGGCGGCCTGGCGGCTCATCAGCGAAACCACCCGGTACGGCCCGGCGGCGATCTCCACCTGGGCCATCACCGAGTCCTTGATCACCTCGGTCACGATCCCGCGCAGGCGGTTGCGCGCCGAGGAGCGCCCGGAGCCGCCGCCCGTCTCGACCTGCGAGCGGGCGAAGGCGGCCAGGTCGGCCCCCTCGACCGTCCGGTGGCCGTTGTCGTCCCGGCGGGCGGCGAGCCTGCCTGCGTCGATCCACCTGCGGACGGTGTCGGGGCTGACCCCGAGCAGCGTGGCGGCCTCGCTGATCCGAAACGTCGTCACGAACAATCACCATACCTTCGCATATTCCAGGTGCAAGAGCCGGGCTCCCTTGCAGACGCGTGGCCAATGGGCCTTCCGGTGCCGTATTCGCGATGCCCGAGGTGTGGGAACGCGAAAGCCGCGGTGACCTGGCCGGTCACCGCGGCGGAGAGAGGAGTGGTCAGGGGGTGTGCACGGCGCCGCCGTACAGGGCGTCGATCCGGTCGGCGAAGTCACGGGTGACCACGGCGCGCTTGATCTTCATCGAGGGGGTGACGTGCCCGCTCTCCTCGGTGAGGTCGATGTCGAGCACGGTGAACTTCTTGATCTGCTCGGCCTTCGAGACCGCCCGGTTGGCCTCGTCGACGGCCTTCTGCACCTCGGCGTGGATCGCCGGGTCGTGACTGAGGTCGGCGACGCTCGCCCCCGCCCTGCCGTTGGCCGTCTTCCACCGGTCGAGCGCCTCCGGGTCGAGCGTCACCAGCGCCGCGACGAACGGCCTGCCGTCGCCGACCACCATCGCCTGGCTGACCAGGGGGTGGGCGCGGATGCGGTCCTCCATCGGCCCGGGGGAGACGTTCTTGCCCGCGGCGGTGACGATGATCTCCTTCTTGCGCCCGGTGATGCGCAGGTAACCGTCCTGGTCGAGCTCGCCGACATCACCGGTGTGGAACCAGCCGTCGGCGTCGACGACCTCCGCGGTCGCCTTCTCGTCGTTCCAGTAGCCGTGGAAGACGTGGCGGCCCTTGACCAGCACCTCACCGTCGTCGGCGATGCCGATCGTGACGCCGGGGAACGGCTTGCCGACGGTTCCGATCTTGTTGGCGCCCGGCTGGTTGACGGCGGAGGGCGCCGAGGTCTCGGTCAGGCCCCAGCCCTCGTAG
This sequence comes from Streptosporangium sp. NPDC001559, assembly GCF_042893955.1. Classification (NCBI taxonomy): domain Bacteria; kingdom Bacillati; phylum Actinomycetota; class Actinomycetes; order Streptosporangiales; family Streptosporangiaceae; genus Streptosporangium; species Streptosporangium sp. NPDC001559. The sequence continues at coordinate 199,437 of NZ_JBIAVG010000017.1, forward strand.
ACCTCGATGCCGACGCCCCTGAAGAAGTGCGAGAGCCGTTCACCCAGCGCCGAACCGCCGGAGACGGCCGCGGAGAGCCTGCCGCCGGTGGCCGCGCGGAGCTTGCCGTACACCAGCCTGTCGAACAGGGCGCGTCTGAGGTTGAGCCCGAACCCGGCGCCGCCCGCCGACTCGGCGCGGCTCCAGGCGATGGCCGTCGTGGCGGCGGCGTGGAAGATCTTCCCCTTGCCCTCCACGGTGGCCTTCAGCTCGGCGGCGTTGTAGACCTTCTCGAACACCCTGGGCACGCCCAGCAGGAACGTCGGCCTGAAGCCCCGCAGGTCGGGGGCGACGTTCTTCATGTTGGGGGAGTGAGCCAGGACCGTGCCCGTCTCCAGCAGCACGAGCTGGATCATGCGGGCGAAGACGTGCGCGAGCGGCAGGAAGAGCAGCGCCGCGCTGTCGGCGGTGAACAGCGGTTCGAGCGGGCCCGCCGCGACGTTCCTCGCGGTGAACAGCAGGTTGTCGTGGGTCAGCGCGCAGCCCTTCGGGCGGCCCGTCGTGCCCGAGGTGTAGACGATGGTCGCCAGGTCGCTCCCGCCGCGCCCGCTCCTGCGCTCCTCGACCGTCCGCTCGTCCACCTCGGCGCCGCCCTCGGCCAGCTTGGCCAGGGCGCCGCCCTCGATGTTCCACACGTGGTCGAGCCCGGGAAGATCGGCCGTGGCCTCGCGCACCGTCTCCTCGTGCGCGTCCAGCTCGACGAAGACCGCCCGCGCGCCGCTGTCGGAGAGGATCCACCTGACCTGGTCGGCCGAGGAGCTCTCGTAGATCGGCACGCCGACGGCTCCCGCCGTCCAGATCGCGTAGTCGATCACGGTCCACTCGTAGCGGGTCCGCGACATCAGGGCCACCCGGTCACCGGCCTCGACCCCGGCCGCCACCAGCCCCCTGGCCACCGCGAGGACCTGCTCGCGGAACTCGCCCGCGGTCACGGCGACCCAGTCGTCGCCGGACTTGCGGCGCAGCGAGACCCTGCCGGGCTCCCGTTCGCCGCGCAGGAAGACCGTGTCGGTCAGGTTGGCGGAGGAGGGGACATCCACGAGCACGGGGACGCTGTACTCACGCACGGGTGACTCCAGAGGACGCGCGGTCGGCGGACGCCTGGAGGTCGTCACGGCGGATTCCTCACCAGGCGTTCCCGGGGGCGGTCTCACGGTATCAGCCCCGCCGGGCGTGACCTCCTGATCGATGTCCGGCCGTCCGTGTCGCGGCACCCGGGACGGCATCCGAGACGGCGGGGCGCGGGCGACCTAGGATGGCGGCATGCGGGTCCATGTCGTCAGCGATGTGCACGGAAGAGCGGACGCCCTGGCCCGCGCGGCGGACGGCGCCGACGCGCTGGTCTGCCTGGGAGACCTGATCCTGTTCGTCGACTACGCCGACCACTCCCAGGGCATCTTCCCCGAGCTGTTCGGCGCCGAGGCGGCGACGAGGCTCGTCGGGCTGCGGACGGCCCGCCGCTTCGACGAGGCCAGGCGGATGACGGCCGAGCTGTGGGCCTCGCTCGACGGTGACCCGGCCGACCACATCGAGCGCCTGGTGCGCGGGCAGTACGCCGAGATCTTCGCCGCGATGCCGACACCCGCCTACATCACCCACGGCAACGTGGACGTGCCGCGTTACTGGTCGGACTACGTCCGGCACGGGCACCACGTGCTCGACGGGCAGAGCGTCGAGATCGGCGGCCTGCGCTTCGGCTTCGTCGGCGGGGGGCTGCGCACGCGGTACCGGACGCCGAACGAGATCGACGACGAGGAGTTCGCGCGCAAGGTCGAGGCGGTCGGCGAGGTGGACGTGCTGTGCTGCCACATCCCCCCGGCCATCCCCGAACTGCTCTACGACGTGGTCGCCCGGCGGTTCGAGCGGGGCAGCGAGGCCACCCTTGAGGCGATCAGGCGCACCCAGCCGCGCTACGCGCTCTTCGGCCACGTCCACCAGCCGCTGGCGGCCCGCACCCGCGTCGGCAGGACCGAGTGCCTCAACGTCGGGCACTTCCGCGGCAGAGGGGTGCCCTTCGCGCTCGAGTGGTGAGCCGGAGATCGTCGCGGAACGGTCGAAAGAGTACGGTGAACCCATGGCTGACCGCACCACCTCGAACATCGTCATCGCCGCAGACCGGCCCACTGTCATGAAGGTGATCGCCGACTTCCCGGCGTATCCCGACTGGGCGGGACAGGTGAGAACGGCGCGCGTCCTGTCCACCGGGTCCGACGGCCTGCCGGAGACCGTCAGGTTCTCCCTGGACGCCGGGGTGATCAGCGACGAGTACACCCTCGGTTACGTCTGGCACGGGGACGAATCCGTCGATTGGAGTGTCACCGAGACGGGCAGGATGATCTCTGGGCTCACCGGGAGTTACCGCCTGACCGAGACGCGTGGCGGCACCGAGGTGACCTACGAGCTGGCGGTCGATCTCAAGGTTCCGATGATCGGCATGGTCAGGCGTAAGGCGGAGAAGGTCATCATCGACACCGCCCTGAGAGGGTTGAAGAAGCGCGTCGAGGGTTCCTGACCCAGGGGGAGGGTTCGTGACCAGAATCCTGCTGTTCACCGGCAAGGGTGGTGTCGGCAAGACGACCGCGGCGGCGGCGACCGCCGTACGGGCGGCAGGGGAGGGTCTGAAGACGATCGTGGTCTCGACCGACACCGCCCACTCGCTCGCCGACGCGCTCGGCGTCGACGCGAAGGGCGAGCCGGCCGAGGTCGTCCCCGGGCTCTACCTGCACCAGGTGGACACCCAGCGGGCGCTCGAACGCCAGTGGGGCGAGCTGCGCGACTACGCCAGGGGACTGTTCGCCGAACTCGGCCTCGACGAGATCACCGCCGAGGAGATCACGGTGCTGCCCGGCGCCGAGGAGGTCCTCGCCCTGCTGCAGCTGCGTGAGCACGCCCGCGCCGGGGCGTGGGACGTGGTCGTCGTCGACTGCGCGCCGACCGCCGAGACGCTCAGGCTGCTCGCCCTGCCGGAGGCCCTCGACTGGCACGTCAACCGGCTGCTGCCCGCGGGCAGGCGGCTGCTGCGCGCGGTCGCGCCGCTGGTGCGCAGGGTGGCCCAGGTCAGCGTCCCCGACGACCAGGTGATCGGGGCGGGGGAACGGTTCCACCGCGGCCTGCTGGAGGTCCGCGAGCTGCTCACCGGCCCCTCGGCCAGCGTCCGGCTCGTGCTCACCCCCGAGGCGGTCGTGCTCGCCGAGGCCCGCCGTACGCTCACCTCCCTCAGCCTGTACGGCTACCGCGTGGACGCGGTGATCGCCAACCGGGTCTTCCCCGGTGAGGGCGCCGACCCGTGGCGCAGCGGGTGGGTGCGGGCCCAGGCGGCGCGGCTGGCCGAGGTCGCCGAGTCCTTCGCCCCGCTGCCCGTGCACACGGTCCCCTACCTTGAGGCCGAGCCCGTCGGCCCCGCGGCGCTGGCCCGGGTCGCCGAGGCCATGTACGGCCAGGCCGACCCGTTCGCCCCGCCGCAGGGGGATCCGCCGCTGCGGATCACCCCGGAGGGAGAGCTGATCCTGGCGCTGCCGCTGGCCGACAGGAGCCAGGTGAACGTGGCGCGCAAGGGCGACGAACTGATCGTCGACGCGGGCTTCCACCGCAGGGTTCTGGCGCTGCCCGCGGCCCTGGCGCGCAGAGCCGTACGGGAGGCGGTGCTCCGCGACGGCCTTCTCCGGGTACGGTTCGAGACGGGAGGGCCTGATGACTGAGAAGACCGAGAACACGACGACGGGAACCGGCGCCACGGGCGACGGCAGGGACCCGCTGGGCAGCGCGGCCGAGGAGGCGTTCAAACTCTTCGAGACGATCCAGCAGAAGGCGGCCAAAGAGCTGCGGAAGGGCCTGGTCAAGGGCACGATCGGCGGGATCGGCGGCGCCTTCACCGGTGGTTTCACCGGTGGCGGGAGAAGCCGGGACGTGTGGGAGGAGGCGGTCTCCGAGCACGACGAGTACATCTGCCGGGCCTGCCCCGTCTGCCGGGCGATGGCCGCGCAGCGCGAGGCGGGAGGCGCGGTCGTCGATCACCTGACGCAGGCGGGCAGTGAGCTCTTCGCCGCGTTCAGGTCGGCCGTCGACGGGCTTAACCGGCCCTCGCCGGGGCAGCGGGCGCGTGAGCGGGAGACCCCTGTGGAGCACATCGACCTGGGATGAGTCCGGGGAGAGAGGACGGGTAATGGCGCTGACCATCGGCGTTGACATCGGCGGCACCAAGATCGCGGCGGGCGTCGTGGACGAGGACGGCCACATCGTCGAGCATCTCCTGCGGCCGACCCCGGCCACCGACCCCGAACGGGTCGCGGAGAGCATCGCCGAGGTGGTCGGGGAGCTGGCCGAGGGCCGGGAGGTCGAGGCCGTCGGGCTCGGCGCCGCGGGTTTCGTCGACGAGACGCGCTCCCTGGTGCGTTTCGCGCCCAACCTGGCCTGGCGCGAGGAGCCGCTGCAGAAGAAGGTCTCCGCACTGGTCGGCCTGCCCGTCGTGGTGGAGAACGACGCCAACGCCATGGCGTGGGGCGAGGCGAGGTTCGGCGCGGGACGTGGCGAGAGCCACCTGGTGTGCGTCACGGTCGGCACCGGCATCGGAGGCGGCATCGTCTTCGACGGCGCGCTCTTCCGCGGCCGATGGGGCATGGGAGCCGAGCTGGGGCACATGCAGGTCGTCCCCGAGGGCCGTCTGTGCGGCTGCGGCAACCTCGGCTGCTGGGAGCAGTACGCCAGCGGCAACGCCCTGGTCGCCGAGGCCAGGCTGATCGCCGGCGCCGATCCTGGCCGCGCCGCCACGCTGCTCGAGCTCGCGGGCGGGACGCCGGAGCTGATCGAGGGCAGGACCGTGACCGAGGCGGCCAGGAAGGGCGACGACGCCGCGCTCGCCGCCTTCTCCTCGATGGCCGACTGGCTGGCCCAGGGGCTGTGCGACCTGACCGCGATCCTCGACCCCGGCTGCTTCATCCTGGGCGGGGGCGTCTCGACCGCCGCCGACCTGTGGATCGACCGGGTCAGGGAGGCGTTCGCCGCCAATGTGACCGGCCGGGGGCACCGCCCGATCGCCGAGATCCGCCTGGCGGAGCTCGGCGCCTCCGCCGGGCTGGTCGGAGCCGCGGACCTGGCCAGGATCCGCTGAGGGAACCGTCGACGGCGCCGCTCAGGATCGCCACCTACAACGTCCGTTCGATGAAGGACGACCAGGCCGCGCTCGGGCGGGTGATCACCGCCCTGCGCGCCGACGTGCTGTGCGTGCAGGAGGCGCCGAGGTTCTGGCGCTGGCGCCGCAGACGCGGGCGGCTGGCCGCCTCGGGAGGCATGTCCGTGGTCGCGGGCCGCCGCCTGGGCGGGGTGGCGGTGCTGACGGGCCCCGCCGTACGGCCGCTGCACGGTCGGGGGCGGCTGCTGCGGTTCTTTCCCGGCCTCGAACAGCGCGCGATCGCGATGGCCGTCGTGGAGTACGGCGGGCACCGGGTCGCGGTCGGTTCGGTCCACCTCGACCTGGACCCGGCGGCGAGGGCCCACCACGCGGGCCAGGCGCTCTCCCTGCTCGGAGAGGTCGCCGAGCGCTTCGACGCGCTGCCCGTGCTGGCCGGGGACGTCAACGAGGGGGCGGGGGAGCCTGCCTGGCGGCTCATCACGGAGCGGCTGACCGACTGTTACCCCCTCGCGCCGCACGGCGACGGCCTCACCTTCCCCGCCCGGGCGCCGCGTGTGCGCATCGACGCGGTCTTCGCGGCGCCCGGGGCGCGGGTGCTCTCCTGCGGCGTGGCCGGGGCCGATCCCGGTGACATGCGGCTGGCGACCGACCATCTGCCGGTGCTCGCGGAGCTGTCGTTTCCCGGTGAGGGGCCCGGCTGAGAGGCGCGACGGGGGTGTCAGGGCCGGGAAAGGGCGGGGTCGGCGCCTTTCCCCGAGATCCCCATCGGGAGGGCAACTGCAGCGGGCACGCACACGGGCCGTGCCGGGCGCCGTACCATTTGGGGCATGACCCGTCGCCTTCCGCGGCGTGCGCTGGCGCTGTGCGCGGGAGGACTGCTCCTGACGGCCTTTCTGTCGCCGCCCGCCCACGCCGACCCCCGTCCCGCCTCCGTCGCGGAGGCGTGGCAGGCGCCGACGAGCGCGCGGCTGAGCAGCGACGGATCGCTGTCCGACGTCACGGGCGTCTCGGCCTCCGACATCTGGGCGGTCGGCCAGGAGAGCGTGTGGGACATCTGGCAGAGCCGTGGCACGATCACCCACTGGAACGGCAGCACCTGGACCGAGGTCGGCATCCGCAACGATCCGACGGGCGCGGGACTGCTGCGTTCGGTGGCGGCCGCCACGCCCGGCCAGGTGTGGGCGGTCGGCGAGGGGCACGACGGCCTGCCGTACCTCGCCTCGGGCAACGGGACCACCTTCGACCGGGTGGTCGTCGACAAGCTGCACGTCGGCGACTGGCTCGCCGGGGTCGCCGCGCTCCCCGGCCGGATGGCCGCGGTCGGCCGCAGGGGTGAGCAGCCGCTGGTCCTCACCCAGACCGGCACGAAGTGGAAGCTCACCCAGATCAAGGGCAAGGGCACCCTGTACGGCGTCGCGCTGTCCGGCAAGGGCGACGGGCTGGCGGTCGGCGACACCGGCACGGGGCCGCTGGTCGTGCGGCTGTCGGGGAACCGCTGGAAGCAGGTCTCCGTTCCGGCGGTGCCCGGCGGCTACCTGCGGGATGTCTACTTCGACTCGCCGAAGCGGGCGCTGGCCGTCGGCGGTGTCTACCTGAGGTCGGGCGGGGTCGGCCCGCTGATCCTGTCGTGGAACGGCAAACGCTGGTCGAGGGTGAAGGCCCCCGGCGACGACGTGCGCCTGTACGGCGTGACCGGCGACAGGAAGGGCCGTTTCTGGATCTCCGGAGTGGACATGGAGCGCCCGGGAGAGGCGTTCCTGCTCACCTACGACGGCCACAGGGTCAAGGCGGTGCGCGGCGCGGACGGCGCGGCCCCCAGGACGATCAGGCTGCAGTCGGTGACCTATCTGACGGCCACCGGGACGGTGTGGACCGTCGGCCACGTGGTCGACGCCTCGGGCCGCTACACCGACGTGGTCGAGCGGTTCGGCGCGGCCGGGCGGCCGACCGAGCCCTGAGGCCCGCCCCGGCTCCCGGGGCGCCCGGGGCCGGAGCCGGGCCGTTGCGTCGGCCCGTGCTCAGACGACGGCGCCGTCGTCCCAGCCGTCGGTCGGCGGGCCGTCGCCCATCCGCACGACCAGCGCCACGAAGCCGCCGATGAAGGCCGCGACCGCGGTGAACAGCATCCACCCCTGCAGCCGCCAGCTCAGCGCCGCGCTCAGCAGCAGGTAGGCGGGGCCGCCGAACAGGGCCAGCCAGGCCAGCTTGGTCGCGGTGTCGGTCTTGGGCAGCGGGGGCGGCGGCGGGGGGACGTAGTGCCCCTCGTCGTCGGTCTCCGCCTCGCCGCCCCGGCCGAGGCCCGCGAACTCCTCGGGCAGCGGCTGGCGCGCCTCCTCCGGCGGTTTGACGACCCTCCTGGGAGGGCCGGCGGGGAGGTTCTCGCTGTCCGGCCACGGCTGATCGGCCGAGTCCAGCTCGGAGGTGTCGTTGAAGGAGGCGACGATCTGGCGCCAGACCTCGTCCTCATCGCTCTGGGGTGTCACTTAGCTGGCCCGTCCCTCCCGGAGACCACGCATGCCCCGCCTGCCTTCACTCTCCCTGCAAGGGTACAGAGGCGTTCGCGTTGATGAACTCCAGGCTCCCCGCAAAGATCCGGTCCGCGTCGTTGTCGAGGGTGGCGACGTGGTAACTGTCGTTGAGTTCCACAACATCAAGGTTCCCCCCGGTTAGCTTTTCACGCAAAATGCGCAAACTGGTTGGTTTCACCACATGGTCCTGCGGGCTGTGAAAAGCCAGTACCGGTTGGGTGACCTTGTGCAGTTCCGACTGGGTCAGCGCCCACAGCCGGGGGAGGGTGGCGGCGGCCTTGACCGGGGTACGGCTGTAGCCCAGTTCCCTCACCCCCTCCTTCTTGATGTCCCCGGCCACGCCCCGCACCGAGGAGACGAACAACCCGAGCAGTGGCGCCAGGGCGAGCACGGGAACGTCGTTGGCGATCGACGGGTTGACGACCACGACCCCCCTGATGCCCGTCCCGTGCACCTCGGCCAGCCGCAGCGCCATGCAGCCGCCCAGGGAGAGCCCGGCGGTGAAGACCTCGTCACAGTGGCCGCGCAGGCCCGCCAGCGCCCTGTCCAGTTCGGCGTACCAGTCTTCCCAGCGGGTGTGGCTCATCTCCTGCCAGGTGGTGCCGTGGCCGGGCAGCCGGGGTAGCTCGACGCTCAGGCCCGCGGCGGCCAGGTGCTCCGCCCAGGGGCGCAGCGACTGCGGCGACCCGGTGAATCCGTGACAGAGCAGAACCCCGACCCGTCCCCCTCTGTGGTGGTACGGCTCCGCGCCGGGCATGACTGGCATCGCAGCTCCTTGTAAGGTTCGCCCGATCGTCGCACGACTGGGGCGTGTTTTGCGAGAGGTCGATATGTGTGGTTTGGCGATGTAGGTGGTCCGTCCGGGAGGTGGGAGGATTGCTCCAGGTCCCACATGCCGACCGAAGGAGCCTCGCGTGTTCTACTGGGTGGTGAAGGCCATCCTCTGGCCCTTCCTCCATTTCATCTTCCGCCCGTGGGCGGAAGGGGTGGACAACGTGCCGAGAGAGGGCCCGGTGATCCTGGCCGGCAACCACCTGTCGTTCGCCGACCACTTCTTCGGGGCGCTGTTCCTGCCCAGAAAGGTCATCTCCCTCGGCAAGTCCGACTACTTCACCGGACGTGGGATCAAGGGCGTGCTCAGCCGGGCCTTCTTCAGCGGCGTCGGCACCGTCCCGATCGACCGCTCCGGCGGGAAGGCCAGTGAGGCGGCGCTGCGCACCGGCAAGCGCATCCTGACCGAGGGGCAGGTCCTGGCCATCTACCCCGAGGGGACCCGCTCGCACGACGGGCGCCTCTACAAGGGCAAGACCGGAGTGGCCAGGCTGGCGCTTGAGTCGCGTGTCCCGGTCATCCCGTGGGCGATGGTCAACACCTTCGAGATGATGCCGCCGGGGCGCCCCCTGCCCAGGCTCGGCATCCGCCCCGGCGTGAAGTTCGGCAAGCCGCTCGACTTCTCCCGCTACTACGGGATGGAGGAGGACCGCCTGGTCCTGCGCGCCGTCACCGACGAGATCATGTACGCCCTGATGGAGCTGTCCGGCCAGGAGTACGTCGACAAGTACGCCGCGAGCGCCAAGGTCGAGGCCGCCCGTGCCGCCAGGGAGGCGGCCAAGGGAGGCCGGGGCTGAGCGCCGCTCAGTCAGGCAGACGCTCACGGATCCGGCGGATGTGCTCGGGCGTCGTACGGCAGCAGCCCCCCACGAAGGAGGCACCGGCCGCGTGCCACTCCGCGGCGGCGGCGCCGTACTCGACGGGGTCGGCCAGACCCTCCCAGCGGTGCTCCGCGGAGTTCCAGGTCTCACCGGAGTTGGGGTAGACCACCACGGGCACGTCCGTGACCTCCTTGATGAGGGAGGGGACGTGGCTCGGCGCGACACAGTTGACGCCGGCCGCGACCACCCTCGGATGACCGGCGAACAGCGCGGCGGCCTGGCGCAGCGGGGTGCCGTCGCTGATGTGGCCGCCGTCGCGGCAGGAGAAGCTCACCCACACCCGGGTCTGCGGCGTCTCATCGAGCAGCCGCCGCAGCGCTCGCGCCTCGGCCAGGGAGGGGATGGTCTCGCAGGCCAGCAGGTCCGCCCCGGAGCCCGCCAGGATGTGCCAGCGGTCCCGGTGCCAGTCGAACAGGCCGTCCTCGTCGAGGTCGTAGTCGCCGGTGTACTCGGAGCCGTTGGCCAGGGCCGCGCCGTAGGGGCCGACGCTGGCGGCGACCGCGCCCCGGCCGGTCGCGTCCCTGGCCTCGGTCGCGAGCCGTACGGAGAGCAGGATCAGCCGCTCGGCCTGGACGGCGCTCAGCCCGCGCCGGACGAAGGCCGGGACGCTCGCCTGGTAACTGGCCGTGGTGGCGACGTCGGCCCCGGCGGCGAAGTAGTCGAGGTGCGCCTGACGGATCACCGAGGGGTTCTCGATCAGGAGCTTCGCCGACCAGAGCTCGTCGCGCAGGTCCGCGCCGAGTGCTTCGAGATGTGTGGCCAGCCCGCCGTCGAGAACCGTCATTCCATCACCATATGCGGATGCCGTGACTGGATGGTCTGGCTGTTTCATGCCCTTTTCGAGCCCGGAATTTCCTCGCATGCGTGGGAAGGACGCGGTCGGAGTGGTGAGCGAGGGGTCAATGAGCGCGAGGGATGAGAAAACGGGTATGAGGCGCGTCGAGCCACGCCCTGTCGATCTTTCTGCCCGTCACCCGGCCCGCGAGCGCGAAAGCTGAGTTGACGCTCTCCTCAACCACGGGATTGTCCTCGTCCAGTTGGAACTTCAGACCTTCCATCAGGGGGTCCAGCGCAGTTGGGTCGGCGCCTGACCTCAGCTCGGGGCAGGTGACCGACAGTCGTGTGACGACGTCGCCGTTGACCGCGTAACCGATCTCCTCGTTCCCGTCGATGTCCCATCCGAGACTCAGCGCGCGGCTTCCGTCACGGGAAAGCCGGATGAGGGCGTCGTCCAGCACGCAGTCGAAGCCCACCACCTGGACCACCAGCGTCCATGTTCCGGCGAGCCCTGCCAGGATCACGCCGTAGCCTTCCGCGATCTCTATATCATCCGTGGCGCTCACGAGGTCATGTTCCTCGGCCGACTCCAGATCCGCTCCCAGACGCTTGGCCGTCTCCTCGACCCCGATGCCTTCACACCAGACAGCCGCGAACTCCTGGAATGGAGTCTGCTCATCGTCATACAACCGCACATAGGAGAAGAGCAGGTCGTACAGTTCGGTCCTGGATTCCATCTGACACCTCTTGGCGTTGTGCGCCGCAGCTTGTGACCCTCGAACAGAAGAACAGTATTCGCTCAGGGGAACTCTGGAAAGTCGTCATGTGCGGGAAAACGTGTGGGGCGGCTGCCTACCGCCCCACACGTTCACTAATTCGTCTCGGATGCTGTGTGATTGGGACGGAATTACTCCCGGCTGCCCGTGCTCGTCATCAGGTCAGCACGCCTTCGACTATTTTGACCCAGAACTGGTCTTTATCGATGATTCGGTATCTCGCGTAGAACGCCTTCAGATAGTTTCCGTGGTTCCTGTTCTGCGTCGTCGGGATGTAGCGGAGAGAGAAATTCCAGTCCCCTTTTCCGGCTCCTTCGTAGGTGGAGGCGTAGGGGTACTCGTCACACTGTTTGCCGGTCGTACTTATCGGGTTTCCCGACGCTGCCGCATCTCTGACCATACGCGCGCATTCCCGGTCTTTCCAAGTCTTGTTGAGTCCTTTCATACTTCTGCCGTCCGAGGTCTTCGTCGAGGGGCTCAGGAAAGTGAGAGGAGTCGCCTGCATGTCGATAGAGGGAGCGTTGATGTTTCCTGGAATCTTCTTGTGCAGAAGCTGGCCTGCGCTGTTTCTTTTCGGATTCGTCGACCCCCAGTAGTAGAGGGCCGTTTTGTTGTGGTCGACGGCCTCCGTCATCGTGGTGTCCCCGGTGTACAGGGTGAGGACGGGATTGGCGCTCACGAAGATGCAGCCGCCCGTGTAGAACGTCCCCGGCGCGCCCCGCTTCTCGCTGTCGCAGCGAATCACGGGTGCGAGGTCGTCGGTGAACGGCCTGCCCTCGGGCCGGTTCCACAGGGCGACCGTGCTGGTGCCGTACCACCAGGCGTTCTCGTAGGTGAGCCACGGTCGCAGTGTGCACGTGTCAGTCGCGCTTCCCTCGGATCGGAAGAGGAAGAAGTCATCGCCGTCCTGCTTCCACTTGGCGATGGTGTCCCTGCGATTCTTTCCTTCGACCATCTTACAACTGGGCGACTCACCACCCGAAGGTTCAAAGTCCAATCGGAAGATCTGCTGGTCGTACAGGTTCGTGGGCTTCCAGTTGTACACACCCACGTAATCCTGCAGTCTGGTCCAGACAGCTATCTCACGAGGCTTGCGGGAGGAGTCGCTTTCCCCGGTGGGGGTTTTCACCGCCGAGCCGCTGGTATTCCCGGCGTAAGTGTGCACGACCACGGTCGCCTCGACTCGTCGCGCGTTCTTCACCACGGGGATCGGTACAAGCACCGGGCGGCCAGCGATCCTGACCCATTTGAACTTGTACTCACCCCAGCCGATGAACTTGCTCCAGCATCCAGTGTACGGAGTGACCACGGAGAGCCCCTCCTTGTTGTAGGCGTAGTCCCAGTTGCGCTTCCTGAGGTTGTTACACTCGACGAGATCGAGCCGCTCGTACGGGAAGAAACCGGTCGACTCCTCCGCGAGCATCCGCGCCTGCGGCTTCGACGCCGTACGGCTCTTCTCCGCCTGCTTGGGGACGACGCTGAACGTCGTGTCCGGGACATCGATCTTCAGGGTCTGCCATCCCGACCAGGGGCCAGCGACGTCGCCGGTGAGCGCCCGGGCCCGCCAGCGCACCTTCCAGCCGTCCTCAAGTTCACCAGCGGGAATCTCGATCCTCGCAGAGCAGGTCGAGCAGACGCCGGTAGCCGTCCCCGTCCATATGGGGCCCGCGCCCTGGGACGCGGGGGCTTCAGGGGCGTGTTCGACCTGGAAATCCACGGAGAAGGTGCGCTCCGACTCGTCATTGACGTGCACCGCCAAGTCGGGTGTGACCGAGGAGGAGACCGTCTCGCCGGAGACCTGGGTCGAAGGGATGGTCTGGAACGACTCGACGGTCAGGTCGGGCGTCCGGAACGACTGCCACTGCGACCACAGGCCCGTCGAGCGGTTCGTGACCGCCCGCGCGCGCCAGCGGACCTGCCAGGCGTTGCCGAGTTTCCCGTTGGGAACCTCCACGGAGGCCCAGCAGCCGCCGCAGGCGATGGAGTCGTTGCCCGACCAGATGGAGCCGCTTCCCTGCTCCAGAGGCGCCGCCGGGTCATGCTCGACCTGGAACTCCACGGTGAAGTCCTCGTCGGTGAACGCTTTGACGTTGGCGTCGAGCAGCGGCGTCAGACTGGGGGCGACGGCCTGACCGTCGACCTCCTGGGCCGAACGCACTCCCAGGGAGCCGACGGTCAGGTCGACGGTCCTGAGTTTCTGCCATTCCGACCACTTGCCCATGGTGCCGTCACCGGCCACCGCGCGAGCGCGCCAGCGGACCTTCCAGCCGTACGACAGCAGGTCACTCGGAATCTGGACCTCGCTCTCGCACCGGGAGCAGACGTTCGTCTGGTTGCCGGACCAGATCAGTCCGGTCCCCTGCGACGCGGGGGCGTCCGGATCGTGCTCCAACTGGTACTCCACCGTGGAGGCGCGCTCTTCGGGGTCGGTGGCGGTGACCCGGAGGTAGGGGGTCATCACGGGAGAGAGGCCGTTCTCTCTCTGGGGAGTGGAGTAGGCGCTGCTCACCCGGGGTTTGGGGGCCTCGATCGACAACGGCTGCCACGCGATCCAGGGACCCGTCCAGTCCGTCATCGTCACACGGACGCGCCAGCGGACCTTCCAGCCGTCTTGCAGGAGTCCCTCCGGCATGGAGACCCAGTTAGTGCCCTCGGTGTTGGTGACCGACCAGATGAGGCCGGATCCCTGACCCACAGGTGCCTGCGGATCGTGTTCGACCTGTACCTCGTAGTGAGCCTCGAGGGAGGACTCCCACCTGTAGACACCGACCTGGAACATGGGGGTGAGCGAGCCGGTGGTCGCCGTCTCGTCGTCCCAGGCCGAGGGCCGGACAGCTGTGCTCTCGAGGACCGGACGGGTCACCCGGACCTTCTCCGCGCTCCACGGGGACCAGGCCGACGGGCCGGCCGCCCCGACAGACCGTGCCCGCCAGCGGATCTGCCAGCCGTCCGTGAGCGTGCCTGCGGGCACGTCGGCCTGCGCCCAGCCGTTCTCGTTGTTGTCCCCGTAGATCTCGGCGTTCACCGAGGTGGACCAGATCAGGCCGGCGCCCTGACCGGACGGAGCCGCCGGGTCGTGCTCGATCTGGAACTCGACGCCGGTCGAGGCCCCGGAGAGGTCGAGGAAGGTCGCCTCGAGGGTCGGCGTGGTGGACAGCAGAACCCTCCGCTCGCCGTTGGTGTCGCGCCCTTGTGGGAGCGCCCAGATGTCACAGCAGACGGGGCTACCGACGTTGACCTCGACCGGGATCCAATCCGTCCACGGAGAGGAACCGCTCGCAGTGACGGCGCGGGTGCGCCACTGGATTCTCCATCCGTCGCTGAGAGTGCCTGCGGGCACGCTGGCCTGCGCCCAGCCGTTCTCGTTGTCGTCCCCGTAGATCTCGGCGTTCTTCGACGTGGACCAGATCGAGCCGGTTCCCTGGCCGGGCGGAGCGGCGGGATCGTGCCGGATCTCATACTCCATCTGGATGCTGCCCGTGCTGGCCGGGTCGAGGGCCTCCACGTATAGGTCGGGGGTCAGGGAGGTGACGACCTTCCTGTCGGCCAGCGGCTGGGAGGGTGTCTCGTCGAGGTCTTTGATGATCAGGTCATGGGCGTTGACCGTGATGGACAGCCAGTCCGTCCATGTCAGTGCTCCTTCGTCGGTGACGAGCCTGGCGCGCCAGCGGACTTTCCAGCCGTCCGTCAGCGTGTTCGCGGGCACAGTTGCCGAGATGTAGTTGGTGTTCTCACTGACGGGCAGGGTGGTCGACCAAATCGATCCGGTTCCCTGACCGGTGGCGGTCGGGTCATGTTCGAGCTGGTACTCGACATGCTGGGCTTCATCGACGAACTCGGTGTCGACGAAGGTCTCGAACTCCGGAGTGCGGGACGTCGAGGTGAATGTTCCGTCCTTGTGGGTGGAGGGTGTCACACGCAACGACCAGATGCCGGGGGCCTCGCCGAGGTCGGATTCCGAGGCGGGCAGGTCGATCTCCAGTTTCTGCCACGCCGACCAAGGCGAGACCGAGTCGTCGACGACGACGCGTGCGCGCCACACAGTCTGCCTGTCACGGGTCACCCGGCTGGGCGGGACCACGATGGTAGCCCTGTCCCCGGTCTGGACCCCCTCGGTAGCGCCCGACCACATGTCCTTCAGGGATTCCTGGCCATAGACGTCGGGATCGTCACCAAACTGGTACTCCACGCGCATCGCGCGCCCGAGCGCGTCAACCGGCCAGACGTTCAGCAGTGGGGTGTCCGACGAGGTGACCAACACGCCGTCGACGAGCGAGGCAGGGGTCACGTCGAAGGCGGAGATGAACGGCTTGGGCACCTCGACCTTGACGGCCTGCCAGTCGGACCAGGGGGAGGTGAGGGTTCCGGCGATGGCGCGGGCGCGCCAGCGGACCTTCCAGCTGTTGGTCAGCTTGCCGGTGGGGATTTGGATCTTGGCGGTGCTGTTGGAGGCCACGTCGTTCACGGCTCCGGTCCAGATGGAGCCGGTGCCCTGTCCGGAGGGAGCGGCCGGGTCGTGTTCGACCTCGTACTCGACCCGAAGTGTGCCCGTCAGGGGGTTGTGGGCCAGTGCCCAGAGTTCGGGGGTGAGGGAGGAGACGGTTTTGACGCCGTCAGTGACGGTGGAGGGGGAGACGTCGAGTGCCGACAGGTCGGGTTTGGGCAGGTCCACGGTGAGGGCCTGCCAGTCGGACCAGGGGGAGGTGAGGGTTCCGGCGATGGCGCGGGCGCGCCAGCGGACCTTCCAGCTGTTGGTCAGCTTGCCGGTGGGGATTTGGATCTTGGCGGTGCTGTTGGAGGCCACGTCGTTCACGGCTCCGGTCCAGATGGAGCCGGTGCCCTGTCCGGAGGGAGCGGCCGGGTCGTGTTCGACCTCGTACTCGACCCGAAGTGTGCCCGTCAGGGGGTTGTGGGCCAGTGCCCAGAGTTCGGGGGTGAGGGAGGAGACGGTTTTGACGCCGTCAGTGACGGTGGAGGGGGAGACGTCGAGTGCCGACAGGTCGGGTTTGGGCAGGTCCACGGTGAGGGCCTGCCAGTCGGACCAGGGGGAGGTGAGGGTTCCGGCGATGGCGCGGGCGCGCCAGCGGACCTTCCAGCCGTCGCTCAGCGCGCCGGTGGGAATCTGGACCTCGGCCCGTTCGCCACCAGCCACGTCGTTCACGGCTCCGGTCCAGATGGAGCCGGTGCCCTGTCCGGAGGGAGCGGCCGGGTCGTGCTCGACCTCGTACTCCACGCGGAATGTTCCGTCCATGGGGTTCTGTCCCCAGACCTGGAGCTCGGGAGTGAGAGACGAGGTCAGCTGGCCGCCGTCGATGTCGACTGCCGGGGCCACGTCAAGGGCGGTGATCTTCGGCTTGGGTGGGTCCACGGTGAATGACTGCCACGGTGACCACTGCCCCACCGTGCTGTCCGCGGTCGCCCGGGCGCGCCAGCGTACCCGGTATCCGTTGGCGAGTTGCCCAGACGGAACCTGCACCGACGCCACGGAACCAGCCGCGACGCCTGTCGCCGAACCCGACCAGATCAGGCCGCTTCCCTGCGACGGAGCTGCGGGGTCATGCTCCACCTCGAAGGCGACGGTCGAAGCACGCTCGTTGGCGTCGTCCACTTTCGCCTGCAGGGATGGTACAAGCGATGAGGCCACCGTTTCTGTGCCCGACGTCTCGGAGGGAAGCACCGACAGCTGTGAGACCGTCGGCACGGAGGGAAGCGGTCCCGCGTTGAACGACCACGAGTACGGCGCCGCCATGACGTTGTAGTAGCCGTCGCTCGCATCGCTCACGGTGGCGGTGTATCTGGTCTCGGTGAGTAACGGCTGCCCCGGCGTGAACGTCAGGACTTTGCGCGCGGTGTCCATCGCGGAGGTCCCGGGGACCTCCGTACCGACCGGGTCCTTGAGGGAGAGTTTCGCGTCCCAGACGGGCTCGCTGAAGGTCGCCGTGACCGTGGTGTTCAGAGCCACGTCCGCGACCTCGGCGGCAGGGCTCGTGTCGGCCACTACCGGAGGCAGAGCGTCGTCGTCGTTCTCCGGGCCCGGAGCATCCCAGTCCTCGCCGGGCAGAGGCTGCAGCTTCTTGGCGTTGACCTCGTACGGTGCGCCCACCCGGCTCTGGATCGCCGGGATTTGGCTGAGCTTGGTGCCCGGCAGCACGGGTACTGAGGTCTCGCTGTCGATCTGCATGGACACGGCTTCGTCGTAGGTCGGCCAGTCCGACCTGGACTGGTCGTAAGCGAAGGGCAGGACGACCGAGGGGGAGGGCTCGTAGTCGACGAAGAGTATCGGACCGCGTCCGCTCGAAGTGCTCTCGGACGAACGGTACTGCCGCCAGTTCGTCGCCTCTGACTCGTTGACCGCGCGGAGCTGGAGCCCGTAGTCGGGGATTCCCTCCGCCCAGCCTTGCACGATGTCCTCTATCGAGTAGTACAGCTCTCCCTCGCCCCATGAACAGGAGTCGCTGTAGGCGGCCTTGTTGCCGTACTGGCCGCTCGTCGTGACCGACGGCTGGTTGCTCCAGGTGAGGGTGGACGGTGACCAGTCAGTGGTGATCTGCCGTGCGACGATCCCGGATCCGACCTCGCTGCCGCAGGTGTTCGAACGGTAGTTCCACAAGCGGAGGTCAGCGTTCAGGATCTTCGCGCCCGCGATGTCGGTGTCGTTGACGATGAACCGGAGATAGGTGCGCCACGTCTCCGTACCCGTCCCGGACTTGCCGGCCCGTAGCCATGTGGCGGTCGTCTGGGAGTAGGGGTATCCAATGTTGGAGATGAACGTGTCGGTCTGCAGCGCCGCCCCAGTCCAGTCGCTCTGCACCGTCATCGTGACGGGATACTGCACCGCCTGGTTGGAGAGGAAGCCCGGGTCGGGTTCAACCACGAGAGTCGGTCCGTCAGCGCCCTGCTCCACCTTGGCGGAGGCCGGAGCGGAGTGGCCTCCCTCTGCGGAGAGCTCGGCGGCGGCGTCGACCATCTGCACGGCGACCGGTGTAGCGGCGGGCTCGCCTTTCTCGGACAGTAGCTGCGGCCTGCCGTCGGGGCTCAGACCGTACCGCATGCCCTTGGGCAGGGTGAGCGGCAGCCGGACGCTGATCGGCTTAGCAGGCCGTCTGCGCAGGACGATGTTCTGGACGAAGCCGTCCGGGAGCGCGGTGACCGTCAGGTCGGCGCCTGGCATGATCGCGTCGGTGTAGACGGCGGTGTCCTTCTCCAGGATCGGGGCCGGTAGCTTGGCGCCCCAGCCGATCCCGGAGACACCCTTTCCGTGCCGGGCAGTGACCAGCTGTTTCGTTCCTCCCGTCGAGAGCTGCAGAGGTAGTTTGGTGACGCGGGGCGAGATCGAGCCGTCGGCCTTGGTCAGAGTGGTGTCGACAGGTGACCACCGGTCGCTCTTGTCCTTCACCTGGATGGTGGTCGAGCTGATCTCCGCGTGCAGGGTCCTGCCGTCGGGGTTGGCCCACACCTTCGACGTCTCGGTGGAGAGGGAGGGGATGCCCACCCGCTTTCCGGCGGTCAGGGCCTGCTGTTTCGCCCCCTCCAGGAGGTCGTCCCTGACGAGCTTCCCGCCGTTGCTCAGCGCCTTGGACAACGCGGCTTCGGGGGTCGGCGCCGGAGCGGGGGCCGCAACGGGGACCGCCTCCTGTGCCTGCGACGGCACGTCGGCCAGCGTGGAGAGCATCAGCGCAGCGACCGTAACGACCGCAGCCCTGGTCGGTCCCCGACCGCGCCGGGCCGGGCGCAAAGGAGAAGGGCCTTTCATGGGAACCATTCCTGTTTTCACCTGTTTCATCTAAGGGAATACCGGGGAGGTTTTCGTCGTTTGTTTTCCGGCAGCCTGAACAGGTTCCCCGGCCTTTTATTAGGGCTGGGGAGCCTGAGTCGTCGATTGAATAAGCGCATGCAGGAACCACGGGCGGCTCGGCCGTCCGTGACGGAATTTCAGGCATGGTGAAAGGTCGACAGAATGCGCGTCGAACCTGTCTTTCGATGGAGACCGTGGAGCACTTCAGGGGCGTTCCGGTCTTATCGGATCACAGGGAAGGGGATTGCCGGGCGTAGGGAGGAAGCACTTTTTCTGGGCAAGATGATATTTCGGTGGGTGACCGTAGTCTGCATGATCATATGTCGCATCAAATGGTGTGTAAAGAGGGTATAAGTTCCCCTCGGGGTCCGCTGTGATACCCGAATCGTGCCCATCTGATTGCTCTGCGTTAATGACTTTCCCGGCTTCTGTGGATAGGTATTCCGGGAGGTCGGCGGGGGTGTTTCGTCGGGCTCGGCTTAGAACTCCTAACGCAATGAGCTGAGGCGGCGCCAGCAGATCAAGGCGCAGCCGAGGCTGAGGAATGCCTCGTGGAGGTCGTCGCGGACCTCCCAGCGGATGCGCAGGCGGCGGAAGTGGTGCAGCAGGGCGAAGGCCCGTTCGACGACCCAGCGGTGTTTGCCCAGGCCAGATCCGTTCTCGGTGCCGCGTCGCGCGATCAGCGGGCGGATGCCCAAGGCGCGGACCTGCTTGCGGTACTTGTCGTGGTCGTAGCCGCGATCGGCTAGCACGGCGCCGGGACGCCTGCGGGGCCGGCCGCGCTTGCCGCGCACCGGCGGGATCGCCTGCAGCAACGGCATCAGCTGAGTGACATCGTTGCGATTGCCGCCGGTGAGGATCACCGCCAAGGGATGCCGCCTGCGTCGACGATCAGGTGGTGCTTGCTGCCGGATCGTCCCCGGTCGACCGGGCTCGGGCCGGTCTGCGCCCCCCTTTTAGAGCTCTGACGTGGGAGGAGTCCACCGAAGCCCGGGAGAAGTCGATCGCGCCCGCGGCCCGGAGCCTGGCCAGGAGCACCTCGTGCAGGCGCTGCCAGACCCCGGCCTTGTGCCACTCGTTCAACCGCCGCCGGCACGTCATGCCCGAGCCGTACCCCAGTTCCTGGGGCAGGTGCTCCCACGCGATACCGGTGTGCAGCACGAACAGGATGCCCTGCAGGGCCAGGCGGTCATCCAGCCGCTTTCGCCCTGGCCAGCGGGCCCGCCGCTGATGTTTGGGCAACAACGGCTCGATGACCGCCCACAGCTCGTCGCCGACCTCCCACGGCTTCAG
>NZ_JBIAVG010000018.1:0-202556 GCF_042893955.1 Streptosporangium sp. NPDC001559
TTCGAGCGGCTCCTGAATACGTGCGAACGACACGCGACGGGGACCAGCGGGTACGGCGGAGGCGTTGCGCGAGGCTGCCAACAGATGTCCTTCCGAGGGCTCGCGGCGGACTGACTACACGCACGCCAGACGACCATGCATCGGAGCACCAAAAGAAGCGGGTCGTCAAAGGGCAGCGCAAAGGGGCAGTGTAGCCGAACGGCATACACCTGTCCAGTTCACCCTCGCTGCGCTCTCCACGTTGGTCGCAGCATCGCCCGTCAGAGCCGAAACGTCAAGCCCGTGAGCCGACATTTCAGCCAAGGAACAGCCGAGCCGCTGGGAGTTTTCCCATCGTGTGACCTGCGCAACCACCAGCCCCAAGACGATACCCGCGCCTCGGGGAGGCTAACGCCTCGCCCTACGAAGCTTCGACCGTCAGGCGTACACACGACCGACGATCGACCCTGCGATGAACGATGTACCCGGCCACAAACCAGCTCTAAACGCAGACTTTGATAACAATTGAATGAAGCGCCACGCCAACCTAGTGAGGCGGCGGGTTTCCCAGCAGGGTGGACAGCTCGGAGACGAGCCAGTGGGAGTCCTGTCTGACCATGACCAGCCGGGCCCTGTTCTGCCTGATCTGGCGCCGGGGCTGCTTGTCCCCCGGCATGGTCCGCACGGTGTTCATGTTCACGAACAGCAGGACCTCGACCCGGTCTGCGCGCGCCGACTCGACCCCGGCCCCGGCCACCGTCGCCTGCTGGACGGCGCGCTCCTTCCTGGCCGTCGGCACCAGGCTCGTGGTGAGCTGCCGGTAGTACTGGCTGAGGTTTCCCGTGGTATATCCCCGAGCCCGTGCGAAATCCTGTTCGATAGTACGGTAGTCGTACGACAGCATGTCGGCGGCGACGGAGCGGGCGGTCGCGAGCGCCTCCCGTCCGGCGGCCTCGTCCGAACGCAGTCGGCTCAGATCCGCGAACATGATCCACACCACCGCGGCGAGCGAGAGCGCGACGGCGGTCATCACCCCGACCAGGAGGAGGGAGACCCGCGTCACAGGACCAGCTCCGTCTTCGAGACGAGCCAGGCGGTCCCGATCTTGGTCACTTCCATGTTCCACTGGTAGAACCGTTCCTGCGGGGGCTGTTTACTGCCCTCCCAGCGGATGACGGCGTCCCCGACGACCATCACCCTGGCGACGTTCCCCTTCATCGAGACGAGCCCGGAGGCACGGAGCGCGCCCGTCTGGAGAACCTTGCCCCTGAGCGTCGTCTCTTTGAGCGTCGTGACGTTCCTGGCGTACTCCGCCCTCGCCGCGCCGGTTGACGTGTCCAAGATGCGTTTGATGTCGGAGTCCACGGTCCGGTGACCGACCGAGAGCAGATCCAGGGCGTGTGATCCCGCCGCCCGTATCGCGGCCTCCCTGTCGTCGGCCTCCGCCTGGGCCTGCGCAAGCGCCGAGCGCAGCCAGAACGCCGCGCCGAGCAACGCCACGATCAACAGGGCCAGCACCAACCCGGCGACCCTCAGCGGGCGAGCCCGCCGAGCAGCGTTCACCGCCATGCGCTCTCTCCCATCGCGGGTCCGTCGGAACACGGACCGGTGATCACGTGGCGCCGGCCGTTCAGGCCGAAAGCTCCCCGATCGCCGGATCATAACCCGCCAAACGGATCGTCATGGAGGGCTTTGCCCACCTCCCCGGGAGCCGCCCTCTCATAACAGGAAAAAGATATCCCGAACCAGGCCGCTGATCCCGTGGCCCTCTCCATCCCGAACCACCGATCTCGTGGCTCAGGCGCTCGGGCACCACCGATAAACGACCTTCGGGCTCACGCGGGGAAATGCCACCCGGTGCCCCGCCGTACGGCCCGGCGAGCTCTTCGGGGCATCAGCCCAAACCCATTTCAGGGCATTTAATGGCGATTTAGCGAACAAACCGCCCATAAGACCATAAATCATGAGAAGTTCGTCACGAGGAAGCCGGCCGAAGGCATGAGAGCGTCGTACGGACGGCCCTCCGCCGAGCCCCTTACCTAACCCCAGGCAGGCTCTGACACGTCCTTGACGGGCCTCTGACGGGCCGGAAAAGCAGAAAGAGCGGGCCACCGGCACTAGGTGGACCGCTCTTTCCGTTGAGTCTCGTCGAGCTCTCCTACGAGGCCTTCAGGCCAGGTGGGACTACTTGACGGTGACGGTGGCGCCGGCGCCCTCGAGGGCAGCCTTGGCCTTCTCCGCCTGCTCCTTGTTGACCTTGCCGTCGAAGACGGGCTTGGGGGCGCCGTCAACGAGGTCCTTGGCCTCCTTGAGGCCCAGGCTCGTCAGGGCGCGGATCTCCTTGATGACCTGGATCTTCTTGTCGCCGGCAGCCTCGAGGATGACGTCGAACTCGTCCTGCTCCTCGGCCTCTTCGGCCGGAGCGGCGCCACCGGCGGCCGGGGCGGCGGCCACGGCGACGGGGGCGGCGGCCTTGACGTCGAAGGCGTCCTCGAAGAGCTTCACGAAGTCGGCCAGCTCAAGGAGGGTCATCTCCTTGAACGACTCGAGCAGCTCGTCAGCGGTGAGCTTCGCCATGATGATTCCTCCGTATGGATCAAAAAACTGAGAATTCGGGACCGCGGTATATATGCGCTAATCCCCTGAGTCCGCCAGCGCGGACCTACTCGCCCGCCTCTTCGCGCTTGGCGCGCAGAGCCTCGACGAGCTGAGCCATGTTGGTGGGCAGCGCGTTGAAGACGGCGGCGGCATGGGCCTGCTTCGCCTTCATGGCACCGGCCAGCTTCGCGAGGAGGACCTCGCGCGACTCAAGGTCGGCAAGCTTGCTGATCTCGGCCGGGTTCATCGACTTGCCGTCGACGACACCGCCCTTGATGACCAGGAGGGGATTGGCCTTGGCGAAGTCACGCAGACTCTTGGCGGCCTCGACCACGTCGCCTTCGACGAACGCGATCGCCGACGGACCCGCGAGCAGGTCGTCGAGCTCGCTGATCCCGGCCTGGTTGGCCGCGATCTTGGTCAGCGTGTTCTTCACCACGGCGAACTTCGCATGCTCACCGAGCGAGACGCGCAGCTGCTTGAGCTGAGCGACGGTGAGACCGCGGTATTCGGTCAGAACGGCAGCGTTGGAGCCTTCGAAGCTGCTCCGCAGCTCGGCTACAGCCGTCGCCTTTTCCGCCTTCGCCATGGGCCTCCTTCCAGATGTTGCCACCGGCAAGGGGCCACAGACGCGAACAAGCCCCGGGCGCAGGCGCACGGGGCTCACATGAGGAGGTCAGTCCAAATGGAAACTCACATCACACCTGCGCTGGTCGTCCACGAAGTGGAACCTTGGGTCGTCGAACCATGAGGCCTGACGACAACCGGCGGTCTTCGGCGTTGACAGCATACGCCCTGGCGGGAGGAACGCCAAACCGGGCTCCGCTCGGGAAGGAATCCGGGAAACACGACGGCCCGCCTCCCCCGGTGCGATGGGAGAGGCGGGCCGTACACGAGTCCCGTGGTCACCCCGGGCGGGGGTTCCACGAGCCTGTTCCCAGCGGGCCCTCAGTGGCCCTCAGTGGTCCTCAGTGGCCGCTCGGGACGGGGTTCTTCGGCAGGTCGCCCACCTGCTCGGCGGGCGGGGCCGCGATCGTCACGGGCTCGTTGAAGCCCTTGAAGAGCGCGGTCAGGTTGAACGACTCACCGTTCTTCGAGCCGCTGAGCGTGACCTTGCGGGGCAGGCTCTGACCGTCGGCCCACAGGTCGAACTTCACGTCCTTGACCGACGAGAGTCGCTCCTTGAGCGGCTCCTGCTTGGCCGGGTCGAGCACCTGGGCGGCCTCGGCCACCGGGAAGGTGCCGCTGTAGTGGGTCGTCTCGGTCCCGCCGACCGTCTCGGTGCCCACGGCCTTGACGTCCTTGGACGCGGTGAGCAGCTTGACCGTCGCGGCGAGGTCGAACTGCCTGGCCTGCTCCAGGAAGCTCCTGACACCCTTCTGGCCCTCGGCGTCGATGTCGGAGATCGAGGCCTTGAGCCAGGGCTTGTTCGCCCCCGCGAACCTGGCGAGCAGCTGCGACTTCAGGTAGACCGTGTCACCGGTGAAGATCGCCCTGGCTCCGCCGGGGACGTTCTGCCCGTCGAAGTTGATCGTGTCCAGCGTGATGTCGGTCGCCAGCTGAGGCTGGCTCTGGTAGACCACGCTGCCCTGGATCTTGCCCGCGCCCCTGTCGCCACCTGTGGCGTCAAGGACGAGGTCCGCGGAGTACGAGGTGACCTCCCCGGCCCTCTGCGCGCTCTGCTGAACCGCCTCGGCGGCGGCCAGTTTGACGTTTCCGAGGGTTCCGGTGCTCTGCGCACCGCATCCCGTGACCGCGATCAGAGCGGCCGCTCCCAGTGTCAGTGCGGGAGCCAATCGGCGCATTGGTCTTCACTCCTTCGTGTCCCCCGATGGACTTGTTTATGACCATACGCCGGGCAATCCCGGCACGCTTCCTCCATAGGAACGAAGAAAGGCCTCAACCGAATGGCCATTCGGTTGAGGCCTTTCCGAGAAGGCGTCTGCTAGCGGACGTCTCAGGCGTCGAGCTCGGCGGTCAGCGCCCGCGTCACGTTCGGGTCGACCGGGATGCCGGGGCCCATGGACGTGGAGAAGGTGACCTTCTTCAGGTAACGGCCCTTGGCGGCGGACGGCTTCAGACGCAGCACCTCTTCGAGGGCGGCGGCGTAGTTCTCGACCAGCTGACGCTCGCCGAAGGACACCTTGCCGATGATGAAGTGCAGGTTCGCGTGCCGGTCGACACGGAACTCGATCTTGCCGCCCTTGATGTCGGTGACGGCCTTGCCGACGGCCGGGGTGACGGTGCCGGTCTTGGGGTTGGGCATGAGGCCACGGGGGCCGAGCACGCGGCCGAGGCGGCCGACCTTGCCCATGAGGTCGGGGGTCGCGACGACGGCGTCGAAGTCGAGACGGCCCTTGGCGACCTCGTCGATCAGCTCGTCGGCGCCGACGATGTCGGCGCCCGCGGCGCGGGCCTCCTCGGCACGGTCACCGGTCGCGAAGACCAGGACCCGGGCGGTCTTACCGGTGCCGTGCGGGAGGTTGACGGTGCCGCGCACCATCTGGTCGGCCTTGCGGGGGTCGACGCCCAGTCGCAGCGCGACCTCGACGGTCGCGTCGAACTTGGTGACGCTGGTCCCCTTGGCGAGCTTCGCCGCCGCGGCCGGGCTGTAGAGGTTCTCGCCGTCGACCTGTGCGGCCGCCGCGCGGAATGCCTTGCTGCGCTTCACTTGCTCACTCCTGTGAATCCGAGTGTCCGTGGTGCGGGCCAGCGCCTGGCCCTTCCACTCACTTCGATGTCCTGGTGACGGACGCGACCACCGTCGTGTTCCGCCGTTTTCCGATCCGTCGCCGGATCACCGGCTCGGGATCGAGTCGCCCTGTCGTCAGTCGGCGATCGTGATGCCCATCGACCGGGCGGTGCCGGCGATGATCTTCTCGGCCGCCTCGATGTCGTTGGCGTTGAGGTCCTGCATCTTGGTCTCGGCGATCTGGCGCAGCTGCTCCTTGGTGAGCTTGCCGACCTTGTCCTTCTGCGGGACGGCCGAGCCCTTCGCCACACCGGCGGCCTTCTTGATCAGCTCAGGCGCCGGAGGCGTCTTCGTGACGAAGGTGAAGGAACGGTCCTCGAAGATGGTGATCTCAACGGGGATGATGTTGCCGCGCTGGGCTTCGGTGGCAGCGTTGTACTGCTTGACGAAGTCCATGATGTTGACACCGTGCGGACCGAGGGCGGTACCGACCGGCGGAGCGGGCGTGGCCTGGCCAGCGGGGAGCTGGACCTTGACCAGTGCCGCGATCTTCTTCTTAGGAGGCATGGTTCTTCTCCGGGTCCTAATCGGGGTGATGCGGCTCCCACGCAGACACGGGGAGCATGTCGGAAGGCCGTGCTTCGCGAGACACGGCCACCGAACGTCTTAGTTTATGTGATCGGTCAGATCTTCGAGACCTGGTTGAACGAGAGCTCAACCGGGGTCTCGCGACCGAAGATCGACACGAGGACCTTGAGCTTCTGCGACTCGGCGCTGATCTCGCTGACCGTGGCGGGCAGGGTCGCGAAGGGGCCGTCCATGACCGTGACGGACTCGCCGACCTCGAAGTCGACGGTCGCGGCCGTGGCCTTGACGGTCGACTTCTTGGCCTCTTCCGAGGGCTCGGGAGCCAGCAGCTTGGCCACCTCGTCCAGGCTCAGCGGGCTGGGCTTGTTCGACAGGCCGACGAAGCCGGTCACACCGGGCGTGTTGCGCACCGCGGACCAGGACTCGTCGGTGAGTTCCATCCGGACCAGCACGTAGCCGGGCAGCACCCGCTCCTTGACCAGCTGACGCTTGCCGCTCTTCACCTCGGTCACGTGGTGCGTCGGCACCTCGACCTGGAAGATGTAGTCCTCCATGTTGAGGGACTGCGTGCGGGTCTCGATGTTCGACTTCACGCGGTTCTCGTAACCGGCGTAGGAGTGGATGACGTACCACTCGCCGTACTGACCGCGCAGATGGCGCTTGAACTCCTCGACCGGGTCGACATCGGGCAGGACGTCGCCGTCCTCGTCGACCTCACCGGTCTGCCCGGCCTCTTCTGCCTCGTCCTCGTCGACGTCGGCCGTGACCTCGTCGGTCTCGGTGTCGGCGTCGAGCGAGTCCTCCGCGACGTCGACGACCTGCTCCGGCTCGTCAGTCCGCTCTTCGCGGGACTCGCCGGCCGGCTGTGGAGACTCGGACACGGTGGCTCATTCTCTTTCGTCGATGGGCTGATGAAATTACGGGGGGCGATCCGCCGGGGTCCGGCCTCAGGCTCCGCCGAAGATCCGCAGCACACCTTCGGTGAGCAACGCGTCGAGTCCGGACACGACCCCGACCATGATCAGAACGAAGACCATGACAATCGTGGTGTACGAGAGAAGCTCTTTGCGCGTAGGCCAGATGACCTTGCGTAGTTCAGCGATGATCTGCCGATAGAAAAGGGCGGGAGAAGTGCGCTTGGCCTTCTTCTCACCGCTCGGCTTGTCTGCGGTTTCGCCGCGCGTGTCGATCGCCACAGTCCTCACCTGCTTCGTCGAGTCCAACGCATGTCTGCGGCGCGCTAGACGCCCTGATGCGCGGACCGCTCCTCGCAGGGCACGAGGGACTCGAACCCCCAACCGCCGGTTTTGGAGACCGGTGCGCTACCAATTGCGCTAGTGCCCTAAGACATGAACCACCATACATCGGTTGGACCGAAGTTTGTCCGTGGCTCACGGGTCCCGGCCGCCGAGTTCGTGCACGCGGCGGTTAGGAACATGCGGGAGTCTACGTGGGAATGGCCCCCACGTCGAACCGGCAGGTGATCGACCTCTCGCCTCCCCCTGATCTCCCACGTCACAGCCCTTCCCCTCCCGTACGGCCCGCCGTACGGGAAAACCGACGGGAGGCGGGGTGCGCCTCACAGATCTGTAACCATGGAAGGCATGACCCGTCCTCGCATCTCAGCGCGCATCTCCGCGATCTCCGAGTCCGCCACACTCGCCGTGGACGCCAAGGCCAAGGCCATGAAGGCGGCGGGCCGCCCGGTCATCGGCTTCGGTGCGGGCGAGCCGGACTTCCCGACTCCCGACTACATCGTCGACGCCGCCGTGGAGGCCTGCCGCAACCCCAGGTTCCACAAGTACACCCCGGCCGGGGGCCTGCCCGAGCTGAAGCAGGCCGTCGCGGACAAGACACTGCGCGACTCCGGCTACCAGGTCGACGCGGCCCAGGTGCTGATCACCAACGGTGGCAAGCAGGCCGTCTACGAGGCCTTCGCCACGCTCCTCGACCCGGGTGACGAGGTTCTGGTCGTCGCCCCCTACTGGACGACCTACCCCGAGGCCATCAAGCTCGCGGGCGGCGTCCAGGTGGACGTGGTGACCGACGAGACCACCGGTTACCTCGCGAGCGTCGAGCAGTTCGAGGCGGCCCGCACCGAGCGCACCAAGGCCCTGCTGTTCGTCTCCCCGTCCAACCCGACGGGTGCGGTCTACTCGCCCGAGCAGGTCGAGGCGATCGGCCGCTGGGCGGCCGAGCACGGGCTGTGGGTGGTCACCGACGAGATCTACGAGCACCTCACCTACGGCGGCGCGACGTTCGCGAGCATCGCGACCGTCGTCCCCGAGCTGGGTGACCGGGTCGTCGTGCTGAACGGCGTCGCCAAGACCTACGCCATGACCGGCTGGCGGGTCGGCTGGCTGATCGGCCCGAAGGACGTCGTCAAGGCCGCGACCAACCTGCAGTCGCACGCCACCTCCAACGTCTCGAACGTGGCCCAGGCCGCCGCCCTGGCCGCCGTGTCCGGTGATCTGTCGGCCGTGGCGAAGATGCGTGAGGCCTTCGACCGCCGCCGCCAGACCATGGTCCGCATGCTCAACGAGATCCCGGGCGTGCTCTGCCCCGAGCCCAGGGGCGCCTTCTACGCCTACCCGTCGGTCAAGGAGCTGCTGGGCAGGGACTTCGGCGGCAGGCGTCCCGAGACGTCCGCCCAGCTGGCCGAGCTCATCCTTGAGGAGGCCGAGGTCGCCCTCGTTCCCGGCGAGGCCTTCGGCACCCCCGGCTACTTCCGTCTCTCCTACGCGCTCGGCGACGAGGACCTCGTCGAGGGCGTGAGCCGGGTGGCCAAGTTCCTCGGCCAGGTCGGCTGAGGCTCACCTGAGAACGGTCTGAGATCCACCGCCGGGCGGCGTGCACCGCGCCGCCCGGCGTCCCGCCCTCAGGCGCCGTGGGAGCGGGTTCGGCGTGTGGCACCGTGCGGTGCCCGGCATACGGCACCATATGGAAATGCCACGCCCGCTCACCGACCTGCCAAAGGCCCACCTCCACCTGCACTTCACCGGCTCGATGCGGCACACGACCCTGATCGAGCTCGCCCGTGAGCAGGGTCTGCACCTGCCGGACGCGCTTGAGCAGGACTGGCCGCCCCGGCTGCGGGCGACCGACGAGCGGGGCTGGTTCCGTTTCCAGCGGCTCTACGACATCGCGCGGGCGGTGCTGCGGCGGGAGTCCGACGTCTACCGGCTGCTGCGGGAGGCCGCGGAGGACGAGGTCGCCGAGGGGTCGCGCTGGCTGGAGATCCAGGTCGACCCCTCGGGATACGCCCACCGGTTCGGCGGTCTCACCCCCACCCTTGAGCTGATGCTCGACGCGGCACGCCAAGCCTCGGCGCACGCGGGCATCGGAGTGGCGCTCGTGGTCGCCGCCAACCGCACGAAGCACCCCCTGGACGCCAAGACGCTCGCCAGGCTCGCCACGCACCACATGGACCAGGGCGTCGTCGGTTTCGGGCTGTCCAACGACGAGCGCAGGGGCCGGGCCCGTGACTTCGACGGAGCCTTCAGGCTTGCCAGGCGGGCCGGGCTGCTGGCCGTACCGCACGGTGGGGAGCTGATGGGGGCGGCCAGTGTGGCCGAGTGCCTCGACGAGCTCGGCGCCGACCGGGTCGGACACGGCGTACGGGCGGCCGAGTCGCCACGGCTGATGGAGCGTCTGGCGGACCGGCAGGTCACGTGTGAGGTCTGCCCGACCT
The DNA here is from genome assembly GCF_042893955.1 of Streptosporangium sp. NPDC001559. NCBI lineage: Bacteria > Bacillati > Actinomycetota > Actinomycetes > Streptosporangiales > Streptosporangiaceae > Streptosporangium > Streptosporangium sp. NPDC001559. Next base: position 9,549 of record NZ_JBIAVG010000018.1, read on the forward strand.
CCAACGTCGGCCTCGGAGTGGCCGAACGGCCGCAGGACGTGCCGCTGCGGCGGCTGTTCGAGGCGGGGGTGCCCATCGCGCTCGGTGCCGACGACCCGCTGCTGTTCGGCGCCAGGCTGCTGCCCCAGTACGAGCTGGCCAGGCAGGTGTACGGCTTCCGCGACGCGGAGCTGGCCGAGCTGGCCCGGCAGTCGATCAGGGCCTCCGCCACCCCCGAGAGCGTCCGCAAGGGGATCCTCAGGGAGATCGACGAGTGGCTGGCCTCCCCTGACCCCGAGGGCGTCTAGGGCTCTTTGAGGGCCAGGCTGGTGGCGGCGTCGAGGGGCAGGCCCTCGACGGGGAGGGCCTCCGGGACGGCGATCGAGGCCAGCAGCGGCGGGCGCAGGTGCTCGCCGCCGAGCGCCGTCCAGGCGTCGCGGGCCGCGGCCAGCAGTTCCAGGCCCTCCTGTGACCGCCGTTCGGCGACGGCGAGCGCGCCGAGCAGTTCGACCCCGGCGGCCTGCGCCGTACGGTCGTCGAACAGGCGGGCGGTGCGCAGGGCCTCGCGGGCGTGCTCCCCGGCGGCGGTGAGGTCTCCGCGCAGATAGTCGGCGTGGGCGCGCAGGTGGCACAGGTGGGAGCGGGTCCACAGGTCCTCGTAGGTCTCGCAGAGGTCGAGCCCCTCGACGAGGACGCCGACGGCCGCCTCGACGTCTCCCAGGGTCAGCAGGCAGGCGGCCACCACGGCGTAGCCGGGCAGCAGGCCGGGGAAGGCGCGTCCCGCCGAGTGGTGGCGGTCGCGGGCCGCCCTGATGCCGAGCACGGCGCGGGTGGCCTGCCCCCGCTGGGCGGCGACCTGGGCGGCCAGCTGGGCCACGTAGGCGCCCGCGTGGCCGCCGGGGTCGGCCTCGCGGCACTCGGAGAGCCGCTCCTCGGCTCCGAGCAGGTCTCCCTGGAGGCTGGCGACCCAGGCGCAGACCCACAGCGCCCTGGTCCGCGCCGGTCCCCGCCGAGGGTCCGTGGCGAGGGCGCGGTCGAGATAGCCGCGCCCCTCGGCGTGCATCCCGCAGCACACCCACAGGATCCACAGCGCCCCGGCCAGTTCGAGACCGGTCCCCGCCTCCAGGCCCGTCTCCAGTGCCTGGGCGAGGTTGGCCGCCTCGACGCGGAGCCTGTGGTGCCAGCGCACCTGGCGGCGTGGCCACTCGCGTTCGGCGTTGCGGGCCAGGGCCAGGTAGAAGTCGTGGTGGCGCAGCCGTACCTCCTCCTGCTGACCGAGCAGGGCCAGCCAGCCCGCGCCGAACTCGCGGGTGGCGCCGGGCATCAGGAAGCGGACCCCGGCGTGGGTCTCCCTGCGCAGCAGCACGGACTTGTCGACCAGGCCGGTGACCACGTCGATCATGTCCTGGGCGCGCAGCGTCTCGTCCCGGCAGACGTAGGTCGCCGCCTCCAGGTCGAACTCGCCGGGGAAGACCGAGACGCGGGCCCAGAACAGTCGTTCCCGCTCGGTGCACAGCTGGTGGCTCCACCCGATGCAGGTGGCCAGCGCCCGGTGCCTTGAGGGGCCCTGCCGCTCCTCGTCGACGAGCAGGGCCAGGTGTTCGCCCAGGTTCGCGACGAAGTCCGCGACGGGCATCGTGCGCAGCCGTACGGCGGCCAGTTCGATCGCCAGTGGCAGGCCGTCCAGCCTGTCGCACACCTCGGTGAGGCTCTCGCGCGTCCCGGCGGGCCAGGCGTCGCCGAGACCGGTGAGCAGGGCGTAGGCGTCCGGGGTGGGGAGGCCGGCCAGCACCCACAGGTGTTCGCCGGGGACGGCCAGCGACTGGCGGCTGATCGCCAGGATGCGGAGTTCGGGGTCGGTGGCGAGCAGTTCGCCGACCAGGGAGGCGACGTCGTCCACCAGCGCCTCGCAGGTGTCGAGCACGAGCAGGGATCCGGCCGAGACGGCCAGGGCCTCGGTGACGGCGGGGGCCAGCGCCTGCGGTCCGCCGACCTCGGCGACCTCCGCGACGTCGACGACCGCGGGCTCGGGGACGAGTGTCCTGGCGAGTTCGAGGCCGAGCCTGGTCTTGCCGACACCGCCCGCCCCCGACAGGGTGACGAGCCGTACCCGCTCGAAAAGGGCTGTGATCTCCGCGACCTCGCCCTGCCTACCGACGAATGCACTCATTCCGCAGTCTCCTCGCGGCGTGGGCATTCATGCTAAAGGTGACCGAAGCCGTCTGTGTCCCGGATGCGGGCGACAGTGGTGTCGATGTCCATGGCCATTCCCCTGGCGAACGCGCGTTCGTAGGCGAGGTCTCCGAGCAACGCCCTGGCCCGGCGCTCCGTGCGGGCCCTGGACGTCGCGTACGGCGAGGCGTCGGGAGTGGGCAGGCCCGCGGTCGTCCACATCCGGGCGGCCGCGCCGAGCAGGCGGGCGGCTCTGCGCCCGTCACCGCGCGCCACGGCGGTCGCGGCGAGCTGGTCGGTGGCCGCGGCCACGCCGAGCGGGTCGCGCAGGCACCACTTGGCGTCAAGCGCCGCGCGGGCGTAGGCCTCGGCCGCCTCGATCTCCCCTCTGCCGAGTTCGGCGAGCGAGCGCACGTGGTCGCCGTGGGAACGGGCCCACAGCTCGCCCCGTTCGGCGCACCTGGCCCACTGGCGCACGAGGACCTCGACGGCCGGGCCGAACTCCCCTCTGAGGCTGTGCGCCATCGCCAGTGTCGTCTCGGCGACGGGGAGACCGATGTGGGCGGCCCGTTCCGGGGCGGCCTGCTCGAACAGCCCGGCGGCCTGGGCGGCCAGACGCGCGGCCCCGTCGAGGTCGCCGAGGGCGAGCGCGGTCGCCGCCGCTCCCTGCCGGGCGCATCCGGCGGCGGCGAGGTCGCCCTCGGCCGTGGCCGCCGCGTACGCCTCGGCGGCCCTGCGCCTGGCCTCCGAGGTGTCGCCCGCGGCCAGCGCCGCCCATGAGCACACCCACAGGGCCTTGGTGCGGGCCGGGCCGGGGGTGATCTGCCGGTTGAGCAGCCGGTCCAGGTGCCGGTGTCCGAGGCCGGCCCTGCCGAGACAGCACCAGACGAACCAGAGCGAGGTGGCCATGTCGAAGCCCTCGTCGCGGGCCAGCGCGGCCTCCAGGTCCGGCATCGCCCGCCTGGCCCAGGCCGCCCAGCGGGCCTGGCGCGGGCCGTACCACTCGGCCTCCGCCCTGCGTGCCCCGGCCAGGAAGTGGTCGTGGTGGCGGGCGAGAACGGTCTCCTCCTCGCCCAGCAGCCGCAGCCACTGCCTTCCGTAGTCGCGGATCGTGCCGAGCATCCGGTAGCGCGGGCCGTCAGCGACCAGGATCGACCGGTCGGCGAGTCCGGACAACGCGAGCGTGGCCAGTCGTCCGTCGGCGCACACGGCCCACGCGTCGTCGGCGTCGAACCAGCCCTCGAAGACCGAGAGGCGGGCCCACAGCAGGCGTTCCCTCGGGTCGGACAGCTCGTGGCTGAGGCCGACCGCGGTGCGCATGCTCCGGTGCCGCCCGAGTGGGGCGCGGCTGCCGCCCTCCAGCAGGGCGAAGCGGTCGTCGAGCCGCTCGGTGAGCTGTGGCACGGACAGCGCCCGCAGCCGCCGTACGGCCAGTTCGATGGCGAGCGGGATGCCGTCGAGGCCGCGGCAGAGCCCGGCCACCTCGTGGGGGTCGAGGGCCGCGCCGGGCACCAGGGCCCTGGCCCGCTCGGTGAACAGCCGGACGGCGTCGCAGGTGGCGGCCTCGGCCCCCTCGGGTACGGGGAACGGCTCGACCGGCATCAGCCGTTCCCCGGCGAGCCCCAGAGGACCGCGGCCGGTGGCCAGCACCCGGATGTGCGGCGCCCGTGCCAGAACCTGGCGCAGCAGTTCCGCGCACGCCTCGGTGAGGTGGTCGCAGTCGTCGAGGACCAGCAGCAGCCGCCGGTCGGCGAGGAAGTCGGCGAGGACCTCCGCCTGGGGCCGTACGGCCTGCTCCGGCAGGCCGAGCGCGGCGGCGACGGTGTGGCCGACCAGGGCGCCGTTCTGCTCGGCGGACAGCGCGACGACCCACACCCCGTCGGGGAAGTCCCCGCGGAGCGTGGTCGCGGCCCTGAGCGCGAGTCTGGACTTGCCGACCCCGGCGACCCCGGTGAGGGTCACCAGAGGAGAGTGGCCGATCAGTGCGGCGAGTTCGCCGAGTTCCGCCTCCCGTCCTACGAGGTCACCCGTCTCCGCCGGCACGTTGTCCCGGCGCGTGCGCGTCTCCTCCACCGATTCCTCGCCCCTCCGCGTTAGATGGCCAGCCAACCATGGGAGCGCGGCCATCTCGGCCTGACGGAGGGTTCGCGGTTGTCCGTTCTTCTCCCGGGGCGCATATCTCACGCCGATACGCAGGTCAGCGGCCTTTTGCCGAAGTCCTTCGGGGTGGGATTCCTCCTCCGGGCCCTTCACCGTTTCGTCGGTGTCCGGTGTCTCCCCGGCCGTCGTGAAGGGGTTCCCAGGGGCGTCATGGGGGCGTTTCCGGAGTCGCCGCGGGGGAAGCGACACTAGACTCTTGCTGTTTCCCGGCCGTGGACGCCCTCCAAGTCGTGGGCGACGCGGCTCCCCGATGAGTGAGCTGGACGGAACCGCATGTCTGGGTATGACCGCGTAGTGCAACCGGCGGCCGGTGACGAGGCCCTGGAGAACCACCTGGGTGGGGACGAGGCCAGGAACTACCGGCAGTACGAGCTCGACATGGTCGCCCCGCACGTGGGGAAGTCCATGCTGGAGATCGGTTCGGGTCTCGGGCACTTCGCCGAGTCGTTCCTGCCCCGCCTGGACAGGCTGGTGGTCAGTGACTTCGACCCCTACTGCGTCGAGCAGCTCAACAAGCGCTTCGCCGAGCGCGACGACGTGGACGTGCTGCAGTTCGGCCTGCCGACCGACATCCCGATCGGTGAGAAGGTCGACACGGTCGTGATGATGAACGTCCTCGAACACATCGAGGAGGACGTCGAGGCGCTGCGCTCCCTGGCGAAGGTCACCGCGCCCGGCGGCCGGATCGTCATCTGGGTGCCGGGCTACATGCAGCTCTACGGAGACTTCGACCGCAAGGTCGGCCACGTCACCCGCTACACCCCCGCGACCCTGCGCAGCACGGTGTCCAAGGCGGGTCTGGACATCGACGTGCTCAAGCCGATCAACTTCCTGGGCGGCATCGCCTGGTGGGTGGCGGTCCGCAGGGGCGGTGTCGGCTATCCCGACCCGCGTCTGGTCAAGATCTACGACCGTACGGTCGTCCCGGCTACCCGGTTCATCGAGCGTTTCGTGCGTCCGCCGTTCGGCCAGACCGTCTTCTGCGTGGCCCGCGTCCCCCGGTAGAAAAACCCGTTGCACCGTACGGCGGGCCCGCCGTACGGTGGTCCGCATGTGGATCAACTCCTAGAAAGCAGGCGTTGACCGGCCGTCGCCGGTCCGCCCGCGCTCAGCTCTCTGGCCCCGTTCGTCTGACGCGGCAGCTGAGGTTCCGGCACGGCACAGACCGCGTCGTCATGATCTTCCTAAGGAGTCCATATGCGAATTCACGCTGCCAAAAAGCACCAGACCGTCACGCCTCGTATCCCGCTGCCCGAGCGGGCTCCGGCGCCCAGGCGGGTGCCGCTGCCGCCCGTTCCCGCCCGGCCCACCCGGCAGCCGCGCCGGATTCCCGGCCGGGGCGGTCGCTGACGGCTGACCGAAGGCGGTGTCCGCCCTGTTCCGGGTGGACACCGCCGGGTCTCAGCCGTCGAGGCGTTCGATGACGGTGACGTTGGCCTGGCCGCCGCCCTCGCACATCGTCTGCAGGCCGTACCGGCCGCCGGTGCGCTCCAGCTCGTGCAGGAGTTTGGTCATCAGGATCGCCCCGGTCGCCCCCAGGGGGTGTCCCAGAGCGATCGCGCCGCCGTTGGGGTTGACCCGCTCCGGGTCGGCGCCGATCTCCTTGAGCCAGGCCAGCGGCACCGGGGCGAAGGCCTCGTTGACCTCGAAGACGTCGATGTCGTCCACCGTGAGCCCGGCCCTGGCCAGGGCCTTCCTGGTCGCCGGGATGGGCGCGGTCAGCATGTAGACCGGGTCGTCGCCGGTGAGTGTCAGGGTGACGACGCGGGCCCTGGGGGTCAGGCCGTGCTCACGGACCGCCCGTTCCGAGGCGACCAGCAGGGCTCCGGAGCCGTCGGAGATCTGCGAGGAGGTCGCCGCGGTGATCCGGCCGCCCTCCCGCAGGGTCTTGAGGCCCGCCATCTTCTCCCGGGTGGTGTCCGCGCGGGGGCCCTCGTCGTTCTCGACGCCCGCGACGGGGACGATCTGGTCGCGGAAGCGGCCCTCGGCGACGGCTTCGAGCGCGCGCCGGTGGCTCTCGCAGGCGAAGCGCTCCAGTTCCTCGCGGCTCAGGTCCCACTTCTCGCACATCAGCTCGGCCCCGCGGAACTGGGAGATCTCCTGCCTGCCGTACCGCTCGGCCCAGCCGTCGCCGAACGGCGAGGGCAGGCCCTTCTCCAGGGCGGTGGTGACGGGGGAGCCCATCGGCACGACGCTCATGGACTCGACCCCGGCGGCGACCACGAGGTCCTGGGTGCCGGAGAGCACTCCCTGGGCGGCGAAGTGCAGCGCCTGCTGGGAGGAGCCGCACTGCCGGTCGACGGTCACCCCGGCGACGCTCTCCGGCAGCCCGGCCGACAGCCAGGCGGTGCGCGCGATGTCCATGCTCTGCGGGCCGAACTGCATGACACAGCCCATGATCACGTCTTCGATCGCGGACGGATCGACGCCGGTGCGCTCGACGAGCGCCCTGAGCGCGTGGGCCGCCAGGTCCGCGGGGTGGACGGTGGACAGCCCTCCTTGCTTCCTGCCGACCGGGGTGCGGACCGCCCCGACGATGTACGCCTCTGCCACGGTGCCTCCTGCTCACAGAACCGAGCATTGTTCGGTTACCAGCAGGTTACCTCGGTCGGCGTGGCGGTGGTCAGGACCGCTTGAGGACGACGTAGCCATCCCTGTCGAACACCTTGGTGTAGCCCGTGCGCAACGCCTCGTCCACCCGCTGCTGCTGCACCTCGGGACCCCCGAAGGGGAAGGTCCAGCGCGCCACGTCGGCCACGATCCACGGCGCGCCGTACGCCTGCGGGCCCCACAGCAGCACCGTCGTCCTGGCGCTGAGCGCGGGACCGACGTTGTTGGCCGCCTCGACCACCACCCCGTCGGGAACCGTGGCCACGGCCTCGCGCGCCGCCGCGACGGACGGCTCCTCGGTGAAGAAGGACGACTCGACGAGGTTGCCCAGGGCGAAGCGCGGCACGAGGGTGAGCCCGATCACGCAGACCGCGAAGGCCCAGTGCCCGGCCAGCGCCCGCGACCGCTCGGGGAAGCGCCCGCGCAGCCGCCCGGAGAGCCGGTGGACACCGTCCACGGCGGCGCAGACGAGGATGGCCGCGAGGAAGGCGTTGTACTGGAAGTCGGTCCCCCACCACTGCGGCCGGTCGGCCAGGAACCGTTCGACCAGCAGCGGGACGGCGACCAGGACCAGCGGGGACAGCAGCGCGGTCAGCAGCATCGGCCACAGCAGGAAGGCCATGGTGTCCACCTTGACCTCGGGGCTGACCATCTGCCACAGCGTGCCGAACGGGTCGCGGACGATGGACAGCGCCACCTCGCCAAGGGTCGCGCCGCGACTGCCGTACGCCCAGTGGAAGCCCTCGCCGCCCGAGCCGATCATCGGCATCACCACGCCGCGGATGAGCAGCAGCGCGCCGCCGCCCATCAGGACGAGGGCCGTCCCCTCAAGCCTGCGTCTGATCAGGAACAGGTAGACCCCGAACCCGGCGACCAGCAGGCCCATGTCCTCCTTGACCAGCAGGATGCCGACGGCGGCGAGGACGGCGTAGCGCGTCCTGCCCGCGTCCGCCCGCTCGATCATGATCGCGCTGAGCAGCGGGACGAACGCCACCTCGTGGAAGTCGAACCCGGCGGCCTGCGCGACCGGCCAGGAGACCAGGTAGGCGACCGCGACCAGGTGCGCGGGGACCGGGCCGAGACGGCGGCTCGTGTAGTGCCAGACGGGGACGGCGGCCAGCGAGAGCAGCGCCGCCTGCGCGACGATGAGGGTCCGCGGGTCGTCGTACACCCAGTACAGCGGGGCCAGGAAGGCCAGGATCGGCGAGAAGTGGTCGGCCGGCTGGACGAAGTCCATTCCCTGGTTGTAGAACATGCCGACCGAGGGGGCGACCGGCGGCCCGAAACTCGCGTACCCGCGCACCGCCTGGTCGAAGATGACCAGGTCGAAGATGCTCGCCTTGAACGCAGAGAACTTGACCAGCCCGAGCACGCTGTAGGCCGCGGTGGCCAGGGCGACGAGCACGCCGAGCGTCAGACCGTGCCGCCGCTCGCGCAGGAACGCCGGGACGTCGCGTGCCTTGTCCGTCCTGTCGACCGGCTCCTCTGCGGTCGTGGTCACCGCGCTCATGCTCTGCGGGTGCTCGTCATCGTCGCGTAGGCGATGACGTTGTCGGTGTAGTGGCCGGTCGTGCGGTTGTAGGTACCGCCACAGGTGATCACATGAAGCCGGGGGATCGGCGAGTCGCCGTATACGCGCTGTGTCGGGAACACCGTCTTGTCCGCCTGTTCGAGTCCGTCTACCGTGAAAACCGCGATGATGCCGTCCTGCCGCCGGACTTCGATCTCGTCGCCGTTCCTGATCTCGGCCAGGCGGCTGAAGACCGCGCTTCCCGAGCGCGTGTCCTTGTGCCCGAGCATGATCGCGGGACCGGCCTCGCCCGCCGTCGGCCCCGAACGGTACCAGCCGACCAGGTTCGGATTGCCGACCGACGGCACCTCGATCGCGCCTTTTTTGTCGAGCCCGACCGAGGTGATCGGCGCGTTGATGTTCAGCCGCTTGATGACCAGGCGCAGCGGGGTCGAGGGCTGCATCGCGGGGGCGGGAGGCAGACGCGGCTCGGGCGGCGGCGCGGTCGGATCGGCCCTGAAGTAGGGGTCGGCGGGCGTGGTCGCGTTGACCGCGCTGCGGGGCGGCAGCGTCGTACGCTGCTCGGCCAGGCCGTACCCGTCCGGGGAGACCGCCATCATCAGCAGGCCGACCAGCACCGTGACCACCCCGGCCGCCCCGGCGAGGATGAGCACCGAGCGCAGGATCCTGCCGCCCCCGGCCCGGTCACCGTACGGCTCCTCGTACTCCGGGTAGGGGTAGTACCCCTGGTCGTACGGCTGCGCGGGGTGCTCCGGCGGCCAGCCTTCCGGTGGCGGGGTGGTCATGCGGCGCCCCGGTCAGCCCCGGGTCGCCGTACGGCGCCGCAGCATCAACCCGCCGATCCCCGCCGCCATGATCATCGCCGTCCCGCCGAGGACGAACATCCTGGCGTCGGGACCGGCGTCTCCTCCCCCGCCCGTCGAGGCGCCGCCGCCGGGGGTCTCGGCGACGTGTCCGGACTTCCTGGGCTTGGGGGGCTTGGCGGTCTTGGTCTGGGTGATGGTCACGACCGGCTCGGGAGTGGTCGTCTCGGCCGGGGTGGTCGTCGGGGTGGTGGTCGCGGTCGTGGTCGGCGTGGTGGTGGCCGCGCCGGTCGGCTTGACGGTGACCAGCAGCGCGGCGGCGGTCGCCTCCGCCGGGGTGGCGATCAGGCAGTCGTAGATGAGGGTCTCCGTCCCGGTGCCGGTGCCCGTCTGGTGGCTGACGGAGAAGGCGTCCGGCCGGACCGTGACGACCCCGGCCGCGGTCGGGACCACGGTGACCAGCACGGTGGGCAGCGGGGGCAGCACCCCGTTGACGGCCACGACCCCGGGTGTCGTCGTGGCCAGGACCGAGTGGATGTCCCCCGTGGTGGTCGGCACGGGCCCGGAGATCGACGTGTCCGCCTCGATCACGATCCGGTCCCCCGCGGCGATGGCCACCGGGGCGACCAGGTTCGGCGGCGCGGGGGGCTGACCGGCCTTCCAGGTCACCACGACGGTCGCGCTCGGAGTGGGGGCCGTGAGGGGGCCCGACAGGTCCATCTGCATCTTGTAGGGTCCGGCGGTGCCGGCACCCGTGCCCGCGGTGCACGTGTAGGTGACCGGCTTGGCCACCGCCGTCATCGAGGCGATCGCGGGAACCGCGCCGAGGAGGATGCCCGCGCCGACCACTCCGGCTGCCGTCTTCGCCGCGACGCGACGACGCGTCTTGGACCTCAGCACAGTTACTCTCCGTTTCGGCACAGCTGACCGCTTTGGCGCGGTTGCCCACGATTCCAGGCGATGGTCACAGTCCGGCATAGATCCTATGAACACAAGCAGAGAGATGCACGTGTCTTGGCAAAACGGGCATAAATTCCGTCCTGTCTCATCAAGACAGTGCACGCCAGGAAAAAGACCTCTCAGGCGCGTAGTGCTCGGATCACCACCGTGGTGATCGGCAGCTCGAACTCACCCCGCGCGGTCTCCGGGGTCGAGCGCAGGTAGTCGGCGATCCTGCCCAGCAGTTCGGCGCGGTCTCCCTCGGGGAGCGTCAGCACGTGGGAGTGGGTGGCGATCGTGGCGACCATCGACTCGGCGGTCCTGCGCTGGCTGTGCGGGAACCAGGTCTGCTCGACAGGGCCGAACCACGGCTCCCCGAGTTCGAGCACGTCGGGACGCCACTGCGTGCGGGAGACCGTGCTGCGCGCGACCTCCTTCAGCCCGTTCACCCACGGCACCTGGTCGTCGTCGAGGTTCCACAGCCCCGCGACCACCCCGCCGGGCGCCAGGACCCTGGCCATCTCCGGTGCGGCCCGGTCGAGGTCGAACCAGTGCATCGCCTGCCCGACCAGGACCGCGTCGACCGAGCTGTCCGGCAGCGGGATCCGCTCCGCGCCGCCCGGCAGGGCCTCGACCCTGGGCAGCCGCACACGGAACTGGCGGAGCATGGCCGGGTCCGGCTCGACCGCGACGACGTCGGTGACGTGCCTCAGCAGCACCTCGGTCAGCTTTCCGGTCCCCGCGCCCAGGTCGAGGACGCGCGGGGGCCGCGAGCCCGTGACGGGTTCGAGCGCCCACAGCACGGCGGCGTCGGGGTAGTCGGGCCGCTCCCGCGCGTAGGCCTCAGCCTGGCCGCCGAACGATGACGCCCTGCGGGCCGCGGACTCGGGGTCGATGCCGGGGAAAGCACTGGGTCCACCCATGCCATCACGATATAGGTCCATATTTCATGGCTCATCGTGAAAAAAAGGGTTTTCTTGGTAAAGCGCCTGGTGAGCGCCGGTGAACCTCCCGGTAAAGCGGCCATACCATCACTCCGGGTGACCGTCGATCACCCGGCCAGCGCCCGGCGGTAGGGAGTCAGGGTCGCGAGCCACTCGTCGAGGGAGTCCGCGTCCTGCCACAGGTCGTACAGTTCGTTGTCCCCGGGGCGGGCCGCCCTGTCGAGAAGGTCGGCGGCGAGCCCGCGCAACGCCGCGTCCACCTGGAACGGGTTGCCCTCAAGCCATCTGACCGCCACCGGGTCGGTCAGGGCGACGGACTCGACACCGGCCAGACGGGCGATCGTGAGACAGGCCATCGCGACCGCGCCCGCCATGTCCGGCCCCTCGACGTAGTCGTCCTGGTCGAGGATCTCCCGCAGCGCCTCCGACAGGGCCGCCGCCGGGTCCGCCGTACCGTCGAGATGCGCCAGCAGGTCGAGTGCCCCGTCGTTGTCGAACGGTCCCAGATCCCAGGCTCCCATGCCGCACCTCTCCTCACCGGCCTCTTCCGCGGTTCGGAGCCTAGGCGGCACCTCCGACAAATCACCCAAAGTTCTCCTTCCACCGGATGAGGGGGCGTGAACGGGTCCCCCAGCGTGGAGGAGGAAACGGGCCATCCGCGTCCCTACCTTCGAGACATGGCGGACAGAAACCCAGAACGCACCACGAAACCACGCCCCGGCAGGGGCCGCAGGCTGCTGCGGGCACTGCTTCGGGCAGTGGCCTTCGCCCTGGTCCTGCTCGTGCTGGCCTCCGGAGTGGGGTTCGCCTACGAGTCGAACGCCTCACGGGCCGACGCGCGGGAGCACCGGGCACCGGGACGGCTGGTCGACGTGGGCGGCCACCGCCTGCACCTGTACTGCACCGGCCGGGGCGCCCCGACCGTCGTGCTCGAAGCGGGACTGGCCGAGTCGAGCGCGAGCTGGGAGGTGATCCAACGCCGCCTGTCCGCCCGCTCCCGGGTGTGCTCCTACGACCGGGCGGGATACGCCTGGAGCCAGGAGGGGCCGTCCCCCCGTACGGCGGAACGTCTGGCCGGAGAGCTGCACGCGCTGCTTGCCGCCTCCGGGGAGGCCGGGCCGTACGTGCTGGTCGCGCACTCCTTCGGCGGCAACGTCGTGCGGGTCTTCGCCGACCGCCTGCGGAACCTGACCGCCGGGCTCGTGCTGATCGACGTCACCGACGAGACGGCCCTGACGGCGCTGCGGATCTCCCGGCCGCTGCTGGCCGTACAGCTCGGCGTCAACCAGTTCGTCGCCAGGGTCGGGTTGCTCAGGCTGCGCGGCGACGCCCTCGTGCCTCCGGAGGCGACCCCGACGGCCCGCGCGAACGCCACCGTCGTCTACGGCTCGGGCAGCATGGCGGCGGCCCGCGCCGAGGCGTGGGCGTCGGTGGACAGCGCCGCCCAGGTGGCCGCGACGGTCCGTCCCGGGGCGTGGGGCGACCTGCCGGTCACATTGATCGTCCCGGCGGGGCAGCCGGAGGAGGACACCCGGCACGCCAGGAGCCTGGCGGCGCTGTCGAGCCGGGGTCGCCTGGTGACGGCCTCGACCAGCGAGCACTACGTGCAGAACGCCCAGCCCGACCTCGTCCTCGCCGAGATCGCCAGGGTCGCCGCCGGGTGATCAGCCGGGCAGGTCGACCTCGTCGCGCAGCACGCTGTAGATCACCCCGTCACGCCAGTGGCCGTTCCTGAACGAGTAACCGCGCAGCACGCCCTCCCGGGTGAAGCCCGCCTTCTCCAGCGCGCGCTGCTCGGCGAGGTTGGCGTCCTCGGTGACCGCCTCGACCCTGACGACCTGCGTGTGCGCGAACAGGTACTCCACCAGCAGGCGCTGCGCCCGGGTGCCGAAGCCCCGGCCCCTGGCCTCGGGCAACAGGGCGATCCCCAGGTTCCAGCAGTACGAGGTCCGCGCGGTCAGGATCCTGCGCCAGGTGACGAAGCCGAGCCGCTCCGCGTCGTGGACGACCAGCAGCCGACCACCCTCGGCGTCGAGAAAACGGTTCTCCTCCCACAGCTGACGCCACCTGCCGGGGTCCGACCAGCCGAGCCAGCCGAACAGCCCCGCCGCCTCCGGCTCGACGGAGAAGCGCTCAAGCGTCTCCAGGTCCTCCGCGACGATCGGCCGTAACGTCACCTGATCAACACTCATGCCGTCACGCTACGAACCGCCGGCCGAACCGTCCAGATGCCCGAAGACCTCCCGCGCGGCCCCGAGGCTGTCCCGCAGCGCCCGCTCAAGCTCGTCGGCCTCCTCGGCCAGCCGCCCAACCTCGGGTACGGCCAGCGCGTCCGCCCCCGACTCGGCGAGCAGCTCCTCATAGCGCGGCAGTCGTTCGGCGAACGCCCGCAGTTGGTCATGCGCCCGCTGGGCCTGTTCCGCCCGCGCGACATGGGCGGCGTAGCGTTCGATCGCCTCGACCCTGGCGACGACCGCCTTCTCGCTCTCGGACAGCACCCGTTCCAGGGGCCGCACCGCGGCCGAGACCTCCGGGGTCACCCCACCGGCCATGAGCGTCCTGTGCTCCGCGCGCAACGCGGACAGCTTGGCCAGCAGACGTGCGATCTCCCACTCCTGCGTGGGCAGGACCACCGAGTTGCGCACGTCGTCGAGAAGACCCTCGGCGTTGACCCGCGAACCGAGAATCGAACCGGCCGCCGTCCTCGTCCTGACGAGCAGTTCTCTCGCCGCGTCGTCGAAATCCTCCTCAAGGAGATAACTCTCCCGGCAGTCTTCGGCGAGGCCGTACAAGGCGTGTTCCGGAGAAAGGCGGTCCTCCGAATCACCGGCGGCCCGTATCGCGGCGACGACAAGACCGGCCAGCGTGATGGAAAGCACGATCTCGATCAGGAGACCGGCGCCGACGAAAACCGCGGCGACAAGGGCCAAGGCCGTCAGCATCCCCTTGACCGCGAGGGAGGCGGCCGAGCGCTTCTTGGGCTCCGGCAGTGGTTTCCAGCCCTTTCGCACCTTTTCGAGCATGAACACGTTGTCACCGAGGGCGGTCGCCGTCTCCTCGGGAAGGGCGGGGTCGACGATTATCCGGATTCTACGGTTGCCGGCCCGCGTAGTCGCCATGTGCTGGATCCTAACCGTTTCAGAAATGCGATTTCCGTTTTCCCGCAGCGCTTTATACGCGAGGAAAGCAGGTGGCCTCCCCGCTTCGGTCTGCCTACATTTGGTCCATGACGACTTCCCCGTTCCAGGTGATCTGCGAGATCGAGCCGCCGACCCGGCCCGACCTGATGCACGTCCGGCACCAGATCGGAACCCTGAGCAAGATCTCCGACACCTTCCTGGTGCCCGACAACCACATCGGCCGTGCCACGGTCTCCAGCGTGGCGGTCGCGCACGAGGTCGAGGCGATGGGAGGTCGTAGCATCGCGTGCCTCAACTCACGCGACCGCAATCTGCTGGGGTTCCGCCGCGACCTGCTGACCGCCGCGGCCTACGGCGTCGACCGCTTCCTGTTCGTCTACGGGGACAAGCCGACGACGGGCAACCGCACCGGTGACCTGAACGTGCGCGCGATGATCGAGGAGGTTCGTGCCCTGCCGGACGACCCCGCCTTCTCCGGGGTGCGCCCCTTCCAGGTCGGTACGGCCGCCGGCCTTCGCCCGCTGCCCGCCTGGAAGCACGCGGCCGACTTCGTCTTCGTCCAGGTCGGCTTCTCCCTGGAGACCCTGCTGAGGTGGCGGGAGGCCAACCCCGTCGAGGTTCCCGTCTACGCGGGCGTGATGGTCCTGGCCAGCGAGAACCACGCCCGGCGTCTCTCCGCCGCGATCCCGGACATCGACATCCCCGAGGACCTGGTCCGCGCGGTCGCCGCCGACCGTCAGGCCGGGGTCGAGGCCACCTGCGAGCAGGTCCTCAAGATCCGCGACTCCGGTGCCTTCGACGGGGTTCACCTGATTCCGGTCTCCCGCTACCGTCAGGTCGCCGCCCGGCTTGAGGAACTGCTCTGACGGGTCCGTCCCAGGACGCCCGGCCGGTCAGCGGCCGGTCAGCAGTGCGGCGAAACGGTCGACGTCGACGTTGCCGCCGCTGATGATCACACCGATCCGCCGTCCCGCCAGGTCTCCCGAGAGCCTGCGGACGGCGGCGAGGCCGAGTGCGCCGGTGGGCTCGACGACGATCTTCATCGTGGCGAAGAAGGTCCGCATGGCCTCGACGAGCTCGGCGTCGGTCACGGTGACGATGTCGTCGACGTCGCGACTGATGATCGCGAAGGTGTGGGCGCCCAGATGCTGGGTCTGCGCGCCGTCGGCGATGGTCACCGGGGTGTCGATGTGGACGACGCTCCCCTGGCGCAGGGACCGCAGGCCGTCGTCGCCCGCCTCGGGCTCCACGCCGTACAGCGCGCACGCCGGCGACAGCGTCTTGGCCACCAGCGCGGTGCCGGACAGCAGCCCACCCCCGCCGAGCGGCACGAACAGCGCGTCGAGGTCTCCGACCTCCTCCAGCAGTTCCAGGGCGGCGGTGCCCTGCCCCGCGATGACGTCCGGATGGTCGTACGGCGGGATCAGCGTGAGCCCGTGTTCCACGGCCAGCGCGCGGCCGATCTCCTCACGGTCCTCGGCGTAGCGGTCGTAGCCGACGACCCGCCCGCCGTACCCCTTGGTCGCGGCGACCTTCGCGGCGGGCGCGTCGTGGGGCATGACGATCGTGGCCGGGATGTCCAGCATCCTGGCGGCCAGCGCCACGGCCTGGGCGTGGTTGCCCGAGGAGTAGGCGACCACGCCCGCGCGCCGCTGCTCCGGGGTGAACCGGGACAGGGCGTTGAACGCGCCACGGAACTTGAAGGCGCCCATGCGCTGGAGGTTCTCGCACTTGAACACCACGTCGGCGCCGACGCTCTCGTTGATGCGGCGTGAGCGCAGCACGGGGGTGCGGTGCGCGTGGGAGGTGATACGGGCGGCGGCGTCCCGGACGTCGTCGTAGGTCGGCAGCTGGAGCATCGGCGGCTTCTCCCCTTTGGGGTTCTTCGACGGTTCGCAACGATCTTCGACACGACCACGGTAACCGCCCCGGCCGTTCGCGTCAGCCTTCCCGCCGGTCCGCCTCCCGGTCGGGCCGCACAGACCCGGGTCCCGCAGACCGGGCTTCGCGGGGCGTTCCCCGCAGGTCAGGCCTTACGGCTCAGGCCTTGCGGGTGGCCGACAGGGTCGCGTAGACGATGATGTTGTCGGTGTAGTGGTGGGTCCGACTGTTGTAGACGCCGCCGCAGGTGATCAGGCGCAGAGTCGCCTCTCCGGTGTTGCCGTAGACCCGCTTCGACGGGAACGACGTCTTGCTGACCTGTTCGACCCCGTCCACGGTGAACTCCACGATGGTCCTGTCCGACCTGGAGACCTTGATCTTGTCCCCGCGTTTGATCTCCTTCAGGCGGCTGAAGACGGCCGCCCCGCTGCGGGTGTTCACGTGCCCGAGCACCACCGAGGGGCCCTGCTGCCCGGGGACCGGGCCGTTCTTGTACCAACCGGCCAGGTTCGGCTTGCTCAACGGCGGGGTCTGGATCTCCTTCTTGGCGTCGACGCCCAGCGCCATCAGCGGAGCCAGCAGTCCGATCTTGGGAATGGCCAGCTTGTTCGGCCGTACCCCCGTGCTCTTGAGCGGCGCGGGCGGCTTGACCACGGGCAACGGCGGACGAGCGGTGGGAGCGGCGGCCGTCAACGGCGTGTCGAGCCCGCCGTGCCCCACCTCGGCGGGGGCGGCCGCCGCGACCGGCTCCTGCGGCTGCGGATCCTGCGGCTGCTCCGGCTGTACGGCCTGCGTCTCCTGACCGCCCTGGGTGGGAACGTCCTGCACGATCATGCTGTCGGCCGCCTGCGGCACGGGCGGGCCGTACGGCTCGTCGTCGGCGACCGGCGTCAGGTAGGTCAGCAGCCCGGCCATGATCGCGGCGACCCCGCCGAGCGAGCCGACCACCAGCAGGGTGGGCAGCAGCAGGCCACCGCCCTTCCTGGGCGGACGGCCGCCTCCGTAGTAGGGGCCCTGACCCTGTGAAGGCCCTGGATACATCCGGCGCCTCCTTACCTGTCCCCGCGCATGCGCCTACTGTCTCCTACCGACCCGCTTCGCGTCAGCGGCCCTGGCTGTGCGCCGCACGCCGCCGCCTCAACGCCACTCCGCCGACCACGCTCGCGAGCACCATCGCCGTCCCGCCGCCGATCAGCCCCGCGCCCGAACGCTTCTCGTCGGGAGCCTCACCCGTCTGCGCGCCACCGCTGGGCGTCACGACCACCTGAGGAGCGGTCGGCGTCGGCCGGGTGGGGGTCACGGTCGCGGTGACGGTGAGGGTCGGCTTGGGGGTGGCGGTGTGGGGCGGCACGGTCGTGTAGTGGGTACTGGGCACCACGGTCGGGGTCCTGGTGGGGGTGGGGGTCGGAGTCGTGGGGGTAGCCGTCGGAGTAGGGGTCTTCTCGACGGTGACCTTCACCGGAGGAACCGGTGCGCCAGGGGCAAGCTCACAGTCCACGCGATAGGGGGAAGACGCATCATGCGTCACCGTTGAGGAGGTAACCCTGAAGGCGTCAAGACGCATGGGCTTGTCTTCGTTGTTCGTCAACTTCAGCACATGCTTGCCGTACCCCAGCGAAAGCGGCGACCTCCACAACGTTTCCTTCACGTAGACCTTCGGAGAATCGGTGGAGGTGGGACTCGGGGTCGGAATCGGGGTTCCGTCCTTCTGCGAAGGCGCCACCTTTTCCGTGATCACATCGAGGTTGAGGCGGGGGTCCGGCCTCAATGACACTCCGACCTCTCCCAGACCGATCGTCCGCTCACCGATGTATTCGATACCCGTTCCGATGAACTCGATCTCAGCCGTTGCGTCCTTCTGTGAGGCTTCCCAAAGCTCATCTCCGTAGGCTTGCTCGACAGAGTTGGCCGGGGGCCTATCGACTTTCTTCCAGCCTCCCGAAGGGCTGTAGACAATCTTGTGAAGAGGGCTCGTCCCGTCAGGAACGTCAGCACTGTTGACCAGGCGCTGAGAAGGAACAAAGTCAACGACAATCTTCTCAGGGACGATTGTCGCATCCCCAGTCTTGGGAGCGGTGAATTGCCCTCTCAGGTTCGGAACGATAATGGGCTTTGGCGTTCCCGTAGACGCTGGAATGTCAATTTTACTCTCCGAAGGGAGAATAAGAACCGCCTGCCCCTGTTCCCAAAGTCCATTGATTCTCGATGTCGCGGTCGCCAGAAGGTGTCCACCGACCTGAAAGTCTTTGTTCGCAGCAAGGGCGAGCTGGTTCAACGTCCAATTCACAACCAACGGCCCATTCGCGTAGACAGGCGTCGCCACAGACACGCCTACCGAGACAGTTACGTTCCCGGACACACCAGGGCCGTGGCAAATATACGAGTAGGGCTGAACCTGAGTGTCGGCCCGCGAGGCACCTGCGGGAATCACGACCAGTCCGGCACAGGCAGCCCCAAGGGCCGAAGCCACGATCGTCCCCCTGAGCTTTGCTCCCCAGCGAAACACCGCAACACTCCGATCCTCGGTACCAAGCCATAAAACCGGTCATAAAGTCACAACTCGCTCCGGATCGTACTGCCCAGCCCCAGCATGACGCAGGAAGATGACAAGACCCCCAGCAGACTGTGGCGGACTTGTGATCCGCCGAATCTCCGGCGGAGGCCGTACAACGCCCGTCACCTGGGTGTACCTATGGGTAACAGAATCGTATTCTGTCCTCGTATCCCAAGGAGGCAAGCCCATGCGACGAGACCTCTTCCAGGAGGAGCACCTCCTCTTCCTGGAGACCGTGCGCGAGTTCATGGCCCGCGAGGTGGTTCCCCACCACGACCGGTGGGAGAAGGACGGCATCGTCCCCCGCGAGGTGTGGAAGAAGGCCGGGGAGATCGGCATGTTCGGCTTCGGAGTGCCCGAGGAGTACGGCGGCGCCGGGATCAAGGACTTCCGCTACAACACCGTGATCGTCGAGGAAGTCATGCGGATCGGCGCCACCGGTCTCGGCTTCTCCCTGCACAACGACGTGATGGCGCCGTACTTCGTCGACCTCACCGACGACGACCAGAAGGCCCGCTGGCTGCCCGGGTTCGCCTCGGGCGAGCTGATCACGGCCGTGGCGATGACCGAGCCCGGCGCGGGCAGCGACCTGCAGGGCATCAGGACCACCGCCAGGCGCGAGGGCGACCACTACGTCGTCAACGGCCAGAAGACCTTCATCACCAACGGCATCAACTCCGACCTCGTCGTCGTGGTCGCCAAGACCGACCCGGAGGCGGGCGCCAAGGGCGTCTCGCTGCTGGTCGTCGAACGGGGCATGGAGGGCTTCGGCCGGGGCCGCAACCTGGAGAAGATCGGCATGCACGCCCAGGACACGGCGGAGCTGTTCTTCGACGACGTACGGGTTCCCGTGGCCAACCTGCTCGGCGGACAGGAGGGGCGGGGCTTCTACCAGCTCATGGCCAACCTGCCGCAGGAACGCCTGTCGATCGCGGTGATGGCGGTGGCCTCGGCGGAGGCCGTCCTGGCGCAGACCGTCGAGTACTGCAGGTCCCGTACGGCCTTCGGCCGCAGCATCGGCAGCTTCCAGAACACCCGGTTCGTCCTGGCCGAACTGGACACCGAGCTGGAGATCGCCCGTCACTACGTGGACAAGTGCGTCCTCGCCCTCAACGCCGGGGAACTGAGCGCGGTCGACGCGGCCAAGGCCAAGTGGTGGACCACGGAGCTGCAGAACAAGGTCATCGACCGCTGCCTGCAGCTGCACGGCGGCTACGGCTACATGATGGACTACCCCGTGGCCAAGGCCTGGATCGACAGCCGGGTGCAGACGATCTACGGCGGCACGACCGAGATCATGAAGGAGATCATCGGCCGCTCGTTCGGCTTCTGACCCCTCGGAAACGCCGGGACGCCGCCCTCCCGCCACGGAAGGGCGGCCTGCCCCTCAATCCTTGACGATCTCCTCGACCTTGATCGCGTCACCCTCCGAGATCAGCACCCTCGCCTCGAACGTGACCCCCGCCTTGAGCGCCTTGAACAGCTCCGCCGACGTGCAGCGGTGCGGAACGGCCCCCTTCTGGCAGACACTCCCCTGTGTGTCGAGCACGACCGTGTCACCGGTGAGGTGCACCTCGTGCGGCCCGTCAGGAGCGTCGACCACGACCGACTCCTTCCCCAGCGGGCTGAGCCGCCCCGTCACGTCGTCGACCCGCGAAATACCCCCGGTGCGTGTCGGCGTCGCCGTGGGGGTGGGGCTCGGCTCCACCGGAACGTCCGGCACGCTCTCGCTGGGCGACGCCGACGGCACCTGCGACACGTCGGCGGTGGCGGCCACAGTGGGCGACGCGGCAGCCGAGGGGCTCTCCCCCGAGACTCCCGAGGTCCCCGAACCTCCCGAGGAGCAGGCCGCCAGGCAGGCGGCGAGCGCGACGGCGAGCACGGAGCCCCGGACGGCCGAAGGAACGCGTGTCACTTTCACCCATCTACTCACGGACAGCACCATTCCACGAGAAACGGTGTCGTGGTTAATCGCCACAAGATCCTCACGGCCGACGCATACTGGTCACCGTAGGCTCCCCCTGAGGCGGTGTTGATGGACAGCGGACTGATCCTGCTGGTCTTCCTGGCGTTCCTGTTCGCCTGGGGGCTCAACCGGGTACGGCGCGCGATGCGGCTCGGCACGGTCGCCTACGCCGGCATCATGATCGTCTTCATCCTGGTGATGCTCGCCCTCTGGGGCCAGACCTTCCGCTAGTCCACCGACCCGACGAGGCCGGCCCCGCACGCCGTACGGAGCGGGGCCGACGGTCCCGTCGTCAGCTCCGTGACCCCTCAAGCACCACCCGCGCGACCAGGGCCGGATCGTCGTTCATCGGCAGGTGACCGCAACCCCGCAGCAGTCGCACCCGCTGCCCCGACCACCTGGCGGCCCGTACGGCCTGCCGCCGGGGGAACAGCCGGTCGCGATCGCCCCAGGCGATGGTCACCGGCGTCTTCGGCGGCGCCGGAGGCATCAGCCAGACGAACGAGTCGAGGGTGTCGTCGAACCCCGGCGCCTCCCGCAGCGCCCGCCTGGCCGAGGAGAGGTCCTGCGCGGAGAGCCTGGACGGGCGGCCGACGAGCAGCCCGGCGGCCAGCGTGTGGCCCAGCGGGTTCGCCGCGAGGGCCTCGCCCCGCTCCGAGTCGAGCGCGAAGGCCAGTGCCCGGAACGTCCTGAGCACCGCCCGCGAGTACACCAGCTCGCTTCGGTTCCAGAATCCGACGGGCGACAGCGCCGTGGCCGTACGGACCGTCCCCCGCGAGGCCAGCTCCAGGGCCACGTACCCGCCGAGGGAGGTGCCCGCGACGTGGGGTTCGCCGAGGCCGAGCCTCGCGCAGAACATCTCGACCGCGTCGGCGAGGCTCTCCACCGTGTACGGCGAGCCCGGCGGCAGCGGCGGGGAGGCGCCGAAGCCGGGAAGGTCGACGGCGATCACGTCCCGTTCGGCCGCGAGCAGGTCGAGCACCGGCAGCCACGCCTGCCAGTGGTGACCGATTCCGTGCAGCAGGACCAGGGGCTCCCCTGTCCCGCGACGTTCGAAGGCCAGATCCATCCCCCGAGTGAAGCACCGATCGTCCCCGGCTTCTATGACGAGGGCGCCATGCCCTGACCGCTTCACCGGCCCAGGACGCGTAACCTGCGGGAAATTCCGGACAAGCTCACGAAACCTGGCAGTGATCTTGATTCTGGTCAGCGTGACTTGGTGGGGATCTCGAACCAGACGGCCTTGCCCTCCCTGGTCGGGCGGGAACCCCAGCGCTTGGCGAGCTGGTCGACGAGGTAGAGACCTCGGCCACCCTCGTCGTTCTCCCCCGCGCTGCGGATGCGGGGAAGGCGCAGGTCCTGGTCGAAGACCTCGACCCAGACGGATTCGCCTCCCCTGCGGAGCCTCAGGGTGAACTCCTTCTCGTTGACGACCTCGTCCTCGAAGCCCGGGATGTCCCACGACTCGTCGAAGGAGAAGGGGGTGGTGGTGTCGATCACCAGGTCACGGCGGGGGACGCTGGCGTTCGCCGCGTGCAGCACGACGTTGGTGACCACCTCGGAGACCAGCAGGCAGGCCAGCTCGGCGCGCTCCTCGGGGACGTTCCAGCCGCTGAAGGCCTCCGCCGCCATCCTGCGGGCCTCGCCGACCATGATGGGCTGGGCGGGGAAGGTGCGTTCCTCGACGTCGAGCTCATCACGGGCGGACCTGACGACCAGGATGGCCATGTCGTCGTCGATCTCGCCGGGGACGGCGTCCGTCGCGGCCTCGGCGATGTTCTCGACCGTGTCGTCGGAGATCTCGATGAGCTTGCCGAAGAGCGCGGCGAGGGTCTCCTCGTCGCTCGGCGGCCTGCCGTCGGCGTCGCGCAGGGGGCGGCGGTCGACCAGGCCGTCGGTGTAGAGCAGCAGCGCGGCCCCCGCGGGCAGCGTGCGGGTCTCCTCCTTGTAGACCAGGTCGGCGTTGATGCCACGGGCGCGGACGCCCAGGGGCTTGCCGACCTCCTCGATCTCCAGCTCGCTGCAGGTGCCGTCGACCAGGAGCAGCGGCGGGGCGTGCCCGGCGTTGGCGAAGGACAGCTGGCGCGACCAGGCGTCGTAGACGAGGTACTGGCAGGTGACGATGGGCGGGACGCTGATGTCGGCACCGCTGTCGTCCCACTCGGGGGTGGCGATGCTGTGGGTCCAGTCGTCGAGCCTGGCGAGGATCTCCGCAGGTGGCTTGTCGTCCTGGGCGAAGGCCCGCAGCGCGGCCCTGAGCTGGCCCATGACGGCGGCGGCCTTGGCCCCCCTGCCCTCGACGTCGCCGATGACGATGCCGACCCGGCCCGCGGACAGCGGGATGACGTCGTACCAGTCGCCGCCGACCTGGGTCTGGATGCCCTGGCCGTGCGAGGCGAGCGGCGCCGCGGGACAGTAACGGACCGCGATCTCCAGGCCGTCGAGCTCGGGCAGCGGCGCGGGGGGCAGCAGGTTCTTCTGGAAGGACTCGGCGGTGTGCCGCTCCTCCTCGAACAGCAGCGCGTTGTCCACGGCGAGCGCGACCCGGGTCGCGACGGCTCCGACGAAGTCACGGTCGAAGGCGTCGTAGTGCGGGCTGCGCCGGTCGGTCAGGTTGGACAGGCCGAGGTACATCAGCCCGAGGATCTCACCGCGCACGCACAGCGGAGCCACGATCGCCGAGGTCATCCCGATCTCGGCGGCGAGGCGGGTGCTGGCCTCTCCCGGGCTGGGGTAGTTGGTCTGGGAGAAGTCCTCGACGAGGATCGTCTCCTGGCGCCGCAGCGCGATCTCGGCGTAGTGCCCGGTCGGGTAGTTGATGTCGGCGCCGATGGGGGCCCAGGTGTTGGGCGGCGGGCTCCAGCCCGGAACGTGGCTGGAGACCTTCCTGGTCAGCCTGCCGTTGTCCATGAGCTCGATGAAGCAGTGGTCGGCGAACTGCGGGACGAGCATCTCGGCGACGCGGTTGAGCGTCTCCTCGACGTACAGCGAGCCCGCGAGGCGCTCGCCGATCCGTTCGAGCAGGCCGTAGCGGTCCTTCTCGCGCTCGTTGCTGCGCATCGCCTCCCTGGCGGTGATGACGATGCCGGTGACCGAGCCCGACTGGTGCCGCAGCGGCACGGCCTGGGCCCGGACGTAGATGATCGTGCCGTCGCCGCGCTTGACGTCGAAGGTGCCCTCCCACACCCCGCCCTTGAGCACGTGCTTGGCGAGCTCGACGGCGAGGGGGTGGTCCTTCTCCATGATGCCCAGGGAACGTGACTGGTCGCGGGCCGCAGGGCCCGGCCTGCCGAACAGCCGTTCCGCGAAGGGGTTCCAGTAGACGACGTTGCTGAAACGGTCGGTGACGACCACCGCCATCTCGGCATGGTCGAGGACCGAATGCGCCGAGAGGTGGTCGGCGGTGTCCTGTGAGAGATCCCCCCACCGTTTCATCCAGCGACCACCCCTTGGGGACGGCTTTGCGCAAAGCGAACCACGGTTGCTCCTGCTGCGGTCTCGGCAGGGGAGTGGAGGGTCTCCCGGGGGGATTTCAACCAAGCAGATAGATCTTGGTCATCGGGTGGAGACGAAGACATGCGCGGCGATGTCTCGCGGGAGGTCCGCCAGAGTATTCTCCGCCTTGTCGTCACCTGTCACCCGCACACCGTCGTCGCTTGCCGCGAGCGTTACCTCGCGTCCGGGTTGTATCCCAACTTGCTTGAGTTTAAGCATCACAGCCGGATCACTTTGCACTTGTTCGCTAATTCGGCGGACGACAACGGGTATATCCCTGGGTCCGGCCAACGCCGCCATCGACGGCAGTGACTGCCAGGCCGCGCCGTCCTGGGCCGCGACGCCCAATTCCTCAAGGCCCGGGATGGGGTTGCCGTGCGGGTCCTCCTTCGGGTGGTTCAGCAGCGTGACCAGCCTGGCCTCGACGGACTCGGACATGACGTGCTCCCAGCGGCAGGCCTCGACGTGCACCTCCTCCCAGGGCAGGCCGATCACCTGGGTGAGCAGGCACTCGGCGAGGCGGTGCTTGCGCATGACGCGCGTGGCGAGCGTGCGTCCCAGGTCGGTCATCGTCAGGTGCCGGTCTCCCTCAACCCTGACCAGGCCATCGCGCTCCATCCGGGCCACCGTCTGGCTGACGGTGGGACCGCTCTGCTGAAGCCGCTCGGCGATGCGCGCACGGAGAGGGGTGATTCCCTCCTCCTCCAACTCGAAGATCGTGCGGAGGTACATCTCCGTGGTGTCGATCAGGCCGTGTGCGGTCAAGGCTCCTCCCGTCCTTATCTCGTTCCAAGGCCGGTCGCGGCGTCCTCCCCTGGGGACAGCGACAGACCTGAAGTCCTTGGACTCTGACCCTATTGCGAGATCCGCCCACAGCGGCCAACGATGGCAACATCGGGGGCAGGTAAATCCTTCCCAACCTGCCCAAACACTCTGATCACTTGGACACCGCGGCAGCGGAACGGTAACGCCTGAAGGCCGGTACGGCCAGCCCGACCGCGAGCACCGTCACGGCGCACGCGATCCCCCCGCCGACCCAGGAGGCCGTGGCGCCGAACCACACGGCCGTCGCGCCCGCCCTGAGGTCGCCGAGCCTGGGGCCTCCGGCGACCACGACCGTGAACACGCCCTGCATGCGCCCGCGCATGTCGTCGGGCGCGTGGGTCTGCAGGATCGTCTGCCGCCAGACGGCCGAGACCAGGTCGGCGGCGCCGCCCAGGGCCAGCAGGGCGATCATCAGCCACAGCTGGCCGACCAGTCCCGCCAGGGCGACGCTGACGCCCCAGGCGGCGATCACGAACGTCAGGGCGAGCCCCTGGCGGCTGATCCGGCCGACCCAGCCGGACAGCAGGCCGCCGAGGACCGCGCCGATCGAGATGCTCGCCGAGAGCCAGCCGAACGCGAGCGGGTCGCCGCCGAAGCGTTCGGCGACGATCTCGGGGAACAGCGCCCTGGGCAGCGCGAACGCCATGGCGATGATGTCCACGACGAACGACATCATCACCACGGGGTGGCCGGAGATGTAGCGCAGGCCGTCCACGACGGAGCGCAGGCCGGGGCTGGTCACCGCGCCGACCGGTTCGAGGCTCGGCAGCCGTACGGCGGCGTAGAAGCCGACGCCGAACAGCAGGGCGTCGATCAGGTAGGCGACGGCGACGCCGCTCTGGGCGAGCACGAAGCCCGCGATCAGCGGGCCGATCACGGTTCCGAGGTTGCCGACCAGGAAGTTGAGGGTGTTGGCGGCGGGGACGAGCTCGGTGGGGACGAGCCTGGGGATGATCGCCCCCCGGGTCGGGCCCGTGATGGCGAACCCGGTGGCGTGGACGGCGACGGTGGCCAGCAGCAGGCCGACGCTCGACACCTGCAGGAGCGCCTGGGCGAGCAGGGCCAGCGTCGCGCTCCAGGCGATCAGGGAGCCGATCAGCAGCAGTTTGCGCCGGTCCACGGCGTCGGCGACGGCCCCGCCCCACAGGCCGAAGGCGACCAGCGGGATCAGGTTGGCCGGGCCGAGCATGCCGACCCAGAAGGAGGAGCCGGTCATGCCGTAGATCTGGGCGCTGACCGCTACCGAGGTGAGCTGGAAGCCGATGAACGAGACGCCCTGACCCATCCAGAGCCGCCGGTAGGCCGAGACTCGCAGTGGACGGGTGTCCACCGCGAGTCTCCTGACGAGATTCCTGACCGCCACATATCCCCCTCAGCCCTTAGGACATATGGGGATATATCAGTAGTGGCCAGGTAACAAGTCACGGGGCCAGGCGTTCGACGGTCCACGAGGCGCCCGTACGGCGGTAGCGAAGACGGTCGTGCATGCGGTCGAGCTGGCCCTGCCAGAACTCCACCTCCGACGGCACGACCCGGAAACCGCCCCAGAAGTCGGGCACCGGCGGATCCTCCGGCCAGCGCTCGGCCAGCTCCGCGTAGCGCTCGTCGAGCTCTTGCCTGGAATGCACGACGGCCGACTGCCGCGAGGCCCACGCCCCGATGCGCGAGCCGTAGGGGCGGGACCTGAAGTAGGCGGCCGACTCCTCCCGCGGCAGCCGTACCACGTGGCCCTCGATCCTCACCTGACGGCGGATGGAGTGCCAGGGGAACAGCAGGCCGGCCCTGGGGTTCTCCGTGAGGTCGCGGCCCTTGCGTGACTCGTAGTTGGTGTAGAAGACGAATCCGTCCTCGTCGTAGCCCTTCAGCAGGACGGTCCTGGCCGTCGGCCTGCCGCCCGCCGAACTGGTCGCGACGACCATCGCGTTCGGCTCGGGAAGCTCGGCCGCCACGGCGTCGTCGAACCATCGGGCGAACTGGCTGACGGGGTCGGGAGCGAGATCTTCCTCAAGCAGAGGGAGACCTTCGTAGGTGCGGCGAAGCCCGGCAAGCGAAGGCGGGCGCGAGGTGGCATCCACGGGAAGGTATTCTCCCGTGCTTGACGGAGAGCATGCGCACCGCCCCCACCTGGGACGATCGCGTTCCGGCGGGTCCGGCGGCACACCACCGCGCCCTAGGGGGTTGAATATGACCCGCCGGTATCTCGACATCAAGGCTTTGACTTCAAGAAAGGGAGGCGGCCGAGAATGTCCGACTTCAAACCCGGGCTCGAAGGCGTGGTGGCCTTCGAGACGGAGATCGCGGAACCGGACAAAGAAGGGGGCGCCCTTCGTTACCGGGGCGTCGACATCGAGGAGCTTGTCGGTCGCGTTCCCTTTGAACGCGTGTGGGGCCTGCTCGTCGACAACACGTTCGAGCCGGGCCTGGCCCCGGCCGAACCGTACCCCATCCCTGTCCACTCCGGTGACATCCGCGTCGACGTACAGAGCGCGCTGGCCATGCTGGCCCCCGCGTACGGCTTCAACCAGGCGCTCGACATCGACGCCGAGCAGGTACGCGCCGACCTGGCGCGCGCCAGTGTGACCGCCCTCAGCTTCGTCGCCCAGTCGGCGCGTGGCCTCAGCCTGCCGATGGTCCCGCAGAGCGAGGTCGACAAGGCCGGGAGCATCGTCGAGCGGTTCATGATCCGCTGGCGGGGCGAGGCCGACCCCAAGCACGTCAAGGCGATCGACGCCTACTGGACGTCCGCCGCCGAGCACGGCATGAACGCCTCCACCTTCACCGCCCGGGTGATCGCCTCGACCGGCGCCGACGTCGCGGCGGCGCTGAGCGGAGCGGTCGGCGCCATGTCCGGTCCGCTGCACGGGGGCGCCCCCGCCCGTGTGCTGCACATGATCGAGGGCGTCGAGAAGCTGGGCGACGCCAAGAAGTGGGTCCAGCAGGAGCTGGACAGCGGCCAGCGGCTCATGGGCTTCGGCCACCGGGTCTACCGGGCCGAGGACCCCAGGGCCCGCGTGCTGCGCCGTACGGCCAAGGAGCTCAACGCGCCCCGTTACGAGGTCGCCGCGGCGCTCGAACAGGCCGCTCTCGAAGAGCTGCACGCCCGTAAGCCCGACCGGGTGCTCGCCACCAACGTCGAGTACTGGGCCGCGGTCATCCTGGACTTCGCCGAGGTCCCCGCCAACATGTTCACCTCCATGTTCACCTGCGCGCGCACCGCGGGCTGGGCGGCTCACATCCTGGAGCAGAAGCGCACGGGCAGGCTGGTCCGCCCCAGCGCCAAGTACGTGGGTCCGCCGCAGCGTTCGATCAACGACGTCCCCGGCGCCGCCGAGGTCCTCGCCTCCTTCTGATCCCCCGATCAGTCTCGTACGGCTGTCGCGCGACGCACTCTCGCGCGGCAGCCGTCTCGTGTTTATCGGGTGATTTCAGTCTCATTCCGGACACCACGCACGTCTCGAAATACGGACCCCGAGCGGGATCGCACGGCGGGCTCAGTACGCTGTTCAGGTGGCTGACATCGTGATTCCCTCTGACATCAAGCCCGCCGACGGCCGTTTCGGCTGCGGGCCCTCGAAGGTACGACCTGAGCAGCTGGCGGCTCTGGCCGCCTCCGGTTCCACCCTGATGGGCACCTCCCACCGGCAGAAGCCCGTCAAGTCGCTCGTCGGGCGCGTGCGCGCGGGCCTGCGGGAGCTGTTCTCCCTCCCCGAGGGGTACGAGGTCGTCCTCGGCAACGGCGGCACCACCGCGTTCTGGGACATCGCCGCCTTCGGGCTCGTCCGTGAGAGGTCGCAGCACCTGCACTTCGGCGAGTTCTCCTCCAAGTTCGCCTCCGTCGTGGCGAAGGCCCCGTGGCTGGGCGACCCGACCGTGATCAAGTCCGAGGTGGGCAGCCACCCCGAGGCCCGTCTCGAAGAGGGCGTGGACGTCTACGCGCTCACCCACAACGAGACCTCGACCGGCGTCGCGATGCCGATCAAGCGGGTCGGCGAGGAGGGCTCGCTGGTCCTGGTCGACGCCACCTCCGGCGCGGGCGGCCTGCCCGTCGAGGCGAGCGAGTTCGACGTCTACTACTTCGCCCCGCAGAAGAGCTTCGCCTCCGACGGCGGTCTGTGGCTCGCCCTGATGTCCCCGGCCGCGCTGGCCAGGGTCGAGGAGATCTCCGGCAGCGGCCGGTACGTCCCCGAGTTCTTCAGCCTGCCGACGGCGATCGACAACTCCGTCAAGGACCAGACCTACAACACCCCGGCGGTGGCCACGCTGTTCCTGCTGGCCGACCAGCTCGAGTGGATGAACGGCAACGGCGGTCTGGCCTGGACCACCGCCCGCACCGCCGACTCGGCCCAGCGGCTCTACACGTGGGCGGAGAAGACCTCCTACACCTCGCCGTTCGCCGCTCCCGAGTTCCGCTCGAACGTGGTGGGCACCATCGACTTCTCCGCCGAGGTCGACGCCGCCGAGGTCGCCAAGGTCCTGCGCGCCAACGGCATCGTGGACACCGAGCCCTACCGCAAGCTCGGCCGCAACCAGCTGCGCATCGCGATGTTCCCGGCCATCGACCCCGACGACGTCGAGGCGCTGACCAAGTGCATCGACCACGTGGTCGAGCGGCTCTAGCCCTTCTCGGGGCTGTCCGGTGGGGGAAGCGCGACGTCCTTCCCCCACCGGAGGCCCTGGTGACCACGCGGGCACCCGCGGAGGCCGGAGGCCGAGCCCTTTCCGGGGTCCGCCGGGAAACCGGCTCCCAGCGCCCTCTCAGCTCCGTCCCGAACCCTCGTGCTCCAGCGGCTCGGGGATCTTGTGGAAGGTGAAGCCGGAGGCCGCGACCGCCCCGGCGGCGTCCAGCACGCAGATCACCGGCAGGAACGTCACGTTGAACGCGGCGGAGACCGGGCCGCCCGCGGGCTCGACCACCACCCGGGCGACCGCGGACAGCCTCGCCACGTAGGCGAGCGTGTCCCCCGTCTCCTCCCCTACGACGACGGCCAGCGCCTGCTCGCGTCCCGCGGGCATCCCGCCGGCCCGCCGTACGAACTCGGGCTCCAGTTCGGCGCAGGGCGCACAGCCGACCGAGAAGAACCCCACCAGCGTGTCGCCGGAGAGCCGGTCCCGCGAGATCCGCTCCCCGTCCACGGTGACGGTCGTGAAGTCGGCGGGCCTCCTCCCCACCGCGGGCAGAAGGGCTCCGACGCCCGTCTCCCCCTTACCCGGTTCCCCGGGCCTGGCCGCGAGCAGTCTGGAGTGCTCACGCAGGCGTCTGATCACGCCCAGCACGAGCGCCAGATTCAGGATGCCGAGCAGTCCCAGTGGAATCACGAAGACGAGCTGTGCGGACATGGCTGCCTACCTTCTCAGTGAGGCGTGCGGGGATCGGGGGACGCGCCGAACAGATCGACGATGTCGTCGAGCCGGGCGACGACCAGCGCCACCGCTCCCCCGGTTATGAACGCGACCGCCGTACCCGGTGCGAGCAGCCGCTGGTCGTGACCGGCCACCGCGACGAAGACGGCCACCAGCGCGAGGAGCACGTTGCGGACGACGTGCGCACGGCCCAGCGGTCGCGTCGAGGCGCCGAAGCACCGGCAGCCGGCCGAGCCGCCCCGGGACGTCGACCAGGCGATGACCACGGCGAAGACCGTCAGCAGGGCCGCGGACAGAAGCGCTCCCCCGGTCGCGGTGGCGTCGAAGACCAGCAGGACACCGCCTGTCGCCTCGGCGGCCACGATCAGGGCGGCCGCCGCCGTCTCCCGGCCCGCGGGCAGCACCCGCAGGTCCCGCAGCGACTTCGCGAACGCGCGGAACAGGACCGGGGAACGCGCCTTGCCCACCGTCGACATCAGGAAGACGACGGCGAGCAGGCACCTGCCCCCGACGTCGAGGTAACCCGACATGACACGCCCTTTCGGCTCGGTTGTCCCCGGCGACCGGCCGGGCCCGGCTAGCCGCAGCCCACCGCGGCGGCCGACAGCGTCGCGCTGACCTCAAGGCCCCCGCCGGAACGGGCGCGGGCGACGACCACGCCGCTGTGGGCGGCGACGATGGAACGGACGATCGACAGCCCCAGACCGGCGCCCTCCCTGGGGCCGGACCTCGCCTCGCCGAACCGGACGAAGGGTTCGAACAGCTCGTCGACCTTGTCCGGGGGGATGTCCTGGCCGGTGTTGCCGACCGTCAGGTCGCCCGACGCCGTGACGGTCACCTCGACCACACCGCCGGGACGGTTGTAGCGGATCGCGTTCTGCACCAGGTTCATGAGGAGCTGCGTGATGAGGACCCGGTCGCCGGAGATCTCGACCGGCGCGGCCCTCAGCTCCGTGCGCACACCGGCCGAGGCGGCGACGTCGGTGTACTGGGCCAGGACCTCCCCCGCGACCTCGTGGAGCGGGATGGGCTCCCTGCGCGCCAGGCCCCGGTCGCTCTGCGCCATGAGCAGCAGTCCCTCGATCAGCCGCTCGCTGCGTTCGTTGATGGTCAGCAGTTCCCGTCTGGCCCGGACCACCTTCTCCGACATCGGCCCGGCCAGCCCCAGCTGGAGCACCGTGCGCTGGACGGCCAGGGGGGTCCTCAGCTCGTGGGAGGCGTTGGCGACGAAACGACGCTGACTGTCCGCGGCCTGCTCGATCCGGGCGAGCATGTCGTCGAAGGTGTCGGCGAGCCTTTTGAGCTCGTCGTCCGGCCCCCTGAGTTCGATGCGCTCGTGCAGGTTGTCCAGGCAGAGGCGCCGCGCGGTCTCCGCGATCTGGTTGAGCGGCCTGAGCATCCTGCCCGCCAGCCACCAGCCGATGAGCGCGGCCATGATGACCAGTACGGCCAGGCAGGCGGCGGACGTGGTGAACAGCTGGTGCAGCAGTTCGTAGCGGGCCTGCGCCAGCCGCCTGTCGATGGCCTCGGTCGTGTAGGACCTGGCCATGGAGACGATGACGTCCACCGACTCGCCCGGCGGCTTCGCGGTCGACTTGTTGGTGAAGGAGATCACCTTGACCTTGGAGTCGACGCTCCGTGCCAGCAGGAAGTAGACGACGAAGATGACGACCGTCCCCGCGGCGAGGATGAGCCCGCCCTGCACCGCGGCGAGCCTGACCCTGACCGGCAGGCCGAGCCACCGTGCGGGCACCCGGCGCGACGTCGCCACGGCTCAGATCCGGTATCCGGTGCCCAGCACGGTCTCGATCACCGGCGGGTCTCCCAGCTTGGCCCTCAGCTTGGCCATCACGACACGGACGGCGCTGGTGAACGGGTCGGCGTTCTCGTCCCACGCCCGTTCGAGCAGTTCCTCGGCGCTGACGACCCGTCCCTGAGCCGACATCAGCACCTCCAGGACGGCGAACTCCTTGGGGGACAGCGCCAGCGGGACCCCGTCACGGGAGGCCTGCAGCCGTGAGGTGTCCAGCGTGAGGCCGCCGCACCGCAGCACCGGGGGCAGCGCCGTACCGGTCCGCCTGCCGAGCGCCGACACCCTGGCGAGCAGCTCGGAGTAGTCGAACGGCTTGGGCAGGTAGTCGTCGGCGCCCAGGCTGAAGCCCTGGAGCCGGTCGCGGACGCTGCCCGCCGCGGTGAGCATCAGCACCCTGGTCCTGCTGCCCTCCCTGGTGAGCTCCTCGCACACCTGGTCACCGGAGACCCCGGGAAGGCCCCGGTCGAGGATCACCACGTCGTAGTCGGATCGGGCGAGCCGTCTCAGCGCATCGGTCCCGTCGTAGGCGACGTCCACCGTCATGTTCTCTCCGCGCAGCCCGTCGGCGACGTAGTCGGCCAGCACACGCTCGTCCTCGACCATCAGCACGCGCATGGCACGCCTCTCCTCAGGTGGGTGTGCCGCCACAGTAGGACGGCGTGGATAAAGCCGATGTTTCCAATGACGGAAACGTCAGCCGAACGCCCCCGTCTGTAGACCTGTGGAGCACGGCGCCGCCGTTCACGGCCGCGCCGTACCGCGAAAGACGGAAGGTCGAAAAACCATGAGAACTCCCCGGCTCAGCGGAGCCGTGATGATCGCCGCCGCGCTGGTCCTGACGGGCTGCGGCACGGACTCCGGCCAGAACGCGCAGACCGGTACGAGCACGCCGAACGTCCAGGACCAGGGGGTCGCCTACGCGCGATGCATGCGGGAGAACGGGGTGAACATGCCCGATCCCGACCCCAACCGGCCCGGGGCCATCACCATCCCCAAGTCGGGGAACACCGCCGCCCTTCAGGCCGCGATGAAGGCGTGCCAGCAGTACCTGCCCGTCAAGGCGCAGGAGAAGATGGGCGGTTCCGAGGACATGGATCGGATGGTCGCGATCGCCCGGTGCCTGCGTGAGAAGGGCGTCGACGCGCCGGATCCCCAGCCGGGGCAGGGACTCACCATCCGCGACCGGCTCAACGACCCCAAGGTGCAGCAGGCGCTGATGGCCTGTCAGAAGTCCTCGTCGTCCTCCGGCGGCGCGGGATGAGGGACCCCTCCTCCGACGACTCCCCCGGCGACGGCACCGCGCCCGGACCCGCCGCCAAGCGGCACCCCCGGCGCCGTCGCCGCCTGCTGTGGGCCGCCGCCGGTCTCGCGGTCGCCGTGGCCGCGACCGTCGTGGTCGTGACGCGGCCGCCGTCCCGCGCCCCGGCGCCACGGGAGGCGACCGTGACCACGGCCCCGGTGGTCCGCACCGACCTCGCCGACCACGAGGAGATCGACGGGACGCTGGGCTACTCCGGCACCTACCTCGTCTCGGCCGGCGGAGGCACCCTCACCTGGCTGCCCCCCACCGGACGGACCGTACGCCGGGGGCAGCGGGTGTACGGCGTGAACGGGCGCTCCGTACCGCTCTTCTACGGGGCGACACCGCTGTGGCGCCCGCTGCGGCAGGGGGTGCGCGACGGGCAGGACGTCGCCGTCCTGGAGAGAAACCTGGTGGCGCTGGGCTACGGGCAGGACGTCACGGTCGACAGGCACTTCGGCTACGCCACCTGGCGTGCCGTCCGGCGCTGGCAGCGTCACCTCGGCGTCGAACAGACCGGGGTGGTCAACCCCGGCGACGCCGTCGTCGCCCCGGAGGCCCTGCGGATCGCCGCCGTGCCCGGCGTCTCGGGCGGCACCGCCGGCGGGGTCGTCGTCAGGGCCACCGGAACCCGGCAGGTCGTCAACGTCGACCTGCCGGTGAACCAGCGGCAGCTGGCCGTCAAGAACGCCAAAGTGAGCGTCGACCTGCCGGGCGGGCGGACCGTGCCGGGACGCATCCGGCGGGTGAGCACGGTGGCCACCGCCCCGTCGGGCTCCGCCCAGGACCGGCAGCCCGGTCAGGCCACCGGCGACGCGACCGTCCCCGTCGAGGTGAGCCTCACCGGGCGTAAGGCCGCAGGCGGGCTGGACGGCGCCCCGGTGACCGTGAGCTTCACCAGCAGGGTGGACCGGAACGTGCTCGCCGTACCAGTGGCCGCGCTGCTCGCCCAGAGCAAGGACTCCTACGCGGTCCGCGTCGTCGACGCGTCCGGCGCCGGGCACGCCGTCCCGGTACGGCTCGGCTCCTTCGCCCTCGGGCTGGTCGAGGTCAGCGGCCCCGGGATCACCGAGGGCTTGCGCGTCGAGGTGCCGTCGTCATGACCGCCGTGATCACCGCTGAGAAGGTGTCCAAGACCTATCCGGGCGGGGTGGCGGCGGTGCGCGAGGTGTCGCTGTCGGTGCATCGCGGGGAGCTGCTGGCCGTCGTCGGCCCTTCGGGTTCCGGCAAGTCGAGCCTGCTGCACATCCTGGGGGCGCTCGAACTGCCCGACAGCGGAACCGTCCGGATGTTCGGGCACGACCTGGCGACCCTCCGCGACCGGCAGATCTCCGCGGTCAGGGCGAGCTGGATCGGCTTCGTCTTCCAGCAGTTCTTCCTCACACCGCACCTCAGCGCGGTCGACAACGTGGCCACCGGGCTGCTCTACCAGGGCGTATCCGCCGGGACCCGCGCCCGGCGCGCCACCGCGGCCCTTGAGCGCGTCGGCCTGGGCCACCGGCTCGGTCACCGGCCGCACGAGCTCTCCGGCGGCGAACGGCAGCGGGTCGCGGTCGCCCGCGCCCTCGTCGCCGGTCCCGCGGTCGTCTTCGCCGACGAACCGACCGGCAACCTCGACTCCGCCTCGGGCGCCGGCGTGCTGAGCCTGCTCCGCGAGCTGCACGCCGACGGCACCACGATCGTCATCGTCACCCACGACCTGGAGATCGCCCGCAGCCTGCCGCGCCGGGTGGAGATCCTCGACGGCCGGATCAACTACGACGGGAAGGGCTCATGAGCTCCATACCGCTTCCTCCTTCGGCTCGGCTCTCCGCCGCCGTCGTCTTCCGGGTGTCGCTGGTGGGGTTGCGCGGACGGCCGTTGCGGGCGGCCCTCTCCGCGCTCGGCATCGCCATCGGCGTCGCCGCCATGGTCGCCGTGCTGGGCATCGGCGCGGCCAGCAGACAGCAGCTGCTGGACCAGATCCGGATGCTGGGGACCAACATGCTCACCGTCCACCCCGGTCAGAGCCTGTTCGGGGAGAACGCCAGGTTGCCGGTGGAGTCGGTGGGCATGGTCGCCCGTGTCCCCTCGGTCCGGTCGGTCACCGCGGTCGGCGCCGTGGAGAACGGCACGGTGCGCCGTACCGACAAGATCCCGGCGGCGGACACCGGCGGGATCGCGGTGGCCGCGACCAAGCTCAACCTGCTCACCACGCTGGGGGGATCCGTACGCTCGGGGGTCTTCCTCAACTCCGCGACCGAGATGTATCCGGCCACGGTGCTGGGCTCGGTCGCCGCCGGCAGGCTCGGGGTCGGACAGCCCGGCGACCAGGTCTATCTCGCCGGGCACTGGTTCACCGTCATCGGCATCCTGAACTCGCTGCCGCTCAACCCCGAGATCGACCGGTCGGCCCTGGTCGGCTGGCCGGTCGCCGAGGGCCTCCTGAGGTTCGACGGTCACCCGACCACCCTGTACGAGCGCTCCGACGAGGAGGCCGTCACGGCGGTCAGGGAGGTGCTCGCCTCCGCGGTGAACCCGCGCAACCCCGAGGAGGTCCAGGTCAGCCGCCCCTCGGACGCCCTGACCGCCCAGCTCGCCGCCGCCTCGACCTTCAACTCGCTGTTTCTCGGCCTGGGCGCGGTCGCCCTGCTGGTCGGCGGCGTCGGGGTGGCCAACACCATGGTCATCTCCGTGCTGGAACGCCGCCAGGAGATCGGGCTTCGCCGCGCCCTCGGCGCCCACCGGGGTCAGATCCGGCTGCAGTTCCTGGCCGAGTCGGTCGTGCTGTCCCTCCTCGGCGGTCTGTCCGGCGTCCTGCTCGGCGTCCTCGTCACGCTGGGCTACGCGGCGTCCCGTGGCTGGCCGTTGGTCCTGCCCGTCCAGGCCCTGGCCGGCGGGGTCGTCGCCTCAATGCTGATCGGCGCGGTCGCGGGCCTCTATCCGGCGCGCAGGGCGGCCAGGCTCACACCGACCCAGGCGCTCGCCACCGGATGACCCGACTTCGGAACGATGCCCGAGAAAGGGGAACCGACTCCACTTGTAACACCTCACCCACTGCGATTAGGTAAGCCTTTCCTTTTTAATTCGGCCAGGGGCAGGAGGGTTCACCCCGCCACACCCTTGCAAATTTAATGGATGCCAACGATCTCCGATACAGACCGGTTCAAATAAATAAGGAGCCGCGAAAAAAGCATTTCTAAACGATGATCCATCTCCTCCCGAATTGCCCGAAATAGGGCTTGTTCCGCCAGAGGGCGCCATGCATACTGGGGAAGCGCTGAAGCGCGGATGCAAAATCGTGCGAACATTCAAGGAGGAGAGAAATGGCGGAAACAAAGACCCTTAGGTCGGAGGACATCGCGGTCACCACGCAGGGGGTCCTCACCTCGAACGCGGGTTTCACGGTCTGCAACACGGACCCGACCGACCCTTGTGTCGTCATCTGCAACCCCGACCCGAGTGACCCCTGCATCTAATTATGACGTCATCTGAGAACAAGGGCCCGAGGGGGGCAGGCGCGGAGAACCGGCCCCCCTTCGGCCTTTCCCGGCTGATCGACCCGATCGATCTGGAAACGTTCAGGGAACTCTACCTTGAGAAGCAGCCTCTCTACGTGAAGAGGCAGGATCCGCACTACTACGCGGACATTCTCACACTGACCGACGTCGATGAGATACTCTCCGCCTCAAGCCTTCTCACAACGGACATCCGGCTCGTTGAGAATGGCCGTGAGATATCACTTTCCGACCTTTTCCCCAACGAGGCGGAAGGGCGGGCGAACGGCCTTGAGGCACTTTACGAAAGTTATCGGAACGGCGCGACCGTCAATCTGATGTTCCTGCACGAGCGCTGGCCTCCGCTGAAGCGGGTGTGCCAGTCGCTCGCCGCGGAGCTGACCGTCGGTGTCCACGGAAACGTCTACCTGACTCCCGCGGGGGCACAGGGGCTCCAACCGCACCATGACACGCACGACGTGTTCGTGCTGCAGCTCTACGGCACCAAGCACTGGCGCCTGTACGAGCCACAGACCCGTCTGCCGCTGCAGTCCCAGCTCTACCGGCACACGGGCGAGGACCCCGAGGTCGTGACACGCGAACTCGACCTGTCCCCCGGCGACCTGATGTACCTGCCGCGGGGGACCGTCCACGCGGCCACGGCCAACGAGGCGGCGTCCCTGCACCTGACGATCGGGGTCGTGCCCGTCGTCTGGGCGTCCCTCCTGCGCAAGGCCGTCGACCAGGCGGTCGCGGAGGACTCCCGGTTCCGGGAGGCCCTTCCGATGGGCTTCGCGCTGGACGAGACGACACGCAAGGAGGCGAAGGAGCGTCTGAGCGGGCTCTTCGACGACCTGCGCGGTGCCCTCTCGGCCGACGCGGTCGTCGAGGAGGCGGCCAGGACCGTGCTGCGGCGCAGGCAGCCCGCCCTGCTGGGCCACCTCCAGGATCTGGAGGCGGTGGGGGCGATCGACGTGACCACCCCGCTGCGCCGGCGGCCCGGCCTGCTGTGGCACCTGGCCAGGGAGGGTGAGCAGGTCATGCTCACCTTCCACGGCAAGGTGGTCAGCTTCCCCGCGCACGTCGAGGACGAGCTGAACTTCCTCGGCACCGTCGACGAGTTCACCGGCGCGGGCATTCCGGGAGCGCTCGACGAGGCGGGACGGATGGTCCTGACCCGCCGGCTGCTCCGCGAGGGTTTCCTGACGCTCGCCTGAGATCACCCCGATCCGATTCCCGGTGGGCGCGCCGCGGCGTGCCCACCGGGACGATCTCCGCCGGACCGGTCCGGCAGGACGACACAGCGACGCGGAGCCGGAGACCCATGGAGTTCGTCTATTCCGAGAAATCAGGCAAAGGGGTGTCGAGCGTCGGCCAGAGCGGGCTCAGCGGCTCCCCCGACATCCCGGAACCACCCCCGGACGACGGTGAACGCGGCCTCCACGCCCGGCTGCGACGCCTGCGCCGTACGGTCACCGGGACGATCAGCGGCCTGCCCCGTGTGTTCCACCTGGCCTGGCAGGCCGGTCCCCGGCTGACCGTGGCGCTGGCGGCGGCCACCGTCGTCGCCGGGCTGACGCCCGCCGCCACGGCGTACACGGCGGGGCTCCTGACCGACACGATCGTGCGGGCCATCCAGGTGCGCGCGGCCGGGCTGCCGGACGTGACCGCCCTGAACCTTCCCCTGCCCGGTCCGGCGCCCGAGACGACCACGACGTCCGCCGTCGTGATCCTGGCCGGTGTCCAGTTCCTGGTCTTCGTCGTCATGGCGCTCGCGAACGTGGTCATGACGATCACCAGGCAGCTCCTCCAGGAGAGGCTCACGCAGACCGTCCAGCTCAAGGTCATGGTCCACGCGAACGGGATGGACCTGGGGTTCTTCGAGACCGCCCGCTCCTACGACCTGCTGCGGCAGGCCCAGCAGGAGGCCGCGACCCGCCCGGTCACCATGATCGCAAGCGCCTTCGGGCTGGTCCAGAACGCCATCTCCTTCGCCGGGGTGGTCGCGCTGCTGGCCTCACTGAACCCCTTCCTCGCCCTGGCCGCCCTGCTCGCGCCCATCCCCGCCTTCGTCTCCGACTCCCGGTACGGCATGCGCGGCTTCGTCATCTCGCTGTGGGCCTCCCCGATCCGCCGCCGCATGCAGTACCTGAACACCCTGGTGACCACCGACGCCTTCGCCAAGGAGGTGAGGCTCTTCGGCCTTGGCTCCTACTTCGTCGACCGCTTCCGCGCCCTGGGCGGGGTCTTCTACGAGCGTCAGCGCCGCCTGGTCGTCACCCGCTACCTGGCGGGCGGCGCCTGGGGGCTGATCAGCACCCTGACGGGGTCCCTCATCTACCTCTTCATCGCGCTGCAGGCGGCCTCGGGGCAGCGCACCCTGGGGGACCTGGCGCTGTACACCGCGGCCGCCGCCTCCCTGCAGACGGCCGTCCAGGGGCTGTTCCAGAACACCTCAAGCATGTACGAGAACAACCTCTATCTCGGCACCCTGTACGAACTGCTGGCGACGCCCTCTGCCGCCCTCCCGGAGAACCCCCGGCCGCTGCCCACACCGGTACACGGCCACATCGTGTTCGAGCACGTGACCTTCACCTACCCCGGGGCGGGGCAGCCCGCCCTGAGGGACGTCAGCTTCGAGGTCAAACCAGGCCAGACCATCGCCGTGGTCGGCCGCAACGGGGCGGGCAAGACCACCGCCGTCAATCTGATCTGCCGCCTGTACGACCCCGACGAGGGCCGCGTCCTGCTGGACGGTGTCGACATCCGCCGGCTGGACCCCCAGGAGCTGAGGAGCACCGTCGCGGCCATGTTCCAGGACTACGTGACCTACCAGGCGACCGCCGCGGAGAACATCGGCCTCGGCGACGTCGGGCACGTCGAGGACCGTCCCCGGATCGAGGGCGCGGCGGCCAGGAGCGGGGCCGACGGGCTGATCACCGGGCTGCCCTCGGGCTACGACACCCCCCTGGGAAAGTGGTTCGACCAGGGCGTCAACCTGTCCGGGGGTGAGTGGCAGAAGGTGGCGCTCGGCCGGGCCTTCATGCGGGACACGCCGATCCTGCTGCTCGACGAACCGACCTCGGCCCTCGACCCGCACAGCGAGTACGAGCTGTTCGAGAACCTGCGGCGCCGTTCAGAGGGGCGTACGGCCGTCTACGTCTCACACCGCCTCTCCACCGTTCGCCGGGCCGACCGGATCCTGGTCTTCAAGGAGGGCCGGATCTCCGAGGAGGGCACCCACGCCGAGCTGATGGAGCTGGAGGGCGACTACCACGGGCTCTTCACCATGCAGGCCTCCGCGTACGTCGGCACAGCGGACCAGGAAACCCCACAGACCCCTGAGGAAAGACGATGACCGACGCCCAGTTGATCCCTCTCGACCTGCTGTTCGGCGAGCCCGCGTACCTGAGCCCCGCGCTGTCGCCTGACGGAACCCACATCGCCTACCTCGCCCCGCACAACGGGGTGCTCAACATCTGGGCCGGCCTCAGGGGGAAGGACTTCTCCCCGGTCACCGACAACCACGGCCGGGGCATCCTCGGCTTCTGCTGGGCGCACGACGGCCGCCACCTGCTGTACATGAGCGATCACGAAGGCGACGAGCAGACCCATGTCCACGCGGTCGACCTGGTCGGCGGCGGCACCCGCGACCTGACCCCCTTCGACGGCGTACGCGCCTACATCGTCGGGATCGACCGGCGCGTCCCCCGGTACGTGCTGGTGGGGATGAACCTGAGGGATCCCAGGCGGCACGACGTGTACCGGGTCGACCTCGCGGGCGGCGAACCCTCGCTCGTCGCGGAGAACACCGGTTTCTCCGGCTGGATCGCCGACCGCGAGCTACGGATCAGGGGAGCGCGTGGTTTCGCCCCCGACGGCGGCTCGTCGATCATGGTCCGGGACACCGAGGAGGCGGACTGGCGGACCCTGCACGTGATGGACTACGAGGACTCCATGACCTCGCAGGCCATCGGGTTCACCGACGACGGCCTGAGCCTTCTCGTCCTGTCGTCCGTGGACTCCAACACGACCCGGCTGCTCAGGCTGGACGTGGCCACCGGAGTCGCCGAGGTTCTCTACCAGGACCCCCGCCACGACGTGCGCACGGTGAACCTGCACCCGCTGACGCGCCAGGCCGACCTGGTCGTCGTCGAACGCGAGCGCAACCACCTGGAGGCGCTCGACCCGGCCGTCGCCGACGACGTGGCGCGGATCCGCGCGATCGGCGACGGCGACATGATCCCCCTCGGCCGGGACGGC
The DNA here is from genome assembly GCF_042893955.1 of Streptosporangium sp. NPDC001559. Classification (NCBI taxonomy): domain Bacteria; kingdom Bacillati; phylum Actinomycetota; class Actinomycetes; order Streptosporangiales; family Streptosporangiaceae; genus Streptosporangium; species Streptosporangium sp. NPDC001559. The sequence goes on from NZ_JBIAVG010000018.1 coordinate 50,761, forward strand.
ACGGGGCGGACATGGCTGGTGCAGGAGAACGTCGACGACGCCCCCGCCGGCTACCACGTCTACGACGGTGAGAGCGGGGAGACGGAACTCCTGTTCACCCACCAGCCGGAGTTCGCGCGGTACCCGCTGGCCCGGATGGAGCCCTTCTCCTTCACCGCGAGGGACGGGCTCACGATCGACGGCTACCTGTCCTTCCCTCCGGGCCTCGACCGGCGCTCGCTGCCCGCCGTACTCAACGTGCACGGCGGGCCGTGGGACCGCGACCGCTGGGGTCTGCGGGTCGAGTCACAGTGGCTGGCCACCCGGGGTTACCTCTGTGTCCAGGTCAACTTCCGCGGTTCGAGCGGGTACGGCAAGGACTTCCTCAACGCCGGTTCCGGCGAGTGGGGCGCCCGCATGCACGACGACCTGATCGACGCGGTGCGGTGGGTCACCGCGCGGGGCTTCGCCGACCCGGACAGGATCGGCGTATACGGCACCTCGTACGGGGGGTACGCGGCCCTGGTCGGCGCCGCCTTCACCCCGGAGGAGTTCCGCTGCGCCGTCTCCGTGGCCGGTCCCTCGAACCTGCTGACCTTCGTCGAGTCCGTCCCGCCGTACTGGGGGCCGGTACTCGCCCGGCTGAAGCGGTACATCGGCGACCCGGAGACCCAGGCCGATCTCCTGTGGTCGCGGTCCCCGCTCTCCCGCGTCGGGGACATCCGGATCCCGATCCTGATCGCCCAGGGGGCCAACGACCCGAGGGTGCGTCCCCAGGAGTCCGAGCAGATCGTCGCGGCCCTGCGGGAGAAGGGCGTTGCGCACGAGTACCTGCTCTTCGACGACGAGGGGCACGGGTTCGTGAACCCCCGCAACCGGCTGACCTTCTACGCCGCCGCCGAGCGCTTCCTCGCCCGGCACCTCGGCGGAAGGAACACGACGCCGGGACGCTGACCCCGGCCCCGGTCAGAACTCGTCGGCGCCGGTGACCTGGGCGACGACGAAGACGTGCCGGGAGGCGGCGCAGATCGTCTCCAGCACGTGGACCGGGGTGTCGTCGTCTCCGTAGCTCGCGCGCAGCACCTGCACGATCCACTCGCCGGGGTCGAGTTCCAGGGTCACCGCCTCGAAACCGCTGGGCGGGCGGGCCACCAGGTGCTCCTCCGCGTGGCCGAAGCGGTGGCCGAGGGCCTCGATGCCCGCCTGGAGCGTGGGCCGTACGAAGTCGGGGTCACACAGCGGGGTGCCGCCGAACAGGTCGAGCCTGAAGTAGCTCGTGGCGATCCGCACCGGGACGTCACCGGCCAGCAGCAGCTTCCTGCGGGCCAGGACGTCGGTGCCCGGCTCGACGCGCAGCGCCGCCGCGACGTCGCCGGAGGCCGGCTCCCGGCCGACGCCCAGCATGCGACGGCCCGGGGTGATCCCCTGCGCGGCGGCCTCGGTCATGAAGAGCGAGGCCGAGCCGCGTACGGCGGGCTGGGTCGGCAGCGAGCGCCGCACCACCACGCGGGGCGCCCTGTGGCCCGTGGCGCCGCTCTCCCGGCCCGGGTCCGCTGTCTCCTGAGATCCCACTGAAAGCTCCTCCACGGCGTTCCTGGCACCGGCTGAGGCCGTCCCCCGACCCTAGTGGAGTGTCAGTAGGCGGGCAGCGTCCGTCGCCTGCGGCGCAGCGCCCAGGCCGCCAGGACGCCGCCGACCAGCCCGAACAGGTGCCCCTGCCAGGAGATGCCCGCCTCCCCCGGCAGCACGCCCCAGATGATCGAGTAGTACGCCACGGCGACGCCGACCGCGATGACGATGTCGAGAACGCTCCGGTCGAACAGGCCCCTGGCCACCACGAAGCCGAAGTAGCCGAAGACCAGCCCGCTCGCCCCGACCGTGACCACGTACGGCGAGCTGGTGAACCAGACGCCGAGGCCGCTGACCACGATGATGATCAGGCTGGCGAGCAGGAACCTGCCGATCCCACGCAGCGCGGCGAGGAAACCGAGGATCAGCAGGGGCAGCGAGTTGGCCATGAGGTGGCCGAAGCCCGCGTGCAGGAACGGCGCCAGGAGGATGCCGCCCAGCCCCTCGACGTCCCACGACCTGATGCCGTAGGCGTCGAAGTCACCGGGCAGGACGTAGTCGGCGACCTCGACCGCCCACATGCCCGCGACCAGGAGGATGACGAGGATCGCGGCTCCGGCCGCGCCAGCCGCCAGCTCACCCGCCCCGCGTCTGAGCCGCTCACCGGCCGGGCGTTCCGCCGGGGGAAATCGGTCGTCCATGCACTCTCCTGGCCTTCGGGAGCGGTCGCCACGCCCTTCCACCGTACGCACTCCAGGCGGGAAGTGCGCCGGGCGCGACCGTACAGCCGTGCCCGGCGGTCGAACGGGACTACTCGCCCTTCCAGACCGGGGCGCGCTTCTCGGCGAAGGCCGCCGCGCCCTCCTGCGCGTCCTTCGACGCGAACACCGGGTCGATGATCTCCGCCTGCCTGGCGAACATCTCCCCCGCGCTCCAGTCGGCGGACTCGACGATCACCCGCTTGGTCGCGGCGAGCGACAGCGGGGCGTTGGCCGCGATCCGCCCGGCCAGCTCGACCGCCTTGGTCAGCGCCTCGCCCTCGGGCGTGACGTGGTTGACCAGGCCGACCTCGCGCAGCCGTGCGGCGGGGAAGTGGTCGCCGGTCAGGGCGATCTCCATCGCGACGTGGTAGGGGATGCGCCGCGGCAGCCGCATCACGCCCCCGGCCGCCGCGACCAGGCCCCGCTTGGGCTCGGGCAGACCGAAGACGGCCTTCTCCGAGGCCACGATGATGTCGCAGGCCAACGCGAGCTCGAAGCCTCCGGCCAGGGCGTAGCCCTCGACGGCGGCGACGATCGGCTTCCTCGGCGGCGCCTCGACGATGCCGCCGAAGCCCCTGCCCTCAAGGAAGGGCAGGTCTCCCTTGAGGAAGCCCTTCAGGTCCATGCCCGCGCAGAAGGTGCCGCCCGCCCCGGTCAGCACGTAGACCGAGACGTCCGCGCGCTCCTCGAACTCGTCGAGCACCGCGGCGATCCCTCTGGCGACCGCGCCGTTGATCGCGTTCCTGGCCTGGGGGCGGTTGATCGTGATGACCGCGACGCCGTCGCCGACCTCGGCGAGTACCTCATCAGACACCGGTTGACTCCTCTGGGCGGGGAACTACTTGGGCTGGAAACGGATGCCGCCGTCGAACCGGACGGTCTCGGCGTTCATGTAGTCGTTCTCGATCAGGGAGCGCACCAGGTGGGCGAACTCCTCCGGCCTGCCCATGCGCTTGGGGAAGACGACGGGGGCCACGAGCCTGGCCTTGAACTCATCGGCGTTGTCGTTGAAGGCGTAGATCGGGGTGTCGATGATGCCGGGGCAGATCGTGTTGACGCGGATGCCGACGGGCGACAGGTCGCGCGCGGCGGGCAGGGTCATGCCGACGATGCCGCCCTTGGAGGCCGAGTAGGCCACCTGGCCCGTCTGGCCTTCGAGGGCCGCGACGGAGGCGGTGTTGACGATCACGCCGCGCTGGCCGTCCTCGTCGACCGGGTCGGTCTTGGCGATGGCGGCGGCGCCGATGCGCAGGAGGTTGAAGGTGCCGATCAGGTTGACCTCGATGACCTTGCGGTAGGAGGCCAGGTCGTGCGGTGAGCCGTCCCGGTTGACCGTACGGCCCGCCCAGCCGATGCCCGCGCTGTTGACCACGACGCGCAGCGGCCTGCCGGTCGCGACCGCCGCGTCGACCGCCGCCTGCACCTGCTGCTCGTCGGAGACGTCGGTCTTGACGAAGACTCCGCCGATCTCCTCGGCGACGAGCTTGCCGCGCTCCTCGTTGAGGTCGGCGACGACCACGGTGGCGCCGTGCGCGGCGAGATGACGGGCCGTGGCCTCACCGAGGCCGCTGGCACCGCCCGAGATGACTGCTGCTGCTCCGTTCAGGTCCATGAGCGGACTCTAACGCGGATACCGAATGAAGTTCTATCAGGGGTGCCCGTTGGATTTCAGCCCTCGCCGACCGCGGTGACCACGTCGGGATAGACCTTGATGCGGCGGTCGAGGCCGGTGGTGCGCAGAATCCTGGCCACCGGCGCCTGTGGAGCCGCGAGGCTGACGCCACCCCCCTCGCCCGTGGCCAGCCGCCATGCCTCGATGAGCACGGACAGGCCGCTTGAGTCCATGAACGACAGCGCGGTGAGGTCGAGGATCAGCCGGGACCCGTCGAGCTTGATCGCATCGCGAACCTCGTCTCGCAGAAAGGGGGCGGTGAACAGATCGAGTTCGCCCTCGACGGCCACCACCACGGCGTCACCGACGGCGCGGCGAGCCAGCCGTAGCTTCATCAGTCCTCCTCGCCCATGAGGCAGACCCACTTTACTTCGCCATCACCGTATGTGAGGTCCCGCGACTCTATGATCATTCGCACTGGGCGGAGGAAGAACCGCAAACGCCACACATCACCCTCACCCCGTTCCGCTTCCCCGTCAATGGAGCCACGGCCCACCCGGCCCAGCCACGGCGCCCCCGCCGATTTATACCGGAAAAATCACGAATAACGTGGAACAAAGATCATATAAACCGCTATCACAGCGAATCGATACACATGTTGACGATCATGAGGAATGCTCCGCTCGCGGGAGGGCGAAGCCGTACGGCAGTTCGAGACGGTGGGCGGCGAGCAGGTCGGAGTCGGCGAGGATCTTCGCGGTCGGCCCGTCGGCGGCGATCACGCCACCGGACAGGATGAGCGCCCGTTCACACAGCTCCAGGGCGTACGGCAGGTCGTGGGTGACCATCAGCACGGTCACGTCCAGCCCCCTGAGGATCTCGGCCAGCTCGCGTCTGGAAGCCGGGTCCAGGTTCGACGACGGCTCGTCCAGCACCAGGATCTCCGGCTCCATCGCGAGCACGGTCGCCACCGCGACCCGGCGGCGCTGACCGAAGGACAGGTGGTGCGGCGGCCTGTCGATCGCCTCCAGCATGCCGACGCGGTCGAGGGCCTCCTCGACCCGGCGCCGCAGCTCCGGCCCCTTGACGCCGAGATTGGCCGGGCCGAAGGCGACGTCCTCCCGCACCGTCGGCATGAACAGCTGGTCGTCGGGGTCCTGGAAGACGAGCCCGACCCGCCTGCGGATCTCCTTGAGCGACTCCTTGCCGACCGGCAGCCCGGCGACCGCCACCGTGCCGTGCCCCGGGGTCAGGATGCCGTTGAGGTGCATCACCAGCGTGGTCTTGCCCGCGCCGTTCGGGCCGAGCAACGCGACCCGCTCCCCGCGCGCGATCTCGAAGTCGACGCCGAACAACGCCTGGGTGCCGTCCGGATAGGCGTACGCCAGGCGGCGCACCTCCAGCGAGGCGGTCATCGCAGGCCTCCGTTCACGAGTGTCGTGCCGAGCAGCACCACGAGCGCCGCGCCCGGCAACATACCCGCCGTGAGCCACTGACGCGAGGAGGCGGACAGGTCCTGGATGACCGGCATCGAACCGGTGTAGCCCCGGCTCAGCATCGCCAGGTGCACCCGTTCGCCGCGCTCGTAGGAGCGGATGAACAGTGCCCCCGCCGATTTGGCGACCGCCGGGATGTGCCGGACGTCCCTGGCCGTGAAGCCCCGCGACTCCCTGGCCACCCGCATCCGGCGCATCTCGTCCACGATCACGTCCATGTAGCGGAGCATGAACATGGCGATCTGCACCAGCAGCGGCGGCAGCCGCAGCCGCTGGGCGCCGAGCAGCATCAGTCTCGGTTCCGTCGTCGCCGCCAGCAGCACACTGGCGACCACCCCGAGCGTGGCCTTGGCCAGGATGTTCCAGGCCGCCCAGAGCCCCTCGACGCTGAGCGTGATTCCCAGGAACGGCACCCGTTCGCCGAACCCGATGAACGGCAGCGCCACCGCGAACACCACGAACGGCAGTTCGATCACCATCCGCCGCAGCACGAAGCCCGGCGGGACCCGGGCGGCGGACGCGACCACGCCGAGCAGGACCACGTAGATCCCGAAGGCCCACAGCCACTCACGCGGGGTCGCCACGACCACCAGCGCGAAGGCCGCGACCGCCGCCAGCTTGCACTGGGGTGGCAGCCGGTGGACGAGGGTGTCCCCCGGCCGGTAGAGCTGGTGGCTGTGGCCCGCCCCCACTACGCGGTGACCTCGTCCTTCGCCGAGTCGTCACGGGACTCGCCCTGGTTGCGGCGCCGTACCGCGAAGAACAGACCGCCGCCGACGGCGAGGGTCACCCCGACGCCGACCAGGCCCGCGACGCCGACGGGGATGCCGCCGACCTCGCCGTAGTCGGCCAGCGGCTGGTCACCGAGGGCGTGGTCACCGGCCTGGCCGCTGAAGCCCTTGTCCTCGGCCACCCGCTCCAGGCCGTCGGGCGAGGAGGAGGCGTAGAAGCTGACGATCCCCGCCAGCAGCGCCGCGACCAGGACGCCCGCGGGCAGGAACCAGCCGATACGGCGCGGGGCCGTCACCCTCGGGGCCGTGTCCACCGTGGTGGCCGCGCCGTCGGCGCCCCTGAGCACCAGGGGCGCGGCCAGCCCGCGCGCGCCGTAGACCAGGTCGGGCCTGACCGCGAGCACGGTGCTGACGGTGACCGCGGTGATCAGGCCCTCGCCGATGCCGATGAGCACGTGCACGCCGCCCATGGCCATGGCGACCGTGCCGACCTCGATGGGCGCGGTGCCGCCGATCCAGAACAGCAGCGCGAAGGAGATCGCCGAGACCGGCACCGAGACCAGCGCCGCGACGAAGGCGCCCGCGACCACCGTGGCCTTCCCGCGCGCCCTGCTCGTGATCAGGCGGAAGACGGCCCAGCCCGCCAGGACGGCGACGATGCCCATGAGGGTGATGTTCACCCCGAGCGCGGTCAGGCCGCCGTCGGCGAAGAAGAAGCCCTGCACCAGCAGGACGACGGCGACGCACAACACCGCCGTGTACGGTCCGACGAGTATCGCCGCGAGCGTGCCGCCGAGCAGGTGCCCGCTGGTGCCCGCCGCGACCGGGAAGTTGAGCATCTGGACGGCGAAGATGAAGGCGGCGACCAGGCCCGCCATGGGCGCGGTCTTGTCGTCGAGCTCCTTACGAGCCCCCCGCAGACAGATCCCCACGCCGGCGGCCGCGACGGCCCCGGCCGAAATCGACACGGCTGCGTTGAAGAAGCCATCGGGTACGTGCACGGCAAGCCTCCGGGAATGCGAAATCCTCCTTACCTTAAGCCATGGGCTTGCACTTGCAAGAGAGTGGCATTAGCGGAAGACGCGGCGGGCGAACGACCTCGGGGTGAACGTCCGCACGACCGCGCTCAGCCGCCCCTTGCCCGTGGTCGCGTAGGGCCTGACGCTGCGTCTGATCAGCCCACGCCACCAGGTGCGCGGCGGCGCGACGATCTCGGCGGGCGCCTCGACCCTGAACCGCGCGGGCGGTCCGCCCAGGTCGAGTTCCAGGTAGGCGTCCCAGGTGCCGGGTCCCAGTCTGCCGAGTGCCTGCCGCATGGCGAACGTCCCCCCCTCCTCGACCTCGACCGGCTCGCGCCATTCCTTCCCCGACCACCGCTCCCGCCACACCAGGTGCCGTACGGCCCGCGTCCCCGGCGCCGCCGAGCCGACGCTGACCCGCCCGTCGAGCGCCAGCCGGTGCCCGGCCGTCCAGCGGGTCCCGGTCAGCCGGACACGGCCCGGCACCTTCACCACGTGTCCGCCGACGTCGAGGCTGAGGTTGCCGTGCGACCTGGTGAAGTACGGCAGGGCGACGACACCGCCGATCACCCGGGGGGCGGGCCGGGTGATCGGCTCGTCCCGGTCGGCGCCGAGCCGTACCAGACGGGTGACGCCCTCGCACTCGACGTTCAGATAGACGTCCCAGACCCCGGAGGACAGCGTGGTGACGTCCACGACGGCGGTGAAGCCCTCGTGGTCGCCGCCGACCGGGAACACCCGCTCGACCGGACGCCCCCGGTCGCCCTCCACAGCGCCGCCGCGCAGCCGCAGCACCAGGTCGAGGCCGCTCGCGACGAGGTCGGGGCCTCCGTCCCGTTCGAGGGCGTCCAGCGCGACCCGGCCCGTGACGACCAGCCCGTCCCGCGGGTCCCAGTGCAGGCCGGTCAGCCGCCTGCGGACCACGGCCGACTCGATGTGCGCGAGCCGTACCAGGCGGTCGATGTCCTGGAGGGCGGTGACGCGGCCCCGGTCGATGGGGTTGAGGCGTTCGCGGACGCCGTCGGTCAGCCACCGCTCGCACATGTCGGCGACCTCGGCGGCGATCTGCCTGCGCGTCTCCTCCCCGGCGTCGAGGAAGGGCCCGCCGAGGTTGCTCAGCGCGTCCATCCTGAAGTGCCGCCCGAGCAGGTGGTCGCGGAGCGCCCCGGGACGCACGTGGCCGACCATCAACTCGACCGACTTCTTGATCATCCGAATCCAGGCGACCGGGTCGCGGCTGCCCGGCTGCTGCATGATGCTGCTGCCGTCCGGCCTGGCGACCAGGTGGTAGCAGTCGTAGTCGGCGACGACGGAGATCACCTCCGCGTGGCAGTAGGCGTGGGTGGTGAAGAACACGTCCTCCCCGACCAGCAGCGTCTCGTCGAAGCGGATGCCGTACCGCTCGATCATCTCCCTGCGGAAGAGCTTGAAGCAGCTCAGGCTGTTGTAGACGCGGCTCTCCTCCAGCGTGACCCGCTCGGCGTTCTCCCGGAACATCGAGACAGGGGCCCTGCGGTCGTGCCCGACGATCTTTCCGAGCACCATGTCCGAGCCGTTGCGCTCGGCCATCGCGAGCATCCGTTCGAGCGCCTCGGGGCCGAGGTAGTCGTCGGCGTCGCAGAAGAACACGTATTTGCCCCTGGCCAGGGCCAGGCCGACGTTGCGGGGACGGCCCGCGCCACCGGAGCGCTCCAGGCGGACGACCCGCACGACCCCCCGGTGGTGGGCGGCGTAGAGGTCGAGCAGTTCGGCGCCGCCGTCGGTCGAGCCGTCGTCGACGACGATGATCTCCCTGTTGACCCGCTGCACCAGCAGCGAGGTCAGGCACCTGTCGAGATAGGGGCGGCAGTTGTGGACCGGGACGATCACGCTGACGTCGATGTCGGGGTGCCGCGCCTCCTCCCGAGCCGCCCAGCGCCCGGGCCCCGCGGCCTCGTCTCCGGCCGCACGCTCACCGCTTCCCGCGCGGACCGCTTGAATGATCGTCCCCGTCACCGCTGTGCCCCCCGTCGGTTACTCAACGTCACGCAGCGTTCCAGTATGTGACGATGGGCCGCGCGTGTGGGGCGGATCCGGTTTCTTGGCCCTCTCCGCCTTCGCCCGGCCTCGCCGCACCTGGTGAAAACCCCCTTTTTCTTACGGCTTCGCATGGCTTGGCGTTTCGCGCGCCTTGTCGCCTTGTCGCCCTTTGGTACCACCGGGTCCGTCACCCTGCGTCGTCGCGCCGGAGCCTCTCAAGTTCCTCGATCGCCTCCAGCGCCGCCCGCCACGGCTTGGAGCCGTTCCAGGCCTCGTTCGCCGGGTCGAGGAGCACACGCACCCCCTCGGCGCGCAGCGTCTCGACACCGCGCAAGAACGGCAGGCGGGAGGCCAGGGCCGCGTTGACGAAGGGCACGACGACCACCGGGATGCCCAGGCCGGGAGCCTCGGCGAGCAGGCCGAGCGCGTAGGTGTCGGCGATGCCCTGGGCGAACTTGTTGACGGTGTTGTAGGTGGCCGGGGCCACGACGATCGCGTCGGCCCTGGGCGGCTTCGGCTCGTCCGGCCTGCGGTAGCGGCTCTTGACGGGACGCCCGGTCAGTTCCTCGAAGGCGGGGACGTCGAAGAAGCCCGGCGCCGAAGGGGTGGCGACGACCTGGACCTGCCATCCCTCATCGAGGGCCGCCGTGACCAGGCCCTGTGCCGTGGGAGCCGCTCCGGCCGCGCATACGATCACGTAGAGGACGCCCTTGGGCGCCGGGGGACGGTTCATGGGACAAGTCTCGGACACCCGGAAACAGCCTTGGAGCCGGGACGGCTATCGACATCTCACCCGAAATCACGAAAAATCCGTATGTTTCCGTGTGACTTGCCCGGGAATTTCCATGCCGTTCCGTTATGAGAAGAAACCCGTGTGGCCCGTGGGACGTCTTTTCCAACAGGAGGGCACATGGCAGCACTCGACGATCTTGTGGACGCGGACCTCCTTCTGGAGCTGCTCCTCGTCGAGGCGTTGCACGTCGAGGCCGAGCGCCTCGCGGCCGGCCGAAGGACCGGCCCCGACTCCGGCGAGGGGAGCCGGGGCCTCGGGTCCACGCCGCGCCGCCAGCGGGGTCAGTGAAGATGGATCATCCCCCGGGCGGCCATCTCCTCGATGTACCTCGCCCAGTCACGTGTGATCTTGTCTTCGAAGTCGGCGTGCACCACCTCACGCTCCCTCGCGGTCAGGTGCTCCTGCTCCCCTCCGGAGTAGGTCACCGTCGCCCCGTCCGGTGAGCCGTCCAGCAGGAACAGGTAGCCGCGCCTGCTGACCTCCAGGAACATGCCGAACGTCGGCAGTTCCTGGATCTCGCGCAGCGCCGCCTCCCAGTCCACCTCGACCCCCTGCCAGCTGTTGTCCCGTTCGGCCAGCCACCGGGTGAGGTCGCTGAACCAGACACCTCTGCGGCCGGGGTTCTCCTTGACGTGGAAGTGGGCCACCGCGAAGACCCCTTCCGCGTTCTCCGAGACCTGGCTCCTGGGGACGAGCGGCGGCGCGACGACGTAGGCGGCCTCCGCCGTCGCGGCGTCCTGCCGGGAGTCGGGCCAGGGCAACGCGAAGATGAGCCAGTACGCGGGTTCCTGGAGCTTTCTCAGTTCCTGCGAGGTTGGAGAGGTCATATGCGGTTTCTCCTTTGGGGGCTGAGATCACCGTACTGATCGAACCCCCAGTAACCCGGAGAACCACCAAAAAACCACCGTGTTAACGGGCGAGAGCCGCCAATTCCCTCAGGACAACCGGCCAAGCCTCACTTTCCGGGTCAATAACCACAAAATGCCCGGCGTCGGGAATCCGCACCAGCGAGACCTCGGGGTGGACGGCGACGTAGGACTCGGAGACCTCGACGGGCACACGCTCGTCGTCGGTGCCGTGCACGAGCGTCACCCGCCCGGCGCCGGGGCGCAGCCGTACCGGATCGAGGTCGGGGCGCTCGTCCGGCGGGCGGCCGAGGAAGTCGGCGACCGCGCCTTCGTCGAGGTCGAGCCGGTGCGCGAGCCGCAGGTCGGCCACCGGGGCCAGGGCGAGGACCGCGGCCTCCCTCGGGCTCGCGAGCAGGGCCAGGTGGCCGCCGGCCGAGTGACCGGCGACCACCATGGGACCGGACGCGGGACCGAGCGCGGCGAGCGCGGCACGGACGTCCTCGACCGCCGCGTCCGGACGGCCCGGCTCGCGGCGGTACTCGATCGCGGCGACGTTCCAGCCCGCCTCGCGCAGCGCGTTCGCCATCGGACGCAGGTGGACCCGGTCGTACTCGGGGCGCCAGAACCCGCCGTGGACCAGCGCGACCGTCGGCCCCGGCCCGTGCCACAGGTCGCTCACCTGGTCGGGGGCCGGGCCGTACCCGACGGTCTCGTCAGGACCGGGCGCGTCCCTCTCAAGGACCGACCTGTCCTCGCTCACGACGACCTCACGACGACCTCATGATGGCCTCACGACCTGCGCCTGAGCCCGGCCAGGCCCGCGACGACCGCCCCGGCCAGTACGGCCGCCGCCCCGGCGAGCAACCGCTGCTGGGCGCGCACCCGGCGCCTGACCTGGGCGTAGGGCACCGTGGAGAAGGAGACCAGCTCGTACCGGGACACGTAACGGCCGGGCAGCGCCCGCTCCAGCCGGTGCTCGACCCCCTTGACCAGCCGGAACACCGGAGAGGCGACCTTGTCACGCATCTCGATGAAGTTGTCCAGGGCCATCTCGGCGATCGCGTCGGCGTTCTCCTTGCGCCGCCGTTCGAACAGCGGCAGGGCACTGGACCAGGAACCGCCGGTCTCGTCGAGACACTGGTCGAGCACGACCACGTCCTCGAAGCCGCAGTTGGCTCCCTGGCCGTAGAACGGCACGATCGCGTGCGCCGCGTCGCCGATCAGGCCGACCCTGCCGTCCGACTGCCAGGGCGCGCAGCGGACCGTGCCGAGCAGGCCGACCGGGTTGTGCGTGTAGTCGTCGACCAGGGTCGGCGCCAGCGGCACCACGTCCGGGTAGTTGGCACGGAAGTGACGTTCGACGGCCGCCGGGCTGCTCAGCGAGGCGAAGCTCCCGGTGCCGCCGGTCGGCCAGAACATCGTGCAGGTGAAGGACCGGTCGGGGTTGGGCAGCGCGATCATCATGGAGGTGCCGCGCGGCCAGATGTGCAACGCGCCCGGGTCCAGCGCGAACTCCCCGTCGACCGCGGGGATCGTCAGCTCCTTGTAGCCGTAGTCGAGGAAGTCCAGGCTCTCCTCGATGTCCCGGTGCGCGAGCAGCTGCCCCCGTACGGCGGAGCCCGCCCCGTCCGCGCCGAGCACGACGTCGGCGACCGTCTCGACCGGCCCGTCGGCCGTCTCGAAGGTCATCGCCCCGGTCGCCGGGTCGAGCCCGGTCAGCCGGTGACCGAAGAAGACCTTCACCCCGGGGGCGGCCTCCGCGGCGTCCAGCAGCGTGTTGTTGAGCGCTCCACGGCTGATCGAGTTGATCGCCATCTCGCCGTCGTGGCTGTAGGGCTGGAAGTCGAGCGGGCCGCTCACCGGGTGGATCATCCGGCCGCGCATCGGCAGCGCGTCGGCCATGACCCGTTCCTCAAGGCCGATCCTGCGCAGGGCGTCCCTGCCTCGCTCGGAGATGGCCAGGTTGATCGACCGGCCACGCTCCGGCCTGCCCGTACGCGGGTCGGGGCGGCGCTCGTAGACGGTCACGTCGAGGCCGCGACGGGCCAGATAGCAGGCGAGCAGGCAGCCGGTGAGCCCGGCGCCGACGACGGCAACGGTCACGACTCCTCCTGGACACAGTCGGCCAGCGCGACGGCGGCGCGCCAGCAGTCGTGGTAGGTCGAGTAGAGCGGGGTCGGCGCCATCCGGACGATGTCCGGCTCACGGGCGTCGGTGACGACCCCGTGCTCCCGGCGCAGCCGCCAGGCCAGCTCCGCGGCGCTGCCGCTCCCGATCCGCAGGGAGAGCTGGCAGCCCCGGCGCTCCGGGTCGCGCGGGGTGACCACGCTGAGCGGCCGGGAGGGGACGACCACGTCGAGCAGACTCTCCAGGTATCCGGTGAGCCGCACGCTACGGGCCCGCAGCTCGGCCATCCCGATCTGGTCGAACAGTTCGAGCGAGGTGCGCACCGGGCCCATGGCGTAGATCGGCGGGTTGGAGATCTGCCAGGCGTCGGCGGTCGCGGGCGGCCGGGAGACCGGGGCCATCTGGAAGCGGGTCTCCTGCTCGGTGCTCCACCAGCCCTCGAAGCGCGGCAGCGTGGGGTCGCCCAGGTGCCGCTGGTGGACGAAGACGCCGCCGAGGGCGCCGGGCCCGGAGTTGAGGTACTTGTAGGAGCACCAGGCGGCGAAGTCCGGCCCCCACTCGTGCAGGCTCAGCGGAACGTTCCCGGCGGCGTGCGCCAGGTCCCAGCCCACGACCGCCCCGGCCGCGTGCCCGGCCGCGGTGATCGCGGGGATGTCCATCAGCTCGCCGGTCAGGTAGTTCACCCCGCCGAGCATCACCAGCGCGACCGTCTCGCCCTCCCGGGCCAGGAAGTCGAGGACCTGCCGCCCGTCGCGGAGCCGTACCACCGTGGTCTCCGGGTCGAGCCCGTGGAAACGGGCCTGGCTGCGCACCGCGTAACTGTCCGAGGGGAAGGCCGTGTCCTCGATGACGATCTTGGTGCGCCGCCCCTTGGGCCGGTAGAACGACACCATCAGCAGGTGCAGGTTGACCGTCAGCGAGTTCATCACCACGGTCTCCTCAGGCAGCGCGCCGACCAGACGGGCGGCGGGCTCGGTGAGCAGCTCGTGGTAGGGCAGCCAGGGGCGTTCGGCCTCCATGTGGCCCTCGACGCCGAGTCTCGCCCAGGCCTCCAGGTCGGCGAGCAGCTCCGTCCTGGTCGCCCTCGGCTGCAGGCCGAGCGAGTTGCCCGCCAGGTAGGCGCTCTCCGGGTGGTCCCCGCCCTCCGCCGGCGGGACGAGGAAGAGGTCCCGGTTGCCGGGATCCTCCGCGTCGCGCCGCAGTGCCTCCTCCTGCGTCTCCTGGATCGACGGGCCGGTTCTCAACGAGTGGGTCATACGTCTCTCTCTTCACACGTGGGCTACGAACCGGCCGCGGCGAGGTGCGGGCCGCTGGTTCCCCCATGATGACGGCGTACGGCGGGGCAAAGGAATGCCATATCAACGGGTGTATCTGGATATAGGTGCTGATTGGTGCTTACATTGCGGCTTTCACCTTCCGAATGGAAGGGGCACCGCCCGAGATGGCATCCTGATGCGGTGATCCGCCCAAGGCCGTCCCTCTCCCCGTCCCCTCCCACGGCCTCCTCGGTGATCGCGCCCGTGGCCCCCTCTCCCCTCACCGAACTGCACGACCCCCGCCTCGCCAGGGCCGGTGTACGGCTGCTCCTCAAACGTGATGATCTAATCCACCCCGATCTTCCTGGCAACAAGTGGCGCAAGCTCCGATACAACCTGACACGGGCCGCCGAACTGGGGCACGACACGCTGCTGACCTTCGGGGGCGCCTACTCCAACCACCTGCGGGCCGTCGCCGCGGCCGGTGCCCGCTTCGGATTCCGGACCGTCGGGGTCGTGCGCGGGGAGGAGCACCTGCCGCTCAACGAGGTCCTGGCCTTCGCCGTCGAGCGCGGGATGCGGCTGACCTACCTCGACCGCACCACCTACCGGGCCAAGCGCACCGTCCCCGTCGTCGAGACGCTGCGGGAACGGTTCGGCCGGTTCTACCTGCTGCCCGAGGGCGGCAGCAACGCGCAGGCCGTACACGGCTGTGCCGAACTGCCCGGGGAGATCGCCGTGCCGTACGACGTCGTCTGCTGCCCGGTCGGCACCGGCGGCACCCTCGCGGGTATCGCCGCAGGTCTGGAGCCCGGACGGCGGGCCCTCGGCGTCTCGGTGCTCCGCGGCGGGGGGTTCCTCACCGAGGAGGTCACCCGCCTGCAGACCGAGGCGTACGGCCGCGCCTCCGGCAACTGGTCGATCGCCCTCGACTACCACTCGGGCGGCTACGCCAGGAGCGACGCCGTCCTCGACGCGTTCGTCACCGACTTCACCGCCCGGCACGGCCTGCGCCTGGACCGGATATACGTGGCCAAGATGATGCGGGCGATCTTCGCGATGACCGAGGACGGCGCCTTCCCGCCCGGCACGGTGCTCGTCGCCGTCGTCACCGGCCCCATGACCCCTCTCCCTGGCTGATCCGGCTCAGCTCCGGGCGACGCGTTCGATCGCCACCCCCACCCCGTCGAGCAGGTGGTCCAGGCCGGCGCGGAAGTCGTCGCCAGGACCGGCCCCCGGGTGGGGGGCGAACGCCCCGGCCCGCACGGCGCCGGCCAGCGCGGGGAACCGGCCGGGGTCGGCCAGCTCGGTGAGCAGGGCGGCGTAGGCCTCGTCGGCCCCCTCCCCCGGTTCTGCGGCCATGAACGTCAGGAGCTGGGCCGCGCCGCGCACGTAGTGCGTCACCAGCATGACCACCGAGATCCGGGTCCTCGGGTCCAGCGGTGTGCCGCCGAGGGTGCGCAGCGCGGCTTCCAGCCAGGCGAGCTGGCCGGGGTCCGCCGGCGGGGAGTTCACCAGCTGGACGATCCACGGATGCCGCATGTAGACGCCGAACAGCTCGACGGCCCACCGGGTGAGTGAGCCGCGCCAGTCGGCCGGTGCCGTGTCGAACTCCGGCGGCGGGCCGGGGGCGGCGTCCAGCATGAACAGCTGCAGGTCGTCCTTGCCCGCCACGTGCCGGTACAGCGACATGGGCGCGCAGCCGAGCCGTTCGGCGAGCCGGGCCATGGACAGCGCGGCCAGCCCCTCCTCGTCGGCGAGGGCGACGGCCGCCGCCACGATCCGCTCCAGGCTGAGCGCGGGCGCGCGCCCCCGCCCCTTCGGCTTGGCCCGCCCCCACAGCACGTTCAGCGCGTGCGGCAGCTCGTTTCCGGTGTCGTCCCGCATTCCAGGAGCCTATCAGTTTGCGTATGACATACGCCTTGCGTAGGTCGTACTCATTGCGTATAAGGTACGCAATAAGCGTATGTCATACGCATCCACCTAACCCCCTTGGAGTCGTCATGCACACGACGATCGACAGCCCCCCACCGGCACCGGCCCGCCGCCGCCCATGGTGGAGACGCCCCTGGACTGCGCCCCTCGGTCTGGTCATGGCCGGGTTCCTCGCGTTCTCGCTGCCGCCGTACCTGACCGGCGACCCGTCGCAGTCCCGGGTGCCGCAGCCGGAGGGGTTCGGCCTGCACTACCCCCTGCTCGTGGCGCACGTGCTGTTCGCCACGATCGCCATGGTCACCGCGTTCTTCCAGGTGTGGCCGTGGTTCCGCAAGCGACACCCGGTGTGGCACCGGCGCGCCGGACGGGCCTACGTGTTCGCCGGAGTGTTACCGGCCGGGCTGACCGGCCTGGTCATCGGGGCGCGCTCCCCGTTCGGGCTGTTCCTCGCGGTCAGCGACGTGATCCTCGCCCTGCTGTGGCTTGCCTTCACCGTGGCGGGCTGGCGCGCCGCCCGCGCCCGCCGGTACGCCGGCCACCGGCGCTGGATGCTCCGCAGCACCGTGCTGACCTACTCCATCATCACCAACCGGGTGTGGACCGCGATCCTGATCATCGCCCTGCCCCCGCTGCAGGACACCGTCTTCCACGGCGACCCCGACCTGATGGCGTGGACGATCTCCGGCCTGTCCGGCTGGCTCGGCTGGACGGTCCCGCTGCTGATCGTGGAGTGGTACCTGGAGCGCGAGGTGGCCCGCCGTGGCCGCCGCACCACACTCGTGGCCTGACCCCGGACCCCCGGAACCACCGCAGCCGGTTCCGGGGCGTTCGCCTCATGATTACCCCGAATCCCAAAACGGCATATCTCCCGCTATTCGCGGGCATGCCATCCGGCGTCGAGTACGCCTCCATCCGACCACGACACGAGGACGACGGACATGCGGCTCACCCTCGCCACCGACCCCGCCTCCCCGGACCGCCCCAACGAGGACTTCGTCGGGGTCACCTCCGGGGCGGTGGTTCTCCTGGACGGGGCGGGCATCCCGAGCGGCATGGAGTCCGGCTGCTCACACGGGGTCGCCTGGTACGCCCGAACGCTCGGCTCCACCCTGCTGGCCGAGGTGACCCAGAGCGCCGACCCCCTGACCGAACTGCTCACCAGGTCGATCAAGGCCGTCGTCTCGCTGCACGACTTCACCTGCGACCTGTCCCACCCCGGCACCCCCTCGGCCACGGTCGCGATGCTGCGCCGTACGGACGACACCCTGGAATGGCTGGTGTTGGCCGACTCCGTGATCGTCATCGACACCGGTACGGCGGAGCCGACCGTACTCAGCGACGACCGGCTCGAACGGACCGGCGCGCTCCACCGGACCGAGCTGGACGCCCTGCCGAGTGGAACCCCCGAACACTCCGAGGCGTTACGCCGCTACATCGAGATCATGCGTGGCCACCGCAACCGCGAGGGCGGATTCTGGGTCGCCTCGGCCGACCCCCTCGCCGCCGAACGCTCCCTGACCGGATCCGTCCCCACCGAACGGGTACGGTCCGCGGCCCTGCTCAGCGACGGCGCCTCCCGCCTGACCGACCTCTTCGGCCTGGTCACCTGGCGGCAGCTCCTCGACCTCCTCACCCACGAAGGCCCGCATGAACTGATCGCCCAGGTGCGCGCCGCCGAACGCGACGACCCGTACGGCTCCCACCGGCCCCGCCACAAAACCCACGACGACGCCACCGCCGCCCTCTGGACGTTCCGGTGAGCCCTCCCGCTCAACCAGATCGCGGCTCGACGAAAAACCCCGATGTCCTCGGCCCTTCGCCCACGACGGCCCGCGGCCGCGCCGTTCCGGCACGGTGGCGGTGGCCCCATGTCCGTGCGAAGTGCCCGTCGGACCGGGGACACTGGAACGGTGTCTGAGACCTCCCGTCCCGCGCCGCCCGTGACCAACATCTCGATCGTGGTCCTGACGCTGGCGCACCAGGTCGAGGCGGAGCTGAACAGGGCTCTGGCGCCGTTGGACCTGACGGTGAGCAGACTGGGGCTGCTGGCGCACATCAGGGCCGTGCCCGGGGTGTCGTTCAGCGACCTGGCACGCATGTCGGGGATCACCGTGCAGAGCGTGCACACGGCGGTGAAGACGCTGGAACGAGCGGGACTGGTGCGCGACAGCAGTGCCCGCGCCGGCTCCGCGTCGGTCATCGAGGTGACGCCCGAGGGCGCGCGCCTGCTGCGGGCGGCACAGGAAGCGGCGGACCAGGTGGACGAGCACCTGTTCGGCCCGGACTCCGATCCGACACGCCGGCGGGTGGGCGAGGCCATCCGGGCCGCCTTCCGCACCGCCGGCTGATCCCTCCTCGGCGGCCTGGCCGCCGTACGTCCGCGGATCTCATCTTTCAGGCTGACTGAAGCATGGTCTAGGCTTCAGCTAACCTGAAGGTTGAAGGGAGACCATCCGTGCTGGAAGACGTCCTGCTGGTGGTACATGTCCTGGCCGCCATCGTGTTCGTCGGCGGCTCCGCCGTCGCGACGAGCCTGTTCCCCCGCTACGCGCCTCTCGCCGCGGCCGTTCCCCCAGATGCCCCATCCGACCAGGGAGAACGCAGTCCCGCTGTCGCGACCGCGATGCACCGCATCACCCGGGGCTACGCCGTCGCCGGTCTCGCCGTTCCCGTGGCCGGTCTCGTCCTCGCAGGCGTGCAGGGCCGGACGGGAGAGATCTGGATCATCCTGTCGATGATCCTCACCGCGGGAGCGGCGGGCCTGCTGGTCACCCAGATCGTCCCGCGCCAACGGGCGGCGCTCGACGTCCCCGGCCCTGCCGCACCACTGCGCAGACTGTCCATGCTCGCCGGGCTGTACAACCTGATCTGGGCGATCGTCGTGATCATGATGATCGTCCGCCCCGGATCCGAAGGATGAGCCGTGCGCCTCTCGGCATACCGCGCCGGGCAGGAAGGAGCCATCCTGACGAGTCCCTCCCCAGGCCAGGCGCTCCTGGAGCCCACCCGATACGCCGAAGGCTCCGGAAGTGGAACCGGTGCGGTTCCCGCCGGGCGTGCGCGGTTCCGAACCGCCCCGGCCGGGCCGGATCGTCCCCCCCGCACACCGACCGAACGGCGGCCACGGCACGCGCCGCCACCGACTCCCGGCTACTGGATGGAGACGCTGCCGATGAACTCCCATGTGTTGCGCTGCGCAGGCCCGAGAGCGCCGAGTATCCGGCTGTTGCACCTGTCGCCCCTGTAGAGGATGGCCGCCGTGTTGGTGCGGTTGGTCGCCGAGAGCCGCCCCATGACGGTGTAGCAGCCGCTGGGGTTGTGGTGGCGTCGGCCGTTGATCCACAGCGTGCCCTTCGCCGCCCAGGCCGAGCCGGACGGAACCACGACCACGGCTGTGGCGGCGAAGAGAGTGGCCAGGGCGGTGGTGAACAGAGGGCGGGTCAGGCGCACGAGACGGTCCTTCCGTGAGGTGGATGACCTCACGGAACATAACCAGACGTAACTAAAAATAGTCGATCAAGCGCTCGGTGTTTCGGTAAGGGTGTCACCACCTCCGCCCGCACGATCCGGATGAGCCGATCGTGAGCGCTGTCGTAGTGCGACGATTCGGCAGTGGATGCCGGTGACCTCACACCCAACCATCCAGAGCCGCCATGAACTCCTCATGTCGGCCGTACCACACGCTGTGGCCGGCCCCCGTGACAGAGCGCACCTCGAACCCGCCGGCACGGAGGTGGTCGGCGGCCTCCTGAGAGATGTACCGGCTGGGCTCGGCGCGGATCATGAGCGAGGGAACGACAAGAGGAGGGGTGTCATCCGGACCCCCACGCGCGGCGTGCAGGCTCACGGTCATGGCGACGTCGAACAGCTTGGCCGCATCCGCTTCGACCGCGATGTCGCGCTCGCTCCGCTGAACAGCAAAAGGCCAGGACATCCGAACGACGGACGACCTGGCCTTCTGTCTATGAGCCGACGAGGGGAATCGAACCCCTGACCTACAGTTCACAAGATCTCGGCACGCGACCCGCTGACCTGCTGCACCCCAGGTCAGCAGGCTTTTCGTGTTCCCGTGACTCCCCCTGATTCCCTCCTGTTCCCCGGTCTTACTGGCACGCGAATGGCACGACTGAGCGACCGATGCTCAGCCCCGTTACCCGGTGGGCTGGGGCTGAGGAACGAAGTCCCAGACCTTCGATCGCCCCCGACCACGTACGGTGAGCAACCACAGCAAGGCGATCGTGAGGGCTGCAGCACATCTCAGCTCAGCGAACGCTTCCTGGAGTCACCACCAGGATTTAGGAACCTCTACCGAGTACCCGCCCGGAAGTTGGGCCTTCGTGAGCTCATCGATAAGAGCTACACCCTGGTTGCCATGCTCGCTCCAGTAAGAGTGAAAGCGCTTCTTGTCCACCGTGGTGATTTCAATTCGCCGCTCGGCATCGACAACCTTGGCTGTCCAGACCTTGCCCGACTGGACCTGCTCCAGCACGGTAGACAGGTCCACCTGCTGGGAGTCGTCACAATTGATCAGAAACAGACCACAGGCGAGCACCAAGCCTGCGATGACGGCGCACACGATGAACGTCCTGGCACGCAAGGCTTTCCTTATGCGTTCACGGTCGATCATGGTTCGCTTCTCGGCCATGTATGTAGCATGCCAGTCGATCTACTGCTTCAAAAAGATCCGAAATTGGATCTGATGAAAAACCGGTGATTGGAGTAGCTGACTCTTCGCCCCGCCTGCTTTTCGTAGCGCCTTTGGCTGATGAGGCGTCATGATCATCCAAAGCGCAAGCGAGGCGGTTCGGTCACGATGACATGCGCAACAGTGAAACCGGGAGGGCGGCGGTGCGGCTCATGTGCGGCGGCCGATGGTCAAGTACGGCGCGCGGGCGGTGCGCTGGTCGAGATCGGCAGCGGGAAGGTGGTGAACGACTCCCCCAAGTCCCGGGCCGGTCGCCGCGTGGTCGCCCTCCCTCCGGAGATCATCCCCGACCTCCGGGCCCACCTGGAGAGGTTCGCCGAGACGCACGAGAACGGGCGGGTGTTCACCGGTCCCAACGGTGGTCCGTTGAAGCACTCGGGGTTCCGCCGGACCTGGCACCGGACCTGTACCGCGGTCGGCCTTCCCGATCTCCACTTTCACGACCTCCGCCACGTCGGCAACACCCTGGCGGCCTCCACCGGGGCGAGCCTCAAGGAGCTGATGTCCCGCATGGGGCACTCCTCGACGCGGGCGGCGCTGATCTACCAGCACGCCAGTCAGGGCCGGGACCGGGCCATCGCCCAGGCGCTCGGCAATGCCTTCCAGGTGGCACGGGAAACGAAGATCGAGAACGCTAGTGGCACGTAGGTGGCACGCGGCCGCCGGAAGGCCCGGGAACGACAAAGGCCCAGGCCTGGGGATCATGCCCCTGACCTGGGCCTTTGCTGTACGAGCCGACGAGGGGAATCGAACCCCTGACCTACAGTTTACAAGGCCTATCCGGGCGCCTTTTCTACCTGCGGAAACTCTATTTCCGCAGGTAGAGGGCGCACCCCTAGCGCAGCTCAGCGCACTTCAGGCGCCCTCAGGGGAGGCCGGATCTCCCACTCGTCTCCCAGTGGGAGACGCCCCGACGATCACCCACCGATCCGCCGCCAGCACCTCCGGATCCGCGCCGCCGGCCCGCTCTACCACCAGGACTGGAGTCCCCTCCCGGATGCCGAGCCGCAACCTCGTCGCCGGGTCGGGTATCCGGGCCGTCACCCGGTCGTCCGGCCCGAGCACGAGCTCCTGGCGCTGCCGCTCGACGCGGACCCTGGACCCGCGGGCCGTCGTGGTGATCAGCCCCTCGGTCCGCAGGAGCCCCATGGCGCGGCGGACGGAGTCCCTCGAGATGCCGTAGCGGTCGACGTAGTCCTTCTCCGCCGGCAGTCGCTGGTCGGGTTTCAGCCTGCCGCGGCGGATCTCCTCCCGCACTAGATCCGCGAGCTGCTTGTAGACAGGTCTGTCGGCCTCCAGGTCGATCATGGCGAGGACCGTATGTACGGACGTAGCCAGGTATGGATGTGCGTACGTACGTACAACTCGACGAAGATGCTGGTCAGCGCGGTGCTTATGGCGCTACTTGGGCCAGTTCTCCCGGTCTGCGACGAAACTACCGCGCTGCGGCATCGTGACCACGTAGCCCTCTTCGCGCAGCAGCAGGACGGCTGCCCTCGCGGTGTCGCGGGCGACGCCGTGGTCCCGGACCATCTCCGACTCGGACGGGATCGGGTCGCGGGGCTGCAGCTCGCCGGACAGGATCCGGTCGCGGACCGCCCGGGCGACCTGCTGGTAGATCGGCGTCCGGTCGAAACGGTCGACGGTCATCATGCGCCGACAGTACGGACGTCGCCCACGCTGCTCATATGGGCGACGAGGTAGACGAGCTAGACGAGGGCAACATATGGTCGGTCCGTGACCGCCCGTAATGGTGAGGACAACGCAGCAGATCAGGACCGGTACACCGGCCCTCTCGACTGGCGCACCGGGCACCCGGACTCCCCGGAGATTCGGGCCGGGGTGGTCGCCGCGACCCTGGCGGCCTGGGGGGTTGAGCGGTGAACGTTGATCCCGAGTCCTGGCGGAGATTGTGCGGGCCG
Organism: Streptosporangium sp. NPDC001559; assembly: GCF_042893955.1. Classification (NCBI taxonomy): domain Bacteria; kingdom Bacillati; phylum Actinomycetota; class Actinomycetes; order Streptosporangiales; family Streptosporangiaceae; genus Streptosporangium; species Streptosporangium sp. NPDC001559. Next base: position 73,533 of record NZ_JBIAVG010000018.1, read on the forward strand.
TACGACCCGTCGGACTCTTACCGGGTTCGCGTCCCCGATGACCTCACCCAGGTTCGGGGCGTCCGGACCTGCGTGCACTGCAGGCGGAAGATCGTGCCTACGGACTCGGCGTTGGGGCGGCTGTGGGTAAGCGCCCGCGGGGTGGCCAGCTGCCCGGAGTCGCCAGACGGAGGGCACCAGCCCGCCGATGACCAACCACCAGCTCCCGGCTCGGCCTGAACTCCGACCAGGCCCGGCCGGGAAGCGGCCCCGCACCCTTCGGAGGGGAGGTGCGGGGCCGCCTCGATTTCGGGCCTAATACCGCAGTACTACAAGCGCTGTAGTACTACACGGCTTGTAGTACTACAGCAATTGGCGTAAACGATTTGCCGCCATCTTCGGATCAAGCCCAGCATTTCCTGCTAGCTTCGGGACGGTTCGTAAGCGCAGCACATGCCTTTCCTCTCAGTCGATGGCCATGGGATCGACTGAAGCCGGAGTCATCCCCCCATCGCGGGCATACCGGCCGGGAAAGGAATCTCGTGGCGAAACACGCGAAACGAATCGTCAGGCCAAACCGCCTTGGTTGGCGATGGATCCCCATCGTTGGGGTCGTCGTGGCGGTAGCGGCCTGGCTGCTCAGGCGTCGCAGATCCAGCCAGCTCAACCGCTAGCTAGACCTACGACACCAGGCGAGGCGAGGCCCCGGCTATCGATTCCACACGGTGCCGGGGCTTCGTGCTGTACAGGGGTCTTTAAGCGCCGCGATGAAGGGCACTTCATAAGACGCCCGGCACCACAGTAGACGATTAACACGTGCTGGATGGTACCTATTGCAATACACCGATCGCAGAACGGCGCGAACATCGTCTTCAGCCCACCCAGATGATGTCGACCACACGAACCACCTCGACCGCGTCGAGGATGAGGAATGTGACGAACCCGCGGCCCTCGCCGAAGTCGACGCGTCGTACCTGTTCGTCGCCGGTGGCCATGGTGGTGAGCGGGTCGTAAGGGTCGTCGCACACGTCGGCCATGGCCGCGGCGAGCGCTCCGAGGGCGTCGACGGGGAAGCCGCCGAGCTGACTGAGGGCCCGCTCGGACAGGTCGGGGCGGTAGGTCACCGGCGGCGGGCCACCTCAGCCTCGAGCGCCTCCATCAGCGGCACACCCGGCCCGGTCTTCGCCTGCTGGATCGCCTCGTAGTAGCCGGGCCTGGTCGTGGCGATGACGACCAGGTGCCAGCGGTACAGCAGCCGGTTGAGATCCTTGTAGCGGGCGACGTCGTCCCGGGCCGCCTCGGCGGCTGCCCGGTACTGGCGCAGGAACTCGGTCCGTTCCCGGGCGGGCAGGTCGCGCAGGATCACCTGAGGGTCCTGCGGGTCCTCCTCGACGGGCTGAGCGCTCATGAAGCCACCGTACCCGCGGGGGGAGCGCAAGGGGAAAGCCTCACCGAGGCATGCGGACAGAGTGTGACCGCATCCGGACGACTTGCAGGAAGCCCATTGCAATCCGCCATTGCGCGATCACCATGACGTGGTGAACGATTCCCGACGGATCCCCAGCGCTATCGCTCTTGGCCTGCTCTTCTTTTCCTCGACCGCGTGTTCAGTTGCGTCATACGACGAGAAGATGGCCTACCTCCGCACAGTTGCCAAGCGTGGTGTCGAAATACACAACCTCCTGGCCAGCCAGGGTGCGGCCATTGACGCCAAGCGCTGCACGACCGCCTATGAGGGGCTGAACGACGACCTTCCAAGGGACGAGGTAACTGACGGCCTGTCGCAGGAGTGGATGACTCAGGTGCAAACGTTCTTCGTCGACAGCTGCGTGTCCGGCCTGCCGAAGCCCGTCCCCGGGCAGATGCCCGCGCCGCCCCAGTCCCCCACCCCGAGCGGTTCCCCATCCCCGAGTGTCTCCTCCAACTGATGCGGCTGGCTCAACAGTAGTCAGCGACCGTGGTGGCCCGGCCAGCAGCATGATCGCGGAGCATCCGCTCCATCGCCTGGGCGTGCTGGACGAGCACGGCCAGTTCGTCGGCCTCCTCCAGAAGTTCCTCTGAGGTGGCCACTCGAAGGCCGGAGCGGCCGAGTTCGCGGTCGTCGATCGGGTAGTCGCCGATCGTTGCGGATGCCAGTTCCTCGCGTAGAACGTTGCGCTCGTAGACCGGGACCATGTCTTGCCAGGAGTCCCGGGCGGCCAGGGCGAATTCGTTCGCGTGGGGCCATTGCTCGCCGTGCCCGTTCACCAGGTCCCACTCGGTTTCGAGGAGTTCGTGGGCAGGTTCAGAGAGAGCGGCACGCAGGTTTGCAAGTTCGGCCACGTCGGCGGCCCGCTCAGGCAGGGGGTAAAGATCGGCCAGCGGGTCGCCGGCCGCTCTGGCAGCGGCGACACGAGGGGCCTTTTCCGTGAGCCAGGCGGCGAACGTCTCGGGGGTGTGAGTCTCGCAGGGGCTAAGGCCAGGGTCGTGAGCGTGGGCTTCGCACATGCAGGCAGTCATGCCTTCTCCTTGGCGGGGGTTCGGTGGGCTTGGGCGAGCTGGTTGGCGAGGATCACGACCTCGTCGCGGTGAGCGTCAGGGCCAAGTTTGCCGTAGGCGGCGTCCATCCACCGGCCGAAATCACCATGCCGGGCAAGGCCAGCACGGGCCTCGGCGACTTCCGCAGGCTCGGCCTGTTCGGGTACGACCAGCCGGGCCTTGGGCGTGCTATGGCCGACCCGGCCCCGAGCGTGGGCGATGGCCTTCTCGCGGTCCGTCAGCTCCTCGTCTCGCTCCTCGGGCGGGGCGGCGGAGGTGCGGCGCTGGGCGAGCACGGCGGAGGCGGGCGGCGGGATCGGCGTCTCGCGCGGTACGGCCGCGCGCTCTCCGGCCCGGACTCGGTCCCGGAGGAGGGCCAGGGTGCCGTTCCCGGCCATCCTGGCGAGGTATGCGGAAAGTGTTTCGATCTTGGGATTGTCCGTCTCAAGGATCCGGATCATCTCTCTCGCCTCATCGGCGGTCGCCTCGACGGCGCGCATGATCTGTTGCGCGGGCGCGCTGAGAGAGTTTTCTTCTCTGTTTTCTAAACCCGTTTTCTTATTAGACGTACCAGCGTGTGGTACGTCGGTGCGACCTGGGGAAATAGGTGTTTCCGCAGGTCGCACCAGGATGCCACCTGGCGGTACGTCGGTGCGACCTGGGAAGACACTCGTTTCTCCTGGTGGCTCCGACGTACCACACGCTGGTACGTCGGCAGGCGGCACCGACGTGCCACACGCTGGTACGTCGGTGCGACCTGCGGAAACGTTCGTCTCTCCAGTTCGCGCCGACGTACCAGATGCCGGTACGTCGGTGTGAGCTGCGGGAACGTCGTAGAGAGTGAGGACCGTCCCGAAGCGGCCGGACGCCAGGCGCTCCCGGGAGGCAACGAGGTACCCCGCCGCCTTCAGTTCGGCGAATGCCGCTCGGAGGTCGCGGCGGCTCTCGCTGGATGGCCCCCGTTCTTCCTGGGCGCGGCGCCACAGATCGTCGGCGGTTGCCTCCCATCCGTCGGGGCGGCTCAGCAGTTCAACGAGGACGCCGCGCGCCATGTAGCCCAGGCGCTCGTCGCGGGCCGCCTGGTTGGGAACCTGGACGAAGTCGGCCGTGAGCCGGGAACGTCGAATCCTCATCGGGCGTCACCGCCTGGACGCGTGCCAACACGCGCGGGCGCGCACGATATCGTGCCCACTGGGTCTCCTCCTGGTTGAGTCAGGATGGTGATCAAGGGCCTGTCCCGGTGTTGACCGCACCGGGCAGGCCCGCTTTTGTCAGGCTGAATCCACCGTCTGCTGATACTCCAGCTCATACAGGTGTCCGGGCTTGATCAGCACGGAAACCTCTACTGGCCGCTCTCCGTCGGTATGCACCGTGCGGAACTGACGCAGTACCGGTACTCCCTGCGGGATCTCCAGGACCTCCGCCTCCTCGGGGGTCGGCGGCCGGGTGGAAATCCGGTCTGTCCACCCCCGCTCCGGGTAGCCCAGCTCGGCGAGCGCCGCTGGAGCACCGCCCCGAATCTTCCCCCGCCCAGCCAGCACCGTCCCGTCCGCGATGGACGCCGGGTAGTACGAGCGCGACAGCTCGACCGGCGTCTCCCCCCGGAGCATGAGGCGACACCGGCACACGGCCAGGTCCTCGCCCAGAGCGGCGGCTACGTCGACCGGAGCCGGACCATCCGCCACGTCCAGCAGCTTGTACGTCACGCCTCGATCCGCCGGGTTGAAGTAGGCCGCGGCTCGCACTGTGAAGGGGTTGCCCTCGCGCACGTAGACGCCGGCCCCGGCGCGGCTGAGTAGGAAGCCTTCCGCCTTCAGGGTTCTCAGGGCGCTCTGGATAGTGGTGGTCGAAGCGCCGTATTCCTCGGCGAGCCGAGGGATGGATGTGAGCTGGTGGCCAGCCGGGAGGAGTCCGGCCATGATCTGCGCTCGTAGGGTAGCTGCGATCTTCTCGACCTGGGATCTGGTGTCCGGCTTCATAGCAGGTCGTCTCCGCTCGGTTTAGGTGACCATGCCACCCTAACCGCAGGGCAACAAAGCCATCCATAGCGGCGTTCCATGCGAAGAACCTTGTCAGCATGCCGTCACAGTACTACAGTCGGACTCAGAAAGACCTTGCGAGTCTCCGCTTGGTCCCGCATTCCTCTATGTCCGAATTGGAGGTGTCTCGTGAGCGCCGACCCCGTCGTTCGCCAGCGCAAGTCGTCGCTGATGAACGTCACCGAGGTGGCGGACTTGTTCGACGTCCATCCGAAGACCGTCCGGATCTGGGTCCGCGACGGCAAGCTCACGGCCAGCCGAACGCCCGGCGGCCGAGACTTTCGCTTCCTTCGGGCCTACGTCGAGGCCCTCGCCGACTCCCCCCGGAACGAAAACGGGCCCGTCCTGGCGACTGCAACGCCGGACGAGCCCTAAGCCCACCCACCTGCCCAACAGGAAGGAAGACCCGTGCACGAGCGTACCGCGCTCAAGCCGCAGACCCAGTGCCAGCCGTGGTGCACCGACCACCACTCCGGCGGCCCCGACGACGCCCAGTGCCGCAACCGCGTCATCACCTCCCACGGCCAGACCGTCATGGTGCAGGACGCCGAAGACACCCGAATCTGGGTGTTCACCAACGAGCCCGACCTCACCATCGCCGCCGCCGAACAGCTCGCCTACTCCCTGCTCGCCCAGGTCGCCGCAGCCAGGACGGCGGTAGCCGCATGAACGCCTGCCCCTCCTGGTGCCGCACCACCCACGCCCCCACCGGCAGCCGCATCCACCGCAGCGACCTCCTCGTGATCGCCGGACCGCCCGCCCTCACCATCCACCTCCTCCAGGGCCAGGCCGCCAGCGGAGACCTGGGCGACCCCACCGTCCGCGTCTTCTACGACGTCGACACCCAGACCCGCGTCATGGACCTCACCCCCCAGGCCTCCGCCGACTGGAGCGACGTCCTCAACGTCCTCGACGTCGCCACGCTGCCGCTCGTCGCCGACGCACTGAGCAGGCCGTACGAGATGGCGGGAGGTGCGCTGTGAGCCCCCAGCAGAGGCGGGACGCCGTGGAGCGCGCCCTCGCCACCAAGGCCGCCGACATCACCAAGACCGTCACCAAGAGCGTCGCCGCCACCACCGCCCGCACCACCATGTGCGCACCCAAGCCCGCGTTCACCACCAGCGGTTGCACCTGCGACAACTGCACCACGGGGGGCAAGAAGTGACCACCCTCTCCCCGGACTTCGACGTCAACGAGAAGACCCGCGACCAGCTGATCGAGCACATCGACGAGTGCGACGACTGCGGCAGCGACGACCCGCAGGAGCAGGAGAGCACCCGCGACGACTCCCTCCCCATCGACGAGCTGAGGGACTACATCACGACGGCCCACGACCCGCGCTGGAAGGCCATCGCCGGGAGGACGAAGTGACCCCCGAGGTTGAGATCGTGAGCTTCGGCTACGGCCACGACGCCCCGCCCCAGGCGGACCTGACATGGGACGTCCGCACCTCCCTCCGCGACCCGCACGTCGACCCCGCGATGAGGCAGATGACCGGTCTCGACAAGGCGGTCCAGGAGCACGTCCTTGCCACTCGCGGCGCGATCTCCGGCGTCCGCGGCTTCGCCTCCGCCGCGCTCGGCATGCGCGTCGCCCTCGACACCCCCGACAGGCGGCGGCCCGTGCAGATCGCCATCGGCTGTGTCGGCGGCCGGCATCGGTCCGTCGCGCTCGCCGAGGCGGTGGCCGACGTCCTCAGGCGAATCCACGTCACCGCCGCCGTCACCCACCGGGACGTCCACCGCCCCCTGATCCAGAGGGAGGCGGCGCGATGACCCCCGCTGAGCGGCTCGCCGCCGCGCTCGTCGCCATGAACGCCCTGGACAGCGCCATGGCGAAGACCCCGACCACCACGCAGGACGACACCTCCGACGACGAGGAGTAGCGCACTGTGCGGGTGCTCGCCCAGCCTCCCTCAGCTGGGCGGGTGCCCGGAGCAGACGCTCCCCACTCCCGAGGAGACCCACATGGAGAACCACACCAGCATCGGCGACGGCCTAACCCTCGGCCGCCTACGGGCCGCCCTCGCCAAGATCGACCACCTGCCCGACAACACCCCGGTCCTGCGGGGCGAGGACGACGGCAACGAACCCGACAGCTACGCCCAGATCAAGGACCTGGAGGTCGCGTACTGGGACGGCGAGACCCAACATCCCGCCGGTCGCCTGTCCCTGTTCATCTGGTGACCCGCTGAGGTTGCGGATCCCGCCCAGCAGGGCTGGGCGGGAGTCCGGAGCAGAGCGCTCCACCACCCACGAAGGAGATGACCATGCGTCGTCCTACCGCTTTCAACATGATCACGTTCGCGCTGGTGTTCATCCTCGCCAACGTCGGCCTGATCGCACTCCTGAACGCGCTCATCAAGTAGCGCCCAGTCCGGCCAGCAGGCACCCAGGTGCAAGCCCTGGGCGGACACGGAGCAACAGCTCCAACCATCGGCGCCGCACGCGCCCTCATCAAGGAGAGCCTCATGAACAAGCGCGAGCTCATCGACACCGTTGCCGAGCACACCGGCGTCACCAAGGACGTCGTCGCCCAGGTCCTCGGCGGAATCCTCGACGCCGTGCAGCTGGCCACCGCCACTGGCGACAAGGTCGCCATCACCGGCTTCGGCTCGTTCGAGGCGGTGCACAAGCCCGCCCGCACCGCGAGGAACCCGCAGAACGGCGCCGAGATCAAGGTCGCCGAGTCCTGGGCGCCCAGATTCCGGCCGGGCTCCGACTTCAAGGACCTCGTCAAGGAGAGCCGCTCCACCGCCCTCGCCCCCGCCTGACCACCTGCTGCGGGTCGCGACCGGCCCAACCGGCCGGGTGCGCCCGGACCTGAAAGGACCACCCATGAAAAACGTCATGAACTGGAACACCCCCGGCGGCGCTGGAGTCCGCTGGGAGCGGGACGGCGCCGAGGGCGTGTACGGCCACTACGACTGCACCGGCTGCGATGCCGAACGCGTCTTCAGCAAGCCCGAGGGCGCGCAGATCCACGCCCTCGGCTGCCACGTCCTCCCGGACTGACGTCGATCCCGGGCCGCGGTGAAGACGCGGCCCGGGACCTCAACCCCGCACCCGTACCAGGACAAGGACTGTGTGATGCACGACCTTACGGAACCCCGACCGGCCACGCTGGGACAGCGCGCCCACCGACTGCTGACCACGCTCCGGCGCCGCCCTGCGGCCACGCCCCAGAACCACCCCCAGACGGCCCCCGCGACACACGACCAGACCGGTACAAGCATCATGGCTGACCGCGTCATCCGCGGCGTCGCCATCACCATCCTGCTCGCCGTCGCCGCCGCCGCGGCCTACGTGTCGTACCACCACTTCTACGGCCTGGCCATCGCACTCGGAGAACGCCGCGACATGGCGATCCTGTACCCGGCCATGTCCGACGGCGTCATCGTCATGGCGTCGCTGGTGATGGTCTACTGCTCGCGCCGACGGATGCCCGTTCCAGCCGGTGCGTGGCTCGCCCTCATCCTCGGCTGCACCGTCACTCTGGTGGCGAACGTGGCACACGGCTGGCATGGTGGAACAGGATCACGCCTGCTCAGCGCCCTCGCACCGGTGGCATTCGTCGGCGCGTACGAGCTGCTGATGTGGCTGGTGCGCACCGCCCGCCGCGCCGCCGTGGCCGTCGAGGAGACGCCGGTTTCCGAGCCGGTGGAAGAGCACGTGTGCCAGCCGGAGACGGTCGTCGAGACGGTCACCGTGGTGGAACGGGTGGTGCCGCTGGACCGGTTCGAAGCGGCACGGCTGGCCTACGAAGACAGCCTCAAGCCCGGCTGCAAGCGGATCGGCTGGAGACCCCTGTCGAACCGGTGGGGGATCGAGGTCGGCGAGGCCAAGGAGATCATCGCCGAGGTGGACCGGGAGCGCACCGAGCAGGCCGCCGCCGAACCCGAGCAGGAGGCCGAACCGGCCACCGCGCAGCCCCTGCCCGTACCGCTGCCGAAGCCTCCCGCCGCGTCCGGCGAGGAGGCGGCGATCGACCACATGTTCCCGCCGGCCAACCCCGGCGAATGGCTCATGGGTCAGGTCCTGGCCGAGTCGGCGACGGCGTCGGTCAACGGCTCCCACCACAGTGGCTCGACGGGTGGTGAGGCGTGATGCTGGCTGAGGCGTTCATCGCGCACCTGGCGGGCGACTACGTGTTCCAGTCGCATTGGATGGCGACGGAGAAGGTCAAGAGGTGGTGGCCGGCCGTCGTGCACGGCGTGATGTACACGCTGCCGTTCCTGCTGATCACGCGATCGCCGTGGGCGCTGCTGATCATCGGCGGGACGCACGTCGTCCTGGACCACTACCGCGCCGCCAAGTACGTGATCTGGGCGAAGAACCTCATCGCCCCCCGGGCCAGCCGAACCCCCTGGAAGGAAGCCGCTGACAACCAGGGCTTTCCTGCCGGGACGCCCGCGGGCCTGGCGACCGCGCTGCTCATCGTGGTCGACAACACCATCCACCTGGCCATCAACGCGGCCACCCTGATCATCTTCGGAGGCGCGTCATGAGCGAGAAGTCGGGATGGTCCGGAGAGATGCTGGACCGCCCGGAGATGGTGGAGGCGTTCTCCACCCAGCTCCGAGGCGGCCTGGCGCAGTACGTGGACTACGTGGCTCGCATCCGTCGGGACGCCGAGGCGATGTGGCGGGCCAACCCGCCCTCCGAGTACGGGTCGTTCGAGGCGTGGTGGCGGCACCACCGGACGTGCGCGCCGTTCGCCAAGCTCCAGGAGCACCTGGAGGAGGCGGTGAAGCTGACCTTCGAGCTCGCGGCCCAGCACCGCAGGCAGCGGCACGAGATCCCCGCCGCGCGAGCCGAGGCCAAGCAGGCCGCCGCCCAGCAGCAGGCGGCTCTCACCCGCGGCTCGGCGCCCGCCCGGCGGCCGGCGCCGAGGGCCGAACCCCGCGCACCGGCACCGGCCGAGACGGACTTCATGGACCTGATCCGCCGCGACCGGTCGGCATGAGAGGAGAGCCGTGACCTACCGAACGCTCGCGAAGACCAGCGTCGACGCCCGCGCCCGGCACTGGGCGGCCCGGCGTGAGCAGCACCTCACGCTGGGCCCGAAGGGGGTCGCCTTGGCTTGGGGCGACCAGGTGCGCGCCCTCGCCGCCGCCCAGGCCCGCCGCGGCGACCACACCAGGTGGACCGCCCTCGCCGCGACGTTGGAGGTGTTCTGCTCCCGTTTCAAGCCGGGTGGTACCCGGCGTGCGGCCAGCCAGCTCCATCACTGGGAGTCACGGCTGGCCGCGCTGTACGGCGCGTCCCCGAAGGTCGTCGCGCTGGCCTGGTGGGACCGGGCCCGCGCCGTGGCCGGTGATCAGGATGGCGATGAAGGTTGGTCTGATCTGGCGCGGACGCTGCAGAACCTGCATGGCGGTGGGTGAGCTCATGTTCATGTTCATCATCGGCTCTGGCGGCCTCGCGCGCGCATTATGCGGACGCGCGGACGCGGACGCGCGCGGACGCACGCGCGCGCGAATCCCATATCGAGCGTCTGGCGTCAAGAGGAGAAGCTGTGTCTGACGACACCGAAAATGTGATCATTTTACGGCCCCGGGGCGCCTCGGCTCCGCCGCCTCTTCCGCCCTCGATGCCGCCTGCTCTCCGCCCCGACCCCCCGGCGCTCCCTGCGGCTCCGCCTACGGTCAGTGACGATCGGGACGACGTCGAGGTCGCCCTGCCGAGCCTTCCGGCGCCTACCGGCATGCGGCCTCCTCTGCCTGCGCCGAGCGCGCCGCCCCTCCCTATGCCCGTCGACGACGAGGGCCAGGGCGATGGCGAGCTCGTCTTGCCGACGCCCGCAGACCCCGAGTCCCCGACCATCAGCGAGACCCTGGCGGTCGCCGTGGCGCTGATGACGGCCCTCGGAGTGGCCGCCGCGCGGGCGATCTGGCAGCGGGCACAGGACCGTAAGGGACGCACGGATCGGGGTCGCGACCACGCGGGCAAGACGTCCGCTGGCGGCTCCGGCTCCGGAGCTGGTGGTGGCCGAGGGTCACGGAATGGGGGGCTCAAGAGCCCTTCGGGCCTGAAGTCTCTGGGCGGTTCCCCGAAGGGCAAATCCCCGAAGTCCTCGCGCAGCCCGTCCGGCCTCGGCGCGGGCACCAAGCCCCGGTCCGGAAAGGGCCTCGGCGGATCGGGAGGCGGGTCCCGTAAGGGACCGGAGGGCGGCAAGAAGACCCCGGGCGGCAAGGCCGTCCCCAAGGCTGCCAAGGGCGGCAAGACGGCCTGGGAGGCGGCGAAGAAGCTCCGCCGCCGCAAGAAGGGCGACGGTGACGGCCAGGCGCCTAAGCCCAAGCAGCCCGGCAAGGACAGCACCGCCAAGCCCAAGGCGGTCCAGCGCCCCCTCGCCCGCAAGCTGACCTGGAAGGCCCCGAAGAAGGGCGAAGAGGAGAGCGGCCGTAAGCGCTGGAAGCGCACGGACGACGGCGGCAGCGGTGGCAAGAGCGGTTCGAAGGTCAAGCGGCGCCTTGGCGGCTGGTGGAAGCGTTGGAAGAACCGCGCCACCCCAGATCCGGCCGCTGACCCGGCCGCCGAGGCGACGCAGCCGACCGCGGACGAGGACGGCCAAGAGGAGGAGGCGGAGCAGCAGGAGGAGGCGCAGCCAGAGGCGCCGGAGGAGGAACAGACGGAGGCCTCCCCGCCTCCTCCGCCACCGCCTCCTCCAGGGCCCGGCGGCATGAGACCACCCCCCGGAGCTGCGCCCCAGGAGACGACGTGGACGGCCGAGCAGATCTTCCCGGACCCGCCGCCGCCGCGGACCCCGGAGGCGGTCACCGGGGCGCCTCCGACGGGACGGCTCGCTCTGGGCCCTCCGGTCAACGTCGCAGACGACCCCGAACCGCCGCAGCCCGCGCAGCAGGAAGGACCACCCGTGAGCACACTCGCCAGGACGGCCCCGTACTCCTCCGGAGGGCAGGTGGACCTGACCGTCTACGACGTCATCGAGGCCGACGCTGACATGGAGGCTGAGATCACTGACGGCGTGGCTACGGCGTTGGGTGCCGCAGACGGTTGCGAGCGGCTCAGGACCCGCCTGGAAACCCTTCGCGCGAAGGTCATCGACCTGAAGGTGCCCGGCAGCTTGGAGAGCGACGTGCTGGGGCTCATGGAGCTGGTCGACACAATCCGGATCGCCGCGCAGTCCATCGCGTCCACCCTTCCCACCGCGGCGGAGGCGATCTCCGTCGCAGGGGCGAACGCCGCAGCCCGTCACAAGGGCCTGGCCGACGTGACCCGCGACATGGGTCACGCCCGCCCGGCGGAACGTCCGTACCACGACGAGTAGGAGCAGGAGACATGGGAGAGCTGGAGCGAAGCGAGACCGGTGCCGCCGAGGTCGGCGTGCTGGACGTGGTGGCCTACGGCATCGTCGTGCTGCAGCTGGCGCTGGCCGGGGCCAAGCTGCGCAGACTCGGCGATCAGGTGCGCTCCGCGTACTCGTACGTGGAGGGCTGTTCGGCCTCCGTCGACCGGCTGGCCGACCAGATGGCGGCCCTCGAGGTCGACCCCGACACGGTGGCCGAGCACCGGGAGGCCGCCGCCGTCATGCGGCGTGCCCTCGCCGAGGCGGAGCGGATGGCCGCCGTAGCTGAGGACCTTGCGCTTGGCTTCGCCAACGCCTCCGCCACGCACGAGGCCGAGTACGGGCCCGTCGCGGAGGCGGCGCGGGCGATGCCGGTCCCGATGGCCCACTCCGCGTTCTACGGAAACCGCTGAGGAGATGACGATGGCTCGCCCCCTGTTGAAGGTGGACATCGAAGTCCCCGCCTGGCCTGCGGTGGACCGAGCGCGCTGGCATCTGGCCGCCCTGCAGGACTTCACCGGCCGGGCCGCGACCGTGGCCGGCGCCGGACTGGCCGGGGCCGGACTGCTGGCCGACCAGGCCGTCACCGGCCCGGCCCTTGTCGCAACCGCCGCGGCGACCCTGGCGGGCCTGGTGACCCTGCGGGCCTGGCGCCCCGTCGGGCACCAGCGCGCCACCGCCAGCGTGCTGTACCTGATGCCCGGCGCGGGCTTGGCCGTCCTGCTGGCCACCGAGCGAATCGTGCCCGGCCCACACTGGGGTGAGGCCCTCGCGCTGGCCGCCTGGACGGTCTGGACGTGGGTGGTCCGCCCGGCCCAGCTCGCCCGCCGCATGCTCGCCCCGCTGCCCGCGCCGGTCGTCCCGGCCGACGAGGACGAGGTGGAGGAGCCGCTCGGCAGCCACCCCGCTGCCCGCTGGTGGGCTGCGAACGTCGCCCGCGAGGGTGGTCCGGCGGCCGGCACCGCCCTGGAGGGCATCGAGGTCACCGGGGAGCGGGCCATGCGGGCGATGATCCGCTCGACGACCCCGGGCACACCGGTGCCGGACATCTCCATCCGGCACCTGTCGGCCCTCATGGACCTCCCCGAAGACGACATCGCGATCACGTCGGTACCGGGCCGCGGCGCGGGAGTGCGGCGCCTGACCATCGGCCAAGCCACCGAGCAGTTCGACCCGGCCACCGTGTGGGCGCAGCGGATCGCGCCCGTCGCCATGCCCGGCGCGGTGCTGACCGGTATCCGTGTCGGCCGCCCCGGCGCCCCCGTAGCCGCGAACACGAAGGAGAGCACCTCATGAGCACCCTGGCCGTCGCCACCGACGAGGTGGTCGAGCTGACGCTGGAAGCGCCTCAAGGCCAGATCGTCCGCTACGACCTTCCCCGGCTGTGCTCGGCCCTGGGCATCGACGACCCCACCCGGGTAGCGGTCGAAACCGACGGGGGCCGGCACGCGCTCGTCACGGTCTACCCGTCCAACCCACTCGCGTCGGTGCGGGCCGTGACCCGCGAGGACCTGGTGATGGACCGGCACGGCCGCATCACCGTGGGCCTCTACCACAACGGCCGCCCGGCTAAGAAGAGGCTGTTCGACCCGAGCACCGGCAGCGCCCAGCGCTTCCTGATGTTCGGCACCACCGGTGCCGGGAAGAGCCGTGCACTCCAGTTGGAGTTGGTCGCCGAGAAGATCAACGGGATCGTGAGCTGGCTCGCCGACCTCAAGGAGGGGCAATCGGTCCCCGAGGCGCGCGACCACGTCGACTTCTACGGCACCAGCCAGGAGGCGGCGATCCTGATTCTGCGCGCGGGGGTTGCGGTTGCCCATGAACGGATGCGTCGCTACAGCGCCGCCGGCCGCAACGCCTTCCTCCTCGGCGGCGGCGACCCACTGCTGCACGTGCGCATCGACGAGGCCAACCGTCTGCTGGAAAAGGGGGCGCCCTACCGGGACGAAGCCACCTATCTGATCAAGGAACTGGGCAGGACCGGCCGGAGCGTGGGTGTCGGCATCGGGCTCGCTGCACAGGCATCCCACCTGGAGGAACTCGGCGGGTCGGACACGCTCAGGGCCATGCTCAAGGAAGGCTGGGTCACCCTCCTTCGCTGGACGTCCAGCATGATGCGGCAGCTGGTGGCCGACGGGCTACTGCCGGCAGGAGACCAACTCCAGCCCATCCCCAGAACCCTCCAGGTGCGCGAGCTGCGTTCCCAGTTCGACGTCGACGCTGAAGAAGACGAGGAAGACGGCCCCGGCACCCAGGGGACCGGCTACCTGCTGTCGGGTCCGCGACCCAACGCGATGATGCGGCACCTACGCATCGGCTCCATCGCCCCGCTGCCGGGCCTGGACCCGGAGATTCTCGCCCTGTACGGCTCGGAGGAACCCACCCGCCTGGAGAAGGCGTCGTGGGCGGCGGCCGGTGAGGCGTACGCCTCCCGCCACGACCCGGACGCCATGGCCGTGCTGTGCCGGGTCGTAGCGGAGGAGCAGCAGGGGGCCGCCGGACAAGGTGCAGGAGGCGGTACGGCCGAAGGAGGAAGCGGGGGCGGCTCCGGCAAGACGCGCCTCCTCGCGGATCGCATCCTGGCGGCCCTGGCCGCAGCCGACGCCCCGATGGCTGCTGGCGACATCCTCGACGCCGTCAACGCCGACGGAGGCCGGGAAGTCTCGCTGGGCGGGCTGCGCAACACCCTCGGCGGCCTGGCCGACCGCGGCGACGTCGAGCGTCTGGAGCGCGGCCTGTATGCCCCCGCCTGACTACCGGGCCGCACTGTGTCGACAAACGATCGTCTGTCGTCACAAGTGATCGTTTCGCATTCCACGAGGTCCCGAATGACGGAAACCCGTGACGGAAATCTATGACGCCAAAGGAGCCTTTCCCGTCATGCTTATCGGCTACGGGCGGGTCAGCACCCGCGACCAACACCCCGAGAGTCAGCACGACCGCCTGACGGCCGCCGGGTGCGAACGCATCTACATCGACAAGGCCAGCGGAACTCTCTCCAGCCGCCCCGAATTCGACCGCGCGCTCGACGCCCTCCGCCAGGGCGACGTCTTCGTCTTCACCAAGCTGGACCGGATCGGCCGATCGGTGAAGATGCTCAAGGACACCGCCGACCGCGTCCAAGCCGCTGGCGCCGGACTTCGGGCGCTCGACCAGAACATCGACACCACCACGCCCGAGGGCCGCCTCTTCTTCCACATCCTCGCCGCGTTCGCCGAGTGGGAGCGCGACATGATCGTGGCCCGCACCATGGACGGCCTGGCGGCTGCTCGCGCCCGCGGCCGGACCGGCGGGCGCAAGCCGAAGCTGAGGCCGTATCAGGTGGAGCGGGCACGGGCGATGTACGAAGAGGTTGGCGAGGACGGGCGACGGCGGTGGACGGTGCAGCAGATCGCCGACGAGCTGGGCGTGAAGCGCACCACCCTGAACGGTCATCTGAACCAGAGCACCTGATAACCGCGATTATCGGGCCGCCTTCGTGATCTTGGAGGCGGCCTGTCACCGGGCCGCCGTACGATCCGACTATCTCCCTCTGGAGGGAATCCCTTGAAGATCCGCCTTCTCGGCCTGCCGGACGAGACCGCCCAGGCCGTGGACCTGCTCGCCCAGACCTTCGACGTGATCGATGTGTCCGACCCCTACCCGATGCGGGGCGCCAGTCGGCAGGTCCGCGTCTACATCGAGATTCGCCTGCCCCAGAAGCGACAGGACCGCCCTGTTCCGCTCCGGTCAGCCGCCGGACCCGCCCCCCTCACCCCCGAGAGGACGCACCCCACGACATACACCCTGTCAGTCATCGACTGCGACGCCGGTCCCAACGTCCGCGGTCAGGAATTCCCGGAGTGGCTGATCGCCCACTCCAAGGAGGCGAGCTGGGAGGTCCTCGCGTGGCTGATCGCCATCGGCTACGACGACAGCAAGCCTGACTGGTGGGTCCTCATCACCCCCACCGGGGAGGACCCCTCCGCGCTCAACGTGATCGATTCCCGCAGCAACATCGCACTGTGAACCTGTGTCGGGTCTGACAAGGAGGAATCATGGTCCAAGTACGCGTCGTGGACACCAGCGAGGAGGCGGTCAGCGAGGTCATGGACATCCTGCTGCCCCTGCTGCGGCAGTGCCCGAACCTCGTGATCGCTAACCGCCCGAAGGACGTCGTCGGGGACGGCGAGGTGGGTGTCGTCTTCGAGCTGCGCCCTGTGGGCAGCTCGCCCTTCCAGGCCGACCGCGGCGGCAGCCGTACCTCAAGCCGGCGCCAGACCACCGCCCGCCACCCACGGATCGGATAACTGCTTGCACAGCAGGGCGCCCCCGTCCTCCGTAGAGGCGGGGGCGTCCTGTTGTCCGACTGCCCTGCCCGGTCGCCGGACCGTACCCTGGCCACGAAGGAGGATCATGCCTGCGTTCGAAGTGTTCCGCCCCACCCGCCGACGAGGCCCTCGTCCCCGAAGTGAGCGGCTCGTCACCCGGCTCGATGACCGAGACGATCAAATCCGTCAGGCGGCTGTCGACGGCGCGCCACCCTCTGATCTGGCGGAGCGATGGGGTCTCAGCCTCGGACGCATCTACCAGATCGTGGGGGACGCGCCTGCGCACGATCACCCGGCCGGGCGACCATGAACGGCATGACACCCGACGACGACCCGATGCCCGACAGCGTCCTGCAGGATGCCCTCGCCGTGCTGGAGCCGTACCGCGAGCAGGTGGAGCCGCTGCTGCGGGCGGCCGAGGTCGAGCTCGACGAGTAGCTGCTCAGCGGAGAGCCCTCGCCCCCACGGCGAGGGCTCTTTTTCGTGCTACCCATTACGGAGAGCCCGTATTACGGTAAATGCCACCATCCCACTGCCCCACCGAGGAAACCAATGACGTTTTCCGAAGGCTGGCAGGCCCGCGCCATAACCTGGCGCATAGCGACCACGCTGGCATTATTCGCACTCGCAGGACTGGCCTCCTGGATGAACCGCCCCCGCGCCTGGCCGACCGTCATCACCGCCAGCGCATGCATCTGGTTCGCCTACTGGCTACAGAGCAACATCTCCACCTTCACCGACCCCCGACACCTGCGCGCACTACGCGCCGCAGTCAAGGCCGCCCGCCCGAAGACAGCGCTTCGATACGGCGACGTCCTGCTGGACGTGAGCAAGCCCTCATGGTGGGACACGACGATCCACCGCATCACCGAGACGGACCTCGCCGACGCCCGCGCCGACCTGCTGATGGGGGCGCAGGTCACCACAGTGAGATACGAGGTGTTCTTCCTCCGGGGCCGCTACACCATCATCGGCTTGCGAGGCGCCCACGCCGCCAAGGCCGGAGCGGACGGAGAACTGGAGATCATGCCCTCGCCTCGGATGTCGTCTTACAGGCGCATGCGGGCAATGCAGTCCGCCGGCCGGTCAGGCGCCCTGCACGTCACCCCCGCCGAGATCGCTGATCTACTACATCAGCTCCAGCAGGCCGAACCGATGTAAGCCATTCAGCTCTCCTCCCGAGCGGCCTTCCTCAGCGCGACCTGCCGATCATGGCGCTGGCCCGTACCGCCCCACCACTCATCCTGATACAGCGTTTCCAGCGCGGCCATCTGCGCTGATCGCACCTCAGCCAGCTGGGTTCGCTGCTCGTCGGTCATCTCCAGCGACGGCGGCAACTCCCGGCACAGCTGCTCCACCGCGTCCGTCGCCGCCCAGAAAGCGCGCTGCGCCTGAATGAGGCGTTCCGGAAAGTCGTAGGTGTCGGACATAGCTCTCCCCGGGGTGGCGCGTGGTACGGCGGCGATCCTATGAGGAGTGCTCGGACAGCACGAAAGCGCCCCGCCGCCCTCCGCGCAGGAGGACGAGCGGGGCGCTGCAGTCTGGGTGGGGTCCCGACCGGCTTGGCCGCACGTCCGGGACCCCACAAGCTGAGACTACCGCTGCGACAGCGGCAAATCCGGGCGGGGCGTATGACGGGCCATGAAGCCGGACACCGCCGTGATCGCCGTCGGGATCAGCGGCACGGTGATGGTCTCCAGCCAGTCCGGCCAGAACGCGATCAGCGACAAATCGCTGTTCACCGCCTGCAGCACACTCAGCGCGGCCACTGACCCCAGGTAAGTTCCCAGCGTGGCCCACTTCACCTTGGCCTCCACCGCCGGCCGCGACGTCGTGATGGGCTCTCCGTGCATACGCTCCTCCTTGGGGAGACCACCGCCCTCTCGGGGCGGAAAACAAGAAGACCAGCCCGAACGTGGCTGGTCAGGGTCGTGCGGTATGCGATCTGGTATGAAATCGGGCCGTTCATCGCGGCCCAGCAGGTAGGCGAGCAGCGCCCCCTCGATCACGGCGCCGCGGGCTCCTCGGGTGTGGGCTCAGGTTCGGCCGGCGGCTTCCACGCCCACGTCGACTCCCACGTCGTCCGATCGACGACGCCGGTGACCGGCAGGCCCACCGCCCGTTGCCAGGACCGGCACACCGTCCGCGACTGCGGGCCGTACCAGCCGTCGACGTCGAGCCGCCACCCGCGCCGGACGAGACGCTCCTGCCACGCCTCCACGTCCTCGCCATGCAGCATCGGATCCTCGACCTGCAGCACACGGCCCGGCCACAGGGCGACGCCGTCGCGCACGACGACCTTGATGGGCTTCGCCTCGTCGCCCCGCACCATCGCCATGAACTCGTCCCACGGGAAGCTGCTCCCCGGGTCTGAGTGGTCCGTCTGCTTGAAAGCCGCCGACACGTCCACGTGCCCGCAGATGCCCCGCTTGCCCGCCCGCACCTCAGCCACCGACAGGCGTCGCAGAGGCACATCCCACCGGGCCGCGACCTGCCGCACCAGCACCGCCGCCCGCCGCAGCATCTCCTGGTGGTCGTCATCAGCCCACCGGGACGCCGGGCCCTTCTGCGGGTCGCACAGCTCGACGCCGATCGAGCCGGTGTTCGGCGGGGCGTGGTACGCCACCGTCGTCTCCCGCACCGCCGCCACCACCTCGCCCGGGTCCACGATGTAGTGCGCACTCCCGCCCGCCGAAGACGACTGGAAGTACCGCGCGACCGCCTTCGCACCGCCCTCCACACACGGGCTGACGGTGGCGTGAATCACGATCCGCGACACTGACGTCTGGCCGCCACCATGCTTCGCGGCCTGCACGAACCTCATGACCGCTCCTCCTTCTTTCGCTGACGGCGCCTTTGCGCCAGGTCTGACCGCCGTCAGCGGATCAGGCTGATGACGACCGGGATGAGCACGCCGGCCGCAGTCACCAGCAGACCGACAACCGCAAGGATCTGCCGAGTCCGGTCGGCCAGCTGGGGCCGGGTGACGACGTCCCGTTCCAGCGCGTCCAGCCGGGTTTCCAGCGCCTGGCCGCGGGCTTCGGCGACGGCACGGTCGGCGTCAACGCGCTTGGCGAGGTCGGCGTGGCGCCCGTCGGCATGGTCCAGGCGCTGCAGGATGAGAGCGTTCTGGCCGGCGGTGCGTTCGAAGCCGACCTCTACCAGCCGCCGTATCTCGGCCAGCGCGCTATCGACGCTGGGTTCCTGCATGGGCCCCGCCCCTCCCTCGGGTGGCCGAACACGGCCACGACGTAGCCCGGCCGGGTGGCTCAGGCGTCACACACCGCACCCTTCGCGCGCACCAGGAGAAACCGTGTCGTACCCACCCCAATACGACCCTTACGGACGCCGCCCGCTTCTGTCCCCCATAGCCATCGTGCTCGGGACAGCCCTCCTGGCCGGGGCTGCGGTTCTCGCGATCATCCTCGTGCTCAGACCCCCCACGAGCTCCTCAGGCACCGCCGCCGCCAACGGCACCGAGGTCGCGCAAGACCTGGGGACCCAAGAGCAGACCGAGGACGGCGCCCGCGCCGCCGCGCAACAGACGCTGGACGCGTACGCCGGGGGCGACTACGGCGCGTTCTGGGACCGCTGGACAACCGCCTCCCAAGCCCTGATGGGGCGCGAGGACTTCATCCGAATGCACACCGAGTGCGCCCAGCCCGCGCAGGGAGTGCGTTTCGTGGTCGGCGCCGTCACCGTGACCGGCACCACCGCACGAGTAGGAGTCACCCGGCTCATCGCCGCCACCACCTTCGATTTCACCTTCGAAGACGGGGCCTGGCGGTACGTACTGCCTGCAGAGCAGCAGGCCGAGTACCGGAAGGGCGTCGATCAGATCGTGCGGGAGAGGAAGGCCTCCAACCAGTGCGGCCGAGACGCGCTGAAGCTCACCCCGGTTCCGATGCCAACGCCATCTTCTGACGCGCCGACATCCGCTGCGCCACCCGCCGCCGCAACAAAGGTCGGCCAGCCGGTCCAGGTCGGGGATCTGACCTTCACCGTCACCCGAGTCGAGCAAGGCGCCCAGCTGAAGGAGCCCATCACGAACAAGCCGGTGCAGGCACAAGGCCAGTGGGTGCTGGTGCACGTCTCCGTCACGAGCCACGCCAGCAAGGCCATACCGATCCTCGGCGGCCGCCAAGCCCTCGTCGACGATCAAGGCCGGGCATACCGGCAAGATGCACAGGCTGCGAACTACGACATGGGCGACCTGGCTCTCGTCATCAAGCCGATCAACCCGAACCAGACGCTCACCGGGGCCTTCGTGTACGACGTGCCCGCCGGCAGCAGGCCGACGGCGCTGGAGTTGCACGACTACGCCCAGGCCGACAGCCCGGCGGTGAAGGTCTCCCTCAGCTAGTGAGCTGATGCACTGACCCGTCCGCCTCTCGGCAGTACAGGTGGCCGGCCTTCGCGTACAGGATCACCCCGGACGGTGGCGGGGCAGGGTCCGCACCGAGGTTCGGCAGGATCAACCCCTGCGACGCGCGCGCGAAGGGCGCCCTCGACTGCCCGGCGGTCTGCGCCGCGGTCCGTGCCGTCCGCGCATCAGCCAGCTCATCGGCGGCGGTGCGCGGGTATCGCGGTGTCGCCATCAGGACGCCTCCTCGAAGATGAGTTCTGCTCTCTCCTCCTGGTCGTCGGCCGTCGGCGGCTTGAGGTCCATGCCGACGATCCGCCACTCCTTCACGAAGGTGGGCGCGCCGAACGCGTCGAGCGGGAACCAGTTGTTGACCAGGGTGAAGCGCGCCTTGTCGCCCAGGAAGTTGGGGTCAATGCTGAACGCGTCGTCGAAGTGCACGACGATCCGAGGAATCGATACCGACCCGCTCCTGGTCGCAGCCAGCGTCTGCGCGTACCCGTTGAGGGTCGCCTGGTCGCGGACGCTGCTGTAGTCCACCGTCTGATCCAGCAGCGGATACCCGGCGGCGAGCTTGGCGGCGTCCTCGTACACCGTGCTCATGAGCGGCTCGCTCGCGGTGCTGAGGTCGTCCTGGATCGTGTCGCCGCGCGCCTGCCAGGCGGTCGCGGCCTGCGTCGCGTCGGACGGGTACGACCAGGACTTGATCTTGCCCGGCTGGCTGATGTCCCGGGTGATCGTCGGCGACCCGAGCGTCGGGTACCCCCACACCCACTGCCGGACGCGTTCCCCGGTGGCGGGGTCGATGTAGGTGCGGATCATGTACTCACACCCATCGGCGACGTTCGCCAGCTGCTCCAGCCGCTCGCCGTACGTGGCCGACTCCGACGCCCGGTAGGTCCGGTCCCGCGTCACGCCGCTGTTGCCCGGCGTGAGCACCAGACCAAGGTCCCCCTCGGGCCGGGCCGCCATGTGGGTGAGGAGCTGCCGTGCGATCTCGATCTGGTCCTGGCCCGTGTAGCTCAAATTGGCCCGGATCTTCCGCCTGTACGCGTACGACTCCAAGGCAGCACCTTGGATCTTCAGGGTTAGGTTGCCCTGCTCGTCCATGGCGGGCTCGGTGTACCAGATGGGGTAGCTGCCCCAGATGTCGTAGCCGCGCATCACGTGGATCACGGTTCGACCGTCGACGATTTTCCGGGCCTTCTCGGTCTGGGCGAGATTCGGCAGCGCGGCGGTCGCCCGGAAAGCCCCGGGCACGATGATCCGGCGCTGGCATGTCTCGACGGACAGCTCCATCTCGGTCAGCGTCTGATCCGTGAGCAGGTCCGCGATGACGCAGTGGCGAATAGTCATTTCACCCCCATCGCAATGGCGCACCAATCAACATGCCGACAGACAAAGATGCCTAGAAAGCGATCGGCACACCCCAAAACCCCCGAGGGATAGGAGTTCCGATATTTATCGTAAACCCGTGATATGAATACAATGATACCGTTGAAGTGAAATAAAATACGCCAGTCGCGCCACTGCTGTTCAGCGTCCTGGTTGCAGTTGACATACTCACATCAGTGTCAACCTGGACATCGGTGCGTTCCGTAAACCCTGTTGGAGGCGTCCATGACATCGCCGAGCTGGTGTAGTGAGCGGCCACGCATCGGATCTCAAGGTCATCCGAACCATTCGGCGTGGTCGATGGGGTCGGAATGAGAGTCGCCCCGCCCCCTCCTCCGACCTGCGCGATTACCGGAACATCTGTAGAGGCGGCCTGCGCTGCGACGATAGAAACTGCTCCCGAAAACGGAGTGGCCACTTGAGTGAACCCGTAGCTTGACGGCTCGCTGGCCCCGGCGATCTTCCACCATATTTTGGTGCCGCCCGCAAAGGTACTTTCTGCTGCCCGCGAGGCCAGAAGGGTCCAGGTAGCCCCTCCTGTGGGAGTGGTCATGTCCGTCAAAGTTCCGTCGCCTGTCGCCTGGAACGCCACCAGAATGTCCCCCGCAACCACTCCGGTGGGCTTAGCACAGGAGAAACTCGCCGCCCCTGACGCTACTTGAGACGCCGCGCGAAAAGTCGGCACCGGCTACCTCCAAACAATCGCATGAATATGCGGGCCCGCCTGACTACACCGCGATCTGCACCGTTAAATCCCCGCCAGGAACGGTTGACCCAACCTGATCTACGTCCACCGTCAGATAGCCACCATTGGGCCAGCTGGTGACGTTCATGTTCGTGACCAGCCCGCTGGTGAACCCAGAAGCAGCGATAGCAGGCCTGTTCGCCTGCGTGGTGAAGATGGTGGTTCCCGACAGGTTGACGTCAATCAGAATGCTCGCCCCTGTCGGAGCGGTGCCCACCGATGCCCGAACGCTTTTGATCGTCAGCGCCTGCCCCGAGTCGTTATAGAACCGGGTTTTCCCGGTGCCGGTGATCAAAGTCCCGACCATCGAGAGAGTGGGAGTTCCAAGGCCACCGCCGCCGCTGATCTGTCGCCAGGCGCCAGACCAGTACTGTTCGACGTTGCCGGTGTCCAGCCGCAGAACCTCCAGTCCCGGGATGGTCGGCAGCGCGTCCCGCTCGGTCGAGGAGTTGACCGGGATTCGCATCGGGGTTCCGGTCCAGGTCCGCTTGTCGGTCCGCGCCGACGCGAACGTGATGCTGGAGGCTCCGATCGGGACGGTCACCTCCCACAGCAGGATCGACGACGCGGGGACCGGGTTGGCTGCGCCGGTCGAGGTGTTGCCCTTGACGACCACCACCCGCGCGTCGGTCGAGCCCGACGCGTCGTAGGCGTTGTCCCTGACCTGCAGCACGACCCTGTCGGTGCGCGCGACGGATGCCTCACCCGCGCTGAAGGTCAGCGGCTCGTTCGCGTCCACCACGACGATGATTTGCCCTTGCAGGCTGTTGCTGGTGCCGTCCACCACCGCGATGAACGGCGCGACGTTCGCCTGCAGGGCGGAGGCTCCCGTCAGGTCCGCCGCCCCCGGGTAGTAGCAGACCCCGGCTCGGCGTTCCAGCACAGACGCGCCTGGCGCGAGGAAGGCCCCCAGTGCCAGGCGGTGATCCTGGAGGCTGGTGGTGGCGCTCGCCAGCGCCAGCGTGCGAATCGTCACGGTCAGTCCTCCATCACAGGTACGCCGACTTCCAGGTCACGGTCAGACTCGCCCCGGTCCCGAAGGAGGCCGCGAGCAAGGTGAGGTTGTTGTCTCCGGGGTAGAGCTCGAAGTACTCCACCGGCACCGACAGGTTGCTGCGGGTGTAGAGACGGTCAGAGCCGTTCAGCAGCACCGTGCCCGCGTCGGCGTCCACGACCAACGTCTGCCCCGCCAGCACATCCACGGCGAACTCCAGGCCATAACCGAGCGTCGTGTTGACCAGTCGCGGCGTCGTGATCGGGCCCGTGAACGTCAGCACGGGACTCGTGGGCTCGTTGCCTACATTCGCCGCCGTACCGTTGTTCGCACTGCCCGCCGTGCCGTACGTCAGCGGGTAGCTCAATGGATAGACCAGGCCGCCACTACCGGAAGTGCCCGGGGTGATCGTCAGCGACCTCTCGGTCAGCTCGTATCGGCGAGGGTCCGAACACAGCCACTGCAGCGTGGCGGACGGTGCCAACGCCTGACTGTAGGCGTGATCCACGAGGACGAGGCGATTGGAGACCTTCCCAAGCGCGACCGTCGTCTCGCCCCGCAAGCGGATCGCCAGCGGCGCCTCGTCCGCCGTCGTAGACCTCGACGTCGCAGCACGTAGCGCCGCCACCACCTCGTCCATCCGGTCGACGGTCGCCCGGAATTCCAGTTCCACCGTGACGATCCGCGACTGAGGGCGAGGCGCCCCCGGCCAGGAGCCGGGCCGAGTCGGTTTGGCCGCAGCCCCCATGTCGAGACCGGGCAGGTCCTCCCAGCCCGAAATCCGCTGAATGCTGTACGGCGTTCCGGTGCCGATCAGGAAGCCGCCCCACTCCAGTTGCCAGGGCGCCGTGATGAGTTCCCCAGCCATCAGTAGCCCCGCGAGATCGACAGCAGGTAGACCTCCTCGGCCACGGCGCGCGGGTCCTGGGCGGGCGCGGCGTGGATCTCGAAGTTGAAGTTGGCCGGTTCGCGGCGGCGCGACTGCGGCGCGGCCACCTGCTGGACTGGGGCCGTCACAGCCCCCATGGGCCGCAGGTACATGCCGCCGAAGTCGGAGGCGACCTGCGCGAGCAGGCTTTCGGCCCGAGGCCGGTAGGCCGAGTCGTACGGGATGAACGCCTCGTCGTCGCGGCCCTCCCCGAACAGCACCATCGGGCGCCCAGCGATCATCGGCCCCGTCGGCCGGCGCAACCCGCCGACCGCGTACCGCTCGATACCGCCGCTCTCGTACCGGTCAATCCCGCCCGAGGCGTGAGAGAGGCCGACGGCCGCACGCAACGCCTCACGGGACAGATCATCCTGGTAGTCGGTCTTCACGAAGACCGTGATCTCGCGGTTCTTACCGATGCCGTTGTCGATCTCGACGCCGATCCGCCGCGCCGCTTCGAACACGCTGGTGCGCCCGCCGTCCATGCCCTCACGCACCCGGTCGGCGATCTCCTGACCTCGGGTCTGGGCGATCGAGCGCAGCACGGGCCCCGCCGCGGCGAGGTTCTCGGCGAAGGTGTCGCCCGCCTCCTTGCCGCTCTTCCCGTGCAGGGCGATGAACCGCTGGAGCTCCTCGCCAGACATCTGGGTGGCCAGCTGGACGACCTTCGCCCCGCCCGGCCCGAGCTCGGCGAGCTCCTTGAGCATCTCGTCCGGCACCCGGCCCGCCAGGCTGATGAGGTTGTCGGCCCAGTTCTCCTGGTCCTTGACCTGCTTCTCCAGCTCCGCCAGGTACTGGGTCGTGGTGACGGCCACCGTGCCGCCCAGATCCACCCAGGAGTCCCGAACGTCCTGGTTGGCCTTCACGGTGTCCCGCGCCGCGTCCTGGCGGGCCTTCCGTAGCGACTCCTCGGCGTCAGAGATGTCCCGCGCCGCATCCCGGGTCGCTTTGGCTGCTTCTTTCTCCGCGTCCGCGATGTCCTTACGGGCCTTCAGCACATCCTGTGCACTGGCGGCGCGCGTGCGGTCCAGCTCGACCGCGGCCTCCGCTGCGGCCTTCTCGGCATCGGAGATGTCCTTCTGCGCCTTCAGGATGTCCTTAGCCCCGTCGATGCGCGTCCGGTCCAGTGCCGCCGACGCGTCCGCCGCTTCCTTCTGCGCGTCGGAGATGTCCTTCTGCGCCTTCAGGATGTCCTTAGCCCCGTCGAGGCGCACCTCAGCCAGCGACGCCTCAGCCTCCGCGAGAGAACGCGAGGCATCCTCCTGCTGGCGGGCCGCGTCCCGGCGGGCGTCAGCCAGGGCCTGCTCGGCGTCAGCGACCGCGCGGGCCGCCTCCTCGCGCTGCTTGGCCAGTGCCGCCTCGGCCTCCCGCTCGGCCTCGATCGCCGCGGCGATGCGCTCCTTGGCGCCGATGACCTCGGTGCTGCCCTCGATGCCCGCTTCGTTGGCGTCGGCGAGCTCCTGTTTCAGCTCGGAGTTGCGCCGCTGGATCTCCTCCAGGCGCTCCTTGGCGCGCTTGAATGCGAGATCGGCCTCGCGCCGGTCCAGGCTCGACGCCTCCGGGTCGGCGGTGATCTCGTCGAGGCGCTCCTTCGCCCGCTCCAGGGCGATCTGCGCGCCCTCCTCGTCGAGCTCGCCGGTGAACTGCGCGCGGGCGAGGTCCTCCAGCCGCTGCGCCGCCCGCTCCCGGGCCTCGACCAGGTCCTGCTCGGCCTCGATCGTGCGCTGGTGGCTGTCCTGCAGCCGCCGCTCCGCCGCGATCTCCCGCTGAGCCGCGTCCTCCTGGACGTCGGCCACCCTCCGCGTTGCCGACTCAATCTTCCGCCCGGAGTCCTCCGCGACGTCAGCGACCCGCTGCCGAGCATCCGCGATCTTCTGAACCGCGTCGGCCTCGCGCTGCGCGGCCCGCTCCGCCGCCGCGGCCAGCGCCTCCTGCCGCTCACCGATCTTCTCCTGCGCGTCGGCGACGCTCTGGGCGGCATCAGCCTCCTTGCGCGCCGCCTCCTCCGTCGCGGTGGCAAGAGCCTCCCTGCGCTCGGCGACCCGCTCCTGGGCGTCCGCCACCGCCTGGACCGCGTCCGCCTCCTTACGGGCAGCCTCCTCTGTCGCGGCGGTGAGGGCCTCCTGGGCGTCCTTGATCCGCTCCTGCGCCTCAACCGACTGCTCGGCCGCCTGCTCGTGGGCGTCCGCCACATCACGCTGCGCCCGCTTGATCTTGTCTGCGCCGGTGCGCTGCACCTCCGCCAGGCGCTCGACGGCAGCCGCCTGCCGGTCAGCAGCCGAGGAGCCACCGCCACCGGACGACCCGAGGTCCTGCAGCACGCTGGACATGTCGCCGAACTGGCTGAACGCGCTCGACCACGAGTCCAGCATCTTCTGGGCGGCCTTCGAGGCGTCATCCCCGACCAGGCCGTACGTGGTGGCCAGGCCCTGCATGAAGGAGGACAGGTCACCCGCCACCCGGCCCTGACCGCCCATCTCGACGGACAAGCCCTTCATGGCGGTTTCCAGGCTGTTGACCTTCACCTCGGCCTTGCCGCTGACGTCAGCATGGTCCTGGGCCTTGCCCTTGGCCGCGTCCAGCTGGCGGCCGTACTCCCCAAGGGAGTCCTTCAGGGTGAGGATCGCGTCCGTCTCGTTCTTGATCTTCCGCGCGTCTTCATCCCATGGGAACGCGATTCCAGAGGACTTTCCCATCCGCGCTTCGAACATCTCGTCCAGCTGCTTGGTGAGCGCTGCGGCCTGCTCCTTGTTCCCGCTGAACGCCCCCGTCACCAAGTCCAGGTTCAGGCCGAGCTGCTTCGCCGACTCGATCAGGCCGTCGTCGACCAGACGAAAGGCGATCTTCTCCTTGGTCAGAGCGGCCACGACGCCGTGGTCTTCGATGATCGCGTCGGTGAATTCCTTGACGCGGCCCGCCGCCTCCGCCTGCATGTCAGCGAATGCGATCGTGAGCACAGTGGCCGCCGCCAGCGCCGCCCCCCACGGGCCCATCAAGAACGAGCCGACGGCGCTCAGGCGGGACGCCATCGCGGCGCCGCGCGGCCCCATCCCCTCCAACGTCTTGGTGAAGTCGACCATCTTCGGTACGGCGATCATCGCCGCGCCGCCCGCCAGCGTCACGACCCCGGCCAGGCCGCCCACCACGCCGCCCGCAGCCTTCACCGGCTCCGGCAGGTCCTGCAACAGCGCGATCCAGCCCGAGGTGTGCTCAGCCGCCTCCCCGAGCACCGGCAAGAACGTCTCGCCGATCGTGATGCCCAGGTCGGTGACGTTGTTCTGAGCGACCTTCAGCTTGCTTGCGGTCGTCTCGTAGCGCTTCGCCGCTTCCTCCGCGAGCGCCGTGTTATCCGACCACGCCTGCTCGCCGAGTCGCAGCGAGTCGGTCAGCAGGCTGCCCGCCTGCGCGGTGCGCAGGAGAGCGTCGCGGACCTCGATCTCGCTGAAACCCAGCTGCTGCAGGGTCTGGAACAGGCTGCCGCCGGATGCCTCGACCCGCCCGAGCCCCTCGATGAAGGCGCCCAGAGCTGATCCCGCGTCCTCGCGGAATGCGGTCGAGAACTCGTCGGCCGACATGCCCGCGACCTGGGCGAACCGCTCCACCTGCTGGCCGCCGGCGTCAACCGCCTGGGCGATCGTGATCATGACACGGGAGATCGACGAACCGCCGGCCTCCGCGTTGATGCCGACGCTCGACAGCGCGGACGCGAACCCCAGGACCTGGCCCTCGCTGAGCCCGATCGTCTTGCCCGCACCGGCGATGCGCAGCGCCATCTCGACGATCTCAGACTCCGTCGAGGCGCCCGCGTTGCCCAGCGCCACCAGGGACGCGCCCAGGCGTCCGACCTCCTGCTGAGGGGTGCCCATGATGTTGGACAGCCGGGCCAAGGCCGTGGCCGCCTGCTCGGCCGACAGGTCCGTCGTCTCACCAAGGGCGACCATGGTCCTCGTGAAGCCGATGATGGACTCACGCTTGATACCGAGCTGCCCAGCCGCCTCCGCCACCGCCGCGATCTCCGCGTGGGTGGCCGGCAGTTCCCTGGCCAGGCTGCGCAGAGCACCTTCCAGGGCGGCCATCTGCTGCGGGGTGCCCTCAACGGTCTTGGTCACCCCGACCCACGCCGACTCCCAGTCCACGGCCGCCTTGACCGCCATGCCAATCCCGGCCACCGCCGCCGCGCCGAAGACCGAGACGGTCTGCCCCGTCGCCTCCATCTCAGCGCGAGCCTTGGCCGCGGCACGCTCCATCCGCTCCAGCTCACGCTGGCTGCGCTTGGCGGCCTCCTCCGTCTTCTTCAGCGCCTCCTCGGCCGCCTTGGAGCCCCGCTCATCCCAGCGGCTCTTGATGTCGATGATCAGGTCACGAACGGCCACGGGACTCCCTCACCTCCTTGCTTCGGATGAGCACCATGCGCTCTCCGCGGATGCGGCCCGGATCTCCGGCCAAACTGGCCTGGGCGCCCTGCAGGACCTCGCACCCACGGCACAGCTCGCGCTCGGCAAGGTATGCGTTGCGGTCACCGCCACGCTTCGGATCCCACTCGTCAGGCCTCGTCCCGCAGTCCCTGCACGCCTGCCGCTCTCGGATGTACTGCCAGATCGCCTTGTCGCGGTCGTCGGCATCCCAGCCGAGGAACTCCGAGTGGCGGATGCGGTAGGCGGCGCAGACCGCCAGCTCGATCGTCAAGCCTGGGTCTGCGTCCAGCCTTTTGGGAGCGTGGTGTCCGGGACCCGAACGTTGACCCGGATCGCCGCAGTGCACAGCTCGCCCCGCTCACCGGCCGAGAGGACTTCCGCCCAGACCTGGTCCCACTCGGCCGGCGTCAGGTCGGACTCGACGCACTCTCGGAAGCAGGCCTCCGGGAAGGTGTCGAGGTTCCAGGTTCGGTCCTCGGTCCCTTCCCGCGGTTTGTGCTTGCCGATCAGCGCCTCGAAGTCGTCCGGCCGCATCGCCCGCAGCACCACCGGCTCGTAGCAGGCCGCCAGCGAGGCCTCCGCCGAGGCCAGGGCGGCCTTGGCTGCGCGCACGGCCGACTCATCGGCCGCCTCCCCCTGGAACTGCAACACCCGCAGGGTCGTCCGAGCCGCCTCCAGCGCCTTGCGCGGCTCGGTGTCGTCGTCGATCCGCAGCGAGTACGTGTCGAACGGCCGCGGCCGGGCGAGCAGCCTCTCACGCAGACTCACGCCGGGATCACCACGTCCTCAGCAGGCTCAGCACCGACGGAGTACTGGATCACCAGTCGGGCCGCTTCCGCGCCCATGGTCCGCTGCTTGCCGACGGACAGGACGCGGACAGGGAAGACGTCCATCTTCCGACCGGCGACGTCGCCTCCGTCGAGCCACACGATGTGCCCCTCCGTGTCGCGCGGCATCAGGCCGCCCACGTCCTGGCTGTCTTCTCCCTGGTAGAAGGTGATCGCGGACTCCGCCGCCGACGTCAAGCCCGGGATGTTCGAGACGAAGCGCGAGTTGAGGTCCGGGGTGTCGATCTTCTGACCGCTGACCATCCATCCAGAGATGTCGGCGATGTCCTTGCTCAGGTCGGATCCGGCATTCAGTTCCGACCTGGTCGGAGCTGAGATGTTGGCGATGGACACGACCCAGTAGCACTTCGTGATACCCGGCCTGAAAAACCTGTTCGCGGGGGTGACCGGCGTGGCGACCATCTCTACTTCTCCTCCGTGCTCGCGCGCCGACGCCTCGGCGACTCGTCCTGCAATGCAGAAGCCCCGGCGCCTGCCGGGGCTTCTGAGGTCTGATCGGATGTGCCGTCCGGGTCGAGGACCGGCGGCGGGGGTGGCGGGGGTGGGTCGGTCTGCTCCCACCCGGCCCGCTGATGCTGCGCCAGGGACGACGCGGGCACCTCGACCGGCGGGGAATCCGGCAGTCGCGGGTGCGAGATCCACACGGTCTCCATGAGCACCCCCTACGAGCTCGCGCCGACGATGTGGATGTCGTACGTCACGCTCGTCCCGGCGCCGCTGTTGACGATGTTCAGCAGGTCACCGGTACCGGCCGTCACGACCACCCCAGCCGCGCTCGGGTCGTACCAGAACAGCATCCCGCCCGGCTTCACCGCGATGCCGTCGCTGGCCGCCAGGAACAGGGGCACGCCATTCGAGCCGGGCATGACGACGTTGACGTTGTTCGTGTTGCCCGCCGCCGCCACAACCAGCAGCATCTTGATCCGGGCGAACGTCAACGTGCCACCGAACGGCCCGCTGAGTGAACCGGCCAGGTCCAGCGCATCGGTACCGCTCGCGGCGATCGTGCGCTGGTCCGACCAGATCATGTCCGCCTGACCGGCACCAGCCCCCTGCTTCAAGTTCATCTGCCGCGCGAACCGCACCAGGTTCGTCGGCGTCGACAGGTCGAGCGGCGAGGTCACCTCGGCCTCAAGCTCGAACGCCGACGTCAGCCTAAACGCCATCTGCTGCCTTCCCTTCTCATCGGAAGCCCTGCTCACGGGCGACCTGGTCCACCGCGGCCGCCGCCGCGTCCAGCACCCCGCCCATCCCTGCTTCGGCCGCCGGCGCCAGATACGGCCGAGTTGCCTGAGTCACCCAGCGCTTCCGGTCGCCGAAGAACGGGTGCCGGAAGGTGCCCTTACCGGTGATGCCTTCGTACATTCGCGCGATCGGCGCCTTCGTCTGGCGGGCACGGACATACACGCCTGGATTACGTGCGCTCACCCGAACGCCCAAGGTGATCGCCGCAGGAATGCGGCGCGACCAGGAGGCTCGCCTTCGTGCGTCGGCGGCGATCGGCTCGGCCGCCGCCTTCAGCGCGGGCCGTATCGCTTTACGCAGTTCAGGCGGGATCTTCCCCAAGTCCTTGGCCAGCTTGCGGATCTCCTCGGCTGGGTTTCCCGTCGCCATGCCGTCACGCCTCCATGAACGCGTCGACGTGCACGGTGAAGCGGATCGTGCACACGGGGCCGCTGGAGGCCTGGTCGGCCACCATGTCGAGGGTCGACATGCGGGCCATCATCACCGCCCCGTCCAGCCGCGAGTCCTCCGCCAGTTCCCGGCGAATCCCGGCCAACATTTCGAACGCCCGCTCCCGGACCGTGCGCGCATCCGGCTGCCCGTCGCGATACGCGTCTCCACGCCAGGCCGAGAGCATGCAGAGGATGTCGTAGCGCTCCAGGTCGGGCTGGACGGACAACTGCTCGGCCGACAGCGTGCTGCGCACGTCCGCCTCCTCCGGAGAGCCGCTGTAGCCGATCGCGATCACGTCATCGCGGACCTCGGTCGTCGGGCCGCCGTCGAGGACCTGCACGTCCGGCCACGCCCGAACGGCGATCGCGACGAGGGCATCGAGCGCCGCAGGAATCGTGGACATGGTGCCCCTCTCAGCCGACCAGCGGCTCGTCGTGCTCCTGGTGCTTTTTCAGGCCCAGCAGCTCCATCACCCTGAAAGGCATGGCAAATGGCCTGACGGACGCCGCGATGGCGTCCGTCTCGCCGAGCGCGGGCCTGCTGCCGGCCTGGTTGTGCTGCGACCCCCGCCACAGGTGCGCGACCAGCTCGAGGGCGGCCATCCGAAAGTTGGGCGGCAGCGGTGTGCGACCCGCCCGGTAGGTGACCCGCACCCGACCGCCGAAGCTGCCGGTGTGCCGCAGCACGCCCTCCGAGCCGTCCAGCCACCAGCCCGCCGTCCCGGCCACCCCATCGGCCGCCGGGAGCACCTCACCCCCGGGGAGCCGCTCCACCGTGGTGACCGCGATGACCGGCCGCCGAGGGAGCACGATCGTGTCGCCGTACCGGGTGACGTCGTGGGTGAAGGCGGCCGGGGTGACCTGCCCCATCCGGTCGGTGATCATCTGGCAGGCGGTGACCACGAAGGCCCGCAGTTGGTCGTCGTCCTCGGTCGTCGTCTTGCGCATGTGCGCCTTCACGTCCGCTACCGAGACGAACCCCGCCTCGCCCCATATCGGCGCGACGTCGAAGGTCTCCTCGTCGGAGCCTGCCGGACCCGTCGTCACCCACCGGGCGATGTGCTGCCCGGCCTGCGTCGGCGCGTAGTCGTAGTGGTACAGGCCGACGCCATCGGCGACCGGCGACAGTGGAGTGACGGTGCCGTCCGGGAGCATCACGGAAAGCGCGATCGACGCGGGCGTCGTCAGCACCCCGCCGACACGCACCTCCTGCGTGAGCCGTATGGCGGCACCGAACGCGTAAGTCACTCGACCCCTCCTCGGAAGGACGCCAGCGGGCGAGACCCGGATGTGAGACGAGCAGGCGCGAGCCCGACCGTGAGATCCATGCGGGCGGCCAGCAGCAGCACTCCGCGCCCGGCCGCCCCGGCGACCCGGCGCGGCGCCCCAGCCCCCGCCAAGAGAAAACCGGCCGAACTTGCCGACGTCGCCCGATGCCCATTCGCCGCGGCGCCCGTCAGCGCGACGCCACCGACGCTCGACGGCGCCGCGACGTGCCGCGCCGACGCAGAACCAGCGAAGGCCAGCGGCACCAGGTCGGTGACGCGGGAGACCTTCGCGGCGACGCCCCGTCCGGTCGCGGCCAGGGAGGAGATGCCGGCCACGGCCCGGCTGATCGCCTGCGCATGACGGCCGCTCAGCAGCACGTAGGGCGCGCCCGCCGCCACGGTGACCTTGCGAATCACTCCGGAGCCGGCCAGGACCGCGCCCGTCACCCCGACCATGGGGGCGACCTTGCGGGCGGCGCTCGCACCCGCGATGCTCACGTCCGCCCGGCCGATGATGCGGGCGGCTTTCCGCGCCCCCGCCGCCCCGGCGAGTGTGAAGCCCCCGTAGGCGGTGACGGCGGACGCCGACGTGTCCGTCAGCGTGCTGGACGACAATCCTGTAGCGCCATCCCACGACGCGCCAGCGGAGTCGCCGTCGAAGTAGGCGTCAAGGGTTCCGGCCTCTTCGATCAAGACGGCGGTGAAATCCCCCGGGCTGATCGGGAAATTGATGCCATCGATGATGACGCGAGCCGCGACGGCGCCTTCAGGGGCGGCGGCGGTGACGCTGATGCGCGTCACCGTGTTGAAAGGGGCGGACCAGCTCGCGGCTGGGTAGCCGAACCCGGATCCTCCCGCGTTGATCCACTCGATGTAGATGCTGCCCGAGTTGACCTGGAAGGTGTTGCTCCGCGCGTAGGCCGACACCGTGTAGGTCGCGCCCACCGTGACCGCCCCAGTGGAAGTCGCCGCACTGGAGGCGAAGGTCCCGCTTGCGTACTCGGCGGCCCAGGGCCGGACGAACCCGGTGACCGCTGTGCGGGTCGGTGCGGCGCCTCCGCCCCACCCGGTGGCGTCCACCGACAGCGCAGGATTGGTGCAGAGATTGCGCCGGGTGGCCATACCGTGCCCCTTCCCCTACCGGGTTCAGATGCCGGTGGCGTCCAGGACCAGGGCGCCGATAGCCACCGTGATCTGCCCCTGCGAGCCGAAGACCTCGGGGACGACCCTCTGGAAGAACCCTTCACCGCCGCCGACCGCGGTGATGTCCACCGCCGACCCGCCGAGGGTGGCGCTCACCTTGAAGGTGTTCGTGGTCGACCCGACGACGTAGTAGACGGTGCCTTCGGTGAGGCCCGTGGGCAGCGACTCGGAGAAGACGTTGAACAGCTGCACCCTGTCGCCGTCGGCCAGCCCGTGCGCGACGGACAAGAGCTGGTCGTTCGTCAGCGTGGTGTCCACGCTGAAGAAGCCCTTCACCGACCCGTTGAGCGGCAGGTAGCCAAGGTAGGTGTTCGTGTTACCCGAGCTCGCATTGAACAGCAGCAGGAAGCCGTAGCTGCCCGCGGGTACGTCGAATGTCAGCGCACCGCTGTTGGCCTTCTGGCCGCCGGAGGCCGCGCCCCACGTGACCGCCTGCCGGGCGTACGCCGGGGATCCGCCGGTCGCCTCGGTGCCCGCGTAGTTCGTGCCCGTTCCCGGGTCGGTCAGGTTGCCGACGCCGATGTGAGTGATGGCGCCGGATACGGATTCGTCGAGCCCATCGAGGGCCTTGTTCTTGCCGAGGTCGTTGAACGGCACCGCGGATCACCTCTCAGGCGGGAGCGCCGCTGATCGGGGGCAGCGTCGCGACGGTAAGGGACTCGGGGTGGGTTCTCTCCAGGCGAGCGCCTTCCTCGTCGAGGTCCCACACCTCGTACGAAGCGCTGCGGTCAGGCCACACCGTGAGTCTGGGGCCCCGGGTCCGGTCGATCCCTTCGTCGGCCAGCCACACCGTGAAGAGATCCTGGGGAGGGGAGTGCAGGATGCCCGCCATGGTGGCAGGGCCAGCGACCAGGTACGGATCAGACATGAGACTCCTGTAGTGACGGTGGGGCCGCCGCTCGCGCCGGCGGCCCCACAACCTTGTGGCCTACGGCCTCTGAACCGGCCTCACACCGAGCAGAACCAGCGCGTCCACGTACCCGCCGGTCGTCGCGGTGGCCGTGGTGAGCACCGGGCGGATGTACCGCTTGGAGCCGACGTAGCCGATCTCCCACAACTTGTTGTCGTCGGACCCGCCGATGGCCGGTGGCGCGCCCTGAAGATCGGCAGTGGCTACGGCGGTCCAGTCGGTGCCGTTGTCGGACTCCTCGACGGTCACCGTGTGCGTCCCATCGGTGATCGCGCCACTGTGGACCACGATCATCGCCGACCTGAACCACACGCCCGCCTGGAGCCGATCCACGGCCGTACCGTTCACCGCGCCGTTCGTACGCTGCGCGCCCGGAGCGATCACCTGCACGACCTTGACGCTGTTGTAGACGGTCTGCCTCACTCCTCCGCCTCCTTACCGGTCTCGCCCTTACCCTCGGACGCCTTACCGCGAGCGCGGCCGGGCCGTACACCGCTGATCGAGCGGCGCTCGCCCGGTGCCGCGGTGGCCTGCTCGACGGCCGGTTCCCGCCGGGCCAGGTGCGTCTCCACGGGCTCGAACAGATGCTCACGGCCGACCAGCAACGGGTCGCCGTCCTCGACCAGGTGGCCGACCGGAACGACCCTCGGCACACCGTCCACCACGGCGGCGAACGAGGAGGTACTGCGCTTGATCATCAGATTTCCTCCCGGCGGGCGGGCGACCTCCCGGCCGCCCGCACCGCTTTCGCAGATCAGGCGGTCGTGGCCAGGTTCAGCAGACGCATCCCGCCGTCGTGGACCGAGTCGGCCCCGACGCGGTACCAGGCGTACCAGCCGCGCTGGCCGGTCGGCCGACGGTTGGCGCCGACCAGGTGCGGCAGGAACTCCACGCTCATGCCGATCCTGTCGGCGATGACGTAGTTGGACAGGTCGCCGAAGACGGCGATGTAGTTGTTCGCGGTCGCGGAGGTGTTCCACGTGCCGTCCATGTCCTCGGCTTCCAGGGCCGGGTAGCCCAGCAGCTCGTTCGGCTGGCCGTTGCCGATGCGCTCCCACAGTTGCGCGCCGCCGCTGGTGTCGAACTGCCTGATGAGGTTGTAGATCCTCTTGTTGGCCACCCAAGAGGCCATCGACCGGTAGCGGGCGGGCAGCGACTCCTCCATCTTGTAGATGTCGGCCGCCGCGAACGTCTCCGCGGTGGTGGGCGCCACCTCGCTGGCGCCGCCCGCCAGGGCGGTCACGATGCCGGTCGGCTTGCCGGACCCGTCGCCGGTGGCGAACGCCGCCGCCTCCAGCGTGTCCTTGCCCGCCGCGAGCAGCCGGCCGACCTCCGTGGTGACGTTGGCTTCGTCGCTCAGCGCCTCGATGCTGATCGGGACGAAGCCGTCGGCCTTGTGAATCTGGACCGTGGGCTGGTCAAAGGTCGGCGAGTTGTCCCCCGCCTCGGTGCCCTCGGCCGCCCACCGCCAGGTCACCTCGCCCGCGCTGACGCCGTGCCACACGTCGCCGGTGGCGACCACGTTGCGGGCCGCCCGGCGGATGTCGCTCTTGGATCCGCTGGAGGTGAGGATGATGGTCGGGTCGAGCTGGAAGGGGACGAGATACCCCCCGGCCGAGTCCGTGAGGCTCATCGCGCGCTCCAGGGCACGCTGCTCCTCCGGGGTGATCATGTGGCCGAGGCCGCGGGCCATCTTGCTCCAGGCCCTCAGGTACTCCGGCGAGCTCGTGGCCAGGCACATGCGGGCGATGCTGCCCGCCTCGTCGTCGAACCGCTCCAGGATGTCCGTGGCGGTCGACCGGATCGCGTCGTTCGCGCCGCGCATCTTGGTGATGGCGCACAGAGCGCGGGCGCGCAGTTCGGCACCGACCTCCTCCTTGCTGCGCCCCCAGGTCCGAACGTCTGACAGGTCCCACGGGTTGCGGAACCTCAGGTCGTCGACGCTGTCGGGGTGCAGGATCGGGTCGGCGTCGTACCCGTCGGCGCCGTACGGCGTGCCGCGCTCGATCTTCAGGGCGGCCGGACCGCGCTCGGTCGCGGTGGCCGCGGCCCGCACCCGCTCCAGCGCGCTCTTGCGCTCCAGCTGGCGGCGGTGGTTGTCGACCTCGGCGAACTCGCGGGTGAGCTCGTCGAAGGTCTGCTCGTCTTCGGCGGTCAGCTCAGGCTTCTCGCCGAGCCGCTCCAGCTCGGCCTTGATGTCCTTCAGGCGGATCACCGCCTGCTGGTGGGACAGCTCCACTACGTCTCCTTCGGAATGGTCGCCAGCCGCTCCGCCATCAGGCCCGCGATCTCGCGGATCTGGCCTCGGAGCCGGTCAGCGGATGGTGGGGGCGCCGACGGGTGCCCACCAGGGGGCGGCGCGTCGGGAGACGCCGGCGGGTGCTCGTCAGGGAGCGGCGCGCCCTCGTCATGAAGAAGCCCCGCACGTTGGCGGGGCTCAGAGGTGGACGGGTGCCCATCATCGGGCGGCGCGTCCGAAGCCTGGTCGCCGAAGAGGATGGCGCGGGCCACCTCACGGCGGGTGTCCGGGTCGCCCAGGTCCTCGATGCCAGAGGCCGGGCGGGGAATCGTCTCGCGGGCCAGCGACGCGCGCACCTCGTGCGCCAGGACCCGGTCACGGCCGATCAGCTCAGCGACCTCACGGGCGCGCACACCCACACTGGTGCCCGCGTAGGCAGGAAAGACCACTGGCCCGAGTTCGGCGACCCGCAGCTCGATCAGTTCGCGCTGCAGCGGACCGCGCTCGCCTGGGTCCCAGAGCAGGCGGCCGAGCTCGTCCTCTCTGACGAGCTTGCCGTTGACGTCGCGCCACTCCTCACGGATCACCGTGAAGCGGAAGCTCATGCCGTCGATGGAGCCCTCGGCGATCGCCTGGCGGACCGGCTCGACGAGCCAGTTGTCCGACAGGCGAGCGGAGACCGCCAAGCCCTGATCGTCCTCGCGCAGGTCATGGATGGCGCCGATGGGGATGGAGCCGATGAGGGGGTGATGGCCATGGTCAAACTGCAGGACCGGTGTCCGCTCCCGGATGCTCTTACGGAAGGCGCCTTTCCTGATCGACTCGTCGAACATGCCCTCCCATGAGTCGATGCGGGTCGCCTGGCCGAAAACGGCCGCGTAGCCGTGCAGAGTCAGGCCGTCGTCGGTGTCGTCGCCTTCGGCGCGGACGATCTCGAACGGAACCGACCTGAGCAGTCCCTCGCGTGCGCTCACGTCCTCGTCCTCTCCTCGTCGAGGCTCATCCGGTGCCTCCTTCGTCGCCAGCACCGATGGCCGGCGCCGTGCTCGTTCCGGGCGGCTGCAGCTGCACGGAGTACAGGCCGCTGTGCTCCAGCAGCGACATGTCGTCGGCCTCCACGGCCGCCTTGACCGAGTCCGAGGTGTAGCCCGCATCTCCCAGCGTCCTGATGGTGGCGGCCCGGATCTGCTGGATCTCGGCGGCGTCCTTGGCGTCCTCGCGAAGGAACGGCACATTCCTGGTGTCGAACCACAGCCGAGCACCCGGAGGCGGAGAGACGATCTGCTGCAGACTCCCAGCGGCCGAAGACCACAGTGCATGCATGGTGCCGTCGGCGAACTGCCTGCGCGCCTGGCCGAAGTTGCCGGCGTTCAGACTTGACCCCTGCAAGCCCTCGGAGAAGCCGACGATCGTCACCGGGACGCCGGCGGCGGCCGCCAGTCTGGTCTCGCCCCGACCTTGGACCCCAGTGAACGCCATCTGGTCGAAGTTGGCGCCGACCACGGTCACGTCGGCGCCGCCGCCCACCATCAACGTTCTGTAGGCGTTCTCCACACCCTCGTGCCGCTCCCGGAACTTCGCGACGAAGCGCTCCATCATGTCGGGCTTCACCGCGGCGTCCAAGCTGATGACCATGTTCGGCGTCGCGCCGTTCTCGAAGAACTTCCGCTGATGGACCTGCATGAGCTTGTCGTTCTGCAGCTCCCGCAGGACCGGCGTCAGCCACGACATACCGCGGTAGGTGGCCAGCGGGTCCGGCTCCATCGTGAAGTGGCACACCTCGTCCGGCAGCAGCGGGATTCCGCCACCGTCCCCGTAGCCGAGGCCGCCCTCCTGGTACAGGTAGCCGATCCGGCGATAGCCAAGGGTGCCTCCACGGAACTGGCGCGGCTCCAGCACGATGCTCACCCAGTCGGGCCGCAGCCTCACCAGCTCGCCACCCACCCGGGTGAAGTACGAATTACCTGTCAGGTCCAGGTCCACGATCATGGCGGTGAGCAGATCCTGGGTGGTCCCGCCCACCCAGGGCGTCTCCAGCAGCGACAGATCGGAGTTCCCGAAGAACTTTCCAGGCCGGCCGTTGCCGCCACGCACCTGCTGCCAGACCAGCCGCACCGAGGAGAACACGCGCATCCGCACGGCCATCAGCGCGAACACCGGCCCGTGCGCGGCGTACGCCGCCGACGCCAACCCGGCCAGGTCGACGGTGATCCGCTCGGCCTGCCCGGCGATCGTCTGCTGCACTCCGCCGCCGTACAGCGCCCCGCCGTACATGAACTGGCTGACCGCCAGGGCGTACTCGTCGATTGTCGTGATCGACCGCGCCGCAGGGCGGCCCCGAGCGTTGGCGATCCGCTCCAGAACACTCATCAGCGCCGCGCACCCCTGCCGCGTTCATCCGACGCTCCCGCAGGGCCCGACTCCCAGCCGACCCTGACCGCTGCGACCGCGAACGACGCCACGAACCACACCGCGCGAGCCGTCCAGCCGAGCGCGAGCGGCAGCGCCGCCAGGCACAGCAGGAAGAACCGCGCCGGGTCATAACCACGAGCCTGCTCGGCCACCCGCTCGACTGGGATGTTCAGGGTCACCACCGCGTCCTCCTCACACCCACGCTGCCCATGGCTCGGCCCCATCCTCGACCGGGGCGCACGCCCGCCACAGCGCCATCACGGCGGCGATGGCCAGGTCGATCTTCCGAGGGCTGTTGCGGGCGTCCTTCATGATCCGGCTGCCCCGCTGGTCCGTCTTGATCGTGCAGTTGTCGAAGTGCCGCGCCAGCCTGGGGTCTCCCGAGTGCGTGACCTGCCGATTCACGACCGCCTCATACATCCGCTGGGTGGCCGGCACCATGCGGGCAGGGCTCTGCGGGAACTCCACGATGGGCAGGCCTTCCTCTTCGAGGATCTGGTAGGTGCGCGACCACCGGTAGGGGTCGCAGCAGATCTCCCGCACACTCCACCGGCGGCACGCCTCCCGGATCGCGTCCTCCACGTCGGCGATCGGCACCCGCCAGTCCTGACCCGCCTCGGGCGGACGCTCCCAGCACGCCGCGACGTCGATGTGCGGCACGTCGCCCACCTCCACGACCACGAGGGCCGTGCTGTCGTTGGAGAACGATCCGTCGAACCCCAGCACGACCTCGGCGCCGTCGGGGATCGGCCGCTCATCGGCGCACGCCGCCCAGGTGCCGGTCGGCAGCCACGCCTTCGCCGTACTCACCCACTGGTTGCAGCGCTTGGTGCGGAACTCGGCCTCCGGGGTGCGCAGCACCGCCGCGGTGAAGTCCTCAGCCGCCACCAGGTCGCCGTAGCCGGGGTTGGCCTGCCGCCAGGTGTCCTGGCCTCGGTGGTCGGCCGCCGCGTCACCCGGCTCCCACCACGCCATCAGGAACGACGGGTCGTCGACCTCACCCGCGGCGACCCGCTTGCCGTACTGGTACAGGCCGTAACACAGCGAGTCCGACCCGGTGGAGTCCGTCCGCACGCCCGCCGTGGTGATCCCGACCATGAGCGGCTCGACCCGGGCACCCATGGCCAGCGCCATCACGTCCCACAGCTCACGGGTGGGCTGCACGTGGACCTCGTCGAAAAGGACCGTCGTCGGGTTCAGGCCCTCCTTGGTGAAGGCCTCCGCCGACAGGACCCGATACACCGACCCGGTCGCCGGGACCTCGATCGCGTCCCGGTAACACTTGCAGATATCGGCGAGCTCCGGCTCCATCTCCACCATGCGGCGCGCGGTGCCGAACACGATCCGGGCCTGCTCCTTCTCGCCCGCGCAGGAGTAGACCTCGCCGCCCTCGGGGCCCATCACCAGCCCGTACAGGGCCAGGCCCGCACCGAGCGCGCTCTTGCCGTTCTTGCGGGCGACGCCGATGAGCGCCTGGCGGTGCCGGTAGCGGCCGTCCGGCCGGCGCGCGAGCAGATGCCCCAGGACCTGCCGCTGCCAGCCCCGCAGGGCGATCGCCGACCCGGCGCCGCCCGCCACGCTGTCCTTCGTCACCCGGCACAGCGCCTCGATGAAGTCAGCGCAGTGCTCACCGTCGCCCCGCTTCACGTCGGCGGCCGGCACCGGCGTCAGCCACCGAGGCGGCCACCCGTCAACGCTTCTGGGCACGCAGCGCCTCCAGCTTCGACACCCGGGTCACCTCGGCCACGCCGAGCCGGGTCCGGGAAGCCGGGTCGAACCCCAAGGCGCCGAGCGCCGCGGCGAGCTCCCGGTGGAAGGTCGCCACCATCCGGCCGTCGGCCGGCTCCCGGGTCGCCCGGTACCGGTCGCGGGCGATCGCAACATCGTCGGCCAAGCGGCACGCCTGCTCAGCCGCCTCCGCGTCGCTCTTGGGCGAGATCCAGGTGACGCCGTCCTGCCAGATCCGCTCCCACAGCCGCCGCGCTTCCAGCCCGAAGTCGGCGGGCGGCTCGGGGATGCCGTCGGCCATCGGCAGGGCGACCACGGTCGCCACATCCGGTGTCCGGTCGGGGCGCGCCGTACCGCGGCGGCGCTTGATCTCGTTGGGGACGGGCGGGCGACCGGCGGGTGCCATAAGTCACCCCCGGCCCGGAATCGAGAATTTCGACGATAAAAGTGCAAGCACGAAACACGGGTCAGGTCGCGCTGCTCTGGCTTACGTGACCGCCCCACCCCCCTGGGGGTACTCCCTGGGTGTGTATGTCCGCTTTCGTACAGTTCGGAGAGTTGATCGTGATCTTGTGATCCGCTCTCGGCTCAACGGGCGAAGCGCTCGCGTCGAGCCATCGAGCGCGAGCGTTGGTGAGCGACCACACGTCCTGCCGTGCGGGACGGGTGGGCGGCAGGCAGGTGGGTGGAGCGGGGGCAGGACCCTGGGGTGGGGGTGGCCGCCCCTCAGGGCCGCGGCGATCCGAAGCGGTTCAGCGGACCGCAGCGGACGTTGATCCGATGAGCGTCAGCGTCCATGCTGACGCTTGCCGTAGTTGCAGCGCTGGCACTCGGGTTGGTAGTTGTCCAGCTCGTTCGTGCCGCCGTCGACGCGGGCGATGATGTGGCCTGCGGTCAGCGGGTTGTCCTCGGTCGGTGGGAGTCCGCAGATCGCGCACGTTGTGGCGTCTGTGAGGACGAGCTTGGCTGCCTGCTGGTGTGACCACCCGAGGCCTCGCTCCGTGGTGGTTCCGCGTGCTGCGTCGCGTGCTCGGTCTTGCTGGGTGGTGCAGGGCCCGCAGCGTGGCCCCGTCCCCCGATGTAGCCCCCGGCAGGTGAGGCACTCCCGTAGAGGCATCGCGCACCTCCTGCACCCTCGTGACTGAGAGGTTGAGCGAGCACGGGCCGGACGCCTCGTGCGTCCCCGACGATGTGGCCCCGAGTCGAGTGCCCGCCCGGTTCGACGGGGCGCCCCTGAAACCCTGGGCCCCGGTGCTTCGATGTACCGGCTGTGAGAACGCCCGCTCGATACGTCGCCGCTCTGGTCCTGCTCTCCGCCTGTGGCCAGTCGCCACCGCCACCTGCTCAGCCTGCCGCTCTGACGGTGAGCGGGACGGTAACCGTCGCGGACTTCTCCGCCGTCACGACGATGGACGAGGTCAGGTGCGCCACCCGCGGCGGCTACTCCGACATCCAGGAGGGCGCTCAGGTCGTGGTGACAGACGCCTCGTCGACCACGATCGCGCTGGGGCGGCTCGCCTACGGGTCGTGGAACAGGCACACGGGGTGTGTCTTCCTCTTCAACGTTGAGGGCGTGCCGGGTGGCCACAAGTTCTACGGCGTCGAGGTCAGCCACCGCGGGCGCCTGCAGTACACCGCCGAGCAGGTCGCTCAGCCGCTCGCGTTGACGATCGGCGGGTGAGGGGGCCTTCGCCTACTGGGCCCTGATCCAGGCGAGGGCAGTGGCCACGTGGCCCTGGATCACGGACAGGCTCGGGCACGGCCCGGTGATGTCGACCGACACGGGGATGAGCGGGTCTCCAGCCGAGTCGTAGCCGACGAACTGGAGCCAGATGTGAGGGATCTCGCCGCCGGGCCGGTAGGTGATGACCATCATCACTTCGTGGTCGATGACCTCGCCGGGCAGCGTCTGGTCGGCGAGGGCGGTGGTGATGAACTCGGAGACGCGGTCGGTCAGGCGCACAGGAGCTCCTTCGTGATGGTGCGGGCGGGCGGCCCGCCGCAGCGTCAGGCCACCCGCCCGGCCGAGAGGCGGCCCGGCCCACAGCGCTCCTCAGTCGCCGGGGCCGGGCCGCGGGGCTCACGCACCCACGGGTTGGGGGCCTGGGTGCGGAGCCGGGCGCACTCCCGCCAGGGGTGCGCGTCTAGTGCTCGTCGAGGTCGAGCAGGGCGTACGCCAGTTCGCGTCGCTGCTGAGGGTTGAGCCGCACCGGCCAGAGGGCGGGCAGCAGGAGGACGTCGTCCTCGTCGAGGATGGGGACGATGTCGAGCGGACGCGGGAAGACGATCACAGGTGCCGTTCTCATGCGAAAGGCCCGCTCGGTGGCGGGCCTTCGTGTCGTAGCTGAGCACATGGTGGCGTTCGCGCAGGTCGCTGTCAAGCGATCACTGCCGCGCCTTGAGCGCCTCCACCTCCTCGGCGAGGAGTGCAGCCCCGGCGACAAGCTTCTCCAGACCTTCTGGCGCGCACCTTGCGAGGTACTTCTGCAGGGTCTCTCGGTCGCCGTGGTAGGCCATCCACAGCGCCATTTTCACCGCGTCCCTGTTCTCGACTTCGGGGTCGAGAGATTCTTTGCCCACCTGGCGCATCGCCGCGTCGAGCAGTGCGCCAGCATCACTGGGCTCGCCGTCCAGGACTCTTTCCAGGTCCCAAGGGCCAGCCCACCCTCCGAAGCTTCCCCTGCCCCAGAAGGGGCCTTCATCTCCGTCCCACTGCACGTAGACGCAGAAACAGATCCCCTCCTGATTGACGAGGTGCGCCGCACCAGAGTCCTGTGCTTCAGGAGGAGATTGGGCGATCGCGCCAGCCCTGTCGTGAACCCGGTGACGGACTCGGGTGCCGATGGGGAGGTGCTTCCGTGCCTGTTCGATGGTGAGCATCGGGCCTTCTCATAAGACCAGGTCCAGTACGTCTCCGACACGGTACAGCGGGCGACCAAGCTCGTTCTCGCCTTTTGCGGTGATCCTGCCGCGGTGGGCGTAGCCGCGGATCATGGCCGGCGTTAGGCGGTCATGGAAGCCGTGCAGGGCGCGGGCGATCTCGGCGGCGGTGCCGAGGACGTCGGCGACCTGGTCGAGGAGCCATTCCTCCCGAGCGGCGGCGTCGTGGGCGGCCCGGCAGGTGTGGCAGCGAATAGTGCGGACTCCGTGTCGGGCGTACAGGTCGGCGGTGCAGTCCCGCACTCCGCAGGGCCCTGCGTACCAGGTGGCGGCTGGTCGGTCGATGGCACGCCTGGCCTGCCGTACGGCGTCCGCCAGCTCGTCGACGGCCTCTTCGACGGCCGGGTGGGCGAGGAGCGCGCGCCGCTGCTGGATGAGCCATCGTGCGAGTGCGGGCAGCGTGTCGGTGGGGGTGCGGCTGGCGGCGATCCACACGCAGCTCGGGTGGTCGCAGGCCTGGCAGGTCGGCCCGGGTCGCTCGTCGTCGGCCAGGAGCACGCGGACCCACCCGACGAGCGCGCTCCGCAGGACGTCCCTGGCCTCGCGGGCTCGCTGGTCCCAGGGCAGCGGGGTTCGCCGGAGGGTGAGCCCGACCTCGGGGTCGATCTCGTCGGAGGCCTCGGCCCGGCCGCCGGACGTGCCGAGTTTGGCCTGCCGGGTGAGGGCCAGGTCCAGGTGCAGGTCGAGTGAGGGCACGTCAGTGAGATCTCGGAG
Organism: Streptosporangium sp. NPDC001559; assembly: GCF_042893955.1. Classification (NCBI taxonomy): domain Bacteria; kingdom Bacillati; phylum Actinomycetota; class Actinomycetes; order Streptosporangiales; family Streptosporangiaceae; genus Streptosporangium; species Streptosporangium sp. NPDC001559. Next base: position 118,464 of record NZ_JBIAVG010000018.1, read on the forward strand.
CAGGCCGGTGGAGCAGGCCCGGCAGACGGTGAGGTTGCCGGGCATGGTGCGGGTGCAGGTCGGGACGGGGCAAGGGCGGGACAAGGGGGCTCCGTGGTGCTGGTCGGGGTCAGACGGGGTGTACGGCGGCGGGGGTGTCAGGCATCTCGTTCGGTTCCTCGTCGTCAGCGGGGTCCCAGGTGGCGAGTGGGTCCCGCTCTTCGGTGGCCCACACGTAGGTCGGGCAGGGCCACGGGTTCCCGCATTCGGTGCAGCAGCCGGACGTCATGCCGCCCTCGGTGATCTCCTTGGTGTGGGCGTGGGCGATGCGTCCGAGCCGGTCTGCGGCGGAGGTCAGGACGATGTGGTGGCCGCGGATGGCCTTGATGTCGGCGAGCGGCTGGGTGTCGATGGTCGAGGGGTTGCTGCGCCAGCGGATGGTGGCGGTGCGGTCGGGCCAGAGGATGCCGTCGGCGACGGTGGTGTTGTCGTGGTCGCGGGTGAGGTGGAAGCGGCGGGGGCCGTTCATCGGGTTGCTCCTGCGAGTGCGGCGCGTGCGGCCGCTGCGCCTCGCGCGGCTGTGGTGGCCTGTGAGGCTTCGTGAGGCTTGGGGGTGGCCCGTTGTGTGCGTGGCGCGGTTCCGCCCGTCTCCGTGGCTCTCAGCGCCTCCTGGGGGCCAATGTGGGGCCGGGCGAGGGTGACGATGTACGGCTGCCCGCAGTGCGCCATCCGGTAGCGCCTGCCGTACTGGGCGGCGTGCCAGTGGACCCGCGTGCAGAACGGGCAGGTGACGACGGCGATCTTCCTGCCGGGCTCGAATCCGTGGATGCCGACGACGACCCGCGCGGTGACGTGGACGGTGACGAGGCACACCTCCACCAGGTCGGCCTGGGCGACGTGGACGCAGGTGACCGAGCAGCGGGGGCTGCACAGTCCGCGCCCTTCGGCCTTCCCGCACACCAGGCAGGAGGGCTCGCAGGGTTCGGCCTGGCTCTCCCGGGTCCGGCGGGGCCGGGGTGTGTGGGTGGGGCGGCGCGGCGGGCGCGCGGGCTCGGCGGGTTCGTCCCAGAGCGCGGGCTGGTCGAGGACGGCGCGGGTCATGCCACTCGCCTCCGCGCGGCGATCAGCTCGGCTTCGAGTTCGGCCCGGTGCTCGGCGGCCTGCCGTTCGGAGACGGGTGGTGCGCCGCGGGTCCAGTCGGCGAGCGTGGTGAGGGCCTGGTCGTCCGGCACCAGGGCGGCGAGAACGACGGCGAGCGCGCGCAGCTCGACGAGCCCGAGGCGGTTCAGCACGTCGTGGGAGGCGCGGTCGTCGCGGTCGTGGACGGCGGCGATGAGGCGGGTGGCAGGCCAGAGCATGCGGTCGGCCAGCTGGTCGAGGTCGGTGGTGCTCACGACTGCGCTCCGAAGAGGACAGCGCGGCGCACGCCGTTGACGTCGCGCCACTCGGCGAGCCCGGCATCAACCAGGCGCCCTTCGTGGGCGGGGGCTCCGGGCAGGCGGCGTCCGGCGGCGTTGACGCAGGACTGGCCGACGGCGGCCCGGCAAGGCTGCCAGGGGCACGGGACCTGGTTGGCGGCGACGCGGAGCGGGTCGCGGTCGGCGCCGCGGGCCTGGGTGTACTCGGGGGTGGGTGGAGCGCCGGTGCCGGTCGCGATCGCCGCTCTGGGGATGTGCGCGCCGTTGGCGAGACGCTCGATGGAGGCCGCCAGCCGGGCCTTGTAGGCGTGGGCGTTGTCGGCGAGTTCGGCGGGCGGTGTGGGGACCGGGTGGCGGGCGATGCGCTCTTCCCGGATGCGGCGGACCTCGCTCACGATCTCGGCGAGCGAGGTGAAGGGGTGGAGTTTCACCAGCCGGTCGACGGCTTCGGCGGCGTCGTCGGGGTTGATGTCCTTGAGGGCGGCGGCGTACCAGGCGTCGGGGGTGCCGTCTTCGAGGCGTTGCTGGGGCCAGAGGCGGCCGACGTGGCGGACGAAGCGGACGGCTTCGGTGGGGGTCATGAGGCGAGTTCTCCTCTCACGGGGTCGGTGCGGGCGGCCATGGCGGCTTCGGCGGCGAGGGCGCGCTCCATGGCGGCGTCGAGGATCTGGGCGTTGCGGGACTTGCCGGGTTGGGCCGGGGTGGTGCGGTTCATGACCTCGTTGACCACGGCGGGCAGCGTGCTGGGGCTGAGGCCCTTGGCGGCCCAGGCGGTCATGCCGTCGCGGACTGCGTCGGGCGGGATGCCGTCGTCGAGCAGCTGCTTGACGCGTTTGCCGAGTTGGCCGAGGACGTCGCTGGGGGGCCGGTGGCGGCAGGTGTCGATGTATTCGGCGACGAGGGTCTGCGCGGTGACGGCGGCGGCGGGGTGTTCGTCGGCGGCACCGGGCGGGGCGGGCGCGCGGCGCGGCGGAGCCGTGCCCGCCGAAGGCGGAATCCCTGCTCCCTGCTCCCTGCTCCCTGCTCCCTGCTCAGGGGCGAGGATCTCCGGAGGGCTCTGGAGACCCTCCGGAGGATTTCCGGAGGGTGGGTGAGGAGGTTCGGGTTCGGGGTCGTTTCTGCTGGTCGCAGCGTTGAGCGCCGCTTCGATCTGCTGCTCGGAAGGCCGGGGGTAGCGGGGTTTCGCGGGGTGGGAGACCTTCTGGTGTTCATCCCAGCTGCGGATGAACAACAGGGGCTTTCCGGAGGCCTCATACCGCACGATCAGACCCGCCGTGGAGAGTCTCCGGAGATCCTCCCGAGTCCTCTGGAGGGACTCGCGAGGGTCGTCCTCAAGCGGCCAGATGGCCGCGTTGATGAGCTTCTCGTTGTCAGGGGCGACACCGTTGTCGTCCACGTGCGTCCACAACCCGATGAACAACAGCCGCGCCGACAGGGGCAGTGTTGCGATCTTCTCCGAGGTGAAGAAGTCGGGTTTGATACTGCGAATCCGCGCCACGGAGGCGTCTCCCTTGATGCTGGTAGGGCTTATTGGGACAGCGGGAGCAAGGCCTGTCTTCGGCGCGTGGGCACGCCGAGGAGGGCTCCTGGCGACGTTGGCGCTGCGGCGGTCAGAACAGGGCGGCCTGCTCCTGCTCCTCGTTCGGCTGCCCGTACGGCTCCTCGACGAGGGGCCCGGCGGCGCGGGCCTTCTCCCGGTGCCGTGGCGCGCACGCCGTGCAGCTCAGGGCGGCGTAGTAGCTGCGCCCCGGGGTCCTGCCGGTGATGACCAGCGTTGCGGGGCGTCTGCAACTGCTGCAGGTGCTGGGCGGCCAGGGCATGGTGGACTCCGCGGGTCCGGGGGCTGCTGCGGGTGTACCCGGTGCGGATCATGGCGTCATCTCCCGCTTCAGGAGGACGATCCGCCCGAACAGCGGAACCGGGGTCGCGCAGCACTCGTCGTCGGCGCACCCGTTCGCGCACCAGCCGCACTCCTGGAGGCAAGCGCCGTCGGGGCGGTGGGCGGTGCAGGTGGGGTCACACACGCAGCACTCGGCCCGCTGGGCTCCGGGGGCGGGGCATCCGGGGTGCGGGTGAACGCAGGCGTGCAGGCCGAGGACGGTGACGCCGCCGGGCTGGTAGGCGCCGACCGCGATGCCGAGGGCGGTGGCCGACAGTACGCCGGTCGCCTTCTTGCCCTTGCCGAACATCATCTCGTCGGCCTGGGTGGCGATCAGGTCGGCGTCGGCCGCGACGCGTTCCTGCCGCTGCTCGAAGGTGGTGCCGCGCAGTTCGGCGATGGCCAGCGGCACCAGGCCGAGGAGGGCCCCCTGGAGATTGGCGTAGGTGTCGGCGATCGTGCGCACGGTCATGCCGCCTCCTGCCGTTCGGCGCGGCGCTGGGCGTCGCGGGCACGGCGGGCCAGGACCTTCGTCGGCCTGTCGTGGCGGCGGTCGGCGCGCCGGTCGGTCCCCCAGGGCCTCGACGGGGTCTCGCCTTCGTGCCACAGTTCGCGGAAGCGCTGTCGCCCCTTGGCGATGTGGCTCTTGAACGTCGCGGGGGTCATGTCGAGGAGCGCGGCGGCGGCCTCGTACAGGTCGGCGGCGGCCAGCGCGTAGATCGCCTCTCGCTGGCGCGGCGTCAGGCTGGGGAGGATCTGCTCAAGGGCGAGCCGTTCCACGACCGCCCCTTCGGGGGAAGCGGTGTGGCGGGTGATGTACTGCCAGTACTGCTGGTACTTCGGTGAGGACCCGGGCCCGTGGGCCTGGCCGTCGGTGTGCTCCCGGTAGAAGCCCATCTCCCGGTACTCGGACCTGATGAGGGCGTAGATGGCGTTGCGGCCGACTTCGACCAGCTGGTGGGCGGTGGGTGGTTCCGTGCTGGTGTAGAGGTGTTCGACGATCGCGGACCAGGCTTCGTCACGGCGGTCGAGGTAGTGCATGACGATCTTGCGGCCGGTGTTGGTGGCCAGGGCGGCGATGCGGTCGAGCTGGGCGAGGGTGTAGCCGTGCTTCAGCTCTGCGGGGTTCCACGGCGGGTCGTAGTGGACGTCGGGCGCGGCATCTTCGCGGGTCCGGGGCGGGTAGTAGGTGAGCTGGGTCATGGTGCTGCCTCCTTGGGGAGCGAGGCGTCGTGCTTGGACGGGGTGTCGCCTTGTCTTGCTGAAGCCGACGTCGTCGGCGAGAAGTGGGCGCCGGGCTCCGGTTCGCCCGCGAGGGCGGCCGGGGTGTGGCGGGGACAGCGGGGCCCGGCGATGAAAGGCCTCACGTCACTGACCGCGCCGCAGCGGCGCGCCTCGGTGGGGATCCAGTACCTGCAGGCCCGGCCGCGGGTGGCGGCCGGGCTGGAGGCGATGGTCCGGTCAGGCACGGAGGTCCTGGGCGATGGTGGAGGCCTTGGGTCCCAGCGGCTTCGCACCCGGGTAGGTGAGGTGGTCGGGGGCGGTCGGCAGGGTGCGCGCGGTGGTGGGGTTGCCGAGCTGGGCCTTGTAGGTGTCGGCCTGTTCCTCTAGCCACGCGATCGCGTCGAGCGTCGGCGGTTCCTCTTCGCCCTGGCAGGCTCGGCAGGTGGGGACCATGGCGTCGGGCGGTACCGTCTGCCACAGTTCGCCCGGGTCGGTGGTGTCGAGGCCGCACACCGTCTTGTCGCCGTCGAGGGGGTGGTGGGCGTAGGTGAGGGCGCGGCGTGCGGGTGCGATCCGGCCGGTCATGCGGGCACCCCGGCGTCCTGCTCGGCGACCCACGCCCAGGCGCGCTCCATCGCGTCGGGGTTCATGCGGCGGCCGGAGCCAAGCTTGCTGACGAGGGCCTCGGTGACGCCGAGGGCGTCGGCGACCTGACGCCACGTCCAGTCGAGCCGCTCACGGCAGGCGTTCAGGGCCTGACGGAGCTGGAGAGCACCAACGTCAGGAGCGGACGCACGGGGGCCGCGGAGAAGTTCGGCGCGCTCAGCCGGGGTGAGGCCACCCCAGATCCCGTCGGGTTCGGCCGCTTCCAGGGCGTAGGTGCGGCAATCGGCCAGGATCGGACAGCCGGAGCAGACCGCCTTGGCTGCGTCCACCGCGGGGCGGATGGTGTAAGAGACCGGGAAGAACAGCTCGGCGTCAACCCGTCGGCATGCGGCCCGCTCGACGCCTTTCACGAGGCGCTCCCCTGGTGCTCGGCCTCGGTGGCGATGACGACGCGCTCGTCGCCCCTGATGACGGTCTCCCAGCACTGGCCGCACGCGACCCGCCCGATCCGGCGGCGGGCGGTGTGCTCCCTGGCCTGACACAGCCGGGAGGCCTTCTTCGCGAGCGGGTGAGTGGTGGTCAGGTAGTCGGGCTCCCACGACCACGCCGGAACCGCGGAGGACCCGGCGGCGCGGGCTTCGCGGGCCTTCTTGCGCAGGCGGCGGACGGCGGCGACGGCGTCGGTGGCGGTCAGCTCGCCGGTACGGACCCGCTCCTTGGAGGCGTCGTCGAGCTCCAGGAGCGCCAGGAGGTAGGAGACGGTGCCGGAGGCTATGCCGGTGCGGGCGGTGATGAGGGCGCCGGAGTAGCCCTGGTCGCGCAGCGCGCCGAGCGCTTCGGCTTTCTCGATCGGGTTGAGGTCTCTCCTCTGCACGTTCTCGACCAGCATCACCTCGATCGCCTGGGTGTCGGTGACGTCGTGGCGGATGACGGCCGGAACGGTGGTGAGGCCTGCCTGGAGGGCGGCGGCGCGGCGTCGGTGGCCGGCGAGCAGTTCGTAGTGGCCGGGCTTGGCCGGGTGGGGGCGGACGGTGAGGGGCTGCAGGAGTCCCTGGGCGGCGATGCTGGCGGCGAGCTCGTCAAGGTCGCCGAGTTCGCTGCGGATGTTGCCGGGGTGGTCGTGGATCGCGGCCAGAGGCAGGTCGACGGCGGCGGCGCCCTTGACGGGGCGGGGGCTGCTGGCGGCGGGGGGCTTCGGGTGCGGCGCGGCGGTCGGGGCGGGCTTCGGCGGGGCGGCCGGTGTCGCGGGGGTGGGTGCCTGGAACTGGATGGTGCGGGGGGTTCCGTCGAGAAGGCTGCGCGCCCAGGTGAGGTCCTCGGTGGGTACGTCGTCGGGGACCTGGGCCTTGTACTTCGGTTTGCTGGGGTCGTAGACGCGGCCGTTCTTGTCGATCATCCAGCCCTTTTGGCCGTTGGCGAGGCCGCGGACGGCGGAGATGGGCCAGCCGGTGTGTTCGGCGACGGCGTGGATGGTGTGGCCGGCGGCGAGGAGGGCGAGGGCCTTGCTTGTGTCGGGTCGCATGGCGGTTGCGGTCATGCGGCGGCGCTCCTTTCGGTGGTCTGGGCGGTCTGGTGGCGGTGGGCGGCGGCGTAGCGCTGGATCTGCCGCTCGCCGAGGGACAGCTCCCACCGGATGCGGGCCGGGGAGGCTTTCGCGGCGAGGAGCGCGGCGTACTGCGCCAGGAGGCGTCGGCCCCGGGCGCTGACGGGGGTCCAGATGGGGGCGGCGCCGACGGTGCGTGGGTAGCGGTCCAGGGTGTTGTGGACGCGGTGGCGGGTGTAGCAGGCGGTGGTAAGGCCGCGAGCGTGGTGGGTGCCGGGGCGTCCGCAGCAGGCGCAGGCCACGGTGGTCACGGCGTCACCGCCCAGATGCGGATGACCACACCCGGCGCGAGGAGGGCGTCGGGGTCGGTGTCGCCGACGTAGAGCTTGCGGGGGTTGTGGTAGCGGACGACTCGGGCGTCGTCGGCCCAGATCCCAGCTGCGGTGAGCGCGTCCTCGGTGGACCTGATCAGCTTGGACAGGTCGGGGTAGGTGGTGTGGTGGGGGCGTTTGACGGTCTTGCCTCGGTGGAGGGTGAAGGCCATCTCGACGATGAGCGGCTGGTCGAGGGGTTCCCATTCGACGAGGCCGAGGGCGGCGCAGGCGGGGTCGGTGGCTTCGACGGCGGCCTGCCGGACACTCGCCCGCCAGGGGGCGACCTTCTTGGAGGACTCGATGAGGCGGCCGTCGCCGACGTGCCGTTTGCTGCCCTGGGGGCCGGGGGTGCCGTAGACGACGACGGTGATGAGGGGCGGGGTGGTGCCCGCCGCCGGGCTGGGGATGGGCTCGGCGGCGGGGGTCGTGGGGGCGGTCACCGGACAGCTTCGCTCTCGAGGGCGAGCCGGATGGCGGTCGCCCACTCCTGCGGGATCTGGGCGCGGACAGCGGCCACGAACGCCGCTGGGTCGGGCTGGCCGGAGTTGAGGTAGACGTCGGCGATGGCCGACTCCTCCCGCAGGCTGGCGAGGTGGTCGCGGGCGCCATCCCACCGTCCGGCGTCCAGGGCGGCCAGGGCGCGGCCGAGGTGCTCGATCATGAGCGCGAAGTGCTTCGCGGCTTCGCGGTCGCGAAGGGCGTTGGCAGCGACGCGCGGCAGTTCGGCGAGGGTCTGGGTGCTCATGCCTGGGCCTCCAGGACGGTGTGGGGAGCCTGCTCGGGCTCGGCGGGGATGAGGAGGAGGGTCGCGGCCACGGCGGCGAGGTAGAGGGTGAGCGCGAGGGCGGCCAGCCAGGTGATGCGGCGGCGGGAGGCCCAGATGCTGACGCCTGCTGCGGCGATGGCGGCGAGGGCGGTGAGGATGCTCAGCAGCACGTTGTCCTCCGGCGGATGTCGTCGAGGCCATCGCGCACCGGAACCTGGTCGGCGAGGTCGCGCATCGTGGCGAGCGCGAGTTCGACGTCCGTCTCGTCGAGGCGTGAGGGGCGGTCGGTCACTGCCGCCTCCACTTGTCGAGGGAGACCAGCCCGTCGTAGTCGTCGTCCGGGTCCGCCAGCTGTTCCAGCGGCTTGGAGCGGCGGGGCATCGGGGACAAGAGGAGGTAGAGCAGGGCGGTGATGGCCAGGCCGATGAGGGCGGCGCCGGTCCACAGGAGGAGGTCACGCATCGGGAGCCACCCCCACCACGGCGTCGGCGAGCGGGAAGCACCACATGCTGCGCCCGTCCGTCAGGGTGACCTCCCACGGCCCACGGAACAGGCCGTAAGCGACCCAGGTGCAGCCGCGGCCCGTCCAGCTCCCGGCGCGGCCCTTCAGGGCGCCGAGGGTCCGGCCGATGCACTCCTGGCCGATGACGTCGGACGCCAGGACCGGCTTCCTGTTGCTGTGCTTGCGAGGGTGGGCGGCCAGCGCGTCCTTGAAGTCCTGGCCGGTGGCGACGTCGCCGCAGCTGGGGCACTGGAACGCCCACTTCATGGGGTCCTTGCCGAATTGCTTGGCCGCTTCGGCGAGAAGTTCGGCCTGAGTGAGGGTGCGGTGGGTGCTGGTGGCTCCACCGCCGTTCGGCGCGTCGACGAGAAGGAGGTCGTCGGCGGCGGCGCGTAGCGCGTCCACCACCGTCTCCTGGGTTTGCGGCCGGTCGTTCCACTCACGCCCGACCGCCACCTCCAGGCGGTTCGAGCGGACCTGCTGCCGGTAGGGGGTTGCTACGTCGTCGGTGGGAAGGCCGAGCCGGAGGTGCTTCGCGAACGCTTCGGCGGCGGCCAACGCCGCTTCGAACTGGTCGGGGTCGATCGGCTCGACCTCGCTGATGGGGTCGACCTGCTTGATGGTGCTTGCCCAGGCGGTGGGCGGGAGGCCTGCGGCGATGGCGATGGCGCCGAGGGAGCAGACGCGGCAGTCGCGGCTGGAAGTGCCTTCGCAGATCTGCTGGTCTTCGTCGTAGTAGTCGGCGATCATCAGGCCGTTGCGGTCGATGATGGTGGCGGCTCTGCGGAGGATGGCGGCCGGGGACAGGTCGAGTGTGGTGGCGCTCATCGGGGCGTCCTTCCGTGGTGGGGTGCGCGGGGGTGGAGGGTGATGCCGCGGACGGTGGCGGCGAGAGTGGCGCGGGCCGCTCGGGCCCGGCGGGCAGCCAGCGCGGTGATGCGGTGGCGGAGGGCGGGCCGGTGGCGCAGGTGCTGGGCGGCCAGGGCGACGGTCAGCAGGGCGGCCAGCAGCCAGCCCGTGCCGGGTAGGAGGGCGGTCACTGGTCGGCCCCCGGGTTCAGGACGGGGTGGACGCCGGTCGGGGTCGGGTCGATGTACGGCGGGTGACCGACCGCGGAGGCGCGGAGACCGAGCGGCTCCTCGACCTCGACCGGCGTGGCCGGCGACTCCGTGGTGTTCCGGTCGCGCCAGGAAGCGGCCACGTCCATACGCTGCTCGTCGGTCAAGTCGGCCAGGAGGTCCATCACCTCCTCCCGCACGGCGTCCAGGTGGCGGACGCGGGCGGGCGAGTCGGAGGGCAACGTCGACGCGGCCACAACGCTGTACAGGGCGCGGGCCAGCTGCAGCAGCTGCCCTTCGGTCCAGACGGGGCCGGTGTGGGTGATGGCGTCCAGGACGTTCGCGCCCGCTCCGGCTGCGGAGGCCAGGGCGCGCAGCCAGGCGGAGTCGTTGGTCCACAGAGCCCGGCGGGGGCCGAGGGCGATCGATACTCGGGGGCCGTGCTCGTCCTGGACGAGTTCGCCGGCGACCGGCTTGCCGATCTCTTCGGTGGTGGTTTCGGTGAGGTAGGCGGTGTCGCCCATGAGGTTCTCCAGGCGCGAGGGGCCCCGCCCGCCGGGGCGCGGCGGGGCCTGTGGTTCAGGGGTTCAGACCGGCGGCTTCGCGATCACGGGAGACATCCCAATTGCCGCGGTAGTCCAGGCAGCGGGCGATCTCACAGCCGCTGCATTTGCACTCGGCCACCACGTCGCGGTCGCCCTCGGGAGTCCAGGCGAACGTCTGGTGACCCCGCAGGACGTCGTTGAAGACCCGCTGTGCTCTGGCGCGTTCGGCGCGCCACTCGGCCAGGCCCTCGGCGTGCGCCGCTTCCCGGCAGTCGCACGCGGTCCGGTGGTCGATGCAGGCGGCGTAGCGCGGGTCGAGGGTGCTCTTGGGCAGCGGGTACGGCAGCGTCACCTCGACCCGGTTCTCCCAGGGGCCGAACCTGATGACGGTTCGTCGGACGAGTTCGGTGGAGGCCATCACCCCTCACCGCCCGGCACGAACACCTCGTCGCCGGCGTCGACCAGCTCGAGCTTCACTTCGCCCTTGAGCGGCTTCTTCGTCGGCACCGGGCGCCCCGCGGCGGCGTAGTCCTTGCGGACCTGCGCCGTGTCGATGCGCTCGGGGAAGGAGACGGTGTACTTCAGGACCTTGTCGAACCCGGGGATCGCCACCAGTTCGGCACCGGCGGTGTTTGGGCGGATCGCGTCCAGGGCGCCCTTGGCTTCCTTCTCGTCGGTCTCGGCGGCCTTCTTGCGGGCGCGGGCGTCCTCAAGTTTGGTGGCCCAGGAGGCGGCGTCGGGGTCCTCGACGAACAGCACGCTGCGGGGGTCGCGGTCGGTGACGGCGCCTTCCCAGCACAGGTCGCGGAACGGGCAGTGCTCGCACCAGGCGGAGTCGGGCTGGTGGTCGCGGGGCAGCTCGTCCAGCGGGGTGGCGCGCACCTCGGTGACCCATTCCAGGGCGTCGCGGACGTGCTGCGGGTCGAAGCGGCCCGTCCAGCGCCACTGTTCGCCGGTGTCGCGGGCCAGGTAGTCGATGACGATCCGCTTGACGGTGCGGCCCTGGGCGATCAGGGCGGCGCCGTATCCGTGGGTCTGCCACAGGTGCGAGGTCGGCGGCCCCTGGACCTTCAGTTTCCGCAGCCACCGGTCGGAGGTCGTCTTGATGTCGACCAGCGACGCGGTGGCCGTCTCGTACCGGTCGAGGTGGCCGAGGATCCCGGCGAAGGACACTTCGTGCTCGATCAGGTCGTCGGCCGGGATGACTCCGGCGGCCTGCTGGTCCTTCAGGACGGCGGCGGCGGCTTCGTGGATCGCGGTGCCCATGACGGCCTGCAAGGAGCCGCCGGTGTTGGTCGCGGCGGTTCCGGCGAGCCGGTATCCGGCGCGGCGGCGGCAGTCGCCGAGCTCGGACATGCCGAACGCGGTCTGCAGGCTGCGGGGGCGGGTGCGGTCCCAGTCGAGCAGCAGGTCAGCGGTGGTGTACGTGGCGATCGTGGTGGCCATCAGAACGGGGGCACCTCCTCGATCGCGGCGAGCACGCCCGCCAGGCCGGTTTCGAGTCGGCCCCACCAGCGGGCCGCGTCGACCTGCTTGCCGTCGGCGTCCTGGGACTCCTTCAGCAGCTGGCGTGCCGCCGTCACGCGCGCGTCGCGGTGCAGCTGGTCCGCGGTCGCGCCCATCAGCGCACCGCCCCGGAGGTCGGGCACTCGTCCTCGAAGTGCTCGCCGAGCGCGCCGCAGATGCACTCGTAGTCGGCCGGGACGCCGTCGGGCCGGGTGTGCTGGGCGGCCAGTTCGAGGAGTTCCTGGCGGAGTTCTTCCTCGCTGGGTTCGTCTTCGACGAGGTCGGCGTCGACCGTGTCCTCCGGCTCCGCTGGGGTGGAGCGGGTGCGGGCGTCGACGGCGACGGCGAGCGCCACCTCGGGGGCGGGGTTCGGCTGGTCGGGTTCGGGGAGTTCAGCGCCGAAGCCCATGGCGACCTCGGGGCAGATCGCGGTGGCGCAGTTGGCGACGGCCCGCCACAGCAGCATCCGCTTGGGGTGCTGCTGGTAGGTGTCCTTGCTGAGCAGCTTGGCCCGGCGGGCGTCTTCGATGGTGAAGGTCTCTTCCCAGTCCTCGCCGGTGTCGCCGCGTGTGATCTTGATGGTGCACACCTCGGCGGTGTGCTCGATCTTCTCGACGCGGTGGCCGGCTTCGCGGACCTTGGCCAGCCAGAGCCGCCCGGAGATCTGGGGGCGGCCGTTGACGACGTAGATCTCCTGGATGGACTGCATCGGGGCCAGGCCGAGTTCGGCGCCGTACAGCAGGATCAGCGTGACGTTGGCTTGCGTCGTCTTCGGGTTCTTGGTGAGGCTGGCGGGCAGGAGGCTGGACTGGCCGAGGTTGCCGGCCAGCCGCCAGACCTGGTCCAGGCTGCTCAGGGGCTTGGCGAGCGGGACAGAGACCTTGGTCGGCGCGGCCTGGGCGCGGGCCGGGCTGTTGTGGTTGACGGTGTCGATGGTCACCGTGCGTCTCCTTCGGGGAGGTCGTCGAGGCGTTCGCGCCGGATCTGGTCGAGGTCGTAGGCGTCCAGCTGGACCGGGGGTTCGGCGCGGACGGTGACGATGAACACCTGGCCGTCGGCGTGGCGGACACCGATCACTCCGTCGCCGGGCTCCACGGCGGTGATGCCGGGGATGGTGCGGATCCGCTGGGCGGCCGCCTGCACGAAGGCGGGCAGGTCGGCGGGGGCGGGTTCGGTCCAGAGGCGGCCGATCTTGCCGTGCTTGATGAGCAGGCCTTCGTCGGCGAGCCGGTTGAGCAGCACCCGGGCCCTGCCGGACGTGATGGTCGCGTGCAGGGCGTCGACGGCGCGGCGGGTGGTCCAGTCGCCGCCGCGCTTACGGACGGCGGCGCGCAGCTGGTCGAGGTAGGTGGGGGCGCTCACGCCTTCCTCCCGTCGGCGTAGGGCTGGCGGGTGTCGGTGGGCCTGATCGCCGCGAGGTGCTCCGCGGCCTCGACCTCGACGGCGGCGTTGCGGGTGCGCCAGCGGGCGAGGTAGGCGAGGAGGGCCTGCGTCGCCCACGTCGGCCGGTGCGGCAGGTGGGGGTGTGCTCTCATCGGACGCCCAGCGCGAGGTCCAGGAACAGCAGGTCCTGGTGGCTAGCCACCTGTAGGCGAAGGGCCCGGTGCACGTCGGTGCGGGCGACCTCAACGTCGGTCCACGACCCGGCCAGCTGGTGCCAGCCGTCGGCTTCCCGCCGGAATCCGTACAGCACGGGGCGGCCGCCGGGCTTGGTGTGGGCGACGATGGCGTCGAGGGCTCCGCCGGGGCGAGCGTGGGCTTCGATGAGTTCGCGGGCGCCGTCGGCGGTGGCCAGGAAAGCCAGCCTGTCGGTCGGCTCCTGGTCAGCCTTGGGCTGCTTGTCCCTGGCGCGGCGCTCGACCAGCATGTCGAGGGCGTAGCCGAGGTGTTCCGGCGCCCGAACCGCCAGCGCGCCGAGCAGGAAGCGGGCCTCGCGCTCGTCCGGGACGATCTCCTGGAGTCGGGCGAAGACATCGTCAGCGGGGACGTTCACTGGGCCGCCTCCGTCCGGGTCGTGACGAGCGGGTACGGCATGGGCCGCAGACCGGCCCCGGCCTGCTCGACGCGGGCCACGTACACCAGCTCGGCGGCGTCGAGTACGGCCTGAACGCCGTTCGATCCGGGCTCGCGGAGAAGGTTCTCCAGGTCGATCCGCACGCGGTGCTGAGCGCGGTCGCCAGTGAGCTCCAGGTCGGCGATGCGGCGGGCCAGCGTCATGGCCTGATCCGGCGGGGCGGTGGGGGTCGTGTGGGGTGGTGCGAGAATCGTCATGCGACGCGTCCTCTCAAGGTGGGGATGTGGTCGAAGCGGGGGCCTGGCCGGGGCACGGCTGGGCCCCTGCGCATGTCAGGAGGCGTAGCGGCGGCCGGGCTTGGACCGGAGCGGCGTCACACCAGCGGCGACAGTGATCTCCTGCGGCTTCGGCTTCTGCCGGGAGGTGCGAGTCGACGGGCTGGGCCGCGCGGCGGGCTGCGAGGTGAGCGAGCCGCCGCGGGCGTGGTACGCGATGGCCGCCGCGATCTGGGCGTCCGTCCACAGGAGCTTGCCGCCCGCGTAGGTGGCCTCGACCACACGCGCGGCGGCGACCCTCTTGAAGAAGCTCTTGGAGAGCTTGCCGCCGGTGCGCGCGGCCGCTTCCTGGCTGGTGTAAAGGGCCGGGATGGCGGTCACTTGGCCATCAGCTCCCCGACCTCGCAGGTCAGTGCGAGCGCGAGGCGGTGGAGGACCTTGACGCCAGCGGACGCCTTACCGGCCTCAATCTTGGACATGTGGCTCGGGGAGATACCGGCGCGCTGGGCGAGTTCCGCCTGCTCAAGGGCGTTGAGCAGGCGGTGCTTGCGTACGGCGGCGGGGTCCTGAGCCAGGGGGCGCTGCCGTGTGCGTGTCGTCTGCATGTAGAGGAAAGTAGAGCAAAGTAGAGCCGTATGCAAGGCGTTGAGCTGGATTTATCTCTACACCGATGGAGTGACTTGCAGTTGCGGCCCTAGTTAGGCCACCCTTTGCCTGTAATCCACTGGACTTTCCTCAACACGAAGGACGACAGGCCATGACGAAGGACCTGCCGCCGCCCGCAGCCGACCTGCCCGCGCCCACGCCGGAGGGCGCACTCATCCGGCGCGTACGCGAGAGCCTGCGCCCGCGGCTGTCCATCCCGGCCGCCGCCCAGCTCGCCGACGTGAGTGAGGCGACCTGGGGCAACGTCGAGCGGGGCTACCGCACCAAGAAGGGCGGCCAGGACCCCGTTCCCGTGGCCGGCAGTAGCGCGACGATCGCCCACATGGCCTATGCGATCGGCATCGTGCCCGCCGACCTCGAGGCGGTGGGTCGCGCGGACGCGGCCGCCGTGCTGCGAGAGATGCAGGGGCCGGAGAGCGAGGCGGTGGGCGTGCGGACCGACCGTGGTGTTGTGGTCATCTCCGTGCCGCCAGACCTCGCCGAGGAGGACCGGGAAGAGTTGCGGCTGTGGGGCGCCCAGATGGCAAAATTTCTTGACGAGCGGCGCAAAGATCAGAAACCTTAACGGTTGATGTATAAACAGTTTCCGGATGGCAACGGTTAGATAACCGAGCCTGAATTCGCACCTATTTTCGAGGGCGGAGAGCTACCTCAGAAGGTGCACCCGCGACCGGCCTGCTCCCACGGCTTCCGGTTGTACGTACGTAGCACCATCCGAAAGGCACCTCCATGCTCGTGCAGTACCTCGGCGTGGCCCCCCACCTCATACGCACGCCCGCCGCCCTCGTCCCCTCCGTCTCGGCGGCCAGCGTGTACTGCCTCCTTGACCGCAGCCACATCCTCGACGCCCGCCTGCTCGGAGTCCTCGACACCCTCACCACCACGGTGATGGCGATGCTCACTCCACGCCAGGCCCCGCCACACGAGGCCCCCTGGGGGCGACTCCACCTCCCCCTCGTCGACGAGCACGCGGGCGAGGTGCTCGTCCCAAGAATCCGCCCCGGCGCCCTCGTGATCCCCCTCCCCCGCTCGCTCCTCACCAAGGACCTGGCGCAGACCCTGGCCACCCTGGGCACCGACTGCCTGCGGCTATACGACCCGCCGCCCGACAAGTAGGAGACTCGTGGCCTATCCCGAGAAGCGCGGATCCCGCTACCGCGTGCACTACAAACGCCCCGACGGCGCATGGACCTCGTCCAGCCGCGACGAGCATGGCCAGCCCTTCCTGACCAAGGACGCCGCCCAGGCGTACGGCGACGCCCAGGAGCTCGACATCCGGCGAGGCGTCTGGCGCGACCCCACACTGGGGCAGATCACCCTTCAGGAGTGGGTCGACCGGTGGTGGCCCGCCCAAGACATCGCCCTCGGCACCCGGCGCAACTACCGGTACGTGATCGAGTCACACGTCCTTCCGACGTTCGGACACCGGCCGTTGAAGGGAATCACCCATGTCGAGGTCGCTACGTGGGAGCGCTCCATCATCGCGGCCGGGTACGCCGTCAACGTCGCGACCAACGCCCGGGCCCGGCTGATCACCATCCTCGGCGATGCCGTGGCCGACGGCCTGATCCAGGTCAACCCCGCCCTGCGCCCCCGCAAGCGAGGACGTAAGCGGGCCGTCGGCGGCCGCGGCGTCGAGAAGATCTGGCCGAACCCGCTGCAGGTGCTACTGATCGCCGAGCGGGCCGCAGTCGTCTCTGGGCGCGAGGAGGAGTTCATCCCGCCGATCGCGATGGCGTGGACCGGGATGCGGTGGGGCGAGTGGGTCGGCCTGGACCGGGCGCACCTACGACTCGGCACGATCCGGGTGGACTGGCAGCTGTACGAGGACGCCGGCCGTTTCTACCGGCTCCAGCCCAAGGACGACTCTCGGCGCACCATCGACCTGCCGCCGTTCCTGGCTGGCCTGCTGTCGTGGATGGTGCAGCAGCACCCCGAACGGCGCTGCCAATGCACCGGCGGACCCCCGGCCGAGGGCGGCGGGGAAACCCCCTGCGAGGGCGGCCAGCCGTACCTGTGGCTCGGTGGCGGCCGAGTCCGGAAGAAGGGGCAGGAGGCGGTCATCGAAACCGGGCACCCCCGAGCGAGTAACTACGCGCGTCGCATCTGGGATCCGGCGGTCGATGGCGCGCACCCGAAGGACGGCTCCCGTCGGCCACCGATGCCGGTGCTCGTCGACGTCGCCGACGCGCTGTGGCCCGGGGCCCCGCGCCAGCCGTGGCCGATGGCGACGCCGGGCCAGGAGTTCGCCGTGCCGCGGGGGCGCGGGGTGCCGGTCTACGACATCGAGCGCCACCACCTGGCGAGCTGGCTGCCGATCCTGAGGGGGCTGACCCCGCACGGCCTCCGGCACGGGCACAAGACCTGGATGGCGGAGGACGGGATCCCTGAAGTCCTGCAAGCGGACCGAATGGGGCACGCCGTACCGGGAATGCGGGGTGTGTACACGCATGTATCGGATTCAATGCGTGAGCACCTGTTAGAGGCTTTACAGGTCAGATGGGAGAAGGCGCTCGCGCAGCGGGCCGCGATTTCGTTCCGGTCACCCGTCGGGGTTCTGGACGACATGCTGGAACCGTTCCGAGCGGGCCGCATGAAGATGATCTCCCACTCGTCTCCCAAAATGGCCAGAGGCCCCATCCGGATGATCTCCGGTTAGGGCCTCTGAGCTGCGAGCCGACGAGGGGAATCGAACCCCTGACCTACAGTTTACAAGACTGTTGCTCTGCCGATTGAGCTACGTCGGCATGGTCAACTGATGAGTGTAGTCGGCCCGCACCGTGGACGTCACCGACGGAGCCCCCGAAACGCCGATTTCCGTACGGCCAGGCCGCCGAGAGACGGCGGCGGCCAAGAGGCAGCCGGACCGCCGAGGGACGGCCGTACCGCTGAGAGACAGCCGGGGCTGCGCAGAGCGGGCGGACGTCACCCCGGCCGGGGAAGGTCAGCGGCGGCGGTGGCGGGCCACCTCGTACAGGGCGACGCCCGCGGCGACACCCGCGTTGAGCGACTCGGCGGCGGCGTGCATGGGGATGCGCACCACCAGGTCGCAGGACTCGGCCACCAGGCGGGACAGACCCTTGCCCTCCGAGCCGACCACGATGACCAGGGGGCCGTCGAGGAGGTTGGCCTTCTCCAGGTCAACGCTGCCCTCGCCGTCGAGGCCGACGACGAACAGGCCCGCCTCGCGGTACTCCCGCAGAGCGGAGGTCAGGTTGGAGGCCCGGGCGACGGTCAGGGTGGCCAGCGTGCCCGCCGAGGTCTTCCAGGCTCCTCCGGTGACCCCGGCCGAGCGGCGGGAGGGAACCAGCAGGCCGTGAGCGCCGAAGGCGGTGGCCGAACGGGCGATGGCGCCAAGGTTACGTGGGTCGGTGACACCGTCGAGCGCGACGATCAGCGGCACCTCCCCGGCCTCCTGGGCGATACGCACGAGGTCGTCGGGGTGGGCGTACTCGTACGGCGGGATCTGCAGGGCGACGCCCTGGTGGATGCCGCCCTCGGTGAGCCGGTCCAGCTTCTCCCTGCCGACCTCGAGCAGCGCGATGCCCCGCTCCGCGGCGAGCCGTACGGCCTCCTTGACGCGGTCGTCGTTGTCGATGCGCAGGGCGACATACATGGCGGAGGCCGGCACACCAGCGCGTAGCGCCTCCAGGACAGGGTTACGCCCACCGATGTACTCGGGGGCGTCCTCGCTGCGCCTGGCACGCGTCTGCGGGCGCTGGGAGGTGGTCCTGCCGGTGCGCTCCTCCCGCTCGACCCGCTCGGTCCTGGCCTTGTCCTTGTGCCAGTGCCTCATGTGCGCCGGCGGGGTCGCCCCCTTGCCCTCAAGGCTTCGGCGCTTGTTACCGCCCGTGCCCTTGGTCGGACTCTTCTTCTTCGCGGGTCGTCCGGACCCTCTACCGCCAGCAGCCATGGTGTCTAGGGTATGGCCTGCGTCTACCGGGAAAGTTCCCAGCGCGGTCCCTGGGGGGTGTCCTCGACGAGGATGCCCGCCTGGGCCAGCTGGTCACGGATGCCGTCTGCCGCCACGAAGTCCTTACGGGCCCTGGCCGCCTGACGCTGCTCAAGGGCCACGCTGACCAGCGCGTCCACGGTCGTGCGCAGACTGGAGTCGTCGCCGGAGGAGCGCCACTGCTCGGAGCGCGGGTCGAGACCGAGCACGTCGAGCATGTTCTGCGTCTCGGCCAGGAGCCTGGCCACCTGCTCCTTGTTGCCCTGGGCCAGGGCGACGTTGCCCTCCTTGACCACCTCGTGCACGACCGCGAGTGCCTGCGGGGTGCCCAGGTCGTCGTCGAGCGCGTCGGCGAACGCCTGGGGCAGCGGCGCGTGAGCGTCCACGTCATGGATCACCTCGGCCGCCCTGGTGACGAACCCCTCGATGCGCTGGTAGGCGGCGGCGGCCTCGGCCAGCGCCTCCTCGGAGTATTCGATCGCGGAGCGGTAGTGCGGAGCGGCCAGGTAGTAACGCAGCTCGACCGGGCGGACCTTCTTGGTCACCTCGGGGATCAGCAGGGAGTTGCCGAGCGACTTGCTCATCTTCTCCGCGCCGATCTTGAGCATCCCGTTGTGCATCCAGTAGCGGGCGAAGCCGTCCCCGGCCGCCTGCGACTGGGTCAGCTCGTTCTCGTGGTGCGGAAAGATCAGGTCGACGCCACCGCCGTGGATGTCGAAGGTCGGGCCGAGGTACTTGGTCGCCATGGCGGAGCACTCCAGGTGCCAGCCGGGCCGGCCGCGCCCCCAGGGGGTCGGCCAGGTCGGCTCGCCGGGCTTCTCGCCCTTCCACAGCGCGAAGTCGCGCGGGTCGCGCTTGGCGGAGTCGGTTTCGGTGTCACCGGCCGCCCACATGTTCTCCAGGCGCTGGTTGGACAGCGAACCGTACCGGTCGGCGTAGGAGACGACGTCGAAGTAGACGTCTCCGTTCGAGGCGTAGGCGTGGCCGGCGGCGATGAGCCGCTCCATCAGCTCGATCATCTCGGGCACGTGGCCGGTCGCCCTGGGCTCGACGGTCGGCGGCAGGCAGCCGAGCACCTGGTAGGCCCAGGTGAAGGCGCGCTGGTTGCGCTCGGCGATGACGAACCACGGCACGCCCTCCGCCGCCGCGACCCTGATGATCTTGTCGTCGATGTCGGTGACGTTGCGGCAGAACGTGACGTCGTACCCCGACCGGATCATCCACCGGCGCAGCACGTCGAAGTTGACGCCGGAGCGGATGTGCCCGATATGCGGAGGAGCCTGCACGGTGGCACCACACAGGTAGATCGACGCCCGGCCGGACTCGACCGGAACGAACTCGCGGACCGTACGTGCGCTGGTGTCGTATAGGTGCAGGCTCACGGAGGAAAGGCTAACGCCTTACCTCACCTCACAAGCCGTGTTACGAGACGTTGGGGCTTGCCGACGGCACTTTTTATGGCAACGAGGGCGAATGTCGCCCCATGCATTCCCCGGTCACCCGTGTAGATGCACCTTTTCCGGGATCACTCGGACGATCAGCCGCTGCGTGTCAGGACGAGATTCCTCCCAGCCCTTGCCGGTGTATTTGTGCGCCAGTTCCTGGATGAGAGCGCCCGTCGGGTCTTCCGTCACCGTGACCCTCCCGCGCACCTCCGCGTAGCGGTAGGGGTTGGCGTGGTCGATCACCACGACGGCGGTCCTGGGGTCACGGGCGAAGTTGCGGTCCTTGCGCCGCCCCCTGACCGTGGAGAACACGATGTCGTCGCCGTCGGTCTTCACCCAGATCACGCTGGCCTGCGGGCTGCCGTCCTCGTTCAGACTCGTCACGGTGGCGAAGTTCGCCGCGTCGAAGAGCGCCCGCACGCCATCGGATAGTTCGGACAACTTTCCTCCTTGTCGTGCTTCGATGCACAGATCATGCCAGGTGTCGATTCTGTAGGCTCGGAGCGCCATGGACGTGAAATCCCCCGCGGCGGCAGGCATCGCCTCCCGCCCGTCCTCGATCCCGCCCTCCCAGCCGAGCAGAACCGCCGTCGCGCTGCGCCGTACCGGGATCGCCCTGGTCGGTGTCGGTGTCGCCGCGCTCGCCGCAGCGGCGTGCGTGCTCTCCTTCGAGGACCTGCGGGCCCTCGCGATCACCGGTGAGGCCCCCGTGGGCCTCTCCTACCTCTACCCCGCCGCCTTCGACGCGCTGCTGGCCGTCTCGCTGATCGCCCTGCCCCTGCTGCGGGGCGCGCGCTGGCCGATCCGGCTGCAGGCGGGCGCGGTCCTGGTCCTGCTCTTCGCGGGCGCGGTGGCGGCCGAGACGGCCACCGCCGTACGGGCCACGGTCGACGTACGGCGTGCCGCGGTGGTCGTGGCCGTCTTCCCCTGGGTGGCGCTGTTGCTCGCCCTGTGGCTCTGGCTGCTGCTGATCAACCACGCGGCGGCCAGACGGGCGGCGGCGAACGCCGTGGGCACGACACCGGAGAACGGTGCCGGCGACATCGTGCCCTTCCCTGACGGAGACCTGCCGACCGCCGAGTACCCCGTCCCGCTCACCCGGCCGGAGCATCGGGATCACCCGGGGTGGCACGAGGAACCGGTGCACCACCGGCCTTCCGAGGTGGTGCTCGACCCGCAGGCCGCTCCCCCTCTTGACCCGGCGCCACACCACGCCCCGTCCGCCGCGCCTCCCGCCTCCGACCCGGTCGTCGGCCCGACGGCCGCCCCGGAGACGCCCGAGGTCCCCACCGCGCCGGAGCCCCCCGATCCGGTCCCCGCCCCCCGCGCGGAGGCCGACCCGGACAGGCCGCTCCGCTGGGGCGACCTGGTACGGCCCCACCCCGGCGACCAGCTCGTCCACCCGCCGCGCTCCGCCGTACAGGACTCCCCTGAGGAGCCCGAGGGGCGGGTCAGCGAGCGGGTCGAGACCTGGGAGGCCGAGCACCCCGGCCAGGCCCCGGAGAAGCCCTCGGAAAGGGCCCCGGAGGAGACCACGGAGAAAGCCGTGGAGGACGAGCGGCCCGACGACGAGGATCCGGGCGAGGACACCCAGCCGATGGCCGCGGCGACCGACGAGCCGGATGAGCCCGGCGACGCCGGGAAGCGGCGTGCGGCCGTCGTCGATGACGACGACCTGGACACCACGATGCCCGACCTGGAGGTCGTCGTGCCCGGCGAGGAGAGCGCCGCGCCGCCCTCGGGGCGGATGCGCAGCACTCCCGTCCCGCCACAGGAATAGCCTCAGGAAAAGACGAATCGGGCCGGCTCCGGGGCCTTGGAGGAGCCGGCCCGGTCTGGGGGCCGCGTTGACGCGGACGGTGTCGTCCCCGCGCGGGTCAGACCCTGGATCGCCTCATGCTCGCGACCAGGCCGACGCCTACGGCGGCGAGGACGACCTGCATGACGAGTTCGATCCAGTCGATCCCGTTCGTGGTCGCCACCCCGAGCACCTGGGCGATGGCTGTGCCGATCAGCGCGGCGACGATGCCGACCACGACGGTCAGGACCCATCCGATCGGCTGTCTACCGGGAAGCAGGAGACGACCCAGGGCGCCGACGACGGCGCCGATGACGATGGCCCCGAGAATGGATGCGATGGTCATATCGTGAACCTCCCAGTGAGGTGACCTTCACGCTCACGGGAGGTCGGCTACCCCCTACGTCACGGATATTCCTGGGAACGGCAAAATTCCGGCTCAGTGCGTCTTCCTCGCCTGCATCTGAACCACCAGCAGCACTCCGATCACCGCGAGCGCGAGCTGGATGATGTGCTCCCACCAGTTGATGCCCCTGGTGTGGGTGAGTCCGAGCGCCGCCGCGATGGCGGTGCCGATGAGTGCCGCGACGATACCCACGATGAGCGTCAGACCTATCGACAGGTTCTGCCGCCCGGGAACTATCAGACGGGCGAGGGCACCGATGATGGCACCAATGACGATCGCGGCGATGATCGAGCCAATCATGTCCGGCTCCCCCCGATGACGAGACATGGTTAATAAGGGGTTACCCAGGACATTCGCCGATCATTCCGAAAAAGAAGGTGGCCCGTACCGCGCCAGTAAACGGGCCACCTCGAATGCGGCGACGGGCCTTCACACTCCACCCGCCGGAACGCTTTCGCGCTCCGTATCAGGAGACGCCCGACTCCGGAGAGTGGTTGACGACTATCGCGGTCGCGATGGCCGCGACGCCTTCACCGCGCCCCGTCAGCCCGAGGCCGTCGGTGGTGGTGGCACTGACGCTCACCGGTGCGCCCAAGGCGGCGCTGAGCGCCCTCTCAGCCTCCGTACGGCGTGGCGCCAGCTTGGGACGGTTCCCCACGATCTGGAGGGCCACGTTGCCGATCTCGAAGCCCGCGGCGCGCACCTGCCTCGCGGTCTCCTGAAGGAGGACGACGCCGGAGGCGCCCGCCCAGCGAGGATCCGCGGTGCCGAAGAGACCGCCGATGTCACCCAGGCCCGCGGCCGACAGCAACGCGTCACAGGCGGCGTGAGCCGCCGCGTCGCCGTCCGAGTGCCCGGCCAGACCGGTTTCGCCCGGCCAGTGAAGTCCCGCGAGGTGCAACTCGCGGCCCGATGCGAACGGGTGGACGTCGACCCCGACGCCCACCCGTGGAAATGTTGTGTTCAGGAGTTGAGAACCTCGTCGAGCAGGGCCTCGGCCTTGTCTTCGTTGGTCTTCTCGGCGAGCGCGAGCTCGCTTACCAAGATCTGCCTCGCCTTGGCGAGCATACGCTTCTCTCCTGCGGAGAGCCCGCGCTCCTTGTCACGCCGCCACAGGTCGCGAACGACCTCGGCCACCTTGTTGACGTCACCGGACGCCAACTTCTCCAGGTTGGCCTTGTAGCGGCGGGACCAGTTGGTGGGCTCTTCGGTGTGAGGCATGCGAAGCACGTCGAAGACGCGCTCAAGGCCCTCCTGGCCGACGACATCGCGAACGCCGACGAGTTCGGCGTTGTCAGCCGGCACCTGGACGGTAAGGTCGCCCTTGTCGACCTTGAGAACCAGGTAGGTCCTTTCCTCACCCTTGATGGTTCGGGTCGTGATGGCCTCGATCCGAGCAGCCCCGTGGTGGGGGTAGACGACAGTGTCGCCGACCTGGAAAGTCATGTGACAAGTACCCCTTCCGCTGTACTCAAGAGTACCACGTATCCACAGCCTCCCGGAACAGTGAAATCACCATAACTGCAGGTCAAAGCCGCATATTAAGGCTTGACAAGTGTTCGACTCTGTGAATCAGCGCTGTGAAAGGCCTCCACGACCTGCGGACCGCACCTCCCCATGATGGGGCGGGTCGGCGGAAAACCCGGCGAAGTCCACGGATAGGGTTGGCTCTGCCATAGCCTCGTGTTTGACAAGGAGTACCCGCACCGTGACCCGCAACAGCCGTCACTGGGCGATCGCCGCCGCCGCGTTCCTCGCAGCCGCCCCGGTCCTGGCCGGCTGCGGTGCCGGGTCGGACGCGATCACCAGCATGCCCTACACCCCGACCGAGGCCCTCAGCGTCCAGGTCAAGGGCATCGCCGTCTCTCAGGCGTTCTTCCTGGGCCCAGACTCCGGTTCGAAGCTGGCCGAGGGCGGCGCCACGCCGCTCTACCTGTCGCTGCTGAACACCACCAAGGAGGCCGACCAGCTCATGGGCCTCGGCGTCGACCCCGCCTTCGGCACCGCCAAGGTCGTCTCCCCGGTGAGCCTGCCCGTCCAGCAGCGCGTCAACGTCGGCAAGCCGACCCCCACGATCATGATCGAGGGCCTCAAGAAGCCGCTCAGCGGCGGCGAGAGCATCCCGGTGCAGCTGCAGTTCGCCAGGGCGGGCGTCATCACCCTGACGATCCCGGTCGTCACCCGCAGCCGCGAGTTCGCCGACCTGCCGCAGGCGCCCGCCTCGACCGCCAGTGCGAGCCCCTCAGCCAGCGCGAGCCCCTCGTCGAGCGCGAGCCCCTCGGCCGGCGCGACCGACGCCGCGCCCGCAGACCCCAGCGATCCCGCTGAGCCTACGGCCCCGGCTACCAGCGCTCCCTGACTCCTTGCTCCGCCTGGCGGCGTCGCGGGCTGTGTTCCTTTGCTCCGCCTGACGGCGTCGCGGGCTTGGGCGCTCCGAGTCGGTGCTTTCCCTCGTCACTCCGTCGCTGCGCTCCCGCGTTCCTCAGTCCAAGCACCGACGCGCCCAAGCCGACACTCCTCACACTGAGGGCCGACGCACCCAAGCCGGACGCTCCTCACGC
The DNA here is from genome assembly GCF_042893955.1 of Streptosporangium sp. NPDC001559. Lineage (NCBI taxonomy): Bacteria > Bacillati > Actinomycetota > Actinomycetes > Streptosporangiales > Streptosporangiaceae > Streptosporangium > Streptosporangium sp. NPDC001559. Next base: position 142,981 of record NZ_JBIAVG010000018.1, read on the forward strand.
TGAGGGCCGGTAAAGCACAGGAGCGAAACTCTTCTGTTTGGCGCCGGTAAAGCACGGGTGGAAAACGCTCAGCGTTCGAGGACTGGGAATATAACGATAAATCCGGAAAGGGGCACTACCCGTTTGGGTAGTGCCCCTTTCCGGATTTTGGTTAATCCTCGGCGGGGTCGAACTTGTAGCCGAGGCCCCGGACGGTGAGGATGCAGCGGGGGTTGGAGGGGTCGGCCTCCACCTTGGCGCGCAGACGCTTCACGTGTACGTCCAGGGTCTTGGTGTCACCGACGTAGTCCGCGCCCCAGACGCGGTCGATGAGCTGGCCTCTGGTGAGCACCCGGCCCGCGTTGCGCAGCAGGACCTCCAGCAGCTCGAACTCCTTCAGCGGGAGCTGCACCTGGTCGCCGCGGACGGCGACGATGTGGCGGTCCACGTCCATCCTGACGGGGCCGGCCGACAGGACGGCCGATTCGAGTTCCTCGACGTCGCCCTGGCGGCGCAGTACCGCGCGGATGCGGGCGACCAGTTCCCTTGAGGAGAACGGCTTGGTCACGTAGTCGTCGGCGCCGAGTTCCAGCCCGACGACCTTGTCGATCTCGCTGTCCTTGGCGGTGAGCATGATCACCGGGACGTTGGAACGCTGACGGAGGGAACGGCAGACCTCCGTGCCGGGCAGTCCCGGCAGCATCAGGTCGAGCAGCACCAGGTCCGCGCCGTTGCGATCGAAGGCGTCCAGCGCCTCGGGGCCCGTGGCCGCGACCGCGACCTCGAAGCCCTCCTTGCGCAGCATGTACGACAGGGCGTCCGAGAAGGACTCCTCGTCCTCGACAACAAGCACGCGAGTCACTGCGCGGCCTCCAAGGGGATGGTGGTGTTACCGTGTACGGCCGCCGCCGCGCCACCGAAGGCGGGCAGGCGAAGTGTGAAGGTCGAGCCCGACCCTTCCTTGCTCCACACCGTCACCGTGCCGTTGTGGGCGGCGGCGACGTGTTTGACGATGGCCAGGCCCAGGCCCGTGCCTCCGGTCGCGCGTGAACGGGCGGCGTCCACGCGGAAGAACCGCTCGAAGATCCGCTCCTGGGCGCTCTCCGGGATGCCGATGCCCTGGTCGCTGACGCTTATCTCGATCGAGTCACTGTGCGGCCCGGCGGTCCGCGCGCTGACCACGACGCGGGTGTGCTCGGGGCTGTAGGCGACGGCGTTGTCGATGAGATTGCGCAGCGCGGTGACGAGGAGGTCGTCGTCGCCCCATATGCGCAGCCCCTCCGCGCCTCCCGCGACGAGGGTGATGTCCTTGGCCGCGGCCGTGGTGTTGCAGCGGTCGATGGCCTCGTGCACGACCTCGTCCACGGGGACCGGGCCCGGGGTGGGGATGGGTTCGGCCCCCTGGATGCGGGACAGGGTGATGAGGTCCTGAACGAGGTAGGTGAGCCGGGCGGCCTCGTGCTGCATGCGTCCGGCGAACCGGGTGACGGCCTCCGGGTCGTCCGCGGCGTCCTGGATGGTCTCCGCGAGCAGCGAGAGCGCGCCGACCGGCGTCTTGAGCTCGTGGCTGACGTTGGCGACGAAGTCACGCCGCACGGCCTCGACCCTGCGGTGCTCGGTCTGGTCCTCGGCCAGCACCAGCACCTGCCCGTGCGACCCGAGCGGGGCCACCCGTACGGCGAAGCTCGTCGAGTCCTGGCCGAACTTGTGGCCGGCGACCTCGATCTCGCTCTCGCGGATCTCGCCGTCCCTGCGCACCTGCCTGGCCAGCGCGAGCAGTTCGGCCGCCATCAGGTTCTCGCCCCTCACCAGGCCGAACGCCCGCGCGGCCGAACTGGCCCGCAGCACCCGGTCCTCCTTGTCGAGCACGACCGCCGACGACGGCAGGACGGCCAGCACCGAGGCGACGCCCTGCGGCAGCGTGGCGGGCTCGTGTGAGTCCGACGCCGTGGGAGCTCCCCGTCCCGCGTTCTGACGAACGACCATCACGGCCAGCGCCCCCACGACGAACCCGGCCAGCGCGGCCAGACTCGCCATCAGTTCACTCACATGCTCCTCCTGTCCGCTTCAACGTCCTTGATGGTAGGCGGGGCTTTCCCCATTGGGGCAGCTCATGGGGGCATGACCAAGGCCTTTCCCGCAAAGTTCACTTTACGGTCGAGGTTCGTTCACTGTTACACACATACGGTGAGGGCCATGCGCGACGCCTACCATGATGAGCTCGACGCCCTCACGGGCCGGCTGGTGGAGATGACCCGACTCGTGAGGTCGGCGATCTCCCGGGCCACCACCGCACTTCTGGACTCCGATCTTCAACTCGCCGAGAGCGTGATCTCCCAAGACGAGGAGGTCGACCGGATCTTCTCCGAGATCGAGGCCTCGATCTTCGGCCTGATGGCCACCCAGCAACCGGTGGCCGTCGACCTGCGGGTGGTCATCGCGGCGCTGCGGATGGGTACCGACCTCGAACGGATGGGCGACCTGGCCGAGCACGTGGCCAAGGTGGCGCGGCTGCGGCACCCCGAGTCGGCGATCCCGGCGGAGGTTCGCGCCACGATCGTTGAGATGGGCCAGATCGCCGAGCGCCTGGTCACCAAGGCCGGCAGTTGCATCGCCTCCCGTGATGTGGACGCCGCCCTTGAGCTTGAGGACGACGACGACGCGATGGACAGGCTGCACCGCAGGCTGTTCAAGGTCCTGATGGCCCCCGACTGGAAGCACGGCGTCGAGCCCGCCATCGACGTGACGTTGATCGGGCGTTACTACGAGCGTTACGCCGACCACGCGGTGCGCGTCGCCCGCGACGTGGTGTACCTGGTGACCGGCACCCGGTCGCCCGACGCCGCCGACCTCGCAGACCTCGCCTAGACCCCCGTTCAGGCCCGTCCAAGGCCGCAGGCAACGCGAAAGGGGCCCGCCGACCGGCGGGCCCCTTCGACGTGTCCGAGGATTGTCCGGGGGTTACCTGCCCTGGTTGGCCACGGCTTCGATCGCCGCCTTCGCGGCGTCGGGGTCGAGGTAGCGGCCTCCCCTGGTCACCGGGGTGAAGTTCTCGTCCAGGTCGTAGACGAGCGGGATGCCGGTGGGGATGTTGAGTCCGGCGATCTCGTCGTCGCCGATCTTGTCCAGATGCTTGACCAGCGCCCTGAGCGAGTTGCCGTGCGCCACGACGAGGACGGTCCTCCCCGAGGCCAGGTCGGGCACGATCGAGTCGTACCAGTACGGCAGCATGCGCTCGACGACGTCCTTGAGGCACTCGGTCTTCGGCAGCAGTTCGCCGGGAAGCAGCTCGTACCGGGCCTCGCCCGCCTGGGAGAACTCGTCGTCGTCGGCGATCGGGGGCGGCGGGGTGTCGTAGGAGCGGCGCCAGAGCATGAACTGCTCGTCGCCGAACTCGGCGCGGGTCTGCGCCTTGTCCTTGCCCTGCAGCGCGCCGTAGTGACGCTCGTTGAGCCGCCAGGACCTGACGACCGGCAGCCACAGCAGGTCGGCGGCGCCGAGCGCGAAGTTGGCCGTCTGGATCGCACGGGTCAGCACCGAGGTGTGGACCACGTCCGGCCGCACCCCCGCGTCGTTCAGCAGCCGCCCGCCGCGCCGTGCCTCCTCCTCGCCCTTGGCGGAGAGCCCGGCGTCCACCCATCCGGTGAACAGGCCCTTAGCGTTCCACTCACTCTCACCATGCCGAAGCAGCACCAATGTCGCCATGCGGCCAAGCTTAGTGGGGTCCCTCGGCGCCTCCCCGGGGGCGCTCAACAGGCGAGACACCCGGCACGGCCGGGTACGGCGGGTCAGCGGGCGGGGTCGGCGAACCTGGCGAAGGCCTGGAGGTTGGCGAGCGACTCACCACGTTTGGCCCGCCACTCCCACTCTCTGCGGATGGAGGAGGCGAAGCCGAGTTCGAGCGCCCGGTCGAAGCCCTCGTCGGCGTAGGTGAGCACGCAGCCGAGCACCCGGTCGATCTCCTCGTCCGAGACCGCGGCCAGCGGGACGCGGCCGACGAGGTAGACGTCGCCGACCGGGTCCAGGGCGAAGTGCACGCCGTACGTCGAGCCGTTCTTGGTCAGCAGCCAGCGGTAGAACTCGGCGTGGTTCTCGTCGGGCTGACGGCAGAAGAACGCCTCCACGTGCAGGACGTGGTCGCCGACGATGAGCCAGGTCATGGTCGCGAGCTTGTGCTGGCCGGGGAGGCGTACCAGGAAGGCGCCCGGCCTGGGCTCCTCGAAGGACGCCTCGGCGGCCCGCAGCGCCGCCTCGATCACCTCACGCATGCGCCCACCCTACGAGCCCGCCGCGACCGGCACCTCGCTCAGGTGCGTCATCGCCCGCGCGTAGACGTCGGCGAGCCTTGAGGCGGTCGCCGACCAGCCGAAGGAGGCCGCCTGGGTCACCGCCCCCGCGGCCAGGGCGTCGCGCCAGGCGGGCTGGTGCACGAACCGGCTGAGCACCCCGGCCCAGTCGTGCGGATCGTGCCCCTCGACGAGCACCCCGGAGACCCCGTCCCGTACGGCGGTGCGCAGCCCGCCGACCGAGGCGGCGGCGACCGGTGTCCCGCACGCCTGGGACTCCAGGGCGACCAGCCCGAAGGACTCGCTGTGCGAGGGGACCACGGTCACGTCGGCGGCGCGGTACCAGTCGGCCAGTTCGTGCTGCGGGGCGGGCGGCACGATCCTGACCACGTCGGAGATGCCCAGCGAGGCGGCCACCTCGGTCAGGTAGGACGGCCGGGCGAGCCCGTTGCCGCTGGGGCCGCCGACACAGGCGACGACCAGTCGCGACCTGAGCGCCGGGTCCCCGGCGAGCATCAGGGCGGCGGCGCGCAGCAGCACGTCGGGGGCCTTGAGCGGCTGCACCCTGCCGACGAAGAGCAGCACGTGCGCGTCGTCCGGCAGCCCGAGGCGGTGCCTGGCCGCGCTCTGGGAGGCGGGCTGGAAGACGGTGAGGTTCACCCCGGGACTGACGACCTCGACGCGGCCGGGGGCGGCGCCGTACAGCTCGACCAGTTCCCTGGCCTCGGTCGGGGTGTTGGCGACCAGGCGGTCGGCGATGTCCACGACCTGCTGCTCACCGGCGACCCGGATCTGGGGCTCCGGGTTGTCGTCGTCGGCGAGCAGGAGGTTCTTCACCTTGGCCATGGTGTGCATGGTGTGCACCAGGGGGACACCCCAGCGCTCCTTGGCCAGCCAGCCCACCTGGCCGGACAGCCAGTAGTGGGAGTGGATGACGTCGTAGCGGCCCGGCTCGTACATCGCCTCGGTGCGCAGCACACCGGACAGGAAGCCGCAGAGCTGGCCGGGCAGGTCGCCCTTGTCCAGTTCCTCGTACGGCCCCGCCGTGATGTGACGGACCGAGACCCCCGGGACGATCTCGGCGACCGGAGGCAGGTCACGCGCGGTCTGCCTGGTGAAGATCTCCACTTCGACGCCCAGTGCCGCCAGGCGCTTGGCCACTTCGACGACGTAGACGTTCATGCCGCCCGCGTCCCCGGTCCCCGGCTGGTCAAGCGGGGACGTGTGCATGCTGATCGTCGCGACCCGGTTGACCCGTCGTCTACCCCGCCGCCTCACCGGCACCACCTCCGAGAGGGATATAACCACCCAATAGTTCGCGTCATTCCCGCCCCCCGGGGGCTTGGGAGGCGGTGCCGTCGTGGCCCGGCGTCCTGGCAGGATGGGGGGTCATGGACAGGACAGCAGTGGTTACGGGCGCCAGCAGCGGGATCGGCGAGGCGACCGCCCGCCGGCTGGCCGCCGAGGGGTTCGACGTGGTGGCCGCGGCGCGGCGCCGGGACCGGCTCGACAAACTGGCCGCCGAGGTGCCGGGTGTCCGGGCGGTGACCCTCGACGTCACCTCCCAGGAGTCGGTCGACGCCCTGGCGGCCTCGTTGGAGCGCTGTGACGTGCTGGTCAACAACGCGGGCGGGGCAATCGGCCTTGAGTCCGTGGCGAACGGCGACGTGGCCGACTGGCAGCGGATGTACGACACGAACGTGCTCGGCTCGCTGCGGCTCACCAAGGCCCTGCTGCCCCGGCTGGTCGCCTCGGGCGACGGCGTGCTGGTCATGTTGACCTCGGTCGCGGGGCTGGTCTCCTACGAGGGCGGTGGCGGCTACAACGCGGCCAAGCACGCGCAGACCGCGATGACCGAGGTGCTCAGGCTCGAACTGTGCGGCGAACCGGTCAGGATCGTCGAGGTCGCCCCCGGCATGGTGCACACCGAGGAGTTCTCGCTCAACCGCTTCCGTGGTGACTCCGCCGCGGCGGACCGCGTCTACCAGGGCGTTCCCGACCCGCTGACGGCCGACGACGTGGCCGACGCCATCGCCTGGTGCGTGACCAGGCCCGCGCACGTGAACGTGGACCGTCTGGTCATCCGCCCCCGCGCGCAGGCCGCCCAGCACAAGATCCACCGCGTCTGAGCCGTGCCGAAGCCGATCGGGGAGATCACCAGGGGCACGACGGGCCACAACCGGCTCAGGCGGGCCGACCGCTGGGTGGTCGCCGTGCACGGCCGCCTGCTGCGCTCGGTTGACCGTCCCCTGGTGGTCGACCTGGGCTACGGCGCCTCGCACACCACGACCCTCGAACTGTTCTCGCGGCTGCGGAGGATCTGTCCCTCGGTCGAGGTCGTCGGCGTCGAGATCGACCCGGCGAGGGTCGCGGCGGCCAGGCCGTACGGGCGGGAGGGGCTGTCCTTCGTGCTCGGCGGCTTCGAACTGCCCGTGGGCAGGCCGCCGACCCTGGTCAGGGCCTTCAACGTGCTCAGACAGTACGGCGAGGCCGAGGCGTGGGATTACTGGGCGATGCTCCGCCGGCGGATCGCCCCCGACGGGGTGATCGTCGAGGGCACCTGCTCGGAGGTCGGCCACCGGGCCGTGTGGGCCGGGCTCGACGCCACGGGCCCCAGGACGCTGACCTTCTCGGCGCGGTTCGGCGGGTTCGAACGCCCCTCCGACCTGGCCGAGCGGCTGCCCAAGACGCTGATCCACCGCAACGTCCCCGGCGAGCCGATCCACGCCTTCCTGCGTGACTTCGACCACGCCTGGGCGGTCAACGCCCCCCTGGGGGCCTACGGCTTCCGCCAGCGGTGGATCGGCACCGCACGGACGCTGGCGCGGACCTGGCCGGTCGCGACGCGCCCTCCGCTGGGCGGCCGGGCCCGCTGGCGGCTCGGTGAACTCACTCTCCCCTGGTCCGCCCTGGACCGTTGACCCCGCACGCCCCGGACCCCGAAGCGGCGGTTAGGGTCGTCGGCATGCCCCCTCGTTTCGTGACAGATCCCGAACTGACCGAGGAGCTCGTCGGCGAACTGATCGAGTGTTGGACCGAGGTGAGCAACGCGGGCGGGGCGGTCGGCTTCGTGCCGCCGGTCACCGCCGCCGAGGTCCGTGAGCTGGCCCTGCCGACCTTCGCCCGCTGCGGCGCGGACGGCCCCGACCATCTCCTCGCCGGTTTCGACGAGGACGGGCGGGTGGCGTGCTGGCTGGTTCTGGCCGACGCCGGGTCCTGGCTGCGGGCGCACTGGCGCTGGGTGCTGCGCGTGATGGTCCACCCCAAGCACCAGGGCTCCGGGTACGGCGCGCTGCTCATGCGCGCGGCCGAGGAGGCGGCCCGTGGCCTGGGGGTCGAGGCGCTGCATCTGACGGTGCGCGGCGGCACCGGGATCGAGGCCTTCTACGCGCGGTTCGGCTACGCGGAGGTCGGCCGGGTCCCCGGCGCCATCCGGCTGTCCGACGGGGACGACCGCGACGAGATCTACATGGTTCTTCAGCTGTGACGGAAATCACTCGACAACCCGTAGTACTACCCCTCGTGGTGCGGGAGTTAGGCTTGGTTGTGTGAAGGGTCTGGGCGAGCTTGAACGAAGCATCATGGACATCATCTGGGCGCAGTCATCCCCCGTGACGGCGCGGGAGGTAGGGCGTCTGATCGCCGATCGCGACCTCGCGCCGACCACGGTGATGACCGTGCTCGACCGGCTGACCCGCAAAGGGTTCCTGCAGCGGACCCGGGACGGGCGGGCGTGGCGCTACGAACCGGCCGAGAGCCGTGACGCGTACGTCGCTGAGCTTATGCTTGAGGCGTTGGACCTGACCGGAGACCGGTCCGCCGCCCTCACCCGGTTCGCCCAGGCCGTCTCGGGCAGCGAGGCCGAGATCCTGCTCAAAGCGTTGACGGAGCTGGAGGACGAGTGATCACCGCGGCAGCCCTGGCGACCCTCGCCCTGGTCTGCGCGGTCGGAGCCTGGCGGTTCACGCGGGCACGGTGGACCTACCGCGCCCCCCACGTCGCCATCGTCCTGTGGCAGGCGCTCGGGGTCACCTGGGGTCTCGCCGGGACGGGAGCGCTCCTCTCCTACGCCCTCGAACCCTACGGACAGGGCGTGCTCCAGGGGCTGGGCGCCTTTGTCGTCTCGGCGATGAACGGGGGCTACGGTCCCGCCGGGTCCTTCACGCTGCCGAGAATCCTCGCGCTCATCGCCGGTCTGACCGCGCTGACCATCCTGGTCGTCGTGCTGCTCACCGCGGGCGCGCAGACGCTCCGCGCCCGGCGCAGGCACCGTACGCTGCTGGCCCTGGTCGCCCGTGAGGATCCCGAGGTCCCCGGGGTCAGGGTCGTCGACCACCCGGGCCCGGCCGCCTACTGCGTCCCCGGCCTGCGCTCCGAGGTCGTGGTCAGCGAGGGGACGCTCAAGCTGCTGTCCCCCGCCGAGCTGACCGCGGTGCTCGCCCACGAGGCCGCGCACGTCCGCGAGCGCCACGACCTGGTGCTGCTGCCGTTCGCCGCGCTGCACAGGGCGCTGCCCTGGTCGCGGGTCGTCGGCAGGGTGCAGAGCGAGGTCGGCCTGCTGGTCGAGATGGCCGCCGACGACGTCGCCCGCCGCTACTGCTCGCCGCGCCGCCTGGCCACCGCCCTGCTCCGTTTCGGTACGGCGGGCGCCGCGCCGACCCCGCAGGGCGCCCTCGGCGTCTCGGAGACGGCGGGATCCGCGGTGATGGCCCGGGTCGAACGCCTGGTCAGCCCCGGCCCCGACCTTCCCAGGCAGGTCCGTTACGCCATCGTCGCCTTCTCCGTCACGCTGACGGCCTCGGCCCCGTTGCTCTGGCTGATCCCCCACTGACGCTTGCAACTGTTAGCCACCGCGTTTGCAACTGCAAGCGTCGGGGGTAGACTGCCGGCATGGCACTACCGAAGGTCGGCTCGATCGGCGAGTACATCCGGGAGCAGCGCACCCACGCGAAGATCTCGCTGCGCCAGCTCGCGGCGGCGGCGGGGGTCTCCAACCCCTACCTCAGCCAGATCGAGCGAGGACTGCGCAAACCGAGTGCGGAGATCCTCAACCAGATCGCCAAGGGACTGCACATCTCCTCGCAGGCCCTCTACGTCCAGGCCGGTCTCATCGAGGAACGCGAGCCGGACAGCGACGTGCTTGCCGCGATCAGGGCAGACCATCTCATCACCGAGCGTCAGCGCCAGGTGCTGATCGACATCTACGAGTCGTTCCGCCGGGAGAACCAGGTCGGGGCCCCGGATGAGGAAGCGCAGACCTCCCAGAACGCGCCTTCCGCACCGGAGCCCCAAGGGGGCGACGCGAATCCGCTGCCCGAGGGGTATCTCGCCGCGTTGAAGCCCTACGCGGCCCCCGTGGACAGCCAGAACGTCACACCGGAATCCAAGGAAGGTTAACACCCATGACTCTTGCCACCGAAGTGAAGAAACTGGCCGAGACCAAGCCGTTCTACGCCGTCGCGGGCGCGGGCGACTACGCGGTCGAGAAGCTCCGCGAACTGCCCGAGCACCTGCAGCGCATCCAGGGCCGCCAGGAGGACATCCGCGAGGCCGCCAGGGAGGCCGCCAAGGACCTGCCGGAGAAGGCGAGGGAGCTGGCCGACAGGGCCGAGGTCTACGCCAGGGAGTTCCCCGGCCGGGCCCGTGGCTACGCCGACCAGGTCAGTGACAGGGCCACCAGGCTGTACGAGGAGTTCGCCTCCCGGGGCCGCAAGGTCGTCTCCAAGACGAGCGGAGAGGCCTCCCGCGAGCTTGAGCAGGTCTCCGCGGCCGCCAAGCCCGCCAGGAAGAGCAGGAACGGCTCGTCGGCGAAGTCCTGACCTCGGGATCTTCCCTGGAACCCCACGAGGGGCCGCCCCGGCGCACCGGGGCGGCCCCTCGGTTCCGGGTGCGAGGTCTCCCGGTGCGGGCCGTTCCTCGGTACGGGCCGTTTCCGGGCGCGGGGCCGTACGGAAGGGCCTCGGGCCGGTTCGCCCGGAAGGAGGTCCGCCGCGGGGAGGCTTCCGGCATTAGGGTGGTTGCTGTCAGCAGGGCGAGCACGGTGGAGTGACGACGATGATTTCCGTAGGGCTGGACCTCGTCTTCTGGGTCCTCAGCATCATCGCCTTCGGCATGTCCGCCTGGGCGCTGTTCCACGCGACGCGCACCCCCGTCCGCGCGTTCGCCGTGACCGGCAAGCAGTCCAAGAGGTTCTGGCTGATCGTCCTGGGTCTGGCGGCGCTGTTCTCCTTCGCCTCCGCCGTCGGCTACTTCGGGATCGGTCTCGGGCAGCTCAACATCTTCGCCATCGCGTCGGTCGTCGCCTCCGGGATCTACCTGGCCGACGTGAAGCCCGCGGTGAGCGAGATCGGCAAGGGCGGCAACCAGGGCCCCTACGGCCCCTGGTGAAACCTGTTGCCCCAGGTCGCACTGACCGGGTAGACAACCTCGGGTGACGTCGTTCGCGAAGAAACCCACCCTGTACGGCAGCCGCGTGACCCTCAGGCCGGTCGGCCCCGAACACGCCGACGGCCTCTGGAAGCTGGTCAACGACCCGGAGACCGCCCGCCTCACCGGTTCGCACGGCGTCATGGACCGCGCGACGATCGACCTGTGGTGCCGCACCCGCGCCGACCAGGACGACCGTCTCGACCTGGCGATCTGCGCCGTTGACGACGACGCCTACGTGGGCGAGGTCGTGCTCAACGACCTCGACTCGCACAACCTCTCGTGCAACCTGCGCATCGCCCTGTCCGGTCCCCAGGTGTACGGCAGGGGCTACGGCACCGAGGCGATCCGGCTGATGCTCGACCACGCCTTCGCCACCACCGACCTGCACCGGATCGAGCTTGAGGTCTTCGCCTTCAACGATCGCGCCGCCCACGTCTACCGCAAGGTCGGCTTCGTCGAGGAGGGCGTGCGCCGTGACGCCCTCCTCTGGGACGGCCGGTGGCACGACGCCGTCGTGATGTCCGTCCTGGCCCCCGACCGGCCCGCCACCGGGATGCGACCCGGCCAGGCGGGTAGGGGGTGAGAGTGCCCGGTCTGATGCGGGGGGCATCGGCCGGGCACCCAGGAAGACCACTTCCTCCAGGCTCACGCGAATCGGGCGAGAATCGGGGAGACGTCGTGGGCTCTTCTGGAGGTTTGGGTTGGGTGACATCGAGCGGCTTTCCAGCACCGTGGTGCATGAGACGCGTTACATGCGGTTGCGTCATGACGAGATCCGGCGCGCGGACGGATCTCTCGGGGTGTACTCCTACGTCGACAAGCCGGACTTCGCGTTGGTCATCCCGATGGAGAACGACGGCTTCCACCTGGTGGAGCAGTACCGCTATCCGATCGGGCGGAGGTCGTGGGAGTTCCCGCAGGGCACGATGCCCGACCTGGCGACCGCCGATCCCGAGTACCTCGCCCGGGAGGAACTGCGCCAGGAGACGGGCCTGACGGCGGCCTCCATGCGCCACCTCGGGCATCTGCACTGCGCGCCCGGGATGACCGTCCAGGGCTACGACGTGTTCGTGGCGACCGGGCTTCGGCAGGGGCAGGCCGAACGGGAGGTCGAGGAGCAGGACCTGCGCCAGCGGTGGTTCCCCCGGCGGGAGGTGGAGAGCATGATCCGTGAGGGAGTGATCGTGGAGAGTTGCAGCCTCGCCGCCTACAGCCTGCTGCTCCTCGACCAGGGCTGAGGCCTTCACGGGCCCGGGGTGTCATAAACCGGGTGGAATTTGATCTTCCACCTTCCATCGGAGGGTGATGAATCCTATTCTGACCGTTATCGGGGTTCGTGAAGCCCTCTGACGCCTCTCACGGCCCCTGGCGTGTTCCGTCCGCGCCCCGGCACCACCTCCGCAAGGCACCCCCGGCCTTCCGGCGGCCCCGGGGCCGCCGGCGACTCCCCTATCGAGGTAGGTCATGAGAACACGACGCGCGCGGCTCGCCACACTCCTGCCGGTCTTCCTGGTCCTGGTCACCCTTCCCGCGACGCCCGCGCGCGCCGCCGCCACGGCTCCGGCGGCCGCCTCCGCCTTGCCGTACCGATGAGTCCGGGACCTTCGGCCCTGGCGACAGGTTGTTAGCAGCTGCTAACTTCGTGGTGTGACAGGGGTCGAGGTGTTCCTGGTGGACGACCGGGATCCGCCGTCGAAGCGGCGGATGCTGGTCGAGGCGCTGCGGTTGTTCGTCGAGCGGGGCGTGGACGGCACGACCGTGCGCGACATCGCCGCGGCCAGCGGTTACAGCAATCCCGCGCTGTTCAAGTTCTTCGCCTCGAAGGAGGAACTCGCACTGCACCTGTTCGCCAGGTGCTACACCCGGCTCGGCGAGCGGGCCGCACTGGCCACCGCGCCGGGGCGGCCGTTCGGCGAGCGGCTCGACGCGCTGATGCGGGCCTTCGGCGAACTCCTCGACGAGGAGCCTGAGGTCCTGCTCTTCACACAGGACAACCTCCGGCTCTACCTGCCCAGGCTCTCCGCCGAGGAACGCGGGCCGTCCCTGCTCGGTCTGCTGCGCGGGCTGATCGGCGACGGGGTCGCCTCGGGCGAGGTCACCACGGAGATCCCGGTCGATCTGCTGGTGGCCGCGCTCTCCGGCACCGTGGCGCAGTACGCCAGGATGCGTCACTTCGACGAACTGCCCAGGGGGGCGGCACTGGCCGCCCTGCGTCCCCTGGTCACCCGCATGGTCACCCCGTAGAACCCGGCCCCGGCCCCGGGGCCTTTTTCACGCCCATCGAGTTAGCAAATGCTAACCACGTCTCCCTGGAGGGATCATGAAACTGCTCGTTCTCGGCGCCGGAGGCTTCATCGGGCGCACCGCGATCCGCGAGGCCGTCATCGCGGGCTGGGAGGCCGTCGGCCTGGTCAGGAACGACGAGGCCGCCCAGCGTGTACGGCGGGCGGGCGGCACGCCCCACCACTTCTCCGTCGGCGACCCCGCCACCTGGGCCGAGGCCGCCAGGGGGGCGCACGCCGTCCTCGACCTCATCCAGCCGAGCCTGCCGGGGCGGCTGACGAGGCGGGCCATCGACCGGGTCGCCGCCGTCCGCGGGGAGACCACCGAGGGAGTGCTGCGGACGCTGCTCTCCCTGCCCGCCGGGGAACGGCCCCTGCTGGTCTCGGTCAGCGGGATGGACGACCTCACCCCCGGGCCCGACCGTACGGTCTCGCACCTGTCGCCTCCGCGCTCCGTCCCGGTGGGGTTCGCCCACGTGGGGCTGCCGGTGCGGCGGATGGTCGAGGCGTCGGGGACGCCCGCCGTACACGTCTGCCTGGGGAACATGGTGTACGGCGCGGGCAAGGGGTTCGGCGACATGATCGTGCCCGGCCTGGCCAGGGGCCGGATGCCGGTTCCCGGGACGGGGCGCAACCGGCTGCCGATCATCCACGTGGAGGACGCCGCTCGGGCGCTGGTGCACGTGGCCGGGCTGCCCGGCGTCGCGGGGCGGAGCTTCGTGGCGACCGACGGCACGGTCACGACGCTGGGTGAGCTGTTCGACGAGACGGCCGGGATGCTCGGCGCGGCCAGGCCCCGCAGGCTGCCCAGGTGGCTGACGGCGGCGTTCGCGGGCGGGGTCGCCGTACGGACGCTCACGCTCGACGTCGTCGCCGACATCTCGGCGCTGACGGAGACGGGCTTCGAGCCGCGTTACCCGTCCTATCGGGAGGGGGTGGCCGCGACGCTGGCCGAGCTCAGCCGTCCGGCTCGGCGCCGTGCTCACGCAGTGCGGTGACCAGCCAGTTCGCCAGCCTCCTGTGCCCCAGGAAGGTGGGATGGACGCCGTCGGGCAGGATCGCCCCCCGCCCCCAGGGGTGATCGAGCGGGTCGAGGAAGACGGTCGCCTCCTCGTCGGCGGCGACCGCGATCGCGTCCCTGACCGCGGGGACCCAGCGGGGCTCCGGGCCCATCCAGATGGGGCCGATCACCACGACCCTGGTCCGTGGCCAGCGGGCCCTGGCCGTCATGAGCAGGCGTCTGGCGGCGCCGTACACCCTGCCGGGGGTGGTGTGGTCGTTGTGCCCACCGGAGAGGATCAGCAGGTCGGGGGCGGGACGCCAGGAGAGCTCGGCGTCGAAGGACTGCTGGAACGTCCTGCGCACCCTGCCGGGGTTGACGAAGCCCGTCCCCGCGGCGCCCGCCGTGACGAGCTGCCAGCCGAGCGTACGGGCGGCCCGCGCCGCGTAGCTCTCCCAGCGGGGGACCGGTCCCGACCCGGCGGTGAAGCTGTCGCCGAGCACCATGACCACCGGGGCCCTGACCAGGCCGCCCTGCTGCGGGTTCTCCCGCGCGGTGGGCGGGTTGAGGATCGGGATCGGCCCGGCCGCGTCCCCGCTGGCACATCCCGAAATAAGACAGAAAATCACCACAGAAGCTGCGAGCACGGATGCTCGGGAACGTCGGCGCACAGGCCCGCGCATGCCACTCCGGGGAGATTCGGACTGCCGATATGAAAGTCGATTCCCCCGGACGGTCACGGCGAAATCACCGTCGGGGAGATCGTCTTGAGCAGGTCGGCATTCTATCCGTGTGGCAAGGGACGACCCGGAGATCGTCCCAAGCCCCCGGCGTCAGCTCACGTAGGAGGAGGGCACGCTCCAGGTGTTGCAGTAGGCGAGCCTGGAGTACTTCCAGCCCTGGTTGAGCCAGCCCGCGTAGTGGTCGCCGTTGCCGTGGTCACGCTTGCCCAGGCCGTTCTGGTCGTCGCCCCGGCCGTAGTCCGTACGCAGCAGCGACTGCCAGCGGTCGGCGGTGACGGCCAGGGGAGTCCGGACGGCGCGGACGAAGATCCCGGACAGGCACTGGGCCTGGAGCTCCGCGCGGCGGGAGTGCGCGTCCTGGGCGCTCTTCGAGCGGTTGGCCACCTCCCACCACCAGGCTCCGCCGATGCCCGCCATGGACTGCACGTGATGACCGTATTCGTGGGCGAGAACGGCCAGGTAGGGGACGTGGTTCTCCGCCGGGTCGACGTCGCCGCTCTGCCTGATGACGTGGGTCAGGCCGATGTACATGCCGCGGTTGGACGGGCAGTAGTAGGCGGCGGCCCCGGACGACGGATAGGTGCCGCACGGCCCCCGCCCCGGACGGTTCCAGTAGACCCGGCGCGGGGCCAGGAAGGTCGCCCGGGCCTGGGCGAACTTGCCCGCCCACGCCCGGTCCAGACAGCCGGTGACGGCATTGAGATAGCTGTACATGGCGGCGGGCTGGGTCGAGGGCCGCGGAGCGCGACAGGCGACCGATCCCATGACGCCGGCACCGTACAGAGGGTTGCGCTTGAGCCTGGCGGTGGTGTCCGTACGCCGCATGTTACGCAGGTCGAAGCTCGTGCCCGACTGGGCCGAGGCCAGCGTGATCGCGGTGCCGCCCGCGCCGTTCTCGTCGCCGAGCTTGAGCGGCGACGGCGGCCTCACCTCGGGCGGGGCGACCTCGGTGCCGCCGGACGACGGCGTGGACCTGCCGCCTCCGGTCGCCACGGGACCCGTCTCAGGCCCGGCCGGAACCCCTGTTTCGTTCCCCTTGACCAAACCTGCGATCACGACGACCGCCGCGAAGGTCAGGGCGAGGACCCCGAAAACACCAAAGGCCAGAGGGCTTGACCTTCGCGGACGCATGCGACCACCTCTCCGAACTGCTGATCTCCGGGCGGCAATCTAGCGGATTTCGGCACATAAACGTGATTGTCCGAAAAACCTGAAAGGGTCGCTGCAGTCATGTGTGGGTGGTTATCGGTAGGCTCCCGGGCCATGTCGGCATCCCTATTGCACCGAACGGCCGCGAACGTGTGCCGGGCGGTCGGAAGCGTGGCCACGATCGCCACCTGCGCGTTGGCCCTCAGCGCCTCCCCCGCCCTCGCGGCCGGTACGGCGCACACGTCACCGGGTAAGGCCGCCACTTCGGCAGGCAAGATCAAGAGTGACGCGCTCGAACTCGAACTGCGGCAGGACGGCGTACTGCACGTCAAGGAGACGGTCACGTTCGACGGCACCGCGCCGACGAGGAAGCTGGTCGACCGGACGCGCTACGACGACGGCAACGACCGGCTCTACCAGGTCGTCAACCTCAAGGGCGACGCCACCCTGACCGGTTCCACGATCACGTTGAAGGGCTCGGGAACCGCCAAGTTCGAATACGACGTCAAGGGGACCATCACCCCGCTCGGCGACGTCCAGGAGCTGCGCTGGTACGCCGCGGGCGGCTGGTCGGCGCCCGTCGAGCTGGCCAAGGCCAAGGTGACCGGCCCCGCGCAGCTGCAGAGCCTGTCCTGCTTCGCCGGGGCGCTGACCTCGGCGATCGGCTGCACCACCGCCTCACCGGACCACACCGGGGTCGAGGCCGAGTTCGAGCAGCAGGGCCTGGGGGTCGACGAGGTCCTCACGGTGGTCATCGGCTACCCGGGCGGCGTGACCAAGGGCGAGCCCATCCTGGAGCGCCGCTTCGAGCTGTCCAACGCCTTCACCCTGAACACGGTCACCGGCGGCGCCCTGGCCGGCCTGCTGGTCCTGCTGCTGGGCGGCGTCGGCCTGCTGTACTGGACCCGGGGCCGTGACGCCCGGGTGGTCGGCCACGAGTCGGGCGCGGTCAGCGGGGTCAGCAACGGCCACTTCTCCCCGCCCGACGGCGTACGGCCCGGCCAGATCGGCACGCTCATCGACGAGCAGGCCGACGTGATCGACGTGACCGCCACGATCGTCGACCTCGCGGTGCGGGGCTACCTCAGGATCGACGAGCAGCCCAGGCAGACCTACGACACACCCGACTGGGTCCTGGTGCGGATGCCCAACGCCGACCTCAAGGCGCTGCAGTCCTACGAGCGCGCCCTCTACGACGCGATCTTCGACGGCCGCGACGCGATCCCGCTCTCGCACCTGAAGGGCTCCTTCACCTCCAAGCTCAGCAAGGTCCGCGACGCCCTCTACCGGGACGTGGTCGCGCAGGGCTGGTTCGCCCGGCGCCCGGACACCGTGCGAACCCGCTGGACGACCCTCGGCGTGCTGCTCACCGTCGCCGGTGTCCTCGGCACCGTCGCGCTGGCCTGGTTCACCACGTACGGCCTGCTCGGCCTGGCCTTGATCATCGCCGGAGCCGCACTGGCCGTCGGCGGACAGTACATGCCCGCCAAGACCGCCAAGGGCGCCACGGCCCTGGCCCACACGCTGGGCTTCCGTGAGTATCTGGCCTCGGGCGACGCCGGTGGCGACATTCCTCCCGCCCAGCGGGTCGAGCTGTTCTCCCGCTATCTGCCCTATGCCGTGATCTTCGACAGCGTGGACCGCTGGGCCCGCGTCGTCTCCTCGATCACCGGCAACGGCAGGCAGGCCGACCACCTGTACTGGTACCAGGGTCCCGCCGAGTGGGACCTGTCGAAGTTCGCCGACTCGATGCGGACCTTCACCATGACGACGTCGGGAGCCATCTCCTCGACCCGGCAGTTCCGCTCCCTGTAGACATCTCGCGCGCTTCCCGTCTCCCCTGCTCCGGGGAGGCGGGAAAACCGTTTGTGCCGCTCATCGGGGTTCTCCTAGGGTGAGCCGCATGTGTCACATTCCTTCGTACTACATCCGTATGCGCCGCGGCCCGATCCAGGGCCGCTAGAGAATCTCACTTCTCCGCGCGTGCCCCGGATCTTCCGAGACCACTTCATCTCGGACCCGAAGGGGCAAGACTGTGGCGCGTTCTTTCGCACACGGAGATCATTCACACACCCAGAAGAAGGTCGCGAACAGGGGCGGCAGGACCGCCCGCGACCAGGCCAGGCGCACTCTCTCGCAGAACCTCATGGTGGACCGCCAGGCCGTACGGCGCGTCGCCGAGGCGGCGGGGGCGCGCGGGCTGGTCGTCGAGCCGGGGGCGGGCGAGGGTGCCCTGACCCTGGCGCTGGCCGAGACCTGCGACCAGGTCGTCGCCTACGAGATCGACCCGCTGCTGGCGGGCAGGCTGACCGTCCGCACCCGCGACGACTCCCGCGTCCGGGTCGTCAGGGGGGACTTCCTGGCCGCCCGCGCGCCGCGTGAGCCGTTCGCGGTCGTCGGGAACATCCCGTACTCGATCACCTCGAAGATCGTCGACTGGTGTCTGGGGGCACCCGGGCTGACCTCGGCGACGCTCGTCGCCCAGCTTGAGTACGTCCGCAAGCGCACCGGCGACTTCGGCCGCTGGAGCGCGCTGACCGTGCGGACCTGGCCGTGGTTCCGCTGGGAGATGCTCGGGCACATCGGCCGGGAGGCGTTCCGGCCGGTGCCCGCGGTCGACTCGGCGATCCTGCGGCTCGAACGCCGGGCCGAGACGCCCGGCCTGCCGGGTTACGAGGCCTTCGTCGACTACGGCTTCACCGGCCTGGGCGGTTCCCTGGACGCGACCATGCGGCTGCGTCACCCGGCCGCCCTGGTCGGGGCCGCCTTCGCCGCCGCGGGGGTCCCGGAGGGAACGGTCGTCGCGCACGTCCACCCTGACCGGTGGCGTGTCCTGTACGACCGTCTCGGTCACCTCTGAGACATACGCCCGAGCCACCGATCCGGCCGGGATCCCCTGCGACGGGGTCCCGGCCGGAGAGGGGCTACCGGCCGCACAGCACCCGGTCGACGACGTCGCTCGCGACCTTCTCCTGGCGCTCGGAACGCTCGTCGCCGAACTGCGTGGTCAGCGAGATCGTGACGCTGCGCCTGCCGTCCGCGCTGACACCCGTCCTCGTCTTGTACCCGTAGTCGTCGCCGCCGTGATGCCAGTAGACCCCGCCGCAGGACAGCGGACGGGAGCTGAGGCCCAGGCCGTAGCGGGCCCCCGGCCAGTTCTGCTGCCACATCGGGGCCACGACGGTCTTCTGCATCTGCGCGAGCTGCTCGGCGGGCAGCAGCCTGCCGCCGAGCAGCGCCATGTAGAAGCGGTTGACGTCCCTGGTCGTGGACAGCAGGCCACCGGCGGCGTCCCCGTCGAAGTGCCGGGTGACGTCGACCGGCTTGCGGGGCGGCAGCACCAGGTAGCCCTTGGCGTGCGGGTTCGGCACGTCGAGGGAACGGCCCGACCACAACGTACGGCTGAGCCCCAGCGGCCTGCTGATGCGCCGGTCGACCTCCTCGTGCCAGGGGCGCCCGGTCACCTTCTCGATGATCATGCTGATCAGCACGTATCCGGTGTTGGAGTACATCCACTTCTTGCCCGGCTCGAAGTTCGGCGCGTGCTTGACGGCCTCGGCCACGATCTGCTCGCTGGTGAACAGCTCGTCACGGTGCTTGAGGAACTCCTCGACGGAGGTGTAGGCCGGGTAGCCCTCGTGGATGCCGCTGGTGTGCTGCAGGAGCTGCCTGACCGTGATCTTGTTGCCGTCGTTGCCGTTGCCCTTGACCACGCCGGGCAGCCTGCTCTCCACGGTGTCGTCCAGGGAGAGTTTGCCCTCCGCGACGAGCTGGAGGGCCACCGTGGCCACGAACGACTTGGTGGTGCTGGCGATCCTGACGTAGCCGTTCGCCGGGACCGGGCGTCCGCTCCCGAGTGCGGCGACCCCGCTCGTCGCGACCAGCTGACGGCCGTCGGAGGTGGTCACGCGCGCCTGGACGCCGCTGGTGCCGATCGCGCGCAGGGCGTCCACGTCACGTTGCAGGTCGGCCTTGCCGTACTTCGAGACCTTCGCCGGAGCGTCCGTGGGGCTCGCCGCGGCGGCCGGGGAGGCCAGGGAGGCCACAGTCGTGGTGGTCAGGGCCGCGACCACGGCCAGCAGCGCCGCACGCCGTACGGGGGCACCGAAGGTGCGCATAAATCCTCCCAAAAGATGACAGACCGGATGTTCCGGCTCGCATTTCAACCCTAGAAATCGGAACCCGCCGAGACATCGGCCATTGGCCCGGCTCCGCCGTGCCCCCTGGGGAGGAATCCGCCCCGGACGGCGCAACTTTGGTTGTCTCCGGCTCCGTGCAGGTCACGGCCGCGCCTACCCTTGGGCGGAGGAAACGGGGGCGGTGCGGCAGTGCGGGATCACATCGACGGGATGAGGCGGTGGCTCGCCGCCAGACCCCGGTTCGCCGACGTCCTGTTCGCCCTGGCCCTGACGGTCGCGGCGCTGATGCTCAGGCTGAGCGAGGGCGTTCCCGACGACCCGGCGACCGCCGTCCTGGTGACGGCCCTGCTGCTCACGCAGGCCGTACCGCTGGCCTGGCGCAGGACGCACCCGTGGCCGGTCATGGTGGCGGTGAGCGTCACCTACGTGGTCTACGAGGTGGTCGACCCCATGGTCGCGCTCAGGGACGGCCTGTACGTCATGTTCGCCGCCTACGCCGTGGCCCGCTACGCCCGGCCACCGGCGAGCGTCGTGGTCGTCGGCGTGGCCGGGGTGACGGTGGTGGCCCCCGACCTGCTGCGTTCGCCACTCGGCCTGCCGTTCCCCGCCGAGTTCCGGCCCACCCTCTTCGAGATGATCATGATCTCCGGCCTGTCGCTGGCGCCGTGGCTGCTGGGCGTCTCCCAGCGGCACATCCACGCCGACGCCGCCCGGCTGCGTGACCTGACCGCCCGGCTGCGCGCCGAGCAGGAGGTCAGCGCCCGGCGGGCGGTCACGGCAGAACGGGCCAGGATCGCCCGTGACCTGCACGACCTGGTCGCCCACCACGTCAGCGCGATCGCCATGCAGGCGCGGGCGACCGCGGAGGTGATGTCGGAGGACCTCCACCTGGCCCGGCGGGGGGTGACCGGGATCGGCACGGCCGCCGACGCCGCCCTGGTCGAGATGCGCCGGCTGCTCGGACTGCTCGCCGACGACGCCCCCGCCGGTCCTGGCGACCCGGAGCCGTCGCTGCGCCACCTCGACCGGCTCGCCACGACCGCCCGTGCCGCCGGGTGCCGGGTCGAGGTCAGCACGGGGCCGGGCCCCGAGGTCCCGGCGGCGGTACAGGTCTCCGCCTACCGGGTCATTCAGGAGGCGCTCACCAACGTCCTGCGGCACGCGGGCGCGACCGACGTCAGGATCGCCGTACGGCGGGCCGCCGAGCAGCTCGTCGTCACGGTCGAGAACGGCCCCGCCGCGCCGTTCCACCGGCC
Source organism: Streptosporangium sp. NPDC001559 (assembly GCF_042893955.1). NCBI lineage: Bacteria > Bacillati > Actinomycetota > Actinomycetes > Streptosporangiales > Streptosporangiaceae > Streptosporangium > Streptosporangium sp. NPDC001559. The sequence goes on from NZ_JBIAVG010000018.1 coordinate 164,244, forward strand.
CCTCGCCGGTTCCGGGCTCGGGCTGGTCGGCATGCGTGAGCGGGCCGCGCTGTTCGGCGGCAGCCTGCGGGCCGGTCCCCGCGACCAGGACGGCGGCTGGCTGGTCGAGGCCGTCTTCCGCTACGGGGAGGCCGGGTGAACCCCGTCCGCGTACTGATCGCCGACGACCAGGAGCTGGTGCGCGCCGCGCTGCGGATCATGCTCGACCGGCGCGCCGACCTGCTTGTCGTCGGGGAGGCCGCGGACGGTGAGGAGGCCGTCGCCGCCGCCCTCGACCTGCGCCCGGACGTGGTGCTGATGGACGTGCGCATGCCCGGTATGACCGGCGTCGAGGCGACCCGGCACATCGTCGGGCGGTGGCCGCACGAACAGCCGCACCCCCGGGTGCTGGTGCTGACCACCTTCGACCTCGACGAGTACGTGCACGCCTGCCTGCGGGCCGGGGCCGCCGGGTTCATCCTGAAGAACGTCTCCCCCGACCAGCTCGCCGACGCCATCCGGGTGGTCGCCTCGGGTGAGGCCATGCTCGCGCCGAGCGTGACCAGCCGTCTCATCGGCGCCTTCACCGCGCTGCCGCCCGCACTGGTCGAACCGTCCCCCTCCTCCCGCGCCGGGGCGCTCGGTGAGCTGACCCGGCGCGAGCTCGAAGTGCTCGTCCTGGTCGCCAGGGGCCTGTCGAACGCCAGGATCGCCCGTGACCTCGGGCTCTCCGAGGCGGGGGTGAAGAGCCGCATCAACCGCATCCTCACCCGGCTTGGCCTGGAGAACCGGGTACAGGCGGCGATCGCCGCCCGCGAGGCGGGTCTGCTCGGCGAGTGATCGGGCCTGGGACCTGGGAGGACGTGAGGTTGCAGTGCGGGTGGAGAGCATGTCCCCTTTGATCATCCGTGCAGGAGTTCGGGGGACGGCAAGGAGGGGGCTGTCAGGAGCGTCGTGGTCCGCGGTGCAAAAAGGTCGTCGTGCGCGACCGCCGGTCGTTCGGCCGGGAGGTCCGGGGCCGGCAGGCCGTGGAGGTCACCGGCCCCGGACCTCCCGGCCGGAAGTCGTCACACCTCGGTCAGCAGACGTAGCTCTTCACGGACGATCGCCCGGATGCCTCGCGGGGTGAAGTTGTGCGGGCAGGTCACCGTCTGCAACGTCAGACCGTCCATGAACGTGTGAAGCCGCACGGCCTGCCGTTCCAGGACGGCGTCGGCGAGCTCCTGCCCGATATCGGGCAACGGTGTGTCGTGGCAGGAGGCGACCGCAAGACGGCAGATGTGACGTTCGCCCGCCCAGGCGGTGCCACGCGACTCCGCCAGAGACTCCTCGACGCGTGAGCGCACCAGGCACGCCAGCCACACGTCGGCTTCGACGCGGCGGTTGTCATCCAGCGGAAGAAGTTCTTCGAGCATGAGCTGAGCGCGCTCCAGCCCTGGCAGGTCCGCGTGCAGGTGTCCGGCGACACGTGCGGTGACGCTTCTGCCGATCGCGTACGCGGCGAAGACGAGCAGGCCACGCTGGTTGTCGAAATAGTGGCGCAGCCCGCCGACCGAGACGCCCGCCGCCTCGGCGACCTTGCGGACCGTGGCGCCCTCGATGCCTTCCCTGCTGATGACCTCCCATACGGCGCGGACGAGCTCGTCGCGCCGCTGCTCGTGGTCGACGATCTTCGGCATGTTCCCATAATCGCACGGTTGTACGGTTTACTATAAAGTACAAGTGTGCTGAATAAGGTGCCGCAGCGAATGCCGTACCACCGCACGCCGAGCCTGGGCGTGCTGATCGCCGGACTGGCCGTGATCTTCGGATCAGCGTTGTGGCTGGCGCTGACCACCGTCGGCGAGATCCGCTACACGGCCGACCACGCCGGCACCAGGCCCATGTGGCACGTATGGATCCCCGCCCTCGTCGGACTGGCACTCACCCGGCTGACGCCTTTGCCATCCCGGGCGGCCCCGGTGGACGGAGCACCGGCACCGCGAGAGCTTCACCGGCAGGCGGGCGCCCTCCTGGCGTCGGCCGTACTGTTCGCGGCGGCGCTGCGAATCGTGACGGACAACGGTTACGACGCCGAGCCGGCACACACCATCTTGAAGCTCGTTCTGCTGCTGGCCGTACCGGTGCTGGTATTCCGGTTAACACGCCACGGCGCCACCCGTCGAGAACCGGTGCGCGGGCGGATCGAGGCCTGGCGCCGCTACGGGCCGCTGGTGCCGGTGGCGGCCTGGCTCGTCCTCCACCACGCCGGACCGTTCGCCCGGCCACCCGGCGACAACGCCTGGGCGGCGGACTCCGGCCCCTCCGCACTGTTGATCACCATGATCGTGGGCTTCGCCGTCAACGCCCTGCTCGAAGAGGCCTTCTACCGGCGTTGGCTCCAGACCCGATGGGAGCACGTCATCGGCCGCTGGCCCGCCATCGTGTTGACGAGTCTGTCCTTCGCTGCCTGGCACATCGGCATCCACGGTACCGGCCACCTTCTCACCGACCTCACCTCGGTCTTCGTTCACCAGGGGGTACTGGGCCTGTTCCTCGGCTACCTGTGGAGCCGGTACCGGCTGATGTGGCCCATCCTCACTGTTCACGGCGCGATCAACGCCGCCCCCGTCCTGCTGGACATGCTGTAGCGCCTGCCGCGTCCTGGCCCGAGACCGAACCCCAACCGCGGTTCGACGCCTCCGCCGAGCACGGGTACGGCCCACTGTCCGAGGGGATCGGGTAGTGTTACCCGCCCCAGTGGTGAACGCGTCGAGGAGGTGAGTCCGATTCCCACACCAGGTCGGGCGCTCTCCCTCACGACCGCTCGGTCCATCTGACGCAGGTGGCCCAGGGAGCGCCCGTCGGCATCCCGAAAGGCTCCTAGTGTCTCCTGCACCCTCCCTTTCCACCGTCGCCGCCACCCTGCGGGCGGCGGGCTGTGTCTTCGCCGAGGACGAGGCGGAACTCCTCGTCTCGGCCGCGTGCGCCCCTGAGGAACTGGCCCTCATGGTCGAACGACGCGCCCACGGGCTGCCCCTCGAACACGTCCTCGGCTGGGCCGAGTTCTGCGGCCTGCGGATAGACGTCGATCCCGGGGTCTTCGTGCCGCGGCGCCGTACCGAGTTCCTCGTCAGGCAGGCGATCGACCTGGCCCGTGGCGGACCGGCCGTCGTGGTCGACCTGTGCTGCGGCTCGGGCGCGCTGGGCGCCGCACTGGCCACCGCGCTGGGCACCGCGCCGGGCGCCGTACCGAGCACTGTGTCAGGCACCGCGCCGGGAACGGCCCTCGGCGCGGCCGTGGAACTGCACGCGGTGGACATCGACCCCGCCGCGGTGCGGTGCGCCCGCCGCAACCTCGCCGCCGTCGGCGGGCGGGTCCACGAGGGCGACCTGTACGACCCGTTGCCTGCCGGGCTCCGGGGCAGGGTCGGCCTGCTGGTGGCCAGCCCGCCGTACGTGCCGACCGAGGCGATCAGGCTGTTGCCCGCCGAGGCCCGTGTCCACGAGCCGATGGTGGCGCTCGACGGCGGCGTGGACGGCCTCGACGTGGTGCGGCGGGTGGCGCGGACGGCGCCCCGATGGCTGGCGCCCGGTGGCCACCTCCTGGTGGAGACGAGCCTGCGGCAGGCGGCCGGGACCGTCGAGACCATGGAACTGGCGGGATTGGAGGCGATGGTGGCCGACTGCGAGGAACTGGGGGCGAACGTCGTCATCGGTACGATGCCCGGCGCACCGGTCGCGGGGCCTAAAGTCTGAGTCGGCACGGCGGAAGGGATGTTCGATCATGCTTGAGGGACTCTCCCAGCACTGCGCGCAGGCGCTCGCCACCCATGGCTGCGCCTCGGTCTCCGTCGCGGTCGCCCATCGCGACCGCGTGGTCTTCGCCGAGGCGTACGGCCTGGCGGATGTGGCGCGAGGGGTGGCGGCCACCCCGGAGACCGTCTACTCGATCGCCTCGGTGACCAAACCGATCACGGCGACCGCGGTCTGCCTCGCCGCCGACCGGGGGTTGCTGAACCTCGACGACCCGGTCGAGAAGTACCTCTCCGGCTTCCACCTGCCCAGATACCGCGACTACAGCGAACCGACCCTGCGCCAGGTCCTCCAGCACCGGGCCGGGTTCGGCGGGCACTACGACTTCGCCTACGCCGGACTGCCCGCGATCCGGCACGGCGTCGAGCACTATTCGACGCTGTACCGCGAGCCCGGGTCCCGGTTCGAGTACTCCAATCTCGGATACGGCGTCCTCGACGCGGTCCTGGAGAAGGCGACCGGCCGTACCGCCGCCGACTTCACCGCCGAGCAGGTCTTCGCCCCGCTCGGACTGACCGACTGCCAGATCGGCCCCTCCTACGAGGGCGAACGACCTCGGGCGCTGCGTTACTCGGCCGACGGCAGGCCGTACCCCGACTACGACACCACCCACCGCGGCGCCTCGCTCGGCTGGGCGAGCGCCTCCGACCTGGCGATGTTCGGGCTGTTGCAGGCGGGCGGCCCCGGGGTGCTGAAGCCGGAGACGGCCGCGGCCACCCGCACCGCGCTGCCGATCACCGCGGAGCAGGGCTACGGCCTTGGCTGGTTCGTCTCGCGCGGCGGGCCGCACCAGGTGGTCGCGCACAGCGGCGGCATGGGCGGTGTCTCGGCGATGCTCGCGGTCGTGCCCGAGCTCGAACTCTCGATCTCCGTGCTCGCCAACCAGACCGGGGGCGAGGTCCGCACCTCGGTCGTCAACCGCGTCATGGCGGAGCTGGTGCCGGACCACCCGTCCTCGTCCCTGCCGCCGAGCTTCCTCCCCGAACGGGCGGTCGCGGTCCCGCAGGGGCTCTGGGAGGGGCACGTGCGCGCCGAGGAGGGGTCCGTGCCGCTGCTGCTGCGGGTGCTGCCCGACTCCGGCGCCGAGGTCGGGCTCGACGGCGGGCCGATGGTTCCGGCGGACGTGGTCTCGGCCTCCGACGACTGGGACCTGCGGGTCAGCGCGCCGCTGCAGCTGCCGACCGAGGACGCGCGGGTGAACAGCCCCCGGCTGGTCCTCGAACTCAACGCGCGCCACGGCCATCTCGTCGGCGCGGCACGGGCGATGAAGAACGGCGAGGGTGACGGCTGGCTCGGCAACTGCCTCAGCCACTGGTGCGAGGCCACCGAGGCCACCGGGGCCTGAGCCCGACCCGGTTCCCCGACCCGGGCCCCGGCCCCGGCCTGGGTCAAGGACCGTCAAGAAAGAACCGCCTCCCGGGTGAAGCGGATAAACAACGGGAAGGAGCATGATTCCCGGACCATTCAACCCTTGTGAGCACTTATGAGGATCTTGGCTCGCCCGCACCAGCTCCCCGTACGGCTCGCCACCGGCGCGTACATCCTGAACGCCGGACTGTCCATGGCCGCCGGGGACGAGGGCAACGCCGCCGCCGTCCACGGGATGGCCGCCAACGCCTACCCGTTCCTGAAGAAGATGAGCCCCAGGACGTTCGTTTGGCTGCTGTCGAAGACCGAGATCGCCGTGGGCGCGGCCCTGCTGGTCCCGGTGGTGCCCTCACTGGTCGCGGGCGCGGCGCTGACCGCCTTCGCCGGTGGGCTGGTCGGCCTCTACCTGCGCACCCCGAGCCTGCGCCAGGAGGGCAGCCTGCGCCCGTCCCAGGAGGGCATCGGCGTCGCCAAGGACGTCTGGCTGCTGGGCGTCGGGACGAGCCTGGTCGCCGAGGAGCTCTGCCGTCCCTGACCGTACGGCTTCGCCGGCCCTCAGCCGCGTCCTCCAGCTCCCGTCAGGCCCCGTCCCCCACTCCCGCGCGCCCCGCTCCGCGTGCGCGGCCCTCGGTCCTCGCCGGCCTCAGCGGCCCGCGCCGGTCTCAGCGGCGCAGCCGTACCTCGCCGACCGGACGGCCACCGCCGAGCAGCACGCCGACGGCCAGGTCCTCAAGCACGTCGGCCTCGAAACCCAGCGCCCGAAGAGCCTCGACGGTGGCGGGCATCCTGGCCCGGTAGCCACCGTCCTCGATCTTGACAGCCCCGGCCCTGCCGTCCGCGAAGGCGAAGGCGTCGAACGCCTCGGCACCCGACTTGAGCATCAGCCCGGGCAGCGCCCGCATCAGCCGGGCCTCTGGCTTGGTCGTGCCCGAGGTCCACTCGGGGTGCGCGCGGAAGGCGTCGGCGATCCGGCGCTCGGGCGTGCCCTCCTCGGCCAGCACGAGGGAGCGGAAGGCCCTGGTCACGCCGACCATCGACACGAAGAACAGCGGCGCGCCGCAGCCGTCGACCCCGGTGGCCGCGACCCGCTCCCCGGTGAGTTCCTCGACCGTGTCACGCAACGCCTTCTGCAGCGGGTGCGCCGGGCTCAGGTAGGTCTCCAGCGGCCAGTCGTTGGCCGCGCAGGTGGCGAGCATCGCCGAGTGCTTGCCCGAGCAGTTCATGTAGAGCGGCGAGGGAGCACCTCCTGAACGCAGCACCCGCTCACGGGAGGCGGCGTCCTCCGGCAGGTCCGCCGGGCAGCGCAACGCGCTCTCGTCGAGTCCCGCCCCGGCCAGGACGCGGCGAGCCCCCTCGACGTGGAAGGGCTCCCCCGTGTGGCTGGCGCACGCCAGGGCGAGCAGTTCGCCGTCGAGCCCGAGCCCGGCGCGCACCATGCCGAGCCCCTGCAGCGGCTTCAGTGAGGAACGCGGGGAAACCAGGACGTCGACGGCCCCGTGCACCCGCACCGGCGAACCGGCCGCGTCGACGGCCAGCATGCGGGCCCGGTGGGTGGACTCCACGAACCCGGAACGGACGACCTCGACGACCAGCGACTCAGCAGACACCTCAGCTCCTTTCGGGTGGATTCTACGGAGGACGGAATCACCGGTTTCCGGCGCGGTCGGAACAACCGGGATGATGGACGCATGCGTGCGGTGGTGCAGCGGGTGAGTTCCGCGTCGGTGACGGTCGACGGCGAGACGGTCGGCGCGATCGACGAGCCCGGACTGCTGGTGCTGGTCGGGGTGACCCACGACGACACCCGGCAGCAGGCGGCCAAGCTCGCCGCCAAGCTCTGGGGCCTGCGCGTCCTGTCGGGCGAGAAGTCCTGCTCCGACGTCGGCGCCCCGCTGCTCGTGATCAGCCAGTTCACCCTGTACGGCGACGCCCGCAAGGGCCGCCGCCCGACCTGGCACGCGGCGGCCCCGGGACCGGTGGCGGAACCCCTGGTCGAGGCCGTCTGCGCCGAGCTCCGCGCGCTGGGCGCGCACGTCGAGACGGGCGTCTTCGGCGCCGACATGAAGGTCTCCCTGACCAACGACGGCCCCATCACCCTGATCCTGGATGTCTGATTCCCGGACCGATACCACGATCACCGATCGCGATGATCCGCTAGGGTAACCGCTTGTCCGCGATGAATCCGTTCATCCGTGATGAAACACCCGAAAAGTCGCACCCTTGGGGAGGGTCATGCGCATCTTCGCGTCCATCGCCGTCGCGTCCGTCGCCACCGCCGCCCTGGTCACCACCGCCGGATCGGCGGCCAACGCCCAGGTCAGCGCCCAGACCGGCGCCCAGGCCGCGCCCGCGTTCAGCGCCTACCACGGCGTCACCGGCCAGCAGCAGACCGAACGCTTCAACACGCTGCGTGGCCAGGGCTACCGGCCGATCACCTTCACGGTCGACGACGCGTCCGCACCGCGTTACGGCGCCGTCTGGGTCAAGCGGTCCGGCCCTGCCTGGGCGATGATCCAGGGCATGTCGGCGAGCGGCTACCAGAAGAGGTTCGACAGCTACCTCTCCCAGGGGTACCGTCCGACCTCGGTGAGCGCCACCGGCTCGGGGAACGACGCCGTCTTCGCCGCGATCTTCGAGAAGGTCCCGGGCAAGTTCTTCGCCAAGCACAACCTCACCACCGGCCAGTTCACGGCCGCCAACGCCGACGCCGCCAAGCGGGGCTACGTGCTCACCGCGGCCAACGCCTACGGCACCGCCGACGACCCGCGCTACGCCGCCGTCTGGACGCAGGGCTCGCAGTCCTGGTCCGTCACCGTCGGCAAGTCCTTCGACGAGCACCACGCGGAGTTCCTCGCCAGGACCAAGAACGGCGAACGGCCCTCGCTGGTCACCGTCGGCCCCGACGAGTCCTACACGAGTGTCTGGGTCAAGGACTCCGGCTCCGCCTGGTACGAGTACACCGGCATGACCCCCGGCGGTTACCAGAAGCGCTTCGACGAGCTGAAGGGCAAGGGCTTCCTGCCCACGCTGCTCGACACCGAGGGCGGCGCCTACACCGCCATCTGGACCAAGGGCTGATTCCCGCGGGACCCGCGCGCCGTACCCCGTCGAGGGCACGGCGCGCGGGGCCGCTCAGCGGACGCGGCGGCGCAGCGCCGGGTCGATCTGAACGTTACGGCCCGCGTCGGGCGGCACGATGACCTCCTGGGAGGCCGCGACCCCGCCCGCCTCAAGGGGAACGTCGACCGGGACGGTCCGCTTGACCACGGCCAGCGCGATCGGGCCCAGCTCGTGGTGACGGGCCGAGCTGCCCACGAAGCCGACCTCCTCACCCCCGTTGAGGACAGGGGTGCCGTGCCCCGGCAGGATGTCGGCGCTGCCGTCGAGGTGCAGGAAGACCAGACGGCGGGGCGGGTGCCCGAGGTTGTGGACCCGGGCGACGGTCTCCTGGCCCTTGTAGCAGCCCTTGCTCAGGTGCAGGGCCGTACCGATCCAGCCGACCTCGTGCGGGATGGTCTTGTGGTCGGTCTCGAAGGCGAGCCGGGGGCTGTGCCCCTCGATGCGCAGCGCCTCGTAGGCCCACAGCCCGGCCAGGCGCATGCCGCCGAGGCGCTCGGCCAGCAGGTCACGCGGCAGGAGCAGGTCGTCGCCGACGACGACCGCCCCCTCCGGCGGGGTGACACGACTCGCGTCGGCGACGGAGACCACGGCGTATTCGGCCGTGACGTCGGCCACCTCGACCCTGAGCATGAAGCGCATCTTGTCGAGGAAGGCGACGAGGTCGGTCCCGGTGCCCGGCTCGACGTGCCCCCACACGGCCTCGCCGTCGTCGACGAGCGTGAGGTGGTGCTCGACCCTGCCCTGGGCGTCCAGGAACAGCGTCTGGGTCGGTTGACCGGGTTTGAGGTCGTCGAGTTTCTGCGAGCTCAGGCTGTTGAGCCAGCTCAGCCTGTCGGGACCGGAGATCCGGAGGACCTCACGGTTGCTTCGGTCGACCAGCGCCTCTCCGGCGAGGAAGGCGCGCTGCTCGGCGAACGGGTCGCCGTAGTGTCCGGCAACGCCGGCGTCGGGGGCCTCGGCCGCGACCGCGCCCGGGGTGTCCAGCAGAGGGCTTCGCATGGCTCCAAGCCTACGAGGCCTCAGCGACACTTCCTGCAGCGGCCGAAGACCGTGAGATGGTGCACGTTGACGGCGAAGCCGAACTCCTCGTCCAGCTTGGTCACGAAGTCGTCGACCAGCTCGGGACGGATCTCGTTGAGCTCCCCGCAGTCGTGGCAGACCAGGTGGACGTGGTCGGCGTCCTCGGCCAGGTGGTAGGTCGGCGCGCCGTGCCCGAGGTGGTTGTGGGTGACCATGCCGAGCTCTTCGAGGAGTTCGAGCGTGCGGTAGACGGTTGAGATGTTGACCCCGCGGGCGGTCTCCCGCACCTTGCCGCAGATCTCCTCCGGGGTGGCGTGCTCAAGGGCCTTGACCGCCTCAAGCACCAGCTGGCGCTGCGGGGTGATCCGGTAACCGTGCGCCCGCAGTTGCTCATGCCATGACGTCTCGGCCATGCAGAGAGTCTACGAGCAGACCAGCCCTACTGGGATCGCTACAAACACCAACAAATCACTCACTACGCACGGTTTTCCCGCAGGTTACGCCGCCCCGGTGGACGGGGAACCGACGGACGCGCCGCTGTGGATCCTGGCGGGTGCCCCGGGAGCGGGCAAGACGACACTGTTTCCGCGCCTCGTCCGGCGGGCCACCCGGTCCCCTCCCCCGAGGACCTGGTCCCCGACACCATACGGCTCGACCGCCTGACGGCCGGGAACCGGCCCCGGGACCGGATCGACGAGAGCGATGGCGGGCGCGGCCCAGGCCGGCGCGCTCGTCCCGACGGCCCTCGACGGCGGCGAGGAACCCTCAGCCCTGACGGACCGCGTCCTCCGCCGGACGCGGGGAGACGGCCGCCGAGGAGCCCTTCACCAGGCGCCTGCCCAGCCGCTGCGCGGGCGCCTCGACGAAACGCCAGGTCAGCGCACTGATCCCGAGCAGCACCCCGACCAGGCCGACCAGCGCGACCAGCCGAGCCCCGAGCGGTACGGCCAGCGGGTCCGGCCAGACCATCTGGACCACCTTCAACAGCAGCGGATGGAGCAGATAGACCGAGTAGCTGACCAGCCCGAGCCAGGGCAGCACCCGGGGCATCTCGCGATCGCGCAGCGCCATCCCCACGGCGAAGGTCAGCCAGGCCGCGACCAGCGCCAGCCACAGGCCGGGCGTGTCCCTCGTCAGCCAGATCCCGGCCGCCGGAACCAGGAGCACCCACCCGGCCCGCGCCCAGGTGATCTCGCCCTGTTCCGCCCGGTACAGCACGGTGCCGGAGAACATCGTGGCCAGGATCAGCAGCCCCTGCCAGGTGCCGGGATATTCCTGGTTGACCGCCAGCAGCACCAGCACGGTGCCCCCGGCCGCGACGGCGCCCGCCCGCCGCACCACGAGGGGCCCCCTGAGCGTCATGGCCGTTCCGACCACCACCAGCGCGACCACCGTCAGCGTGACCGTCAGCATCCGCGTCCCGTCGCCGTACGAGAGCAGCTTGGTCGGCAGCACGCCCGCCCCCAGCACGGCCGCCGCGGCGAACCCGAGCGCGGCCGTACGGCTCGCCCGGTTCACCCCGAGGGTGAACATCGAGCCCAGCAGCAGGTAGAAAGCCATCTCGTAGGAGAGCGTCCACAGCACGTTGACCGTGTTCGGCATGTACAGCAGGTCCTGCAGCATCGTCAGATGGCCCAGCGTCAACGACAGGGGCCGGGTTCCCCACCAGGAGTGCATGCCGTCCCACCCCGCGGCGATCAGCAGCAGCACGCCCACCGCGCAGACGCCCAGCATCGGGTAGAGCCGGAAGACCCGGGAGATCCAGAAGGCCCGCAGATCGCCCCGCCGCTCCAGCGAAGCCGGCACGATGTACCCACTGACCAGGAAGAACACCATGACCCCGTACCACCCGGGTTCGAAGGCCGCCTTGAACGGAGAGCGGATCTCGGGCAGCAGCGGCGACAGCGCGTGTTCGAAGACCACCGCCAGAGCCGCGAATCCTCGTATGGCGTCAAGCCATGCCAGTCGGCCTCGCCGCCCTGCTTGATCGGTAATCACCTGGTTCATGCTAACGACCGGCCGACGGGCACCCGGGTTCGACGGACGACCGCCACCGCCCCGGAAGGGGGCCGGTTTCCCGGCACGGGAACGGTCTCCCACCCGGTGTGGAGATCGTCCGCGGCGCGCTTCCTCCGAGGCCCTTCCTCCGAGGTCAGGGCGTGTTCGACCGGAGGGCGAAGGGGCGGGGACAACCCGGGCGAAAATAATCGTTTGCCCTGGCTGCGGAGATTTCATAACGTACAAGCACGCTGAAAGGAGGTGGTCCGAACAATGGTTGATCATAGGGCTAGCGAGGTGGCTGTCCGCTAGGACGCCCCAGCTTCCGGACTCCGTCCGGACGTCTGGTGACGTTCGGCGAATTCACGGCAATCACCGGAACCCCGGGTCCGCCAGGGTGGTGGGAGTGCTCTCCCGCCTTTGGTCCCCTTGGCCCTCCCACCCACGGGAGGAACAGACCCGGGGTTCTTCCCTTTCCGGCCCCGCCTCCAAAGCCCGGTGTCCCCTCCCAGGACCTGGCCTCTCCACCTCCGGAGCCCGGGGCCCGGTGTCTCCCAAAGCCTCCGAACCTCTCCCCGGTCTCCCAAGGCCCCTGGCCTCTCCCGAAGAGCGGCTCCGGCTCCCGGGCCCTCCCGGCATTCGCCCCGGTGCCCGTGTCTCAGTGCTCGCCGCGGGCCGGGACTCCGAGTGCGGCGCACGCCTCCCGGTACAGCCTGACGACCTCCGTGCGGACCTGGGCGCGCTCGGTCAGCGTCGTGCTCCACGGCACCCTGACCGTGACCTCCCGCCCCTCGACCGTCGCGAGGAACTCGATCGCCTCGGCGTCCACCCCCGACGTGACCGCGCTGGTCGCCTCGGGCCGGCCGCCCAGGGCCCGGCAGATCAGCAGCGAGTCGTCGGCGTGGTCGTCGTTCATGTGGCGCTTGATCGCCTCGACCACATCAGGGGTGAAAGGAGTGCTCATGCCCGTGATGGTATTCCCTCACCCTCCCCCAGGACCGCACCGCAGACCTGCCCTCCCAGGACCGCACCGCGGACCCCGGCGCGACGCCCACCCCGGCTCGCCCTCCTCGGGACCGCACCACAGCCGCCCCGGTCCCCCCATCCGGACGTCGGCACCGCTTCACTCCGGCCAGGGAAGCCAGGCCCCCAGCCGCCAGCCTCCCGACGTCGTGGGACCGTACTCCAGGCGCCCCTCGACCAGCGCGACCCGCTCCGCCAGACCGATCAGCCCCCGCCCCGGCCGGACCCCGGTGACCCCGACAGGCCCGGCGGACCCGGCGTCGTTGACGATCTCGACGACCAGTTCCGCCCCCAGCGCCCCCGCGATCAGCACCCGCACCGGCGCCCCCCGCGCGTGCCTGCGCGCGTTGGTCAGCGCCTCCTGCACGATCCGATAGGTGGTACGGCCGAGCCGGTCGGGCACGGTCCCGGTGTACTCCTCGACCATGGTCACCCGCATCCCGGCCCGGTCGGACTCGGCGACCAGCTGCCTGAGGTCGGCGTAGGTCGGCTGAGGCAGTTCCCCGACCGGAGCGCGCAGTACCCCGATGACCTCACGCAGGTCCTGCAACGCCTGGTGGGCGCTCTCCCTGATCACCCTGGCCGCGTGGGCGATCTCCTCGCTCGGGGCGTCGGGGTGGTATTCGAGCGCCCCGGCGTGCACGCTCAGCAGTGAGAGACGGTGCCCGAGAACGTCGTGGATCTCCCTGGCGATCGCCGTACGGGCCTCCTGACCGGCCTGTTCCGCCCGCAGGCGCGCCTCGGTCTCCATCCGGGCCGCCCGTTCGCGCATCGCGGCGGCGAGCTTGCGCCGGTGGTGGACGTACAGGCCCCAGCCGACCACGGCCCCCTGGATCGCGCCTCCCATGACCCACAGCGCCAGCCGGGGCACGTCCGGCTCGGGGCGCAGCAGCACGTACACGACGCCCGCGACCAGACCCGCCACAGAGACGATCATCGTGGTCCTCGGCGGGCGGTGCACCGCGACCGTGAACAGCGCGATCAGCATCGCCCCCGTGATCAGCTCGGAGAACGTCGAGAGCACGATCAGCACGACGGCCAGTTCCGTCGGCCGGCCACGGCGCAGCCACAGCGCGGCGCAGCCGACCACGGCGGTCACCTGGTCGAGGTCGAACAGCCACTTGGGCGGTCTCGGGGAGGTGTCGAGGCGCAGCCCGGCCAGGATCAGCCCGGAGAACACCGCCACCAGGAACAGGCAGGCGTCGACCAGCCAGTCGTGCGGTCCACGCCTCGGCGCGGTCGTCGATTCGTCCATCCCCAACGAGCCTAGGGTCGCCCGTCCCCGTCCCGGCCCGCCGCGATACCAAAGTCGCCGGGGCGAACACCTTCGTCGCGCGCCGGGCCCGACCGGGGAGACGTCCGTCGGCGTGGAGCATCCCGATGACCGATCCGCGAGGCGGCCCGGGATTCCTAGCGTTCAGACATGCGCGAACTCATCAGAATCCTGGGGCTGTTCTTCCTCCTGGAAGGGGTCAGCGGAGCCATCGACCGGGTGGCCGTCCAGCCCTTCATGAACTTCTTCCTCAACTTCTTCGACCGGGTGATCGTCGGACGTCTGGACTTCCTGACCGGCTACGAACTGTTCGCGAACCTCGCCCTGGCCGCCCTGGGCGGCCTGATGCTCGCCGCCACGCGAAGCGGGGTCCAGACGTGACACGGGGTTCCCGCTTGACGCGGGAAGGCGCACCTCGGACACGAGAGGGCGTGGCACGGCGCCTGGCACCCGCCGTCGGACTGTTCCTCCTGGCACCGCTGGTCGCCGAATACCTGCTCGGCAACGTCCCCGTGGCCGACATCGGCGGCCTGCTCGTGCTCGCCCCGATGTACGGCGGCGGCGCCCTCCTGATCAGGGAGGCCGCCCGCCGTACCGGACGTGGCTGGCCCACGATGATCCTCCTGGCGGCGGCGTACGGCGTGCTTGAGGCGTGCCTGATCGACCAGTCGCTGTTCAACCCGTCGTTCGAGGGACACGACTTCCAGAGCGTCACGCCGATCCCGTGGCTGGGCGTCAGCGCCCACTACGCGCTGAGCTTCGTCGGCGGTCACGTGATCTGGAGCATCGGTGTGCCGATCGCGCTCGCCGAGGCCCTGACGCCCCGCCGCGGCACCGTCCCCTGGCTCGGCCTGCCCGGCCTGGCCGTCACCGGTGTCCTGTTCGTCCTCGGCTCGCTCGTCGTCTTCCAGAGCATGTTCGCCGAGGGCGGGTTCGTCGCCCCCGCTCCACGGCGGATCGGCGCCGCCGTCGTGGTCGTCCTCCTGGCCGGTACGGCCTTCGCCCTCGGCCGCCGTCCGCGTCCTCCGGTTCTCGGGGCCGCTCCCCGCCCGTGGCTGGTCGGTCTCGCGGCCTTCGCCGCCTCCGGCCTGTTCTTCGTCGGGACGGAGGACTGGCCGGGGGTCGCCCTGGCGGCCGGCCTGCTGACCGTCTCCGCCGTCACGGTCTCCCGCTGGTCACGCCGTACGGGGTGGGGTCCCGCCCACCGGCTCCACCTGGCCGGTGGCGCGCTGCTGACCTACGTCTGGGGCGGCTTCGTCCTGCTGTCCCTGGAAGGCGACGCGACCCCCCTGAACCTGACCGGCCAATCCCTCCTGGCCCTAAGCGCCCTAGTCCTCCTCCTATTCACCGGAACCCGGCTTCAGGAGTGAGGAGTTCCGGCTTGGGCGCATCTTGCGCTTTACCGGTGCCGTGCGTGAGCGGTGTCCGGCTTGGGCGCGTCGGTGCTTGGACTGAGGAACGCAGGAGCGCAACGACGAAGAGACGAGGGAAAGCACCGACCCAGGGCGCCCAAGCCCGCGACGCCGAAGGCGGAGCAAAGAGGCACAGCCCCGCGACGCCGCCAGGCGGAGCAAAGAGGCACAGCCCGCAACGCCGAAGGCGCCGCAAAGCGCCACAACTACACCTTCTTCAGCTCCGCCGACAGGTGGGACTGGAGGGGCTCGCCCATGGCGGCCATGTCGTAGGCCCACATCAGGTTGCCGTTGACCAGGCCGTAGAGGCGGTGGCCCGCGGTGTACTCCTTGGCGGTCGCGGTGCGGGCGACCACGTCGGTCTGCAGTTCGATCTTGTGGAAGACGACCTCGCCGACGTAGATCTCCACGATGCCGGTCGGGTGCGACAGGCACACCTCAAGTCTGCGCTCGGGCAGGGCACGCCAGAAGCCGGTCTCCGTGCCCAGCGGCCGTACCTTGTTGCCTTCCTTGTCCAGCAGCCACGTCCGGCTCTCATAGGTCAGGAACGGCTTGCCGTTGTGACCGAAGACGATCTCCTGGCCGAAGTTGAAGCTCTCGATCGTCGGATATCCACCAACCCCGGCACCTTCCCACCGGCCCAGGAGAAAGGCGATCGGCTCAAGGGCGGAGTGCAGTTCGGGAACGTCCATGTATCCGAGCCTAGAGCCGCCCCGGTACGGCTCGCGCCCGCGACACCGGCCTCATAGGCTTCGGGGTATGGCACGATCACTGGTGATCAAGGTGACCGCCGGCGCGGACGCGCCCGAGCGATGCAACCAGGCGTTCACAGTCGCGGCGGCGGCACTGGCGAGCGGGGTCCCGGTCTCGCTCTGGCTGACGGGGGAGGCCTCGTGGTTCGCCCTCCCCGGACGCGCCAAGGAGTTCGCCCTTCCGCACGCCGCCCAGCTCGGCGACCTGGTCGACGTGGTCCTGGCGAGCGGCCGGATGACGCTGTGCACGCAGTGCGCGGCCAGGCGGGACATCACGGTCGACGACGTGATCGAGGGCGTGCGCATCGCGGGCGCCTCGACCTTCGTCGAGGAGGTGCTCGGCGAGGGGGTTCAGGCCCTCGTCTACTGACGGTCCTCACGCGTACGGCCCCGCCGCGAGGACGGGGCCGTACGTCGTGTGCCGTTCAGCCGGGCAGTACGGCCGCCAGCCGCTCCCTGCGGAGCTGGTCGAACCAGGTGTCGTCGAGCGGTGGGAGCTGGAATCCGACGGCCCAGGTCAGCAGCAGGTCGGCCAGGCCGGGGTTGCGGGCCAGCGCGGGGCCGTGCAGGTAGGTTCCCACGATCTTGCCGACGTGGCAGCCCTCGGTTCCGTCGCCGTTTCCCGTGCCGACGATCGTGCGGGCCAGTGGCCGTACGCCGGGGCCGAGGCGGGTGACGCCCATGTGGTTCTCGAAGCCGGTCAGCGTCGGGATGCCGAGCACGGAGTCGGCCTCGCCGGCCAGTTCGCCGACGGCGCGGGCGGCGCCGCGCCCGCTGGAGATGTCGATCAGGCCGAGGCCGTCGACCGGCTGCCCCTCCTCGCCGCCGAACGTGGTGCCCATGATCTGGTAGCCGGCGCAGACGGCCAGCAGGCAGGCGCCACGGGCGATGGCGCGGTGCAGCCCGCCGTCCCTGCGCAGCCGTTCTGCGGCCAGGATCTGCGGGCGGTCCTCGCCGCCGCCGATGAGGTAGATGTCGCCGCCCTCGGGCACCGGGTCGGCCGAGCGCACGTGGTAGGTCTCGACCGGGATGCCACGGCGCTGGGCGCGCTGTTCGAGGACCAGCACGTTGCCCTGGTCACCGTAGGTGCTCAGCAGGTCCGGGTAGATCCAGACGATTCGCAGGATGCTGTCAGACGGCACGACCGAACTCCGATCGGATCTGCTGGAAGGCGGTGTAGTTGGCGATCACGTCTACCTTGCCGGGCGGCTGGAGGGCCAGCGCCTCCTCGAAGGAGTTCGTCAGCTGGAACGGCACTCCCGCGACGTCCAGCCTGAGGGCCAGGTCGAGTCTGCGTTCCCCGGTGACGTAGACAGGGCCGCCGCGCAGCACGCGGTAGTCCACGTCCCACAGCCAGGAGGTGTCGCGGCCGTCGGGGCCCTGGGCGTTCACCGAGAGGATCACCGGCAGGGAGCGGTCCAGGACGTCGAACGCCTCAAGCCAGCCCGCCGGGTTCTTGGCCAGCAGCAGCCGGGCGTGCCTGCCGTCGCGCTGGACGACCGTGTAGCGGCCCGCGACGGAGGTGACCTCGCGCAGCCGGGGCAGTGCCCGCTGGATCGGAAGGCCGAAGACCTCCGCGGTGGCCAGGGCGATCACGGCGTTGGCCCGGTTCGCCCGGCCGGGAAGCTGGACGTCCAGCACCCAGCGCTGCCCACGCGGGTCGATCACCGCGTCGTCGTCGAGGAACCAGCTCGGCTGGGGACGCCGGAAGGCGCACTCCCGGCAGGCCCAGTCGTTCTCGGCTGCGCGGGAGACGATCCCGCCGTGGGCGGCGGCCGGGACGGGGCCGGGGGCCGCGCTGCCCGGCGGGACGTAGTCCATACCCTTGCGGTCGAGCGGGCCGCCGCACTCGGGGCAGCACCAGGAGTCTTCCTTCCACGGCTGCCCCGCGGAGACCCAGGTCACGCTGGGGACGGTCGAGGCGCCCCAGGTCACCAGGGGATCGTCGGCGTTGGCGATCACGTGGACCGGCCTGTTCGCCAGTGCCCGCCGCCACTTCTGGGCGAGCAGCCAGATCTCACCCGCCCGGTCCATCTGGTCGCGGCTGAGGTTCATCAGGACGACCACCCCGGCGCCGGTGGTGTCGATCACCTCGGGGAGGTACTTCTCGTCGACCTCCAGAACGCCGTAGGGGGCGTGCTTGGCCGAGGACAGCGCCGAGACGTGCCCGGCGGGCATGTTGGCGCCGAAGGCGTTGGTCGCGACCTCGCCGAGCTCCTGCAGCGCCGAGGTGATCAGCCGGGTGGTCGTCGTCTTGCCGTTGGTCGCGCTGACCAGCGCGAGCTTGCGGTCCTGCGCGAGCTTGCGCAGCAGGTCGGGTTCCAGCGCCAGGCCGATCCGGCCGCCGATCACTGATCCGTCGCCTCTGCCCGTCGCCCTGGACAGGGTCGCGGCCGTCCGGCCGAGAGCGCTCGCGAGCTGCGCCCGCAGCGGAAGCTGAGTCATGCCGTCTCCTCGCGTAGCGACCCGTCGCAGGACGATCCGGCAGCCGGAAAGCCCGGGATAGCCGAATCGTTCATGCCGCCGATCCTAGCCGTGGTTGGGCGGCGGCACCGTCGTATGCCTATTCGGAGCAGGTGGTCGCCACCTGTCCGATATTACGGATTGACCTGGGGAAACCACCCTGGAGGCACCCCTGGAAACCTCCCAGGGAACGCGTTCCCCGCCACGGGCCACCTCACTCACTGAAGGCCAGCTCCGCGCTCTCCGTTGAGGCCGCGTCGAAGGGCAGCACGAAGCGCCGTGGCCACGACAGCACGCTCTCCAGCCATCCCGCCCCCATGGTCTGCGCCACGTGGCGCAGCCGTTCGGCGGGGTCGATACCGATCGTCACGGTGAGGATGTCCCGTTCGACTCCTTCGTGCTCGTCGTCGCCGAGGATGACCCGCCAGGCCAGTGCCCTGTTGCGTTCGACCTCCATGGACAGCGGGTGGTGGCGCAGTGCCTTGGCCCGGTGGCCGAGCAGTTCGGTGCCGTTGTGCTGACGACTGAACAGGGCGTACTCCATGACCGGGGCTGCGCCGCGCGGGTTGGGGGCGGGCTGGCCGTACGGGAAGAGTTTGTCCACCTCGTGCAACCAGCGGACCTGCGGGATGACCCACGCGGGTCCGGGGCGTTCGCCGGGCTCCCTGTCGGGGCCGAGCAGCCGGGTGGCCGCCGCCGCGACCTGTTCGGTCAGTTTCGCCGGGTCGCCGATGGTCCGCAGCGACCAGGCCCTGCGCCCGACGCTGCGTTCGACGGCCGTGGCCAGCATGCACTCGCGTCTCCTGGGCGGCGGTTCGTCCCACATGTCGGCCAGGGCCCTGGGCACCCCGGGCGCGGGACGGTTGGCGCAGAAGGCCAGCACCAGCGTGTCGGTCCAGATCCGCAGCCAGGCCCATTCCGGCGCGTCGGCGAGCAGGTCGGCCTCCCGCAGTTCGACGAGGGTGCAGGCGCGTCCCGTCCTGCACTCCCGGCCACAGGCGGCCGAGCGGCGCCCGCAGATCGGGGGCGTGACGCCGGGCAGCTGCCGTTCGCGGTCCTCCCCGAGCGGCACCTGCACGCGCAACGGCCGGTCCATCCCGTCGGCGAAGATCGCGGCGACGCCCGGCTGGAGGGAGACGACCTGCCTGGACTGTTCCTCGCTGAGGTTCATCGCGGCCCCGACGAGCTGGCGGTCGTCCTCGGCGGGCAGGCGGTGCACCACCTTCAGCGCGGTGTTCTTCACCACGTCGGAGACGAGTTTGGTGGGGATCTGCTCGGCGACCACGATGCCCTCGCCGTAGGCGCGGATCTCGGCGAGCATGCCCGCGAGCAGTTCGACGGCGTGGGTGCTGGCCCGTCCCGCGCCCCGGTCGCGCAGCAGCCGGTGCGCTTCCTCGATCACGATGACGTGCCGCAGTCCGCCGCCGCGCTCCTTCCTGGCCCGCATCCGCAGGTGCTCGACGATCCGGATGATCAGCGTGCCCATCAGGAACGCCTTGTCCTCGTCGTTGGCCACGTCCTCGATGGCCAGCACCACGTTGCGCCGCAGCAGGTCGCCGATGTCGGCCGGATGACCGCCCTCGAAGAAACGCCCTGCCGAGCCGACCCGCAGCGACCGCAGCCGCAGGGAGATGAAGCCCTCGACGTCGGCCTGGACCTCCCTGCCGTAGCCGATCTCCTGGATCACGTCCATGGCGTGCTGCTGCAGCTGCTCAAGGGTCGGTACGGCGGGCCGCACGGCCGCGCCCGGGGCCGCCCACCCGGTGACCACGTCCCAGCCGTTGGTCTCGTAGACCCGCTGCAGCGCCAGCGACATGATCTGCGGGAACGGCTCCTCGGCGTCGAAGGCGGCCATGAACAGCGCCCGGACCATGTCGATGTGCGCCTGCACGGGATAGCCGGGTTCGGGGGCGAGCGGGTTGACGCTGAAGGGCACGCTGTCGGGCGCCGAGGGGTTGATCACGGTGACCGGGGCGAGGTGTTCGACCCGGCCGCCCATCGCGGCGTACTCGGACTTGGCGGGTTCGATGGCCAGCCAGGGGATTCCCTCCCCGGTGAGCTGTTCGAGCAGGTGCCTGACGGTCTGCGACTTGCCGGAACCGGTGGCGCCGGTGACGAAGGCGTGCCGGTTCAGGGTGGTCAGCGGCACCCGGAACGAGCCGACCGCCCTGTCCTGGCCGTCCAGGATCGCCCCGAGGTCGACGGTCGGCGCGCCGGGGGCGATGTCCGCCTCGCTGGTCACGTCGAAGAAGCCCGCGTCGAGCACCCTGACCCCCGGCACCTCCCTGCGCGGCAGCCCCGCCAGGGCGGCCAGCGCGCCCGCGGTGGCCGCGAACGGCGCCGCGGTGCCGTCGGCCGGGTCCTGCAGGGTGACCGAGAGCGCCTCTGCGAAGCCGTGCACGGGGCCGTCCAGGGCGCTGCGCAGCCGGTAGGGGTGGTGGCTCATCTCGGCGGACCCGACCAGCACCGGGGCGATCTGGCGCAGTTCCTCGGGTCCGGAGGCCCCGGCGAGCACCCGCACGCTCCACAGCCCGGCCTCGCGGAAGGCGTCCAGCTCCTGCATGCGCCGTTCGGCGCGTTCGGCGTCGTAGCGGGAGCGTTCCGAGGCGTCGCCGTACTGCCTGAGCACGTTGAGCTGGGTGCGCAGGTGGGCCACCTCGGTGTCCAGCTGGTCGGTCCGCTCGGCGACGACCAGCCAGGCGAAGGGCCGGGACATGAGTGTGACCAGGGTCGACTCGAAGAGCGTGGGCCGTTTGACCTCGTCGGCGTCCGGTTCGCGGCGTCCGCCGAGCGGCGGGGCCTGGCGGCCGGGACAGACGGTCCAGGCCAGGTCCGACAGGTCGCTCAGCCACTCGTCGCCGATGCGCACTCCTCGCGCGCCGCTGGGGAACAGCAGCGGCTCCGGCCCCGCCGGGGCCTGGTCGGGCTCGGCGGCGGCCCTGCGGGGCGATCTGGGCGGGTTGAGCGGCCCCGCGTTGGTGATGAGTTCGAGCGGGGCGCCCGCTCCCCGGGAGAGCCACCCGACCACGAAGGGCCGGTTGCGCTGCGCCGCCGACAGTACGGCGGGCAGCACGGTGACGAAGTCCCACTCCGCCGACGAACTACGGGAGGGGGCCGTGATGGCCTGGATCCGGTACCAGGGACCGGCCAGCTGGCTGGGGGAACGGGACACACTCGGTTGCATTTGTTCTCCACCCGGGGGACCCGGCCTCAGGCCGGAGGGGTCGACGCTTCACGGATCGCTCCGCCGTACGGCACGGCGAACCCGGGGCCGGGGGCACCCCGGCAACCAAGGTCGGCCCTCCCCGGGTGATCACACATCCGCATTGACCAGGTCGTTACCGCGAGGGGACGGTTCATTGCCGCCTACGCCAGTCGAGCCTCGCCGGAGGTGGCCCGAGGTTGGGCGGGGCGCTCTCGAAGGGGGTCGGCTCGTGGCGCCGTGTCTCCTCGGCGCGTTCCAGCACCGCCTCCTTGATCTCGTCGAACTCCCCGAGGGTGGTCTTGGGGAAGGTGAGGATGGCCGGGTTGGCGTCGGCGAGACGGACCCTGCGGCCATGGGCGGTGGCGTCGGTGACGATGACCGACGTGGTGGGAAGCTGCTGGAGCTGGTGGGGTTCGACGAGGAACTCCCGCGAACGGTGCAGGACCCGTTCGGTCTCCCCCATGGCCTTGCTCGCCTGACGACCCCACTCCGTCGAGGAGGTTATGTCCTCCTTGAGATCGGTGCCTCTGACGTCGCGGTCGTCCTCGCCCGTGTCGGCGTGACCGACGGTCGAGACGTAACCGCCGTCGAGCCCGGCACCCGCGGCGCTGATCGTCTCGGTGAGCTGGGCGATTTCGAGGCGGTGCTCGGTGCCGACGTGCTCGCTGGCGATCCTGGCGTCCTCGGCGTTGCCCAGGCGCATGAACGCCACGGCGGCGTGGCCCCGCCCGAGGCGCTCCCGCACGGTCGGGGTGAGCGCGCGGTAGGTGAGCACCAGGCCGGTCCGCGAGGTCTCACAGGCGTCCATCAGCCGGTCGAGCACGTCACCGCGGAGCTTGTCCGCCCCGGCGACGATGATCGTGTGGTACCACGGCCGTTCCGAGGCGGGTGACTGGCGCAGGATGTGGGTGAGCGCGGTGGCGACGTAGGTGCCCAGGACCCGGTTGCCGAGCACCCCGGCCTGCCGGTCCATGGAGACCACCCGCAACCGCGCGGGCGGCAGCCGTACGGCCTCCGAGCCGAGCGTCTCCAGCTTGCGCAGCTGCGACTCGAGTGCCCAGGCGCGCTCGATCACCACCCGGTCGCTGACGCCGCGGCCGAACAGCGTGCCGATGCGTTCGAGCTGGGTCGCGGTGATCAGGCCGGTCAGGAGGTCCTCGCGCGGGTCGCCGACCTGGGCCAGGGCGCGCAGGGCCGCGGTGACCTGGTTGATCGTGGCGTTCTCGCCGAGGACCTCAAGGACGCGCTCCAGGATCGCGTTGTCGAACGACAGGTCCCTCGGGTGCTCCTCACTGACGCTCACCACGTGGGCGAGCACGTCGGCGAAGGCCTCGGGCGGCAGCGTCGCGCCCAGGTCGAGCCGGGGCAGATCACCGGGCAGCACCCAGACCAGCGGGTCGTCGCCGCCCCTGCGCGCCAGCTCTATCAGGTCCTTGGCGATCGCGCCCTCGGACAGGTCGAGCACGGTCAGGTGGCCGCCGCTGTACAGGCGGGTCGCCCCGAGCAGTGTGATCAGCGCCGACCAGCCGGGCAGCGTACCGCCCGCGACGTCGATGCGGTCGATCTCGTCGGGCACGGTCACGGCGTACCAGGTGAGCTGGCGATCGTGGCGTTCCTTGCGCTCGGCCCACTCCCGGTAGCGCAGGGCGTGCTCCTCCTGGGCCTGGAACAGTTCCCTGTCACGTTCCTCGCGCTGCCGGTCGCCGACCGCCTGGCGCTCGCGGATCCGGTGCTTGACCGCCCGGTTCCCCTGGCGGATCGCGTAGCTGCAGAAGACCGCGATCCCGCCGGAGGCCACCAGGCCGGCCGCCGCGAAGGACCAGCGCAGCAGCTCGGTGACGCCCAGGACGAGGATCAGCACCGCGAGCGCGGTCATGAACACCCTGAAGACCTTCATCGGGCGGGTCAGCAGGGCCTCGTTGAGGCGCTCCCTGCGCATCCACTCGGCGTCGGCCCTGTCGTTGGTCACGGACCCGCCGTCCGCCGGGGAGGGTCGCCTGGGAGCCGGACCCGGATCAGGGTGCAGCAGGGCGTACTGCCAGCCCAGGTAGATCCGGTCCGCCTGGAGCTGCGCATGCTCGGGATGCACGTCCGCCACGGAACCTCCGCCATAGGGCTCTCGCCGCCTCGGAGACAGCGTAAGAGTTGGACCTCCGATTCGGGCAGCGTTCCCGTCAATCTGCTGCATTTTCCCCATGTTCATCGCCGCTTAAGGGATGAATGAGTCGGATGGGGTGAAGGTAAGCGATTACCATCCTTTGTCATGACGTCTCCCTCCGGTGGCGAAAGCACGCGACGGCGCCCGGTCGCGGTTCCGGTAGCCGCTCTGGTGGTGGCCACCGGTCTGGGAGTCACCGCGGCCTTCGGTGGACTCGCCGAGGCTCCCAAAGAGCCTCCCAAACAGCTCGGCCCCGGCGCGACCGTCGATCAGGGTGAGTTCACGACCACCTTCGTCGAATCACGCACCGCCTTCCAGCCCGACGAGTACGGCGGGGAGGGCAAGCGCTTCCTCGAAGTCGTGATGAAGGTGACCAACAAGGGCGAGAAGACCACCACGGTCGGCTCCCCCTGGTCCGGCACCCAGCGGGGCCTGCTGTTCGGCGCGGGCCTGCTCAAGGTGACCCCCGAGCTCAAGACCCCGTACGGCCCGCTGACCACCGTCGCCGCCGAGGGCGTCCCGAGCCAGCAGCTCCACCCGGGCGTCCCCTCGACCGTGGTGATCAAGTACCAGCTGACCGACGGGCAGCGCGCCCCCCAGCAGGTGAAACTGGACGTGGGCACCTTCGAGTTCAACGAGGGCTTCAGCCACGAGCTCGGCTGGGTGCTCGTCAGCGAGGACCCCAAAGGACCGCCGACCGTCGCCGCGCAGGTCACCCTCCCGGTCCAGCGTAAGGAAGGCGTCTGATGGGAACCGTCGCCCCCGAACGCGCGGGCGCGCCCACCCGTGGACGCCGCCGTGCCCCCTCCCAGCCGAACAGGTGGCGCAGGCCGGTCGGGCTGCTCGTCGGGGTCGCCTTCGCCGCGACGGCGGTGTGGGCGCAGACCTTCGCCTACACACGCGACGATCGGGGCGGCCCGCTCACCTGGACCGGCGGCGTCGGTGACGAGGTACGGGCCTCGCGTGCCTGGGTCCAGGCCAGGGCGGTGTACGCGGCCAAGACGATCGAGGCGCCGGGACTGGGCGGCAAGACGGCGATCGCGAAGACCACCGGGATCTTCCTCGTGGTCGACCTGGCGGCCCAGGCGACCAGGGAGCCTCAGAAGATCGCCTCGCTGGAGATCCTCACGGCGGACGGCAAGCGTTACGCCTCGACGGACCGGGTTCCCGAGACCCAGACCATCAAGCAGTTCTTCATCCAGCCCGGCTGGTGGGCCACCGGACCCGCCGTCTTCGAGCTGCCCGTCTCCGAACTGGCCGGAGCCCGTATCGTGGTCAGCTCCGTGCGCGGGTTCATCGTCGAACCGTCCCTGCCCGAGGTGGAGATCGACCTCGGCCTGGACGAGGCGGGCGCGGCCCGGTTGGTATCCGAAGCCAAGGACGTCTACTCGTTGGGGAACAAGAAGTGACGGGCACGCCGCATCCCGGAGACGACACCACGCCCGGTTGGTCCTCTCCGGCGGAGTCCGGCCGGCCCGCTCCGGAGGAGGAGCCCCACGCCCTCCCCCCGTACGGCCTGCCCACCCCGCCCCCGGCCTCCCCACAGGACGCCCCCGGGCATGACTTCTTCCGCCCCAGCACCTCCCACCAGAGCCTCCCCAGGCCTGATGCCTCCCCCCAGGGCACCCCGGGACCGGGCGTATCCCACCAGGGCCTCGACGCCCATCCCCAGGACCTCCCCAGGCCGGACACCTCTCGTCAGGACCTCCCCGGGCCAGGCGTCTCCGGGCAAGACCTTTCCGGGCCGGAGACCGCCCACCAAGGCCTCCCCAGGCCTGACTCCTCCCATCAGATCCCCCCAAGGCCGGATATATCCGGACAGGCCCCTTTCTTCCAGGACGCTTCCCGCCAGGACGCCCCTTGGCCGGACGCCCCCCGCCAGAACACCCCTTGGCAGGACGCTCCCCGGCAGGGCGCTTCCCAGCAGAGCCCTCCGGCTTCCCCGCCGGGCGCCCCGTGGCCTTCCCAGGGAGCCCGGGAAACCTGGCCCCAGCCACCCGCCGCCCCCGGCACGCCCTCCCCCACCGTGCCCTCCGCCCCGGCGCCTTCCTCCCCCACCGCGCCCGTCCCGCCGCGGGCCCAGCCCACCCCGGTCCATCCGGGCTCGGCTCACCCCGCCCCTCCCCAGGCCTTCCCGCCCCACCCAGGCCCGGCCCAGCCCATGTCGGCCTACCCCGGCCCGGCGCAGCCCGGCCCGCCTCACTCCGACCCTCAGCCTGGCTCGCACCCCGGGCTCCAGCCCGGCCCGGCGCCGTCCGGCCCCCAGGCAGGTCCGGCTCACCCCGGTCCTCACCCTGGCCCGCACTCCGGCCCTCAGGTCGGCCCGGCCCAGCCCGGCCCCCAGGCGGGTCCGGCTCAGCCCGGCCCTCAGGTCGGCCCGGTCCAGCCCGGCCCGCCTCACCCCGGTCAGGCGCCGGCCGCCCCGGCGCAGCCCGTACGGGCTCCCCAGGCACAGCCCCCGGCGGGCCCCTCCTGGTTCGCCTCCGACCGTGGCGCCTTCCCCGACCAGCAGGTCTGGCCCCCGACCGTCCGTGAGGAGCACGCCGGGATCTCGACGCAGCCCTTCCCCGCCGTCCCCGCCGCCCCACTGCCGCCCAGGCAGCCCGTACCCGCCATGCAGCCCCTGGGCATGACCCAGGAACCTCCCCCACCGCCTCCCCCCGTCGCCGCCCCGGTCGCCGGCGACGCCGAGCCTGACGGGACCGCCGGACCCGCTGACCCGGCACCGGCCAGGCCTGGCCGTACGGCGTTGCGGGCGGTCGGCGCGGTGCTGGCCCTGGCGGTCGCCATCGCCGTTCCCACCATGGACGGTTACACGACCTACCGTGAGGCACGTCCCCCGGACCAGATCCACACCTTCGCCGCCGGTCAGACCGCGTCGTTCAAGCATGTGTCCTGGCAGGTGAACGTGGAGGTCGTCGACAGCATCCCCAACACCCGCCCGACCCCGCCCGACCGTCAGTGGCTGAAGATCAGGATCACCCGGGTCGCCCTGGACCAGGAGGGGATCATCCGCCGGGTGCCCCCCGAGGTTGAGGTACGGGCCGCCGACGGGCGTGTCTGGAAGGTGGAGCCCCTCGACGACGACCTGCCCCTGGATGCCAAGGACTACAGGGTCGGCGCGCCGTACCACTACAACATGGTCGGCGTGGTGCCCAGGGCTCTCTCCTCCCAGGTGGAGGTCTACCTGCGCCCCAGCCCGGCGCGGATCATCGAGAACGAGTCCGTGGAGGACATGTTCAAACGGTCCGCGAAGGAGGAGGAGCTGAAGGACAACGTGCTGCGCTTCAGGCGCTGATCACCTCTCCGGCCTCGCGGCTACGCGTGGCGGCGATGTCGAACGTGGCCGCCAGCAGGCAGATGGTCAGCAC
Source organism: Streptosporangium sp. NPDC001559 (assembly GCF_042893955.1). Lineage (NCBI taxonomy): Bacteria > Bacillati > Actinomycetota > Actinomycetes > Streptosporangiales > Streptosporangiaceae > Streptosporangium > Streptosporangium sp. NPDC001559. The sequence continues at coordinate 191,181 of NZ_JBIAVG010000018.1, forward strand.
CTTGACGAGGAGTTCCCTGATCACCCCGGCGGGGTTGCCGAAGAGCACCCAGATGAAGGGTTCCTCGTTGCCGATCAGCATCCGTATCCCCTGGTCGGCGTAGTCTGTGCCCACCCGGATCAGCACGTAGCACAGGCAGAACAGCCCGAACAGGGCCGCCCCTCCCCGTACGGCCAGCCGGAAGGCGTTGGCGGGCGGAACCCAGCGCTCCTGGAACCCGGTCGTGGCCCGGGTCATGGTCGAGCGGGTGAGCGTGTGGGTCTGCTCCATCCGGTCGGCCACGGTGTCCAGCCTGGTCCCCCGTACGACCGCGCGGGTGTCCTCGGCGAACGCGCCGTAGACGAGCGAGGCGACCGTCAGCCAGGTCAGGGGTTCGACCAGCGCGGAGACCACGTACGGCCAGGCCTCCCCGATGGCGCCGGTCACCTCCTTCCACCCGGGGATGTCGCTCCGGGCCTGCTCGGCCCAGCCGTTCAGGGTGGCCACCGCGACCCGGCCGGACAACCAGTCGGAACGCGCGGAGACGAGGGTGAACATCGCGTTGATGCTGTAGAAGGCGAAGGCCAGCTCGAAGAAGGCGGCCATGATGCCGCTCCCCCTGACCTTGTCGTTGGCGTGCCACCAGCCGAAGAGCGCCTTGAGCCCATAGGCCGCGACCGCGATGCCGAGCGAGATCCGGACGTCCAGGCCGACCAGGCCGGTGCCCGTGGTGATGGTCTCACCGGCGAAGCTCCGCGCCAGGTCCTCCCCGACGTTGTGGGTGATGTCGAGAGCGACGAAGTCCCTGGCGTCCTCGACGTGGAAGCTCCAGGCCATGTAGATGGTGGCGAAGACCAGCGTGGCCCGGTTGAGCGCGCCGAACAGGTTCTCCTCGGCCTCCTCCCCCGCCCGCCGTACCTGGATCTCCCTGAGCGCGCCACGCACGGAGTAGAGCATGCCGACGGTGATGACGAGCTCGTTCATCACGATCAACGTGAAGATCAGCATCGTGATGACGAGCCGGACCTGCCGGTAGTCGCCGTGCGACAGCTCGGTGCCCGCCCACAGCAGTCCCGCGCGGATCGCCCGTCCGGCGGAGAACCAGAGCACCAGGGAGATCCCGCAGGCGCCCAGGATTCTCAGGGTGTGCAGGGGCAGGGAGTACGCAGTGAGCGCGCTCGGCCCGCGGCCCGCGGCTCTCGATGGCGGTAGCGGCGGGGACATAGCAGGCGTTCCGGACACCCCAGGATCCTAGCGGCCCACACGGGCAGGAACGCGAGAACGCCCCCGGCGGAAGCCCTCCCGGAGAGTCCTGAATCAACGGCTCGAATTTCTCCTCGAATCCGACGGACATCCCGTGGGGCGGTCGATTCGTCGATCGTCCCACCGCCGCCGACAAGCGGATCGGCGGGCCCAGGACCGCCAGTAATTTTCTTTCCCGCATTCGTGGGCCATACATCGAAAAGGGTTCCGACGGGGATTCCCCCATCGGCGGGCTCAACGATCTGCCAGGGAGGACACCGTTCACCGGAGATCCACAGAAGAACGTCGAGCGCCTCGGGGTTCCGAGCGAACCCTTGATTCGTTCGACAGAAAACGTGCAAAACAATCATGCGATTCCGGCTCCGTACAGGCCTGCCGGAGGCCGTCGAATAAACCACGGGGCCCGTTTGTTGGAGCGGCTATGAAGCGCATCGAAGTCTGGGCGGACATGGTCTGCACCTGGGCCCACGTCGGCAGGCAGCGCCTGGTGAGTGCGGGGCTCGGCGAGGACGTCGAGGTCGTCTGGCGTCCCTACCAGCTCGACCCGACGGCCCCGGGGCCCCGGGACGAGACTCCGCGCGACCCGGCCACCCCCACGGAAGAGGCCCCGCGGGGCCCGATCTGGGGTGCCGTCCCGCAGCCCAACACCTTCGACGCCCACCGGGTGATCGCCATCGCCTACGAGCGCGGCGGCTCCGCCCTGCAGGGCGCCGTCGTCGAGCGGATTCTGCGCGCCCACTTCACCGACGGTTCGGACATCGGCGACCGCGCCGTCCTGGCCGATCTGGCCGCCGAGGCGGGTCTGGACGGCGTGGCCGAGGCGCTCGCCGCCGGAGAGGGCACCGAGCAGGTCCGCTACCAGCTCCTGCGCGGCAAGGCCATCGGCATCGGCACCTCACCGACCTTCGTGGTCGGCGACCAGGCCGTCGCGGGCGCCCAGTCGCCGGAGGTCCTGCGCGACCTGGTACGGCACGCCGTCCCCGGCCGTGATCTCCCCGAGGAGGTCACGCGCCTGCGCCACGCGGAGTCCCTGCTCGACGCCCGTGACCCGCTCGGCGCGCTGGAGATGCTCCGTCCGCTGCTCGAAGACCACGGCGACGACCCGGCGGTCGGGCTGCTGGCCGCCCGCGCCTACTTCGGCTCGGCGCAACTCGGCCGGGCGCTGCGGACGCTTGAGTCGCTGGTCGAGCGCGCCCCCGGCGACCACTACGCCAGGTTCCTGCTCGGCCGGACCCTCGAACGGTCCAACCGCCCCGGCGAGGCCCTGCCCCACCTGCATCTGGCCGCGGCCATGTCCTCCGACCCCGCCTACGCCGACGCGGTCCGCAGAGTCGAACGACGCGGAGCCGCGTAGAACACGAGAAGCCGGTGCCCCAAGCTGGGGCACCGGCCTCTCGGAGATCAGGTCTGGTCAGACAGCCACGGCGAGCTGCGTGACCTCACCCAGGCGGGCCTGGGCGGGGATGTCCTTGGTGACGCCACCACCCGCGATGATGCGGACGGTCCACTCACCGGGAGCGGCGAAGAAGCGGAAGATGCCCTCTTCGGACACCACAACCTCACCGGTGAACTCGCCGGAGTGGTCGAGCAGGCGGGCGTAGGCCGTGCCCGTGCCCGAGACCACTCCCTGGATGACGGCCTGGGTCGAAAGGTCGATCCCGGCCGGAAGGGCGATCGTCTGTTCCGGAGCAGCGCATCCCTGAGTCATTATCGAGCCTCTCCCAGTTCGATCGGCACGCCCACGAGCGAGCCGTACTCTGTCCACGAACCGTCGTAGTTCTTGACGCTGGCCTGACCGAGCAGCTCGTGCAGGACGAACCAGCTGTGGGCCGAGCGCTCGCCGATACGGCAGTAGGCGATGGTGTCCTTGGCGAAGTCGACGCCCTCGGCCTCGTAGAGGGCCTTCAGCTCCTCGTCGGACTTGAAGGTGCCGTCGTCGTTGGCCGCCTTGGACCACGGGATGTTGCGGGCGGTCGGCACGTGGCCGGCGCGCTGGGCCTGCTCCTGCGGAAGGTGCGCGGGGGCGAGCAGCTTGCCGGTGAACTCGTCGGGCGAGCGCACGTCGACCAGGTTGAGCTTGCCGATCGCGGCGACGACGTCGTCACGGAAGGCGCGGATGGCCAGGTCCTGCTCCTTGGCCTGGTAGTTCGTGGCCGGACGGTTGGGGACGTCCTTGACCAGCTCGCGGGAGTCGAGCTCCCACTTCTTACGGCCACCGTCGAGCAGCTTGACGTTCTCGTGGCCGTAGAGCTTGAAGTACCAGTAGGCGTAGGACGCGAACCAGTTGTTGTTGCCACCGTAGAGAACCACGGTGTCGTCGTTGGCGATGCCCCGGGAGGAGAGCAGCGCCTGGAAGCCCTCGCGGTCCACGAAGTCGCGGCGGACGGGGTCCTGAAGGTCCTGCCTCCAGTCGACCTTCACGGCGCCACGGATGTGGCCCTTGTCGTAGGCACTGGCGTCTTCGTCGACCTCGACGAGGACGACGCCCTCGGTGTCGAGGTTGGCCTCGACCCAGTCAGCGTCCACCAGGACGGCGGAGCGGCTCATCGGAATCCTCCGGGATTAATTTGCGGCGGGAAATATACGGCGAATGATCAGGAACATCTCGCAGCCAAGGCAGAAACCGAAGGCGGCGTTGAGAAAGGCGGCGAAGAGTGCCGCGGCGGTGGCGCCGAGGGCCAGCGGCGTGATCTGCGTGACGTAGCCGACCAGACCCACCAGGGCGAAGACCAGACCCACACCCTGCGCGAAGCGCGGGGGGGTCGCGTCCTCCAACTCCGGCGGAGGGCTTTTCACGATCCCTTTGAAAATCATCCCGTACGGCGAGGCACCGAGAAGGCCGAGCGCGAACACCACGGTCTGGGCTCCCAGCAACCAGACGCTGCCCGTCACGAGGACGAGAGCGAGGACGACGGTCGTCAGAGCCGCGGAGAAGCGAAGGGCACGGGGATCAACCTGCATCGCTCGATGCTCCTGAAGGGGTGTACAGATCGGTGCGGCATGGGACCGCTTGAGATCGCCCTTTAGGAAGCGCGACAGAGCGCGGTGGCGACGCGGCAGAAATCTACCGCGCGCCGCTTAGTCAGCAGCTCTGTCGAGGGGTTCATGTCGAAGACACTACATTGACGCTCCATCGTCTGTCACATCCCTGCCCACAGTGTGAGACAAATTTGCCCAACGAGTGATATTCACCTGTTCACTCACCGACCGCGAGGCCGAGCGCCCCGATCACGTCGGCCTTACGTGGCTGCCCGGAGGCACGTTTCACAACACGTCCTGACGCGTCAAGGATCAGTACGGTCGGGGTTCGCAGAACGTTCAGCGAACGGACGAGGTCGAGGCGGGACTCGGCGTCGATCTCCACGTGCTCCACCCCGGCCACCATCGCCGTCACCTCGGACAACACCCTGCGGGTCGCCCGGCAGGGCTGGCAGAAGGCGCTGGAGAACTGCACCAGCGTCGCCCGCTCTCCCAGGGGGACTCCGAGATCGCCGGACGTCAGCCGTTCCACGTCGCCCCCAACCTCACGCGGCACGCCGTCGCGCCGCCGTACGATCACGCCGACCAGCGTGGCCAGGGCCAGCGTGACGAGAACCACTGCCAATCCGGTCACGGAGCACGACAACACGCGCCCGCGACCGGTCATTCCCCGCGACCGGTCCGGGCCCGGCCCGAACCCGGGCCCGGACCGGAGTGACGGGACCCGTTCAGGGAACGGCCACGCCGACCAGCACGCGTCCCTGGGCCGTGGTGACCTCGACCCTGGTGACGGTCCCGAACGGGATCGTGGTGCTCCCCTGGAAGGGGCCGGAGCGGTCGTAGGCGGCCTTGTTGACCACCCAGTTGGCCGCCGTCTGGCGCCGGCCGTCCGCGCCGACCACGTCGAGTCTGCACGGGGTGCCCTTGGCGATCCCGGAGACGACGACCTTGACGGTCGTGGTGCCCTCCCCCTCGGCCATGCTCACCGTGACGTGGACGGGGCCGTTGTCCCCCTTGACCGTCCGGCGCCTCTCCGGGACGTCGGAGAAGATCCGGGCGTCCTGGGAGGTCTCGTTCGAGGGGGCCTCCGAGGGCACGGTGGCGTACCCCTGCCCCCCGTCGTCCTTCATCGCCTTGGACAGCTGCCCGCTCTCACCGCCCGCCGAGGCCGAGACCGCCGCGGGCAGCGCCTCGGAGGAGGCACCGTCCTGAGCCGGGCGCATGGCCGACCACATGGTCCCGCCCAGGCCGACGACCAGCACCGAGGCCGCCAGCGAAAGCAGCGTCCTGCTCATCCTGCGCCGTCTGACTCGCGCGCTCAGCAACCGGTCGAGTACGGCGTGCGGCGGGCTGACCGCCTGCGCCGCGTCCTCCTGGGACACCTTCTCCAGGAAGGCCGCGACCCCCGTCAGCTCCTCGAACTCCGCGCGGCAGCCCTCGCACTCGGCCAGGTGCGCCTCGACGAGCACGCACTCCTCCGGTTCGAGCGCCCCGAGCACGTACACCCCGAGCGACATCCGCACGTCGTCACAGGTCATCATCATGGCGCGAGCCCCCGCTCCTCCAGCGCCAGCTTGAGCGCCCGAAGCGCGTAATACGTGCGCGACTTCACCGTTCCGGCGGGGATACCGAGCGCCTCGGCGGCTTCCTTTACCGACTTCCCCTGGTAGTAGACCTCGGCGAGCACCTCGCGGTGCTCCGGTCTCAACGTGGCCAACGCCTCGGCGACCGCCCACGACTCGACGGCCCGCTCGAGCTCGTCGTCGGCGGGCACGACGGCCAGCGCCTCGTCCCCCATCTCCGGCGGACGCGCCTTGCGCGCCCTGTGCTGGTCGACGACGAGGTTGCGGGCCACCGTGAACAGCCACGCGCGGATGGGCTTCCCGCTGAGCGCGTCAGGGTGCCGCCACGCCCGCAGCAGCGTCTCCTGCACGACATCCTCCGCTCTCCCCGGGTCACCCGTCAGCCGCAGAACGTAACCGTAGAGTGGGCCGCCATGCTCGTCGAAGAGCGCTCTGACGAGCTGCTCGTCGGCGGTTCCGGCTTGGCTCACACCCTCACGACGTACGGCGCGGCGCTTCGGTTCAGTCATACGTCGCCCACCTGGGAGAGCGCGTCCTCAGCCGTGCAGGGGAACGTCGGTCGCCTCACCGGAGACCCGTATCCCCTGGGGCACGACGCGCACGCCAGTGATCTTCACGCCGAACGGCAGGTCCTTGACCGGGATGCGGTAGTCGATGAACCGCTCCGGGTTGGGCACCGGGATGCCGCCGCCGACCGTGACCTTCTCCGGGGCGAACCGGATCTCCCCCGCGGAGACGCCGATCTTCAGGTCGGCCTTGACCGGGACCTTCTGGCCGAGCACCGTGACCTCCCCGTCGACCGTCAGGGTGTCGCCGTCGACCGCGACCCTGATCCCGCGCGGCGCCCTCTGGTTCAGGACCTGCAGCGGGACCACCACGGTTCCCTCGACCCGTCCGGCGCGGATGTCGGCCCGCCCCGAGTCGAACAGCAGGTCGGACAGCGGGGCGGTGACGTCGTGAAGGGTGAAGTCGACGCTGGACAGGCGCAGCCCGTTCAGGACCATCGGGCCCGCCGCGACCTTGACCTCGTCGTAGCGCCCTGCGACCGCCTGTGTGAGGAACGGGATGCCGAGGATGCTCACCTCCGGCGATCTGTCCAGGTCGTATCTCGCGGTCGCCTGCCGGGCGATCTCCCGCTGCGCCCCGGCCACGGCCACCCTGTCCAGGATCGCGAGCAGAACGAGCAGCAAAACCAGGAAAGCGACCAGCCTGCGCATCTGACTCCCCGTTCCGTGCCTCGACCCGGTGTCTCGACTCAGGGCCTCTCAGTGCCTCGGTTCAGTGCCCCGGTCCGGCCAGAGTGCCATCGCAGCACATCCCCCGGCAATTCTTCGCAAAACACCTCACCAACCGCCGGATCCGATCACCCACCGGCGAACGGCGGCAGCACCTCGACCGTCACGCCGTCGGCGAGGACGACCGTCTCGTGCGCCCGCCTGCCGACCGGATGACCGTCGACCAGGAAGGACGAACGCCCGACCACCCTGGCCAGCTCCGCGCGTCCCCGGGTGACCTCCGCGAGCAGTTCGGCCAGCGTCCCCGCCTCGAAGGGCTCCTCCGCGACCCCCGAGGCCTCCTTCGCCGCCGCCCAGTAGCGAATAGTTCCTCTCGCCATAGTCCGACCAACCCCTCCCATACACACTGGGTCATCATCCTGTTACCGTGAATCCACGAGGTGAACCGTGTTCATCAGCTGGACACTCCATGGACGCCTCAGCCACGTCGGCTATCCTCACCTACACGGGACCTGGGCGACGTAGCCCCCGGGTCCTTACGTGTTTGTACGGCCAGCAGCCGGCACGACGCGGGAAGGAGGCACCGTGAGCAATCTCCTGCTGCTCACCAACGCCCTTGAGCCCTCCTCAGAGGTGCTCCCGGCGCTGGGACTTCTCTTGCACTCGGTGCGGGTCGCCCCCGCGGAGGCCTCGGCGCTGATCGACATCCCGCCCGCCGACGCCGTACTCGTCGACGCGCGCCGTGAGCTGGCCCACGCCAAGGGACTGTGCAGGCTGCTGCGGACCACGGGCATCACCTGCCCGCTGCTGGTCATCGTCACCGAGGGCGGTCTGGCCGCCATGACCGCCGAGTGGGGCGTCGACGACGTCCTGCTGGACAGCGCGGGCCCCGCCGAGGTCGAGGCCCGGCTGCGGATGGCCGTCGGCAGGCTCGACCTGTCCGCCGTCGAGGAGGTCCCCGACGAGATCCGCAGCGGTGACCTGGCGATCGACGAGGCCACCTACACCGCGCGGCTGCGCGGCCGGGCGCTGGACCTGACGTTCAAGGAGTTCGAGCTGCTGAAGTACCTCGCGCAGCACCCGGGCCGGGTCTTCACCCGCGCCCAGCTACTGCAGGAGGTCTGGGGCTACGACTACTTCGGCGGCACCAGGACCGTCGACGTGCACGTCAGGAGGCTGCGCGCCAAGCTCGGCGCCGAGTACGAGTCGCTGATCGGCACCGTGCGCAACGTCGGCTACCGTTTCGTCCCCGAGCGCGGCGGCGAGTCCGCCGGCGAGCGCGAGCCCGCCCACCACTGACGGGCGCCACGCGGGACCTCGACCGGCCCCGCGCGACGCCCCGGATCGTCAGGGAACGACGGTGATGTGGGTGGGAGCCGGAGGCGTGATCGTCGGGTTCGCCGCGAAGTAGGCGGCGAAGGAGTCGATGTCGAGCGGCCCGCTCCACACGTCCGTGCCCTTGGTGAACTCCGCGAAGGCGTCACCGCCGCCGACGAGGAAGTTGTTGACGGCGACCCGGATGCTCTGGGTGTCCGTCACGGCCACTCCGTCGATCTTGAGGCCGGAGACCTTCGAGCCCCACGCGGCACCCGTGCTGTAGGTGTAGGTGAGGTTCGAGGACGGCTGCAGGATCTTGGTGAACGGCTGCGCGTTGGGGCCGCCGGGGAACTGCTGCTCCAGGACGGTCTTCAGCTGGGCGCCGGTGAGGGTGATCACCTGCACGAGGTTGTTGAACGGCTGCACCGTGAACGCCTCGCCGTAGGTCACCACGCCGTCGCCCTCCCCTACGGGGGAGCCCGCGTAGCTGAGGCTCGCCCGTACGCCGCCCGGGTTCATCAGGGCGATCTGCGCGTTCCCCCCGTTCTTGGACGCGGCGAGCTGGCCGTCGGCGATGAGGTTGCCCAGGGACGACTCTCCCGAGGGGGCCGCGGCGTTGGTGACATCGGCGGTGATCCTGCCGATCGGCTTGTTGGCCACCGGCGCGACGCGCTCCTTCCAGGTCTGCACGAACGCGGCGATCTCCGGGTCCGGGGTGACCGTACGGGTCACCACCTGGTTGTCGGCCACGACCGAGGAGCGCACCACGTCACGGGTACGGACGTCCACCCGGAAGTCGACCTTGGTGATCACCCGGCCGAAGGAGCCGCCCTGGCTGAACAGGCGGGTGCCGCCGGCCGGGTCGGTCACCTGGCACAGGTAGGCCTGGTGGGAGTGGCCGCTGAGGATCATGTCGATCTCGGGGTCGACCTGGGTGGCGATCCTGGTGCCCGCGCCCGGCTGCGCGCTGCAGGCGTCCGGCGACCGGCCGGGCGTGACCTGGTCGCCCTCGTGCATCAGCACGACCTGGGCCTTGACGCCGACCAGCTTCAGCAGCTTCGAGGCGACGTTGGCCGCCTTGACCTCGTCGGCGAACCGCAGGTCCTTGATGCCCTCGGAGGTGACGATGCCCGGGGTGGTCTGGGTGACCAGGCCGATGAAGCCGACCGGTACGCCGTTGACCCAGCGGACGGCCACCGGCGGCAGGGCCGGGATGCCGTACCCCTTCAGCAGGTCGTGTAGGGATCCGCTGTCCTTCCCGCCGAGCGCGGCGAGCGCCTCCCGCTCCGCTCCGCCGCCCGGGTTCTTGAAGAGCACGTTGGCGCCCAGGTAGCTGTAGCGCGCGCCCTTCCAGGGCCCGGCGGGCGAGCAGCCGTCCGTCGGGTGGCAGCCGCCGTACATGATGCGCCGCAGTTCGGAGTACCCCTCGTCGAACTCGTGGTTGCCCACGGCGGAGGCGGTGACGCCGATCTTGCCGAGGAACTCGACGGACGGCTCGTCGTGGTAGGCGGCCGACAGCAGCGGGCTGGCTCCGATCAGGTCTCCCTGGGCGACCTTCAGGGTGTTCCCGTCCGTCAGTTGCTTGAGGTGGGTGGCCACGTAGGCGGCGCCGCCGGCCTCGACGGTCGCTCCGGTCTCGTCGACCATGCGGCCCGAGGAGCCGGTCGGCGGTTCGAGGTTGCCGTGGAAGTCGTTGAGGGAGAGCAGGCGGACGGGGACGGTCCGGGGAGCCTTGTACGCGTTGTGCGCGTTATGTGCGGTTCCCTGGGTCGCCGCGGTCGCCGGGCCCATCGCGAGCATGAGGCCCGCTCCGGCGAGAGCCCCGGCCATGGCCAGGCGCTGGAAGGTACGAGACGTCATGAACCACGACATTAAAGTGACGACCTATGCAAGGAATGTCCTAGAGGTAACGATTAACCGTCCCGAATGGTGGCGGCTTTTGCCACTCCCCGACCATCGGCTGAAATGCCACTGCGCATAAAGTCCAGAACATGAACGTGCGCGTGGAACACAGGGAACGACTCTCCGATTCTCAGGTGGCCGCCGTCCTGGCGACGGCCGAGGCCGCGACGGAGGCGGACGGCGTGGGACCGCTCAACGAACAGGCGCTGCTGCAGCTGCGCCACGGCGGTGAGAAGACGCGTTCCGTGCTGCTGTACGCCGGGGACGACCTGGCCGGTTACGCGCATGTGGACCTGGCCGACTCGACCGCCCCGAGCGGGGAGCTCGTCGTCCACCCCGCCTTCCGGCGGCGAGGCTACGGGCGTCGCCTGCTGCTGGCCGTACTGGAGGAGACGGGAGGGCGCCTGCGCGTGTGGGCGCACGGGGGGCATCCCGGGGCCGAGGCCCTGGCCGCCGTCGCGAATTTCACCAGGGCCAGGTCGCTGTGGCGGATGCGCCGCCCGCTGGCCGTCGAACTCCCCGCCTTCGAACTCCCCGAAGGCGTACGGCTGCGCGCCTTCGAACCCGGCTCCGCCGACGAGGAGGCCTGGGTCGCGCTCAACGCCAGGACCTTCGCCGACCACCCCGAGCAGGGCGCCTGGACCCTGGAGGATCTCAGGCTGCGCGAGCGGGAGCCGTGGTTCGACCCGGCGGGTTTCTTCCTCGCCGAACGGCACGACCCCGCGGACGGTACGGCACGCCTGGCGGGGTTCCACTGGACCAAGGTGCACGACGGCCCCGAGCCGATCGGCGAGGTCTACGTGGTGGGCGTCGACCCCGCCGAGCGGGGTGGCGGACTGGGCAGGGCGCTCACCCTGGCGGGCCTGGCGCACCTGCGCTCCCTGGGGCTGGCCCAGGTGATGCTGTACGTCGACGAGAGCAACACCGCGGCGGTCCGCCTCTACGAGAGGCTGGGCTTCACCCGCTGGGATGTGGACGTCATGTACCAGCGTCTCTGACGGGGTCGCGGGGGGGGGGCGGGGGGCCCCCCCCCCCCCCCCCCCCCCCCCCCCCCCCGGCGCGGGCCCCCCCCCCCCCCCCCGCCCCCCCCCCCCCCGGGGGCCCCCCCCCCGCCCCCC